>JBAYVD010000001.1:0-639760 GCA_041674745.1 Crocinitomicaceae bacterium
CTTTAATCTTCTAAAATCGTAGTGATTCCTTTTTATGAAATGCCTTCAAAGTGCATGGCTTTGTGCAACGGAAACCGCACAATTCGATATAACAACTCGCTATGCGCCACAAATGTGCAACATGTCGAGTCTTTTACCAGTAAATATACTAATTTCGTGTTACACAAAATACAGGCATTTACTCCGCAATCAACTCCAAATCAATCTGTCTTTTCCGCAAATGCACTTCGTAGATTTTCACGGTCACTTTGTCGCCAATGTTGTAGGTTTTTTTGGTTCTTCCGCCTATGATTTGGAAGCGGTCGGCATCGAAGGAGAAGCGATCGCCCGGAATGTCCATCATGGCCACCATGCCTTCGCATTTGTTTTCGTCCATTTTCACATACAAACCGTGCTCGGCAATGCCAGAAACGGTTCCTACAAATTCTTCGCCGACTTTGTCTTGTACAAACAAAACTTGGAAGTATTTCGTGGATTCTCGTTCTGCTTCCGAAGATTTTCGCTCCATGCGCGAAATACGTTTGCAGATATCGTTGAGCTCTTTTCCGTAGCGGTGTTTTTGTGTGGTCAATTCTTCTTGCAAAATGCGGTGCACCACCAAATCCGCATACCGACGAATCGGCGAAGTAAAGTGGGTGTATTGTTCAAAGGCCAAACCGTAGTGACCAATGTTTTCCACTTCGTAGGTTGCTTTCGCCATCGAGCGAATGGCCATGTTTTGAATCAAATTGTATTCGTTTTTGTAACGAATATCGTCGAGCAAAGCATTGATTTTCTTTGAAATTTCATCCGGGTGATTGAAATCTATTTCGTAACCAAATTTCTTGATGAAGAGGTTGAACAATTGAATTTTTGCCGGATCCGGTTTGTCGTGTACACGGTACACAAATGGAATGGTATCACGACCTTTTTTCGGTTTTCCGATGAATTCCGCCACTTTTCGGTTGGCCAACAACATGAATTCTTCAATCAACTTGTTGGCGTCTTTCGATACTTTGATGACCAAACTTTCTGGAAAACCTTTCTCGTCCAATTTGAAGCGAACTTCTTCGGATTCAATGGCCATGGCGCCTTTTTTCAAGCGTTTTCCACGTAGGATTTTGGCGATTTTATCAAACAAAAGGATTTCGTCTTTGAATTCTCCGTCGGCTCCTTCAATGATCGCTTGCGCATCTTCGTAGGCAAAACGTTTGTTGGAATGAATGACTGTTTTTCCAAACCATTCGGTGTATACTTTTCCTTCTTCGTCCATTTCAAAAACAGCGGAGAAGGTGTATTTATCTTCGTTTGGACGCAAACTACACGCCATATTCGACAATTGTTCGGGCAACATCGGAATCACCCGATCAACCAAATACGTGGAGTTGGAACGTTTCAACGCTTCCACATCCATCGCCATGCCAGGACGAACGTAATGACTCACATCAGCAATGTGCACACCAATTTCCCAGCGACCGTTCGGCAATTTTTGGATGGAAAGTGCATCGTCAAAATCTTTTGCATCTACTGGATCAATGGTGAACGTGGTGATATTTCTAAAATCTCTTCGTTTGGCGATTTCTTTTTCGTCCAATTCCATGGAAACCACTTCCGATTCTGACAGAACTTCGTTGGGGAAAACGTAATCGATGCCGTAGTTGCACAAAATGCTCACCATTTCGCTGTCGTTCGGGTTGGCGCCGCTCAACACTTCGAGCACTTCTCCGTACGGATTGTCAGCCGATTTTGGCCAAACGGTTATTTTCACCAAAGCACGATCTTTGTCTTTGGCGCCTTTCAATTTTTCTTTTGGAATGTAAATATCGGTGCCTACACGGGCATTGTCGGGCACCAAAAACGCAAATTTTTCATGCATTTCCAGGGTTCCAACAAATTGCGTTCGTTCTCTTTCTACAACTTCAATGACTTTGCCTTCCCAACGACCTGCGCCTTGTTTGATGACTTGTACTTTCACCAAATCGCCCGCCAAAGATTGATTGACATTTTGTGGAGCAATGTACACATCGCCGTCATTTTCTTCGATGCTCACAAAACCCGCTCCACGCGTTGTCAAATCCAAATAACCCACGACGAAATTGCCGGAATTGTTCAAACGGAAAGTTCCGTGTCCCGTTGCTTTCAAGTAGCCGTCTTTGCTCAATTCTTGTAGAATGTCATAGGCCAATTTCCGCAAAGCATTTTCACGAATATCCAGCGCATTGCAGATTTGTTGATGCGTAAAATCGCCGTTGCTGTTTTTTTCGTAAAATCTTCGGACTAGGTTTTCTAAGCCTCTTTTGAACTTTTTTGGTTGACTGTTTTTCTTTTTTGACATTCTTTATTTTTGATTGAAAAGACTACTTTTCAGTACATTCCGCTAAATTAAGATTATTTAATGGGGTAATACTGAGTTAATGGTTATGTGTTTATTAACTTTGTTAAAATACAAAATTTACAACATGAACAAAAGAGTAGAAAAAGCAATCAACGAACAAATTGTAAAAGAAAGTTCTTCTTCGCAGTTTTATTTAGCCATGGCTTCCTGGTCCGAAAACAACGGATTGAACGGAACGGCGAAGTTCATGTACCAACATTCAGACGAAGAAAGGTTTCACATGTTGAAACTCATTAAATTTTTAAATGAACGTGGCGGAAAAGCGGTTGTTCCAGCCATTGAGCAGCCACCAGTGGAATTTGATAACTTGGAAAAAGTGTTTGAATTGTTATTGGAACACGAAATCATGGTGACGGAAAGCATCAACGAAGTCGTGGATATTTGCTTGCAAGAAAAAGATTATTCAACCCACAATTTTATGCAATGGTATGTTGCGGAACAATTGGAAGAAGAGGCTTTGGCGCGAACGGTTTTAGACAAATTACGTCTAATCGGAGGCGACAAAGGCGGCATGTATATGTTTGACCGCGACTTGGAAAACTCTGCCATCAGTGGTCCGGCGCCATCGCCAGCAGGAAATTAGACGGAAAATACACCAATTCATAAAAATGTGTTACTTTGTAAAAAATCCACTCAAGGATGATACGAAGTAGCACTTTTTTGTTTTTGTTCCTTTTGGGTTGTGCAACGGTTTCGGCACAAACCGGTTACCGCTTTCGGAATTTTACCATCACCAACGGATTATCACAAAGTTCCGTTACGACGATTCAACAAGATTTCACGAACGCACTTTGGATCGGAACCCAGGATGGTTTGAATAAATTCGACGGATACGAATTTGAAGTATTCAATTCCGACGACACCGAAGGATTGGAAAATGAATTCATCAACTGCTCCGAAAAAACCAAAGACGGCCGTTTGTGGTTTGGCACCAACAATGGATTAACGGTTTACAATCCCTATTCGGAAAAATTCAAAACCTATGCGCTTGGGGCGAACTTGCCCATGCAAATTGAAGACATTTCCATTGACGAGGATGGAAAGCTGTGGTTGGCCAGTTCGTCACACGGTATTCAAATTTTCAATCCCGACACCCATAAATTTGAAGGAATAAAACGTCGCAACGAACTGCAAAATGTAAAACAAATTTTGGTGTTGACTCAGTACAAAGTGTTGGTCAACACAGCGGATTACGGTGTTCAATTGTGGAATCCCTACACAAACAACTTAAAAAATATAGCTTTCCCGATCAACAAAGGTTTTCCGCAGGTCAATCGGATTATGGACATGGGAAAAAACCGAATTTTCCTGGCGACCAGCGAAGGTATTTTCCAATACGATGTGCGCATGGAAATATTGCGCGAAAGCTTTCCCGAATTGACCAATACGTTTGGTAAAGTAGACATAACCGACATGTATACCGACAATGGAACCTGGTATTTTACATCGGCAAAAGAAGGTCTTTTTACCATTCGAAATGACGGAAGCATCTTCAATAGTTCACAAGACATTTACCAGAAACACGCCTTACTTTTCAACGAAATCAACACCATTTTCCGGGATCAATCGGGTACATTTTGGGTAGGAACTGAGCGCGGCTTGAGTAATTTTGATTCCGACAACCAAGGATTTTACAGTGTTGGTCCCGTCGCGAATTTGCGTCAAGGATTGGCAAGTGCCAGCGTTTGGTGTTTTGGAGAAGATCCTACGGGGGAATTTTTGTTCGTTGGAACAGACAATGCCCTTTCACGTTATGACCGACTGGCGGGTGTTTACGATCATTTTTACCGCAACAAACAAGCGGCGAAACAAGGATACAACAAAGAAATGTCCATTTTTTCGGTGTATGTCATCAATCAAAACCGAATTTTAGTCGGCTTTGTTGATGGATTGTATGAATTGCGCATCAAATCACCCACAAAATATGAGTTCATACCGCTATTCGTAAATACCGACAATCAGCCCAATTTGGCTTGGATTTATTCCATTGCTTACTGGCGTGACGATAAAGTATTTTTAGGTACCAAAGGAGGCGTTGTACTTTTGGATATTAACACGAAGAAAGCACAAGTTTTCGTCAATAATCCGCTCAACCGAGCCAATTCAATTATTGCAGGAGTGTGTCGTTTTGTGTACAAAGACATCAATGGAAAAATGTGGTTTACGACCAGTGGTGGTGGTTTGAACTACTTAAAAGAACAAGACGATGTTTTAAAAATCGTTCCTTATGAACGAAACGACATTTTGGCCCGATACAGCAAGGATTATTTCACCAGTATTTTGCACACTTCGTCTGATGAATATTGGATAGGAACGGTAGGTTCTGGTGTGATTTTGCACAACATGCGTTCGCGCAAAACGGAAGTTTTTGACAAAAGCAACGGTTTGCCCAACAATTTGATTTACGGCGTTTTATCGGACCGAAACGGCAGAATTTGGATGAGCACCAACCGAGGGTTGAGTTGTTTGGATCCAACCACGCGTAAGACGCAAAACTATACCGAAGTTGAAGGTTTGATGAGTAACGAGATGAACATGGGCGCATACATGAATGCGATTTCAGAAAATCTTTATTTCGGCGGCATTTATGGATTCAATTATTTCGACCCGATCAACTTGGAGCATAAATCACCGGACATACAAGTGTATTTCTCCAAAATCAAACTCGATGGCGATTGGATTACGCCAAAAGACAACAATCCAATTTTGCCCAAAACGATGGCGTTGATAAAAGACATTTCCTTGGATCACGACCAGCGAAGTTTCACGATTCGTTTTCAGGCTTCGGATATGTCTAATCCGGAGTTGATCAATTTCAAGTACATGTTGGAAGGCAGTGATGAGCGAGAAATCTTTTTGGGAACCGACAATGAAATTCATTTCAACTCATTGGCCTACGGCAGTTATGTTTTAAAAGTGTATGCGCGAAAAGGAACCGGCGAATGGTCGTTGCATCCAGCGACGATGAAATTGGTTTTGCGACCACCTTTTTGGCTGAGTTGGTGGTTTATTTTATCCTGTGCTTTGGTTTTTAGTTTGTTGATTGCTTTGTACATCCGTTTTCGTTTGGATTCAGAAAGACGAGAACAAGTCTTATTGGAAATTAAAATCAACGAACGAACCTCTGAAATTCGGGAACAAAGCAAGAAAATTGAAAAACAAAAACGACAAATTGAAGAGGAGCGAAACAAGGTAATCGAGAAACAACGTTTGCTCCAAATTGAGAAAGACAAGTCGGAAAAATTATTGGTGAACATCATTCCAAGTGACACCTTGGAGGAATTGAAACGAAAAGGAAAAGCCAAAGCACGCGCCTACAAAAAAGTGAGTGTTATTTTCTCTGATTTTGTTGGTTTTACCAATATTTCTGACACCATGAAACCAACAGAATTGGTGGAGAAATTGGATTTCTTCTTCACCAAATTTGATGAAATAATCGAGAAAAACAACCTCGAAAAGATCAAAACCATTGGTGATGCCTACATGGCAGCTGGTGGCGTGCCCGCGCGCAACAATTCCAATCCTATTGAAGCTTGTTTGGCGGGACTTCAGATCCAAGATTTTGTGAAAAAACACAAATTGGAAACGCTTACCAAAGGTGAAGCCAGTTGGGATTTACGTTTAGGAATCAACACAGGAGAAGTTACAGCTGGGGTGATTGGCACAAAAAAATTCGCCTACGACATTTGGGGCGCTTCGGTGAACAAAGCCCAACGAATGGAAATTTTGGGCGAGCCGGGCAAAGTGACGATTACGGGCAATACCTACCGCTTTATCAGCGCATTTTTCAACACTTCCTTCAAAGGAAAAGTACAATCAAAAAGTCGAGGGTTGATTGAAATGTACACGGTCGATTCGATCAAAGAAGAGTTGTCCATCAATGAAGAAGGAGTCTTTCCCAATGAAAAATTCCTAAAAGTTTTGAATTTACACGTTTATAGTAGCATTAACTACTTTAAAGCGGAACGTAAAATCATGAAAATATTGGAGACAGAGCTGGACAAGAATTTGTATTACCATTGCGTAGAACACACCAACGATGTGGTTCGAGCGGCTGAGTCCATTGCTATTCAAGAAGGCGTAACGGACGAGGCCTTGTTTTTATTAAAATCTGCGGCGACTTATCACGATGCTGGATTTGTTCGAATTTATGACGACAATGAAGTCGTTGGGGCACAAATGGCAGAAGAAATTTTACCAGAATATGGCTATACGCCGGAGCAAGTATTGATCGTGAAAGATTTGATTTTTGTGACTCGAATACCCCACAAGCCAAAAAATTTATTGGAGGAAATTATGTGTGACGCCGATTTGGATTATTTGGGACGAAGTGATTTCCATCAAATTTCAGAACGTCTGTGTCGTGAATTAATGGAGCGTGGCAAAATCAGAAATCACCGTCATTGGGACGAAGTACAAGTGGACTTTTTCAAACTACACAAGTATTTTACCACAACATCTAAAAACTTGCGGGATACCAAGAAAAAACAGAATCTCTCTGAGATTCAAGCAAGATTGGAAAAAAACGAGTACAAAGACTAAGAGAACAAAACGCTCTGTCCGTAAGGCACGTCCAAAGGATTGACAATCAATGTCGGAATTTTTGCTTCGTTGTTGATGATGTATTGTTCGTGATTGGCTAGCAAAGTGCCAAACAAGCTGTTTTTATTCAGATTCATGATGGCAATCAAATCCGCATTGGTTTCTTCGGCATATTTGACAATTTCTTCATTGAAATCTTGCGAACCAACTGTTTTTAAGGCCATCTCTATTTTTCTTTCCGTGAAAAATTTCCGCGCAAATTGAATATTGGTGTTGGCTTTGTGACGTAAGAAATCATCCGTTTCCTCGGGTGTAATAACGTGCACTCTTGAGTTGAAATAAGTGGCTAAATCAGCAACAATGGCCAATTTTTGCTTGGTTTCTTTTTGTAAATCCAAAGGAACGACAATGT
Organism: Crocinitomicaceae bacterium; assembly: GCA_041674745.1. Lineage (GTDB taxonomy): Bacteria > Bacteroidota > Bacteroidia > Flavobacteriales_D > Crocinitomicaceae > UBA2040. The sequence continues at coordinate 7,329 of JBAYVD010000001.1, forward strand.
CACGGTAGCCAGCCTCTTTCAATTCTCTTTCCTGAACGATGATAAAAGGAACACTAGAACTAGTTACCACTTTCAACGCGTGAGAACCGGTTACATGTTGCCAACCGTGAGCGCCATGTGTTCCCATAAATATAAGTTCCGCATGGTGTTCCGCAGCGAATTCACCAATGTCTTCAAAAATACTTCCTATGCGAACGCGGGGAATAATGGTGGTTGCGTCACCAAAAGGAGCAATGTGTTTGGCTAGTTTTTTTTCAGCGCTTGCAATGTCTTTTTGTTTAGCAACAACATGAAGTACATATACTTGAGCGTGTAAGAATTTTGCAGTGACAACAGCGTGTTGAAGCGCGCGATCCGCTACCGGTGAAAAATCGTGGGGAACAATGAATGTTTTCATACAGGTAAGAAAAATTTGTGCAAAGTTACAAAATACAATTGAAGTTCGTTGAATTGGAATTTGTTTTTAAAAGAGTCGAAAGTTGGCAACTTAAGAAAATACATTAACTTTGAGAAAGCCAAAAAAGCACCCACAATGCCAATTATAGGTAAGCTCATAAAAAAAACAACCGAGATTTCTTACAAGCGATCGATGAACAAAAACAAGGAGTATTATCACCAAGTGATAACGCTTGTGAAGCTCTTGGAAAAAGCAAAAAACACCAAATTTGGGAAGCAATATCAATACAAGAATGTGCTGGCTGGTGATGAGGTGGTGGACGATTTTCAAGTCAGCGTGCCCATTACAGAATACAATGAATATTATGAAAATTGGCTGAAAGACTGCATTGATGGTAAAAGAGATATCATTTGGCCAGGAAGAATTCGGCATTATGCTTTATCGTCCGGAACAACTGGTTCTCCCAGCAAACGCATACCAGTAACCATTCAAATGATTCGATCGTTTCAAAAAACGACGATGAGTCAACTCACAAATATCCATGAACTAGACCTGCCAGAAGCTTTTTATGAAGCCAGCTTATTGGTCGTAGGAGGTTCCACGAAACTCACAAAAATGCCGACGCATATTGAGGGAGATTTGAGTGGCATTCTAAAAAAATATACATCTCCCGTTGTATCGCCTTTTACAAAACCAGGCGAAAAAATCACCCGATTAAAGAATTGGAACGAGAAGTTGGAACTGATGGTGGAAAAAGCACCGGAATGGAACATCGGTACCGTTTTAGGTGTACCCAGTTGGTGTATCTTGCTCATGGAAAGAGTAATCGAGCGCTACAACTTGAAAACCATCCACGATATTTGGCCGAATTTTCACGTGTACATGCACGGCGGCGTTTTTATGGATCCTTATTTTGCGCGGTTAAACAAAGTGTTGGGTCGGGATGTACATTGTTTGGATACTTACTTGTCCAGCGAGGGTTATTTTGCTTATCAGGTCGCACCGGGTAGAAAAGGAATGGAATTGCTGTTGAAAAACGGTATTTTCTTTGAGTTTGTGCCTTTCAATTCAGAATTTTTCAAAGAAGATGGAACCTTGCAAAATCATTATTCCGCTTTGGCGCTCAACGAAGTGCAAGAAGGCGTGGATTATGCCTTGGTGATTTCTACCAATGCTGGATTGTGGCGGTACATGATTGGCGACTTGGTTCGTTTTATCGACAAAGATCGATTTGAGTTGATTATTACTGGTCGAATCAAACAATTTGTGAGTTTGGTGGGCGAGCATTTGTCGTTGGACAACATCAATCATTCGGTAAATGCAGCAGGAAAAGAATTGGGGATGGAATTCATGGAATTTTGTTTGTTTGCGCACGAAGAAGAACTCCGTCATTACTGGTTTATTGGTTCAGATGAACCGATGGATGCTTTGACAGCCATGAAGAAAATCGATCAAAACATTTCGGAATTGAACGACGATTATGCTTCCAGCCGCAAATACAATTTGAAAGATCCTGTGTTGAAATTCATTCCCACAAAGGCATTTTATGGCTTTTTGGAATCCATTGGCAAATTGGGTGCACAGAATAAATTTCCACGTGTTTTGAATCCCGATCAAACCAAATTGTGGCTTTCTTTCTTACAGCAAAAGGGCTATCTCGAAGATTAAATGAATGCGTTTGTATTCTTGCTTTTCATTCTGTATTTGATGATGGCATTGAGTAGAACAATGCACACGATGGCAATTGCTCCCACGTAAAACTTATTGGATAGCTGCGTGTTTTCGTGTAAAATGGCGATGGCAAGAAAAATGGTGTAAACCGGTTCCATGTTGATACTCAACGAAACGGTGAAGGCGCCCAATCGCTTAACTAAATTTACCACGACTAAGAATGCGAAGGAAGTGCACACCAATCCCAAAAACAGCAACCAAAGTAAATCAGATGTGGTCATAATCAGCAAATCGGGATTTAAACGGCCTTCCATCCCCAACAAGACGGACAAGAAAAGAACGGCGATGCCAAATTCATAAAAACTAATGGTTTCAGATGATGTTTTTTGTACCAACTTTGCGTTGAAAACGGAAAACAAAGCCGCCATTAACGCGGAGGCCAATCCAATAAACAAAGCGGTGTAATCCGAGGCACTGAAATCGCCCGAAACGTAAATCAAAGCACCAATTATCAGAAGGCCCGAAATAAATTCTGACAGCAAAAACTTTCGTTTCATAATCAAAGGCTCTAGCCAAGTGACGTGCAACGTGGTGGTTGACAAACACAAAATCCCCAAAGAAGCGGTGGACATTTGTATACTTTTGTAAAATAGAACCCAATGGAGCGAAACAATAACGCCAACGCCCAAAATGTAGTATAATTGTTTTTTGGAATGAACGGTAAAATCCCAGCGTTTCAATTTCAAATAAATTCCCAATCCCAAAAATGCAATGACGACGCGCCACCAAACAATGGAAAGGCTATCCAAATGAATTAATTTTCCAAGAATCCCAGTGAATCCCCAAATAAAAATGATAAAATGAAGTAATATATGATAACGAAAATTCTCAAACATGAAAAGCGTCTTATTTGATGGATTTTAGCTTTTTATCAATTCCTTCCACGACGACTTTCTGTTTGTCGATAGCTAATTTTTTGTCGTCTTGGTCTTTCAAGTTTTGCTCAATTTTCTTTTTAGCGTCTTGAATTTTCTGCTCGTAATCGGCAATGGATTTTTCCAAATCTTCTTTGTCTTTTACCAAGTTGGTTTGATCTTTTTCAAGGTCGGTTAAAATTTTAGTTTGGTCTTTGTTTTCTTCGTTGATGGTTTCTTTCGCAAGTTTCAAGGCAAACAAGCGCATCTTTTCAGCCATCGTTTCGTATTGCATTTTGTGGTCCTGGCGGTTTAAATAGGCGCCACCCAAGTCAATTGCCAAAGCAAAAGAAAGATCATTGTTCTTGCCGTAAATGATTTTAATGGTCGCATCGAAGGGTTTGATGCCAATCGCATTTTGGTATGCTCCCACGACTGTCATTTCACCTTTGGAGGAATTGTATTTTCCGTTCCAGTCTTTTAATTCGTTTTTCAGTGCTTTTTCGAGTGTTTTTTCATCTACAAAGGGAACATTCACCGTCATGGCATTCAATCTGCCTGCACGAAACGACTGCATACCTTCTTCAACTTGAACAGTTTGAGCGAAAGAAGGTAAAATCACGAAACCAAATAAAAAGAGTACGAGGACGCGCATAATTTAGAGGATAAAAGGTTTTTGTAAAAATAATGATTTCTGCGAGATGCCTTAGGAAAAGAAAATACTTAATTTTAGCCATGCTTTTCAAAGAGGTAGTCGGTCAACAAGAAGTAAAATCCAGAATGATTCACGAAATCAATTCGGAGAAAATTAGCCATGCCCAACTTTTTTTAGGACAAACAGGATACGGCAGTTTTGCCCTAGCATTGGCGTATATTCAATATTTGTTTTGCGAAAACCGAACAGAGAGTGATGCTTGTGGTGTTTGTCCGAGTTGTCAAAAGAACCATCATTTGTCTCATCCAGATGTGCATTTTGTTTTCCCGACCGTTCAAGCAATTTCCAAAACTGCCGACCCCATGTTGAAAGAATGGCGAGACATGGTAAAGAAATCACCGTATTTCGACTTGAACGACTGGATTAATTTTACAGATGACAAAGGCCGACGACCCATTATTGGAACCGATGAGAGTAAAGAATTGCTGCACAAGCTTTCTTTGATGTCGTATGAAGGCGGGTTCAAAGTTGTTGTGATTTGGATGGCGGAAGAAATGAACACAGCTTTCTCCAATAAAATTTTGAAAACCTTGGAGGAACCAAGTGCCAAAACCTTGTTGATTTTAGTTGTAGAAAACGGTTCGGCTATTTTACCCACGATTTTGTCAAGAACGCAAATTCGTAAAATTCCGCGGTTGCAGTTTTCCGAAGTGGAAGAGTACACAAAACGGATCAGCGACTTACCGCAAGGCGAGATTGTAAGTTTGGTCGCTAGGGTGGAAGGCGACATTTGCGCCGTTCGAGCAAGCATTGGGAATGTGGAAGCAGAAAATGGCAACCGTGAGCTTTTCATCGAATTGATGCGAAGTGCCTTCAAAAAAAATGTCATCGAAATGATGGACTGGGCGGATAAAATAGCCACCATCGGTCGCGAACAACAAAAGATTTTTTTGGAATACGCCGTTCACATGTGTCGACAGAGTATTCTAAAAAATTACACCGATGATCAATTGACGCGAGTTTCCAATGAAGAAGCCGCATTTCTAAAAAACTTCGCCAAATTTATTACGGGCAACAACATCGTGGATTTCATGAAAATTTTCAGTGAAAGTCATTATGAGATTGAACGCAATGCCAACCCGAAAATATTGTTTACTCATTTGGCTTTTCGGGCCATGCGGTTTATCCATTTTGCTTGATATCCATTCTTCGGCCCCCTTTTTGTAAAAACAGAAAAAACAAGTCCATCTGGCTTGAATCCCCAAGCTTCTATTATCTTTGTTTCAACAAATCATTTGGACATGGAACAAAAGCGCGAGGAACTATTAAAAAGACGTGAAAATTCAGTTTTGGGAGGCGGCGAAGCTAGAATTGCCAAACAACACAGTGGAGGAAAACTGACGGCACGCGAACGTATCACGTTGCTACTCGACGAAAATTCATTTCAAGAAACGGGTATGTTCATCGAGCACCGATCCACCTATTTTGGTTTGGACAAAGTGCACTTTCCAGGAGATGGAGTTGTAACCGGTTTCGGGACAGTTCACGGACGTTTGGTGTATGTTTTTTCGCAAGATTTCACGGTTTTAGGCGGTTCTTTGTCGGAAACGCATGCCGATAAGATTTGTAAATTGATGGATTTGGCCATGAAAAATGGCGCTCCGTTGATTGGTTTGAATGATTCCGGCGGCGCTCGAATTCAAGAAGGCGTTGTTTCCTTGGCGGGTTATGCCGATATATTTTACCGAAATACTCGAGCTTCCGGCGTGATCCCACAAATTTCAGTCATCATGGGACCGTGTGCCGGTGGCGCAGTTTATTCGCCTGCTTTGACGGATTTCATATTCATGGTGGAAGAAACATCCTACATGTTTGTAACCGGACCGAACGTTGTAAAAACAGTAACCCACGAAGAAGTTTCTTCCGAAGATTTGGGTGGCGCGAAATCGCATGCGGAGAAATCGGGCGTAAATCATTTCACGGCACACAACGATGTAGAATGTTTGAAAAAAGTGCGGGATTTGATTACTTACATGCCACAAAACGCAAAAGAATTGGCACCCAAACCAAGTGTATTTGAATTCAGCGAAAATAAAAATGAACTGATAAAAAACATCATTCCTACCAACGCCAATGTTCCTTACGATATCCGAAAAGTAATCGATTGTGTGATAGATGACGAAAGTTTCCGCGAAGTTCAAGAAGAATTTGCGAAAAACATCGTGATTGGCTTTGCTCGCTTGGAAGGCAGAACCTTGGGAATAATTGCCAATCAACCGGCAGCGATGGCGGGTGTGTTGGACATCGACTCTTCGAGAAAAGGAGCCCGATTTGTTCGCTTCTGTGACTCCTTCAACATTCCACTTTTGGTATTCGAAGACGTTCCAGGATTCTTACCGGGAACCGATCAAGAATGGCGAGGGATTATCACGCACGGAGCCAAATTATTGTACGCGTTTTCTGAAGCAACGGTTCCAAGAATTACCGTTATCACAAGAAAAGCATACGGTGGCGCGTTCGACGTGATGAACTCCAAAAATATTGGAGCGGACTTGAACTATGCATGGCCAACAGCCGAAATTGCCGTAATGGGAGCGAAAGGTGCCGCCGAAATTATTTTCAAAAGAGAAATTTCAGAAGCCGCCGATCCAGCTGCAAAATTATTGGAAAAGGAAGCCGAATACGCTGAAAAATTTGCCAATCCATATCGAGCAGCAGAACGCGGCTTTGTGGACGATGTTATTTTACCAGAAGAAACCCGATCTCGCTTAATCGCAGCGTTCAAATCCTTGGAAAACAAAAACGAAAGTTTGCCTTGGAAGAAGCACGGGAATATTCCTCTTTAAGTTACAAGTTAAAAAGTTGCGAGTTGCAAGTTCTGGGTGCTTAAGTTCCTTTGCCCTGAAAAACAGGTGCTTCGCCTTATGTTATAAAAGATCTTGAATGCCAAAGAACGCCTCTCGGAAGCCGTTCCACCTAAAAATGCCAACCAATCCCATAGCACACAGAACTTGCAACTCTGAATTTTTCAACTTGTTGAAAAAGAACTTGAAACTAGCAACTTATTTCCGCAACCACCGAGGCAACAAAAACGCCCCAATAAACAAATAAGGAAAATACGAGATTAAGCGCCATATAACAGCCATCGCCACTAAAAGCATACTGGAAGCCGCAAAAGTGGAAAGCAACTCTCCAAACGCGTATTCTGCCACTCCACTAGCGCCTGGCGTTGGGCTTACGAGCATGAAAAGCCACAAAACCAATTGTTTTCCAAGTAAAAGAAAATGTTCGGTTACTGATAAGTGCAAGAAAGCCTGAAGAATCGCATTGATGACCAAATAGCGAGAAACCCAGGAACCGCACGTACTCAAAAAGGCTTTGATCCAAAAAGATTTCGGTTCATCTTTTAATTCATGAGAAGTGGTGTAAATTTCTTCGCCCGTTTGCATGGCTTTTTCTCGCCAGCGCTTCAACAAGGGGAAACGGAATAGGAATCCCAAAACGGTTTTGGCCAAGTTGGGGAAAAGAAAAATACTGGCAAATAGAAAGGAACAAACACCAAAAATTGCGGCGAAACCTGTCCAAAAAATGGTTTGAACACTTCCTGAACCAGAAACATTTGCCGGAAACAAGTGACTTTGGTCCACCATTAAAAATACGAGGGGAATCATCAGTAGGTAAAATAGATTGTCTAAAAACGCTGTAATCACCACAATTGCCGTGGATCGACCCAAAGCGATTTTTTCTCGGTTCAAAATAAACATCGCAACGGCAGCACCGCCCACAACTCCAGGAGAAAGGGCAGAGGCAAATTCCCAAAGCATAATAACAATGAACGATTTACGCCAAGAAAGATCATTTTTCGTGAGTACGCGAATGCGCACCATGTAGAAAAAATCGCGTCCAATCATAAATACCACTGCCACCAGCAACCAAAGCCAAACATGGAAACCTAAATCAATGTTTTTAATGAGGGAAGAGACGGTTTCCAAGATGTAATCGCCGTGCTCGGTTGCTTGAAATTCCTTCCAATTATGCATGTCAACAACCTGATTCTGATTGGCATCGACCCAGGAATAATTTCCCGTTCCTTTTTCTACGGCAATGAAGGTGGTTTGGTTCACACTTCGATAAATCATCCAAACAGCAATGGACAAACCCAGGACAATTGGAAGAATTATTTTCCAGCCAGAAAGCGCTTTTTCTAATGGATTAGTTTCCTCCATTTTCGGGTTGTTTCAAAATTACTTCCAAATCCCAATTGGCGCGAACTTTTTTGGTTTCTTGAAATTTTTGAATGATTTCGGGTTGTAGGCCGAGTGCACGGTTCCCGACGTCCCATTTTCCATTTTCATTCTCGTCCAGCACAAGTCGGAAAGAATATTCACCAGGTTTTAAATTGGAAAAGTGGTGTTTTCGTTGTTCTTTTCCAAGCGGAATAGAAGCGACCAATTTTTTCCCCAGCAAAATTTCTAAAACCAATGGAGATTGGAAATCGGACACGTCGATATCCATGCTTCCGAGTTCTTTTTCAAGCAAGCAGGTTAGTTTCAATAGAATTGTATCTGAATTTGGACCATGTGCGTCAATTAGCGAACCTGGCAAGAAAAGCACATTTGCGTTGCTTGTTTTTTCTCGTTCAAAATTCATTTCCAAACGGTTTCCGTTCAGGGATGTTTGGCCAAGTGTTAATTGCGAACTGTCTTGTACATTGATTACGTGAATCAAAGGCACGACTACTGATTTGAGTTCTGCAGAAGCGATTAAAACAATGGGTGTTTTGGGCAGAATTTCGTTTCCACCATCAACTTGCAAACGAAGTGAACCACTTTTTTCTTTTTGCGTGATACGGATAGAAGTGGTGTCGGTCCAATTTTCATTTTCGGCAATGAGCGTATATTGACTAGTATCACTGATGGAAAAAGTCAACAACAAAGAATCGGATGCAAAAGCGTGCAAATTTTTATCACTTATTTTTTCGCCGTTTATATAGAAGAGGGTTTTTTCTAAATTTCGATTGGCCGCAACGACAAAACTGCCTGGAGCATTGAAGGAGAAACGGGTAATTTGAGGCGTTTCTTCCGGCGGAAATAGGCGAATCGGGACAGAATCGACAAAAATACCGGTCAATTCAAGTGCCGCTTTTTTAAATCCCATTCGTTCGTTGATTTGGTGTTTCAAGTCTTTGTTTTTATCCTCGAAAGCCACAACATCGTATTTTCCTGTTTTTAAATAACGCAATTGAGCGGCACCAGTTGCATCCGTTTGAGCAAAATAAGTAGGACGAATAGTGTCTGAAAAAGACTCATATAACCCGACAATAACGTCCTTTACGGGCTCATTGGTAAAAGCATCTCGAACAAAGTATTGAACTGTCAAACTATCGATGGTTTCACCGGTCGAAAACACAAAAGTCATCAAAGAATCGTTGTTTTCTTTGGTGTCTTGAACAGTTCCATTCAAATAAAAAGCATACGTTGTGTTAGGTGATAAATCGTCGTTCCACGAAAGGTACAAGGTTTTGTTTTTCACCTTGGCCATCGGTTTGATGTTGGGAGGAACCACCACCATCGTTTCACTCGGATTGTTCAATTTGATGAATTCGTTAAAAGGAATAACCAGTTCTTTTCCGTTGAAGTTGGTGGACGCATTTTTTGGCGACATTTTTTCCATATTGGGCGCAGGGGCAGTTTCGTCTTTTGTGCCACCACTGAGCACACCCACTTGAGCACAAGCACTCAATAAGAATAGAATTAAAACAAGTCCGAAACGCATAAGGCTAATTCTTCAAGGTATTTTTGGTCTACTGAATCAAAGTCGTTCAGTTGATCACTATCAACATCCAAAACGGCTACTACCGTTCCATTTTTTAAAATAGGCACTACAATTTCGCTTTTCGAAGCCGAACTGCACGCAATGTGGCCGGGAAAAGCATCTACATCGGGAACTAAAAAGGTTGTTTTTTCTTTCCAAGAAGCGCCACAAACACCTTTTCCCAAAGCAATGCGGGTACAAGCAATTGGACCTTGAAAAGGACCCAAAACCAACTCATCGGCTTTTACGAGATAAAACCCTACCCAGAAAAAACCAAACGTCTCTCGCAACGCGGCTACCGTGTTGGAAAGGTTGGCAATCAAATCCGGTTCGCCCGAAACGAGCGCCACAATTTGTGGCAGCAACGATTGATACATTGCTTCTTTGTTTCCTTGTCGAATGATAAGTTCTTCTGCCATACTGGGAACAAAAATCGTGTTTTTTTGGAGACAAACGATATTTTTCCTTATCTTCAAGTAACAACTTAAACGAATATGCTAGAAAAAATACCAGTCGAGAAGATCTTATTTTTGGATATCGAGACGGCACCGCAAGTATACAAATACGAGGATTTAGATCCAGAAGGAAAGTATTTGTTCGAACAAAAAACACGTTTTCAAAAAACGGACGAAAAAGAATACAGTACCATTTGGGACGAAAGAGGAGGAATATTTGCTGAATTTGGCAAAATTGTCTGTATTTCGGTTGGTTTTGTGCATGAAACCCGAACCGGACGAGAAATTCGCATGAAGAGTTTCGCGCATGATGACGAAGAAACTTTGTTAAACAACTTCAACAAATTGATTGAAGAAAATGGTTCGCGTTTCCCGATATTGTGTGGACACAACGCCAAAGAATTTGATTTTCCCTATATCTGTCGAAGAATGTTGATCAATGGCATTCGAATTCCACAAATTTTGGATTTGGCAGGCAAAAAACCGTGGGAAATCCCGCACTTAGACACCATGGAATTGTGGAAATTCGGCGATTTCAAAGCCTTTACTTCCCTGGCCTTGCTTTGCCATGTTTTTAAAATCCCAACGCCAAAAGACGATATCTCTGGCGCAGATGTAGCACGCGTCTATTATGAAGAAAAAGATTTGGCTCGAATTAAACTTTATTGCGAAAAAGATGTTGTTGCTCTTATACAACTCTTCCTCCGATTGAAAGGTGAAAACTTGGTGGATGAGGGAGACGTTGTTTATTCAACATGATTGAAAACACATTTACCACCCTCCATTTTTACCAAATCCGCGGATTTTGGAATAAATTTTTTGCTTTTCGCACCATGGGATTTTCAAAAATGAATCCCTTGAAAGGAAAAGGAATGTTGGTGGGAAAATTGTTGGGAACGGGTGCTGGACTTGGTTTTTCTAGAACACCAAATTGGGGCCAATACGCTTTGCTCAGTATTTGGAAAACCGAAGAAGACGCGGCGAATTATGTCAACCAGAGTTATTATCACCGAAAATTAAAATCCCTTTCTTACAAAGAAATCATACTTGAAATGGTTCCGTTTCAGTCCAGAGGAATTTGGGACGGGAAAAACCCCTTTCCAATGATACCTCCGAACGTGGAAGCGAATGGGCAAGTGGCCATTTTAACACGCGCAAAACTTAAATTAAAAAACATACCCAGTTTTTGGAAACACGTCAACCCGGTGAATGAAAGTTTAAAAAATGCCAAAGGACGATTGTTTTCTGCCGGCATGGGGGAATGGCATTTTTCGCATCCGATTACGTTTAGCGTTTGGGACAACATGGAAAGCGCCAAAGACTTTGCCTACCAGCAACATTTTCACTCTACGGCGATCAAAGATGCCCGAGATGGCGAATGGTTCAAAGAAGATTTGTTTGTGCGTTTTGAAGTGAAGCGTTTTGATACCACAGCTTTAAAATAAAGGACACAAAAAAAGGCGATCAATTGACCGCCTTTATAATTTTGTTATGGCTTTTTATTGAATAAAAACCGTTTCCTCGTTGGTTTCTTCTTCAACAATTTTAATGATTCCACTACCGGTTTCTAAGCTTTTTTTAGCAGAGATGTTTAAAACAGCCACACCAGCTTGTCCTTTTTGATACAAATCATTTAAGTTGAAAATGGCTTCACCGGCAGCATTGCTGATGGTGGTATCACCCACGTTTACTTTTCCTTGTTGTCCTGGCTCAGAAGATTCTCCGTAAAGAATCACTTTCGCTCCGGAAACAACAGCATTCGCAGAGTTTCTGATATAAATTTTGGCAATGGTATCTTTTTTCTTGTTGCACCCCATCAACGAAATGGTAGCGACACTGAAAGCAAGAATAAAAAAGAATAGAGAATATTTTTTCATGGTATTTGTTTATTGACAGTTGAAAATAAGATTCAGAATCAAGGATTGAATGAAACTGTTTTAACAGAAGTATTGTGAATACGAACTCTAAAACCAGCAGCTTCACCGTAATCAACGCCTTTTTTGATAATAACGTCGAAAACTCCCACCGGATTGTCTTCGGTAGCCGTAGCGAAATAACTTTCCATGTTGAATTGCGCAAAGCCAGAAGAGTTGGTCAAAACCGTATCAACGTAGGCAAATGTTTTTGTTTGATTTTCGATATCACCGATGATAATAACCTTTGCACCTTCAACCAATTGGTCATTTGAACTACGAACATAAATTTTCGCGAACGACGGATCTTTGTTTTTACAAGATTGCAAAAAGCCGATGGATAGGGCGATTAAGCCCAACATCATAGTTGTATAAAGTGATTTTTTCATTTTATTTATTAAAACAGTGCGACCAAAGATAAACTATTTTTTAAAATTCCTTTAAAGAATGCCATTTTCCTCAAAATCTTTAACTTCGCAATTATTACTTCTTGTTGGTTTAAACAAAGAAGTGAAACGAAAAGTTACACGTAGAACGAAGAAAATTACACCAAGTGGTGTTCAAATAAGAAAATGAGAGAAAAAATTGCAAGTATTCGGGAGAAAATGAAGTCGGAAGCCGTAAAAAGCGCTGAAACTTTGGAAGCCTTTCGAATAGCCTATTTGGGAACAAAAGGGGTGATGAAGCAGCTTTTCGGAGATTTGAAGGAAGTTGCCAACGATGAGAAAAAAGAAGTGGGTCAATTGTTGAACCAATTGCGCATGGATTTGGAAGCCGTTTATGAAAAGCACAAAGAAAATTTAGCGCAAACGGAAGATACAGATTCTAAATTGGATTTGAGTCGACCGGCTGAGGACCATAACATCGGTTCGCGTCATCCGCTTTCTTTGGTGCGCAGTGAAATCATTGAAATTTTTGCTCGAATTGGTTACAGTGTTTCAGAAGGACCGGAAATCGAAGACGATTGGCACAATTTCTCTGCCTTGAATTTTCCGCCCGAGCATCCTGCCCGAGACATGCAAGATACCTTCTTCATCGAAAAAGGAGAAGAAGAAATCGCTTTGCGTACGCACACGTCTTCTGTGCAAGTGCGGGTGATGGAAAATTCAAAACCACCTATTCGGACCATTTCTCCAGGAAGAGTGTACCGAAACGAAGCCATTTCTGCCAGAGCACATTGTTTTTTCCATCAAATCGAAGGCTTGTACATCGACAAAAAAGTGTCTTTCGCCGATTTGAAACAAACCTTGTTGTATTTCGCGAAAGAAATGTTTGGGGAAAAAGCCCAAATTCGTTTGCGTCCATCCTATTTTCCATTTACAGAACCGTCAGCCGAAGTGGATGTTTCCTGTACGATTTGCAATAGCAAAGGGTGCAACGTTTGCAAATATACAGGTTGGTTGGAAATCTTGGGTTGCGGGATGGTCGACCCCAATGTTTTGGAGGCTGCTGGCATTGATTCAAATGAATACAGTGGATTTGCTTTTGGAATGGGAATAGAAAGAATTACCCAATTGAAATACAAAGTCAACGATTTGCGTTTGTACAGTGAAAATGACATTCGTTTCTTAAAACAATTTACAGCAGGATAATTATGGGATGGTTCAGTTCAAAAGGCAAAGAAAACAGCGAAAAACCAGTTGTGAAAGCCAATCTTTTGTGGAAAAATCTATCGGATACGGATCAGCTAGATGCTATTTTGGAAGACCGCACGGGCGAAAAACACGTGTTGTTTAAACACAGCACACGTTGTGTTGTTTCTGCCATGGCAAAACGACAATTGGAAAGCGAATGGCCTGCAGACAAAACGGATATCCAAGTTTGGTATCTGGATTTATTGAATCACCGGGACATTTCCAATGCGATTGCCGAAAAAACAGGAATTTATCACCAATCTCCGCAAGCCATCGTGCTCGTTGATGGCGAAGTGAAATACCAAGATTCTCATAGTGAGATCAGTGCCCGACGAATCCTTAAGAGCCTAGAAAAATGAAAAAATACCTGATTATCGGATTGATCATTGCGGTGATTGCCTCGATGGTGGTTGTTCCTATACTGAGAAACGATCGCGGAAATGCAGTTTCAGAAGACGAAGAATTTCCGGCACTTTTTTCTTTTAAAGAAAACTTGGCTACGAAATGGAACGATGTGATTCCGATTACCTTTGAAGTGAAAAGTGATGAGGTGGTTAAAATTGATTTGGTCTACAACGACAGTATTTTTCAAACTTGGACGAATCCAAAAGGGAAAATAACCTACCAATTCAACGCTGGTTTTTATGGTTTAGGCACGAAATCCATCAGTTTATTGTCCACCTTGAAAAATGGTGAAACGTTTTCAGACGATCGCTTGGTGCGCATTGTCTCAGACATTTCGCCAGAATCGTGGAAAGTGAAAATTGCTAAAACCTTTCCGCACAACAGCACCCATTTTATTCAAGGTTTGGAATGGAACAACGGAACGCTGTACGAAGGAACCGGCGATCCAGGTAAACAAGGAAAAACCTTGGTTGGTATGATCGATTTAGCCTCTGGAAATTACACCAAAAAAATGGGCTTGGACGCGAATTATTTCGGTGAAGGAATTACCATTTTGAAAGATAAAATCTACCAACTAACTTATACAGAAGGCAAATGTTTTGTGTACGACAAAAACTCGTTGACGCTAGTAAAAGATATGATTTACCAAGGAGAAGGTTGGGGTTTGTGCAACGATGGTGAATTTTTATATATGTCGAATGGTTCGGAGCGATTGACCAAAAGAAATCCAGCGGATTTTTCCATTCTTGAAACCATTGAAGTGTATGACAACAACGGACCGATTGCCAATCTAAACGAGTTGGAATATGTTGACGGTTTGATTTATGCGAATGTTTGGCAGACCAATGCAATCATTGTCATTCAACCGGAAAACGGCAAAGTTTTGGCCACCATCAATTGCGCTGAATTGGCCAATTTGGGACAGAATGGGGGAGACGTATTGAACGGAATCGCCTATTCGCCAGCCAATAAAATGTTCTACCTAACAGGGAAGTATTGGAACAAATTATTCGAAGTAAGTTTCGAAAAACCGGTTTTATAAACGATTACATCACTTCGTCCAAAGCATCACAGAAAGCAGCGATGGCGATATCCAAAACTTCTTTCGTGTGGGCTTGTGAGATAAAACCAACTTCGTACCCGCTTGGGCCGATGTAAATTCCTCTGTCCAACAATGCGTTGAATATTTTTCGGAAACCCGTCATGTCGGCGTTGATTCGCGCACTTTCACGAATGGTCGTTTGGCCATCAAAGGATAACCAGAAAATGGAACCTACCGTTACGATTTGAAAATCAAAACCTTTCACTTTTGCATGTTCGTTGATTGCCGTAACAAAGTAGAGCGTTCGTTCCAGTTGATCTTCGTAAAACCCAGGTTTCACGCATTCTTTCAATTGCGCGATTCCCGCAGCCATCGCAACGGGATTTCCACTCAAGGTTCCAGCTTGATAAACGGGTCCATCCGGAGAAACCATGCGCATGATTTCTTTGCTAGCGCCATACGCACCAACGGGCAAACCACCACCGATAATTTTTCCATACGTGACAATGTCCGGTGCAATATCGTACAAACCAGCCGCGCCCTCAAATCCAACACGGAAACCCGAAATGACTTCATCGAAGTGAAGCAAAACCTTGTATTCTGTGCACAGTTTGCGCAACTCCAAAAGGAATGTTTTTTCTTGTAGTAAAAGGCCATTGTTCGCCGGAATCGGTTCGATGATGGCACTCGCTATATCGTGACCGTGTTCTTCAAAACAAGCCCGCAAAGCATCGATGTGATTCAAAGGCAAAACCAAGGTTTCGTTGGCCAAGACTTCAGGAACTCCAGCCGAAGACGAGGTGCCAAAAGTAGCCAAACCACTTCCTGCGCTCACCAACATGGCATCTACGTGTCCGTGGTAGCAACCTTCGAATTTTAAAATTTTATTTTTCCCCGTGTGACCACGCGCCAAACGCAAAGCGCTCATCACGGCTTCTGTTCCCGATGAAACAAACCGAATTTTCTCAATGAAACGGTTATTGCTTAAAATCAATTCCGCCAAATCACTTTCCAATCGCGTAGGAGCGCCAAAACTGGAACCATTGTCCATGGCCTGTACCACCGCTTGAAAAACGCCTTCATTTCGATGACCCAAAACCAACGGCCCCCACGAGCAACAAAAATCAATAAACTCGTTGTCGTCTTCGTCCCAAACTCTCGCGCCAGCTCCTTTTTTCATAAACAAAGGCGCACCGTCGACCGATTTAAAGGCACGAACAGGTGAGTTCACCCCTCCAGGAAAATAGGTTTTGGCGGTTTCAAAAAGAGCTTCTGAATTGGATCGTTTGATTTTGCTTGTCATAATTTCTATCGTTAATCGCTTTTTTACCGAGAAGGAAATAGGACAAAACTCCAATTTTGGAATACCTTCAAAGCAAGTACAAAAGTAAGAATTTGAAAGGAACAAGGAAGGAGTTTATAACATAAAGTGTACAACATTAGAAGTCGTAAATTTTGTCAAATAGAATGCAAAGAACAATTTAAAAAAAAGATTTTGAAATACTAAAAAACAGTTTTACTTTTACCTCGAAATGAAGACAAGTATATGTTCTATTTGTGTTCAACTACTTTATGAAATAATATAGTTTTTTTGGATTGTTGATACAGTTTGTGTGTCAAACTGCTTTGTAAAAAACACAAGTTTTTTTGCAAATTGCGGCGGCATTTAATTTTTACTTTGTTGCAAACCGCTTTCCGAAAATATACGTATGTTTTTATTGAATAATTAACTACACTTTGAATTCTACATCTTATGATAAAAACAATACTCTCCCCTTTGTTTCTTTGCTTGAAAGTGGCAGGTTTTTCCGGAATTAATAAGAGTGACAGCACACCTGTTTGTGATCAAAAAATGCAAATTGAAAACGCAACTGAACATTCGATTCACGACACCTCTCTCATTACCATGGCGACCAGATTTGAATTGCTAAGAAAGCAAAGGGGTAAATACAAAGCAGCAAACGAAATCTCTCACGCATTGAAATCAATTGTCATAACGGCGTTTTTTTGTGTGATTACGAGTTTTGGCGGCTTTGCCCAAATCAATCCAAGTGATGCTTGTACAGGCGTGCCGGCACTTACGGTAAATACAAATTGTATCACAAACTCATATACATTGTCTGGGGGCTTTACGGCCACAGGACTTGTTTCTGCAACTTGCGCGACTCCAGGTTCAAATTTAACAGATGGTTGGTATAGTTTTGTGGCCACTTCATCAACAGTCAAGGTTACCGAAACAGCTAACCGAAATAGAGCAGTATCTATTTGGACGAGTTGTGGTGGCGGGACACAAAAGGGTTGTGCTTATGCTGCTTCCGGAAGCACACTTAATTTAACAGTAACCACATTGTCTCCAGGCGTTACTTATTTCTTGCAAATTCATAGACGCTCAGGGACTAGCTCTAACAGTCAAACAGGTACAATTTGTCTTTTTTCGCCAAACGACACCCCATGTACTGCAAAAAGTTTAACTGTTAATTCAAGCTGTATAACAACTGCGGGTCAAACAAATGGTTTAACGAACAGTGGTGTTACTGCTCCTTCTTGTGCGGGTTATTTTGGTCAAGATGCCTGGTACAAAGTGGTGGTACCTGCGATGGGTTATTTGATATTTGAAACGAGTAATTTGTCAACTGCAAGCACGGCTATGGCAATTTATAGTGGCACTTGTGGTTCAGTAACCGAGATTGCTTGTAATGTGAATACGGCTAGTACAGGAATATCCAACTACAATTATATAGGAGCGGCGCTGACACCTGGAGACACCATTTTTATTCGTTTGTGGAAAACGAGTAATAGCGGCGGACTTAATATGACTTTTGATCTATGTGTTCATACGCCGAATTGTTCTTCAAATACGACAAATGATTTTTGTGAAGGTGCAGCTACCTTAACACAGAATGCTTCTGCTAATTTTGGAAGCAACACCAACTTGTATACGAATGATAACCCAGGCGATGTGGAAGTGCCTTTTTCTTGTGGAACAATTCAGAACAATTCTTGGTATTCTTTTACAGCGACTTCTGCGAATCATAATTTTAATTTTTCGGCTGCATTTGGACAAGGTTGTTCAAATGGTATTCAGGCGCGAGTATTTTCGTTTGATTTTGTTAATGGATGTTGCACGAATCCAATTTCTAAGTCAAATTGTGTGAGTAATGCAAATACCAATGCATTTATTATTAATGCAACAGGCTTAACCATAGGAGAGACTTATTATCTAATGATTGATGGTTGGAACAATGACCAATGTAGCTTTTCGATTTCGGGTTGGTCGGCAATTGGTGTATTACCAATCAAATTAATTGAATTTACGGGTGAAGCGGAAAGTCGAACGAACCTGCTTAAATGGCGCACGGCTTCTGAAATCAACAGCGATGTGATGGTGGTGCAAAAATCGGAAGATGGCATCAATTTTACAGCGATTGGAAGTGTGAAAGGAGCGGGGAATTCAACGACAGAAAACAAGTACGCTTTTGAAGATTTTGACATCCACCAAACGGTAGCCTATTATCGGTTGAAGCAAATTGACTTCGACGGAACTTTTGAGTATTCCAACACCATTAGCGTCATTCGAGAAGGAAAAATGGGATTGTTTCCCAACCCAACAAAAGGGGATATCACCCTGAAATTTGCGGACCCGATTGCCGTAGATTGGACCATTTCTTTTACCGATTTGTATGGCAGAAACGTGACGAATTCCATTGAAAAAAGGCAAGCTAGTCAGGATCAAATGGTATTTGCCACGGACGAGTTGAAAAAAGGCTATTATTTTGTGAAGGTGATGAACGGAAATGGAGAACAGATTTTTAATTCGAGTTTTATTAAAGAGTAAAAGAAAATAATTCATATCGAGTTATAGTCCTTTTATAAGCTGAATTAAAGGTCAAAATGGGTGAAATTTCGTCTATTATAAGGTAGCTTTTAGTTTTTTTGGTTCGATTATTTTGCTTGTTAATATCAAAACAACACACTAAATGGTTGACGGCAATGCCAGAAATTGGATTGAAAAACCCTTTGAAACGCTTGTATTTATTGGAAAAAAGGCTATTTCAAAAGAATTAAAACAGGACGGTTTAGCTGAAAAATACGGAGATGGTCCCTTAATAAATCAATGAGAGTACCCAAAGCGGGTTAACTGTTTGATACTGTAAATTTTGTAGAATCATGAAACAGTAGTATATTTGTATTATATTGATACAATATAACTCGGCATATCATGAAAAACACAACTCTCTCCCTCTTATTTCTCACTTTTTTTTCAGTTGCTTTTGCAAGCAATCATCCCACAGAAAAAGAACCAATTTGTTTGGTAAAACAACAAGCGAATGATACGGTTATCATTTACGCAGAAGTTACTAGTGCAAACAACTATGCCCAACTTCATGCCTTTGTTTCAACATTGGAAGCAGATTCTACGAAATTTGTCAGTGTGGTGTACAATTACGAAGCCAGCGAATTCACGGTTGTATTCACGGCTCAAATAACCAAATTGACGGTTATGCATATTTTCAAAGAAGAATACGGACAAATCAAAGTAAGAAACTAATCTCTACCCGTTATGAAATCAAAAATTTTATTCTCGTTTTTTGCCGTGCTTTTGAGTTTTTTAGGGATTGCTCAAAATCCTGGAGTTACCTGTGCTGGTGCGGTTTCGCTTAATGTAAATCCTACTTGTGCAACGACTAATTACAGCATGAATTCAACCACTTATAATTCCCCAACTTCATTGCCGGGTTGTGGTGGACAAGGTTATTATGAAGGATGGTATAAGTTTACTACGCCGTCGTTTGCAACAACAATTTCCATAAATGAATCGGCACCAAATAGTCATAATGTCTCTATTTGGGCAAGTTGTGCCGCAACTACCTCTTTGTATTGTTTTAATGCTCCCGGTGGTGGAACAATTAATCAAATCTTAAGTGGATTATCATTGTCAACAACCTATTACATCAGAATTCAAAGAAATAATTCGAGCGGAAATATAGCCGGCACAATTTGTCTAGTAAACAACACCCCTGCTCCCACAGGTCCCAGCAACAGCTGCACAGGAGTACCAGCCAACCTGACAGTTGGCACTTCCTGCACCCCAACCAGTTATACGATGAGTGCTAGTACCTATGATTTTACGGGTATTGTTCCGAGTTGTACGCCTTGGACTCCGGGCACACCTCCAGGAGGAATAAATGAGTTGGATGGATGGTATAGTTTTGTAGCCAACAACGACACGTTGCAACTAAGTGATTTAGCCAATTACAACCGAGTAGTTTCGGTCTGGACTCTTTGCATGAATGGAACTGAATTGTTTTGTTCAAATGCAGCGGCCAATGTCCCAATCAACATTACGATGACTGTCTTAGTGCCAGGGGATACTTATTATGTACAAATTTACCAAGAACCCAATTCCAGCAACAGTACTCTTTCAGGCAGTATTTGTATTGCACAACCTCCTTTAGGGAATTATTGTTCGTCGCCTTTACCCGTACCAACTGTAACCACCAGTTGCAATACCACCAACTTCACCCTTTCACCACCTTTTAATTTCTCAGGTGTAATACCAACTTGTGCAACGGGCACAAGTGGAGCCTATGTTTTTGACCAATGGTATAGTTTTGTTGCTTCAAACGACACCACGATTGTTGACATTACAGCCAGCGGAAATAACACTTTGGCGGTTTGGTCGGCTTGCACATCGGGTCAATTGGCCTGTAACACTTCGAGTGGAGCGAACAGTTTAACGTTAACGGGTTTGACAAATGGCCAAACGTACTATGTTCAAATCATTAGCACGTCATCCACGATGACGGGTACAATTTGCGTGTACAATTTTGCACCGGGAAATACCTGCGCAACGGCAATTGCTTTGTCAACTGTAACAACCGCCTGTAATCCAACCTATTATTTCTTTTCATCTGCAAATAATACTTTTTCCGGTATAGGTCCAGGTTGTAGCACATCGACTGGGAACTATCAATACGATGGCTGGTATAGTTTTGTCGCAACTGCAACAACAGCTATTATTGATGAAACGGGGACTGGTAATAGATGGATAACTGTTTGGCCTGACTGCACAGGTACGAATGCTGTGGGTTGTAGTTATACAAATAACAATTCAACTTCATTTACTGTAAATAATTTGACAATCGGAGGAACCTATTATATACAAATCATAAGAAGAAGTACCAGTAATAGCCTAAATGGGACAATTTGTGTGCGCAATTTTAACGATGAACCGTGCAGCGCGATAAACCTGCCAGTAGGAACGAGTTGTTTTCCTATCACTGGATCGACCGCGAATGCTAGTGCAACAACCGGCGTTCCATCTCCTAATTGCAGTTATAACAATTATGATGATGTTTGGTACAACGCCGTGGTGCCGGCTGGGGGTGCTTTGATAGTGGAAGGAACACCAACTAATAATACCCTTGGTATCGCATTGTATAGCGGATTGTGTGGAAATTTAACGTATATCAACTGCACAACTTCATCTAATACCGCAACCCTTCTTCCTACGGGATTAACGCCTGGAGATACTATTTTTATTCGTGTATGGAGATCAAGCAGCAATTCGTCAATAACTTTTGATTTATGTGTCCGTGAACCTAATGACAATCCTTGTAGCGCTTATAACTTGACAGTTGGTGCGAATTGTAATCCTATTTCGGGGACAACGTCATTTGCCACCCCAAGTGGAATCCCTGCACCTTCTCCAGGGTGTGCAACCTATAATAACAATGATGATGTATGGTATAGCGCCGTTGTGCCACCAGGAAGCAATGGTGATTTGATAACTGAGGCAGATTTGTCTGAAAATGGTGGAATGGCAATTTATAGCGGACCATGCTACAATCCAACCTTTATCAGTTGTACGAATTCAAATAATAACCTGGCGATGACTACCACAGGATGGTCGCCAGGAGATACAATTTTCATTCGTTTGTGGAGAACAAACAATAATTCGACAATGACTTTTGATATTTGTGTCTATGCTACAGATTGCTCCGCCAATACAACCAATGATTATTGCGAAGGCGCAGCAACCTTAACATCAAGTCCGGGATTTTTTGGAAGCGCTACAGCGGCCTTGTATACCTATGATAATCCAGATAACGTAGAATCTGTTTTTTGTGGAACAATTCAAAACAACTCTTGGTATAAATTTGTTGCATCATCAACCACCGCTACTTTTCCAATTACGTCAGTATCCGGTTGCGACGATGGAATACAAGCCCAAGTTTATAGCTTCAATACATCTACGGGCTGTTGTTTAGATCCTGTTGCCAAATCGAACTGCTATAATCCAGGAAACAGCAACACTTTGGGAACGATTACAGCCACTGGATTAACCGTTGGTCAAACTTATTATCTCATGATTGATGGCTGGGCGGGTGCGAATTGTTATTTTTCTATTAGTGGGTGGACCGCTACAGGTGTACTACCCATCAAATTAATTGAGTTTACCGGCGTAGCAGACACCCGCATGAACCGACTCAAATGGCGTACGGCTTCTGAAATCAATAGTGATGTTATTGTTGTGCAAAAATCGGAAGATGGCATCAATTTTACAACGATTGGAAGCGTGAAAGGTGCGGGTAATTCAACAACCGGAAACACGTATTCTTTTGATGATTATGAGGTGAATCATACTTTGGCGTATTATCGCTTGAAACAAATTGATTTCGACGGTACGTTTGAATATTCTAAAACGATTAGTGTTGTTCGAGAAGGAAAGGTGGAGC
This sequence comes from Crocinitomicaceae bacterium, assembly GCA_041674745.1. Taxonomy (GTDB): domain Bacteria; phylum Bacteroidota; class Bacteroidia; order Flavobacteriales_D; family Crocinitomicaceae; genus UBA2040. Next base: position 29,968 of record JBAYVD010000001.1, read on the forward strand.
TCTATCCGAATCCAACAAACGGAGATATCACAGTGAAGTTTGCCGATGCGATTGAAAACGATTGGACGATTACTTTCACGGATTTGTACGGTAGAAATGTTACCAGTAGCGTTGAAAGAATCAATGCAAGCAGCAATCAACTCGTCTTTGCGACGGATGCCCTTAAAAAAGGGTATTACTTTGTAAAAGTGCTGAACGGAAGCGGAGAACAGATTTTCAACAATAGTTTTATTAAGGAATAATCTTTAAAACAGCTCCTTTTTAGGAGCTGTTTTTTTTTTGCAAGCGTTGATGCATCGTATTGGTTTCGTAATTTCGCTAAAAAGTAAATGAATGAAAAAGCAGCGTTTGGTGCTTCTTTCGGATTTGTGGGTCCAACAGCAAAGCGAGTGGATTCAGTCGTATTTGGAGCAATTGGAACCGCATTTTAATTGTGTTTACTACGATGTTGCTGCTTTGGCCGGAATTTCAACCCAAGATTCATTCGCCGCCGAAATTCATGCCGCTTTTGTACAGGGTGGAATTGACCGAGCTGTGCAGGCCTTGTTGAATTTGGAAAAAAAGAAAACAATCGTTTTGGCTTTTAGTATTGGCGGAACGATTGCTTGGAAAGCAGCCTTGAAGGGTTTACCCACAATTAGTTTGACTGCTGTTTCTTCAACGCGATTGAGGAAAGAATACCAAAAACCTACTTGCGAAATAGCCTTGCATTTTGGCGACCAAGATGTAAATCGACCGCAAGATGAATGGTTTGAAGCATTGGAAATTTATCCCGAGATCCATTTTGCACAACAGCATGAATTTTATATGTTAGAGTCCGCCTGCAAAATGATTTGCGATCAACTTATTGAGCAATTTGGGTCTTGATTCAAATATGACATTGTTTCTTATAGAATTAACATCCATCAATTTCAGACACAATTTTTCTTAAAACGGAAACAAGAGTCAATTAACTGCATACATTTACACCGTGAAACAGTTCCAGTATCTTTTAGTAACCGTCCTTTTTGTCGCACTCTACAGTGTTGCCTTGGGTTTTGCTGCTCATGCTGAAATTCATGTCAGCCCGAACAAGGAAACGGCTTTGAAAAATTACACAAAGGGCATCCAATCGGTTTCAATTGAAACGGTTGTTGCGCAAATTGAGGTAATAAATGGAACAGGTCAAAACCATTTTCCCGAAAAAACACCGAATCCAACGGACGGGTTCAGTCACCGGAAAAAAATCGGCGCTCAATCAGCGCTCTGTCGTTTCAATCAATATGCTTTTGATTGGCAAAACCAACTGATTTTATTAAGTCACAGCGACCAACTGTTTCCGCACCACCATTTTTGGTAATCTATTTTTCTTTTCGCTGTAAAGTACAGCATTGAATAAGGAAGTTCTCCATGTGAGAGAATTTCAACGAAGAATTAGTTTAGAAAAAAAATCAAAAATGGATTTAGGAACCTTTATTGTGGGCATGGTTATGTTGGCTGCCTGCGTTGTACCATTTGCTCTAATGGCACAAAACCGTAAAAAAAGAAGAGACCAACTATTGTTTTCACTAAAGAAAATAGCAGAAGGCAAAAGTAGTAGCGTCACCAATTATGAAGTTTGTGGCGACGCAATCATCGGATGGGACGAAAGCAATTTACAGCTTTTTTATTACCAAAAAGGAAGTCACAAAGAAAGACGCATAGCCGTAGATTTGACAAAAATGATCGCTTGCAAAGCAGAACATTTGTTGAACCAATTAGACGATGGTTCTTCAAGAATTCAAAAATTGCAATTGATTTTCACCGATAAAATCCAAAAAGGCGTGCACGAAAAATTGGAATTGTACAATGCCGATGAACAGACGGATTTGCAAGGTGAAGTGCAGCTTCTAGCCAATTGGGAAAGCAAAATCAACTCCTTGCTTGTAAGTAGATAACAGAAAAAAGGAATAGCGAAGGCGGCAATTGTTTAGAAGCAGTTGCCGCTTTTTGTTTTGAAACGCTGCGTTCATAAAGATTTTCACATCGAACATTTTCTATCGAAATTGCGTGTCTTATCATGATAAACACAGGTAAAATATTACATTTAGGATATGAAAAACAGTCAATTGTATTTGATAATGGCGTTTCTATTAGGCGCTTGTCAACTAGAAAACAAAATCGAAACCATGGATAAACCAACCGATTACACACAATTTGTTCATCCTTTAATCGGCACGGCCAAAATGGGTCATGTTTTTCCGGGAGCAACAGCGCCGTTTGGCATGGTGCAACTGAGTCCGCAAACCAACTGGCAAGTAATGTTCGATGAGGAGAATAATTACAACCCCGAAACATATGAATACTGCGCTGGTTATCAAAACAAAGATTCTACCATTTTGGGTTTTGCGCACACCAATTTAAGCGGAACCGGTCATTCTGATTTAGGCGATTTTTTGGTGATGCCCACAACTGGCGCTTTGAATTTGGAACCGTTGAAAAACGAAGATGGTTCCAAAGGATTTTATTCCAAATTTTCGCACGACACAGAAAAAGCATCTCCAGGTTACTACGCCGTGGATTTAGAAACCTACGCGATTCAAGCCGAAATGACAGCCAGCGAACGAGTAGGATATCATCGATATACCTTCCCGAAATCGGAAGAAGCGCACATCGTTTTGGACATGGTTTACAACGTGTATCATCACAAGGACAAAAATGTTTGGACTTTCATTCGGGTGGAAAATGACTCAACGGTGGTTGGGTATCGTCAAACGAGAGGGTGGGCGCGAACGAGAAAACAATATTTTGCCCTGAAATTCTCAAAACCGTTCAAGAGTTACGGCCACAAAAAGTACGACAATGCGCGCTACAATGGCTTTTACGGTCGATTCAACGAAGCGGAAAATTTTCCAGAAATGGCAGGAAGAGACATACGTGCTTATTTCAATTTTGACACAAAAGAGGGAGAAACCATTGAACTAAAAATGGCCTTGTCTTCGGTGAGTACGGAAGGCGCGATGAACAACTTGAATACTGAAATTCCTCATTGGGATTTTGAAAAAACACATGCTGAAACAAAAGAAAAATGGAACCGAGAATTGTCCAAAGTAGAAGTAGAAACCTTGACGGAAGAGGATAAAATCAATTTCTACACAGCCATGTATCATGCCAGTTTAAGTCCAATTTTGTACGAAGATGTAGACGGAAAATACTTGGGTTTGGATCAAAACATACACGAATCCGATGGATTCACCAATTACACGGTTTTCTCGCTTTGGGATACGTATCGAGCATTGCATCCATGGTACAACATCATACAACCCACGCGCAACAACGACATGATTAAATCCATGCTCGCTCACCAAGAACAAAGTGTTCATCATATGTTACCGATTTGGAGCCATTATGCCAATGAGAATTGGTGCATGATTGGTTACCATGCCGTTTCCGTTATTGCCGATGCGATGGCAAAAGGAGTGGGAGATTTTGATCCACAACGGGCATTAAAAGCTTCTGAAGAAACGGCCAAAGTTCCGTATTTCGACGGCTTGGAGTATTACATGAAATTGAAATACATTCCGGACGATTTGAGCCATTCTGCTGTTTCCAAAACCTTGGAATATGCCTACGACGATTGGTGTATCGCCCAAATTGCCAACAAAGCCAACAACAAAAAAGTTGAGCAAGAATTTTTGCTTCGTTCCGAATATTACAACAATGTCTACGACAAATCGATTGGCTTCATGGCGCCGAAATTGACGGATGGATCGTTCCGAAAAGATTTTGATCCCTTGGATACGTATGGACAAGGTTTTATTGAAGGAAATGCGTGGAATTACGGTTTGTATGTTCCCCATAAATTGGATAAAATGATTGGTATGATGGGTGGAAAAGATCGTTTTAGTGCGCATTTGGATTCGCTTTTCACCATGGAAATTGATGACAAATACATTGAAAATCACGAAGACATTACCCGCGATGGCATGATTGGAAATTATGTGCACGGCAACGAACCGGGTCACCACATTCCGTATTTGTACAATTGGACCAACGATGCGTACAAAACTCAGGCGCGCGTCAGAATGATCATGGAAACGATGTATTTGCCAAAAGTGGATGGACTTTGCGGCAACGACGATGCGGGCCAAATGAGTGCTTGGTACCTGTTCAGTAGTTTGGGCTTTTATCCGGTTACGCCAGGTTCTCCTGAATATGCGTTGGGCAGTCCAATGGTCAAAAAAGCGACAATTCACCTCGAAAACGGCAAAAAACTAACGATTATTGCGAAAAACCAGAGTAAACCGAATGTATATGTGCAGAAAGTCTTGGTGAACGGAAAAGAATTGAAAGGCACCAATCTTCCGCACAGCGCTCTTGTAAATGGTGGTGAAATAGTGTTTGAGATGAGCGGAAAACACAGATAAAATAGATTGGATCGATGAAATCCAGCTCATGTGAAATTTCGTTTTTTCATCGCAAATACGGGTTGATTTCCGTACTTTTGACCAAAATAAATGCAAAATGCAAAACTTTGAAAACTCTCTAGAATTCGCTCAAAAAATGGATCAACACGATCCGTTGCGTTCCTTCAGAGATAAATTTTATTTTCCAACTTTTACCAAGGTTGAGCCGGTTTATTACACGGGAAACTCCTTGGGTTTACAACCGAAAACAACAGCTTCCTATATTCAGGAAGAACTAGACGCTTGGCAAAAATATGGCGTAGAAGGTCATTTTCTAGCGAAAAAACCATGGGTTTCTTATCATGAATTTTTGACTGAAAAGGCAGCGAAAGTGGTTGGCGCAAAAAATGAAGAGGTGGTAATCACCCATTCGTTGACGACCAATTTGCACTTGCTTATGGTTTCATTTTATCGTCCGGAAGGAAAACGAACGAAAATACTTTGTGAAGGGAAAGCTTTCCCAAGCGATCAATATGCTTTGCAATCCCAAGTGAAATTTCATGAGTTGGATCTTAAAGAAAACTTAATTGAATTGTTTCCGCGTGAAGGAGAATATACGTTGCACGAAGAAGATATTATTGCCAAAATCAACGAACTAGGCGACACATTGGCTTTGGTGATGATTGGTGGCGTGAATTATTACACCGGTCAGAAATTCGACATGCAAGCCATTACTGCCGCTGGACATGCGGTTGGTTCCGTTGTTGGTTGGGATTTGGCACATGCTGCTGGAAACGTAGAATTGAAACTGCACGATTGGGGAGTAGATTTTGCTGCTTGGTGTACCTACAAATACATGAATTCTTCTCCAGGAGGAGTTTCAGGGATGTTTGTACACGAAAAACACGCCTACAACACGGAATTGCCTCGATTTGCGGGTTGGTGGGGACACAACAAAGAACGACGTTTTTTGATGGAACCTCAATTTGATCCGATGCGCGGTGCCGAAGGTTGGCAATTGAGCAATGCCCCGGTTTTAGGAATGGCAGCTCACTTAGCAAGTTTGGATATTTTCGAAGAAGCAGGGATGGATAAAATTTTTGCCAAACGAGATTTAATGACAGCCTACATTGAATTCATCATCGATGAAATTACCGAGAAGCACAGCGAAAAATGTTCCTTTGAAATTATTACACCTCGCGAACAAACAAAACGTGGCGCCCAGTTGTCCATATTGGTTCAAGGAATGGGAAAAGCACTTTTTGATAAAATGTGGGAAGCAGGAATCATTGCCGATTGGCGGGAACCCAACGTGATTCGCATCGGGCCAGCACCGTTGTACAATTCATTTGAAGACGCTTATCGATTTGGACAAATAATAGAAAGTATAATTTTAGAATAAAAACAATATAAAGATGATCATAGAACCAAGAACACGAGGATTTATTTGTTTAACAGCACATCCAACAGGGTGCGAGAAAAATGTATTGACGCAAATTGATTATGCAAAATCAAAACCCGTAGCAAACGGACCGAAAAATGTATTGGTAATTGGAGCTTCCACGGGATTTGGCTTAGCGTCAAGAATCACGAGCGCATTTGGCTCTGGAGCGGCAACGATTGGTGTTTTCTTTGAAAAAGAACCAGCTGAAGGTAAAACGGCTTCGCCAGGATGGTACAATTCTGCTGCTTTTGAAGTGGAAGCAAACAAGGCAGGTTTGTATGCAAAAAGTATCAACGGAGATGCGTTTTCAGACGAAATAAAAACGCAAACGGCGGAATTGATTAAAAAAGACTTGGGGAAAATTGACTTGGTCATCTACAGTTTGGCATCGCCGGTAAGAAAACACCCAAAAACAGAAGTTTTACATAAATCGGTTTTGAAACCAATCGGAAAAACATTTACCGACAAAACGGTAGATTTCCATACTGGTGAAGTAAAAAATATTTCAATCGAACCATGTACACCAGAAGACATCGAAAACACGATTGCGGTAATGGGCGGTGAAGACTGGGAAATGTGGATCAATGAATTGAAAGCCCAAGACCTTTTGTCCAACGATTGTAAAACAGTTGCCTATTCATATATCGGGCCAACATTAACAGAAGCAGTTTATCGAAAAGGAACCATTGGTGCAGCGAAAGATCATTTAGAGGCAACAGCATTTAAAATCACCGATAGTTTAAAATCCATTGGTGGAAATGCGTATGTTTCCGTAAACAAAGCCTTGGTTACACAAGCAAGTTCAGCCATTCCGGTTATTCCGTTGTACATTTCTTTGCTGTACAAAGTGATGAAAGAAGAAGGAATTCACGAAGGTTGTATCGAACAAATTGTTCGTTTATTCAACGATCGATTGTATGCCAATGACCTGCAATTGGATGACAAAGGAAGAATTCGAATCGATGATTGGGAAATGCGTGCAGACGTGCAAGCAAAAGTTTTGGCTTTGTGGCCGCAAGCTACAACAGAAACATTGCCAGCAATCGGAGATTTGAAAGGATACGATTTGGACTTCTTTAACCTATTTGGTTTCAAAGTTGAAGGTGTTGACTATTCAATAGATACGAACGAAATGGTAGAAATTCCAGGTTTACAATAAAATGAATGTGCAAACCCTTATACAAGCTAAATACGCTGGTGAATTGGATCATTCGATGACGTATTCCAATTTGGGGATACAAACCATCGCCGTATTAATTGCCGGAATTGTCTTGTGGCGGGTAAGCAACCTGGTTCATCAACGAAAACTGAACCAACGAGCGCAGCAACCTCATTTTAAAACCCGCTTTTCGGAGCACTGGAAAAATAGATAAATGTATACAATTACGAATGTGTGAATTACGAATTATGGTCTACCAAATTCGTAATTCAACAATTCGTAATTCGTAATTGAATAAATATGAAAAAAATAGCAATCGTAGGTGCTGGTTTGGTTGGGAGTTTACAAGCCATTTTGATGGCGAAAAAAGGCTACCAAGTACAAGTATTGGAAAATCGTCCGGACAGAAGAAAGTCAGAATTCATCGGCGGCCGATCCATCAATTTGGCGCTGTCGGATCGAGGTTGGAAAGCCTTGGATTTGGCAGGTGTTTCTGACAAAATCAGAACGATTGCCTTGCCGATGTACCGTCGATGCATGCACGATGTGGAAGGAAATTTGACGTACCAGCCTTATGGTTTGGACAATGAAGCCATTTATTCGGTTTCACGAGGTTTGTTGAACCAAACGTTGATGAACGAAGCGGAACATTACCCCAACATCGAGTATTTGTTTGACTTGAAATGCAAAGACGTAGACTTGCGCACCAATACCGTGGTGATGCAAAACGCGAACAAAGAAGTGGAAACGTTTCAGTTTGACAAACTTTTCGCGTGCGATGGTGCGTTCTCAGCGATTCGTGGCCGTATGCAACGCACAACAGGATTCAATTACCAACAAAGTTATTTGGGTCATGGCTACAAGGAGTTGGAAATTCCTGCGAATGCAGATGGAACCCACAAAATTGAAAACGATTGTTTACACATTTGGCCAAGAGGCGAATTCATGATGATTGCTTTACCAAACATTGATGGCAGTTTTACCTGTACTTTGTTTTTAACGGTCGAAGGAAAAGTTTCATTCGAGAGTTTGAATTCGGATGAAAAAATCATGGCGTTCTTCCAAGAAGTATTTCCAGATACCTTGCCGTTGATTCCAAATTTGTTGAAAAATTTCAATGAAAATCCGGTGGGTCACTTGATGACCGTGAAATGTGATCCATGGCAGTACAACGACGATATTTTGTTGTTGGGCGATGCGGCGCATGCCATCGTTCCTTTCTACGGACAAGGAATGAATGCAGGTTTCCAGGATTGTACGGTATTCAACGAAATGTATGAAGAAAGAGGAGGAAATTGGACCAATTTGATGGTGGATTTCTCAGAAAAACATTACAAAAACGGTCAAGCGATTGCTGATTTGGCTTTGTACAACTACATTGAAATGCGCGACAAAACAGCGGATCCAGATTTCTTGTTGCGCAAAAAAATTGAATCGAAGTTTACGAAACTGTACCCAAATCTTTGGTTGCCGTTGTATTCTCGTGTTACGTTCTCTCAAACACCGTATGCGGAAGCGTTGGAACACGGTAATCGTCAACGGGCTATTATGGACCGAATCATGGAAATTCCGGACATTCATAACATTTGGGACGATGTACTCGTTATAGAAAAGATAAAAGAATTATTAGACAAAGAAAAAGCTCATGCATAAACTCCTTCTTATTTCCCTGATACTCTCCTTTTCGGGTGGATTTTTCGCTCAGAAGAATTTGAATCCTCGTGGCAAAAAGCACAAAGATTTGTTTGGCGGGCCGCAAGATTTTAGCAATTTCCAACCCCGCGGCATCCAATTTTCCTTCGGACCGAATTATACCTTTACAAAAAAATCAGACGCTTTGCTACAAGCAGATTCTAGCATGAATGGTCAGCGATTCAATTACAATGTGAATCCTACCGGCCGAATTGGTTTCTCAGCACAAGTGGGAATGGCGCACTTTCCGTTAAAAGCACCGAAAGTGAATTTGTTTGGAAATCCCTATCGACTCATGTCTTATTGGGATTGGGGACTAGGAATGAATTTATACGGAGGAAAAGAGAAGACAACCGTGAATTACACCGATGCGACAGGGACAAACATTCTTAGTACTGAATCTGGAACGGGAGCCTTTTACAATTTCTACGGAAGCGCGAAAATATCCGTACACAAATTATTTTATTTGACTTCCAAATTGCGCTATTTCATTGACTTTGGTATTGGCGCCAACTTCGATTATCAACTTGGCGGAGGAAATCGAACGTATACGGGCATACATTTTCCAATAAATGAACGTTTTCAAAACCCTTTTGTCGCGCAGCTGAATTCTTCACTAGGTTTTGGTATCCGACTAAAACGAGGAAGTTATTTTATTCCTGGCGTCAAAGCGCCCATATTGGGAATGTACGAATGGGACAAAGGAAGTCCAACGCTTCACTGGTTTTCATCTACGTATTGGCCTGTTACCTTCCAAGCGAAATTCATTTTCTTGTTCAAACAGAAATCCAACGGTTGCAATACAGGTTCCGAGGAAGATCGTAAGAAGAACAAAGAATACATGCAAAACAAATAATCCATGAAAAAGATTTTTCACCTAAGTTCTTGCAGTACCAACCAGAAGATTTTGAAAGAAATCAATCCGGGAAAAGACGTTGAATTGCAAGATATCAAAGAGCACAATATTGATGAAAAAACCTTGGATTGGTTGAAAGAAAAAGTAGGTTCCTACGAAGCGCTTTTCTCCAAACGAGCCATGAAATACCGCGGTTTGGGATTAGACAAAATGAACCTCACGGAAGCCGATTACCGTAAATACATGCTCGAAGAATATACTTTTTTGAAGCGCCCTTTTATGATCAACGGAGATGCCGTTTTCATTGGCAATTCGAAGAAAGAGGTGGAAGGTGCGGTGGCGTCTTTTCATGCGTGATTATTGCCGCGCGAATGTACTTGGCCACGAATGCACGAATTATCACGAATAAATTTGTTTAGGTTGTTTATATAAAATCACTAAAAAGCATTGGTGCACATTCGTGCATTCGTGGCAAAAAGTAAAGAATAGATGAAAATCCAAAACCTTCGCGCACACCTCGCTTTGTTTTTAGTGAACACCTTTTATGGCGCCAATCACGTCATCGCGAAGGGAATTATGCCGACGATTTTAACACCCAACGTTTTCATTTTTTTACGGGTGGCGGGTGCAACAGCTTTGTTTTGGTTGATCCGGTTGTTTTCTAAAACACGCGAAAAAATAGAAAGAAAAGATTTTCTTCGTTTGGCGGCTTGCGGTTTGTTTGGCGTTGCCATCAATCAATTGTTTTTCTTTCATGGATTGAACCTTTCGTCGGCGATCAATTCAGGCATCATCATGACCTTGAATCCGATTATCGTTGTGATTCTCTCGTATTTTATTTTGAAAGAAGCCATCACGACGTATCGCGTGGCGGGAATTATGTTGGGTGCAACGGGTGCAATTTTACTCACGATTTCCAGCAGTTCCAGCAATGCAAAAATGGCGTTGGGCGATGTGTTTTTGCTCATCAACGCCGTCAGTTATGCGATTTATTTGGTCATCGCGAAACCGCTTATGATGAAATACAAACCTTTGACCGTGATTACGTATACGTTTGTGTTTGGATTTTTAATAATTCTCCTTTTTCCACCAACGATTAGAGATGTCCTTCAAACTGATTTTTCCTTGCTCACAGGAGTTGTTTTGGGTAAGGTACTCTACGTAATAATTTGTGTTACTTTCTTGGCCTATTTATTAACGATGTATTCTCTCAGCAAAGTAAGTCCTTCAGTATCCAGCGCCTATATTTATTTGCAACCTGTTATGGTGATTTTCTTTGCCATCTTCTTCGCCTACATTGGTTTTACGGCGGATTATACCGATACGATTACCGCCCAGAAAATTTTCTACATGATCTTGATCTTTGTTGGGGTGTATATTACGAGTTTAAAGCGGAGAGCTTAACCGCGGAGAACAGGGAGCGTGTTTTTTGCGCTTATCATAAAATCGGTTTGAATTCTTCAAATCAGCGGCATCTGTTTTGTAATCTTTGCAAACACTAGTTGGAGAACAGGAAGAAATGAAGGTAGTAAGAAAATGAAGGGACTAAAAATTATCCAGAAGCTTACTTCAACAAAATCGGTTTGAATCCGATTAATCTGTGGCATATATCTTCGATTTGCTCCACAATTCCCGTCCCTTTGCGTTCTTTGCGAAACCCTTTGCGCCCTCCGCGGTAAAAAATCACTAAATTTGCTCTAAAAACAGAACTATGTTGCAATCCATGACCGGCTTTGGGAAGGCCACCGGAAATTTTAAAGGGAAAAAAGTAACCATTGAAGTCCGAGCGCTGAACAGTAAAACGTTGGATTTGAACGTTCGTTTTCCTAGCGATTACCGACCTTTTGAGGCCGATATGCGCAAAGTGATGCAAACGGAAATGGAGCGCGGAAAAATAGATGTAAACGTCAACATCGACGATACAGGCGACACCAAAAGTGTTACCGTGAACAAATCGTTGGCAAAAGCGTATTACCAAGATTTGAAATCGGTGAACGACGCTATCGGTGAATCAGGAACCGATTACTTGGCGCTGATCATGCGCATGCCCGATATTTTGACCAATGAGCGGGAAGATATTTCTCCCGAAGAAAAAACGTTTGTGTTGGATTTGTTGAACGAAGCCTGTGCGCGATTGAACGAATTCCGCGCGCAAGAAGGTGCTGCGTTGCAAACAGAATTTACGGAGCGAATTGAAGATATTCGTCGCTTGATGGTGGAGATTGAACCGTTTGAAAATGTTCGGGTAGAAACCGTCAGAGCTAAGTTGGAGAAACAATTGGAAGAAATTTCAGCCGGTAATTACGACAACAATCGCTTGGAGCAAGAATTGATTTTTTACGTAGAGAAATTTGATGTTTCGGAAGAAAAAATGCGTCTGGGTAATCACTTGGATTATTTCATGGAAACGATGCAGATGGAACGTTCCGGTCGCAAATTGGGGTTCATCACACAAGAAATTGGTCGAGAAATTAACACCTTAGGAAGTAAAAGCAACCAAGCTGATATGCAGAAAAAGGTGGTAGAAATGAAAGACAATTTAGAAAAAATGAAAGAGCAAGTTCTCAATACGTTATAGGAGTAAGAATGGAACAAAAAGGTAAATGTGTTATTTTTTCAGCCCCGTCGGGTGCGGGCAAAACAACAATTGTGCATGCTTTATTGGATAAAATTCCTTCGCTAGCATTCTCTGTTTCTGCCTGCAGTCGCGACCCTCGACCGAATGAGGAGAATGGAAAAGACTATCATTTTTTAGGCGTGGAAGGTTTTCAGCAAGCCATTTTGAATGAAGAATTGATTGAGTGGGAAGAAGTGTACACCAACAATTATTACGGAACCTTGAAGTCGGAAATTGAAAAAATTTGGGCAGCAGGTAAAACGGTCATTTTTGATGTGGATGTGATTGGCGGATTGAACATGAAGAAAATGTTTGGCGACCAAGCGCTGGCGATTTTTGTTCAACCACCGAGTTACGATGAGTTGGAAAAACGATTACGTCACCGGAGCACGGAAACCGAAGACAAAATCAACCAACGGATGAGTAAAGCGAGAACTGAATTGGAAAAAGCCACCGAATTCGACATCGTTTTGATCAATGACGATTTGCAACAAGCGATTGTGACGGCCAAAGGAATCGTAGAACATTTTATTACCACATGAATGTAGCACTGTATTTTGGCTCTTTCAACCCGATACACGTCGGCCACTTGATCATTGCCCAATACATGGTTCAACGAAAAGAGATTGATGCCGTTTGGTTTGTCGTTTCACCGCACAATCCTTTCAAAAAGAAAAGCACTTTGCTGGAAGATTACCATCGTTTGGCCATCGTGAAAATCGCCATCGAAGACGAGCCACACTTCAAGGCAGAAGATATCGAATTCAAAATGCCGCAGCCGAGTTATACGATTGACACCTTGGCCTATCTAAGAGAAAAACACCCGACGATTAACTTTAGCTTATTGATGGGCGAAGACAATTTAGTAGGATTCCACAAATGGAAAAACTACGAAAAAATCCTTGAGAACCACACGGTATTTGTTTACCCAAGAATGGAACACGAACCATTGGAACACGAATTAAAAAACCATCCAGCCATTGTATTTTGCGAAGACGTGCCCGTCATGAAAATTTCGGCAAGCTACATTCGCGAGGTGATAAAAAGCGGAAATTCGACGCGTTACCTGTTGACGGAAAAAGTTTTTCAGTATGTGGATGAGATGAATTTTTATCGGTAAATTAGTGGATTCCAACAATAAAGAGGATGGTTTAACGTTGGAAACCAATAACCGCTTGAATTGATCTAGCTATGCGAACTTTCTTAATACTCCTTCTTGGTTTATTTCTTCTGCCGCAATGTCAAAAGCGTCGACCGCCAAAAGGCGAGTACAAGGTGAGATACACCTATCTCGAAAAATACAATAAACCAGTATTGGAATCTACTATTACTCTCGGAGAAAGCAACAAAGATTGGATACTCATTGTATGGCAATTTGAAGATGTGATTTACGGTTACGATACCTTGTTTAAAACCAAAAATGAAATTAAAGGAAGATTAGCTGGAAGTCACGTAATTGGAACGATTTCTCGTGATGGATTTTCTCCTCATTTTAAGATAGTGGGTTCGTTTATATCCTACAAGCAATCGCTTTCGCAGGGAACATCTACTTATTTGGGAACATTTGAAATAAAGAAAAAATGAAAACTAGATTTTTCATATTCACATCAATGGTCTGTTTTATAATATTGGCTGGGTGCATTAAAAATAAGCCGTCAAAAGGAGAGTACTTGGCTCTTTTTCATTTTATAGATTCCTATTATAACGATACAATTATCCAATACCGGATTGTAGAAAGCAATGCAAAGTGGATTATTTTTAATAGCGGTTCCAACCATGAGCAGGTGGATACCTTGTTCAAAACATCCAAAACAATCGTTCAAGGAAAAATGTTAACGAGCACAATCGTTGGCAACATTGCCCGTCAAAAAGGGTCTATGAAATATATGATTACAGGTACATTTCTGCACAAACATAATTCTTTAGATCCGTGGCCTTACGAATTCCAAGGAACTTTCGAAATAAAATAAAAAAGGATTTTGATAAGTTGCTAGCTATCGTTTTGCTGAATTCCCCCACAATTTCGGCAGTTGCTTTTTCTTTTCTATCAGTTCAAATAAACTAAAATCGTACTGAAGTAAAGAAGGATTCCAAAGGTACAAATTGTAGTTTTTGCCCTTTTCGAGAACGAATTCAAAGGTTTGTTTTTCACCATTCAATTCCGTCCCTTGATAATCCGAATTATCGGAGGAGGTACAAACAAAATGCACATTTTTTGGACCACGGCACTTTACTTGTATGGACCGAGCGTCGTTGGATGAATCGATTTTCAGCAGGTCGTGAAATTCATTATTGGAAGAAACGTCCATTTTTTTGGCGATGGGCATTTCCAGTAAACGCGTTTTTCCGTTTCGTTTGACTTCCGCGGGCACATACTGAAAAAGATATACACCATTGGAAGGTTGATTTCCAGGTGCGGGCTCGTAATGGCAAAGCATCAAGGTAGAATCGTTGAGCATTTGTTCCAACGAAATGGTGATTTCCAGGTCCCCAAATTGGCTGTCCCAAATCACGGCATCGCCATAGGTCAACTTGTTTTTTTCATTCAGAAATTGAATGCCAGCAAATTGTTGTACACGATCTTGTTTGATTTTAAGATTGGATTCCAAGGCATACGCAATCAAAGGATGGTAGGCGAAAATTTTCTTGTTGTGCAGTTCGGGTGCATTTTGGATGAATTCGCCCATGGCCAAAACGGCATTGTTCATGCGGTTTTCTTCTTTTTTCAAATACGGTGTGGTGCAAAGCAGCAAGACCAAAAATCCAGGAAGAACCAATGAACCGTATTGGATCCATTTGTTTTTATTCTCCAGCAGTTTGCCAATAAAAAACAGATTGATCAAGAGAAAACTGGGTAAACCTTGCGTCGTGATGCGCGTTAACCCCATGGAACTATTTTGTCCGGAACCATAGAAATAACTGTGTGCCGCCACAATGCCGAGAAAAGTTCCGTAGGAAAGCAACGCCAAACCGATGGTTTTGATTTCTAATTGTTTTCGAATGAAAAAGTAAAATCCGAGAAAAATGCCCAGCCCAAAAAGGAGCAGACCATGAAGTCCGAGATACTGTTTGTATTCTTTTATGTAGTGAAAATATGAACCGATGCCGTACGCATTTCTGTCCATGGAATACGGTGATTGCGTGAAGTACCACCAGAAATCATCCAAAGCAAAAAACCCAACAATGGAATAGAGCAAAAACGGAAGGGCCAAAGCCAGCAGATATTTCCATTGTTTCACCAATAGAAGTAGCACAATGGCAAGTAGAATGACGAGTTGACCTTCACTTCGCATGAAAGGCAAGAGTCCAATCGCGATGGAAAAGAGGAAATAGCGCTCGTTCATCCAGGCCCAAGCCGCCAATACGATGAACAAACTAAAGAGCGGTTCGGTCAATCCACCGAGTAGTGTGTTGGAATATTCTGGCGTAAGTAATAGCAAAAAAGGCAAGGCCAATTGAAAGGCGAGGGGCGTTTTTAATTTTTGAAGAATGGACCAAGAGAAAAAAATTGTCAATGCAAAAACGAGCGTATTGAACAAAATCATTCCACCAAAACCCAATTGCGCAAACGGGCTGCTGACCAATATGAAAAAAGGTTTTCCCCAATGGTCGAGAAAAAGTTCGTGTTCGTACCAACTGGCTTGAGAAATAAAGAAATGCACCAAACCATCTCCACAATCGAGAGGAGCCGGAAGTGCTAGAAAATTGAAAAACAACCAACCCAGAGAAAATGCCAAGACGGCAAAATAGAGGAAGTTGGTTTTGGTCATCTTAGAGTTTCATTTCAGGTACGTTGTCAGGAACGACCAATTCTCCTTCGGTTTTGGAAATAATTTCTTCCACGGAAACGCCCGGTGCTCGTTCAATCAAGTGAAATTTTCCGTCTTTGATTTCCAAAACGGCCAATTCGGTGACCACTTTTCGAACGCAACCAACGCCCGTTAAAGGCAATGTACATTCTTTCAAAATTTTCGATTCGCCTGCGCGGTTGGAGTGCATCATCGCAACAATGATGTTGTCGGCAGAAGCCACCAAATCCATCGCACCGCCCATTCCTTTCACCATTTTGCCAGGAATTTTCCAATTGGCAATGTCTCCATTTTGTGAAACTTCCATAGCGCCAAGAACGGTCAGTTGCACGTGTTGACCACGAATCATAGCGAACGACATGGCTGAATCAAAGAAAGAAGCGCCTTTGCGTGCGGTGATGGTTTGCTTTCCAGCGTTGATCAAATCCGCATCTTCGTCTCCTTCAAAAGGAAAAGGTCCCATACCAAGAATGCCATTTTCCGACTGAAACTCCACCTCGATTCCTTCAGGAATGTAATTGGCGACCAACGTAGGAATACCAATTCCCAAATTTACATACCAACCGTTTTGTAATTCTTGAGCGATGCGTTGCGCAATGCCGTTTTTATCGAGTGCCATAATTTTACTTAATTTCTTGCTCTTACCGTGCGTTGTTCAATTCGTTTTTCAAATTTTTCACCTTGGAAAATTCGTTGAATGAAGATACCGGGTGTATGAATGAAGTTGGGATCCAATTCGCCTGCCGGCACCAATTCTTCTACTTCAGCAATGGTGATTTTACCCGCCATGGCCATCATGGGATTGAAATTTCGGGCTGTTGCTTTGAAAACCAAATTCCCTTCTGTATCGCCTTTCCAAGCTTTTACAATGGCATAATCTGCCGTCAGTGCCGATTCTAGAATATGTGGTTTTCCATTGAAAACACGCACTTCTTTTCCTTCCGCTACTTCGGTGCCATAACCTGCTGGCGTGAAGAAAGCTGGAATTCCAGCGCCACCTGCGCGACAACGTTCCGCCAAACTTCCTTGTGGAATCAAATCTACTTCCAATTCTCCAGAGAGCATTTGACGTTCAAATTCGTCGTTTTCACCTACATAGGAACTGATCATTTTTTTAATTTGCTTGTTTTGCAACAGCAAACCCAATCCAAAATCGTCAACACCTGCATTGTTGGAGATACAAGTCAAATTTTTCACACCCAACTTGACCAATTGAGCAATCGAGTTTTCTGGGATACCACAAAGTCCGAATCCACCCAACATCAGTGTCATTCCATCTTGAATACCCTCCAGGGCATCTACTACGTTTTTAACTTCTTTGTTCATATTTAGAAAAATGGATTATCAACGTTATCTGGGTTACTGGGACCATACAACTCGCCTCCACAGGAAAATTGCTCGGGGTCATAATTTGGTGGTTGTTCAAATTCAGTGGTGGAAAGTCCGATTTTCGCATCCTTGTAAACTTGATTCATGTAATAACCGTAAATCGGCAAGGCAACACTCGCACCTTGGCCTAAATTGGTAGAGCGGAATCGCACAGCACGGTCTTCCGCACCTACCCAAACACCCGTGACTAATTCTGGCGTAAAGCCAATAAACCAGCCATCGGAGTTACTTTGAGTGGTTCCTGTTTTTCCAGCCATCGGCACTTGAATATTTCCGTAATCCACCGCTCTTCGTAAACGATTTCCGGTTCCATGGTCAATAACGCCTTCTAACATTTTAATCATGGTGTAGGCAACATTTTCGTTCAACACCTCTTTTGAAACGGGTTTTGCATTGTAAATAACATTTCCGTTTCGATCTTCAATGCGGTAGATGGTTGTGGGAGTATTGTAGATTCCTTGGTTTACGAACATGGCTTCAGCAGCAACCAAACGGTACAAAGACAAACTCATGGTTCCCAAACACATGGGCGGTGTGATGTCCCGTTCTTCTAATTTAATGTCAAGATCTTCTAGAAACTTCGCAATGTTCACACAACCGGCCTTTGGCCCCATACTAGACATAACAGCAACCGTTGTTGGATTCGAGGATTGTGCCAATCCATTCGCCATGGTTCCTGCAGCTTTTCCAGCTGGACACCAATCTCCCACACAATAGTTTCCTTCGAAAACCGTGCACGGTTTTGCCGTACCCATGGATAAAGCGGTTGCATAAACAAAAGGTTTGATGGTTGAACCCACTTGTCGAGCGCCCATTCGAACATGGTCGTAGGCGAAGTGTTTCATATTGACGCCACCAACCCACGCTTTTACAAAGCCCGTTTGAGGCTCGATGGACATTAATCCACAATGCAAGAAGGATTTATAATAGCGAATGGAGTCGTTGGGTGTCATCAACGTATCGATTTCACCACTCCACGAAAATACGCTCATGGGTGTTGGTTGGTCAAATTCTTGTTTGATTTGATCGTCTGTTTTCCCATTCGAAATTCCAGCTCGGTAACGTTCGGAATTTCTTCTAGCGCTCCGCATGATACTTTCTACCATTTCTGGTTGGATGGAATTGGAGAAAGGAAAGTTTTTCAAACCACGGTTGTTGCGATCAAAGGCAGGTTGAAGGTAGGTTTTAATGTGTTTTTCAACGGCTTTTTCAGCATATTCTTGCATCGACACATTGATCGTCGTATAGATTTTTAAACCGTCACTGTAAATGTTGTAAGGCTCCCCATCCTCTCGTTGGTATTTTAACGTTCCGTCGGGCTTGGTTTCATTGAAAATGTCTGTTAACTCGGCACGAAGCGATTCTCGAAAGTAAGGAGCAACACCATCTTTGTGATCTACTTGTTGGTAGCTGGTTATGATGGGCTTCATTTTCAGAATATCGTATTCTTCTCGCGTTAGTTTGTTGCGTATGCCGGGATTGTTCGAATTGGAATTTTTCAACCATTGGAACAAAACCAAATTTCTACGTTGAACGGCACGTAGACTATCCGATGAACGACGCTCTTGAACTTCTGCACTAGAAACTTCCGCCAAAGAAATTCCTTTGTTCAAAGCAATGGAACGACGGTAGTTTTTAATTTGGAACGTGTATGGATTGAACAAGCCTGGATTGTTGCACATACCTACCAACATGGCTGCTTCTTCTTTTGTCAAATCAATTGGCGCCTTGTTGAAATACACTTTGGAAGCATTTTCGATGCCCACTGCATTGTACAAGAAATCAAATTGATTCAAATACATGGTAATAATTTCCTCTTTGGTGAAACGTTTTTCCAATCGAGTAGCAATGATATTTTCTTGCGCTTTTTCATTCACCCGGCCCATCAATCGGAAGATCCTAAACGAAGATTCTGATAAGCTCCATTCTGTTTTTTTACGGTCCCTTTTTTGAAGGGTGAACAAAAGTTTTGCTAATTGTTGGGTAATCGTTGATGCACCACCACCGCCGCCAACTTTGGCAACTGCTCGGCCGATAGCTTTGAAATCTACTCCCGAATGCTCCATAAAACGCTCGTCTTCGGTGGCGATTAAAGCATCCGTTACGTACGGCGAAATTTCATGGTATTTCACACTCGTGCGATTGATTTTCCAAAAACGCCCTAATTCTGTTTCGGCATCATCCGCATAAATTACAGAAGCCAACAATTCTGGTGGGTTGTCCAACATCGCAACAGATGGCATGGAGTCTTCCGGTTGGAAAAATAGCAAAGCCAAAACAAGGAAGAGCGGAAACAATCCAATCACCCAAATCCAGCGGGTATATTTTTTTATTTTTTGGGCATCAAGAGGGACTTTTTTCTCGGTTGCTTTATTATTTGCTGTGCTCATAGTTGAACGATAATTATACTGTAAAAGTAAAGAATATTCTGAATTTTTGACAATTGCTTAGTAGAGAACGTCGCGACGTTGACTATCCAATTTTAAAAGAATGAAGAGCAAAATGGAAAAAGACATCATGGAAGAACCACCGTAGCTGAAAAAGGGCAATGGAATTCCAATAACTGGCGCAAAACCGATGTTCATCCCAATGTTGATGGCAAAGTGGTAGAAGAGTATCATTCCCACGGCGTAGGCATAAATTCTGTAGTACCGACTTCTTTGTCGTTCGGCTATGACGATAATGCGCAATAGCATAAAAATGTATACACTTACCAAGAAAATACTGCCTGCAAATCCCCATTCTTCCGCGAAAGGGCAAAAGATAAAATCCGTTTCGCTTTCGGGAACGTGATTACTCCGCACATTGGCGAGTGATGCTTCCCGGTAACCTTTGCCGGTAAATCCCCCTGAGCCAACGGCGGCCATTGCTCTATTACGATTGTAATCCGCCCCGTCTTGATCTTCGTTCAACCCCAAAACCAATTCAATTCTGTCTTTCTGGTGAGGAGCCATTCCTTGGAACAAGAAATCTACAGAAAGCGCCATAATGGAAGACAAGGTCAAGGCAATGATCACCACAATCAAGGCTTGTTTTCTTTCACGTTTGGAGGCCATTCGCGCCAAAAGGAAATAAACCAAAACACCAATTATAACCAAGACACCTATAACGCCTACAATCCCTGAAATGGGAATACTCGGCAAGAAAAACAAATGGAAAGTATTATTCGAAACCAACAAGGTAATTACGCAGAGAAAAACGACATAAAATAAAATAGGAATAAAGTGGGTACCAATCCATGTTTGTTTGAAGCGAACACCCGGAATTAAGTTGGTAATTTTTAAAATAATCGGGTCATAACTCATGCCTTCTCGATACAAAACAAACAGGAAGGAAGTAAAAACGACCAAGGTTCCAGCATCGGGTTGCAAAATAACCAAGGTCATTGGAACCAAGATAATTGCATTGGAAAGCAAAACTGTTTTTACTGATTGAGCATTGGGGTTGACATTGCTGACGTAACTTGAAAGCAACAGTGCTGTTCCAATTTTGGCGAATTCAGCGGGTTGAATACCAAAGGAACCAAACCCCAACCAAGCATGCGCACCATTGATGGCGGGCATAAAGAGCACCACGACCAATAAAAAAAGCGTGAACAAATAGATTGGAACCGCAAATTTCCGGTAAATGGAAGAGTCAATCAAAAACACCAGCAATCCTAAAAACAGCGATACGCCTACCCACATCACTTGTTTCCCATATTTTTGAGAAAAGTCAAAGAAATTGGGATGTTCAGGATTGTAAGCGGTGGAATAAACCGTCATCAATCCCATCGTAACCAGAAGGAGATAACTGGCAAACAAAGGCCAATCGAGATTTTGCGTTAGTTTGTCGTCTGGTCTCATTGAAGATCGGAAAGTTTGGTTTCCATGTATTTGGTTTCTTTTGCTTTGTCTTGAATTTTACCGGTTAAGTATTTTTCAATCATCAAACTAGCAATTGGAGCCGCCCAAGTTCCTCCACCACCGCCTGCATTTTCAATGAAAACGGCAATGGCAATTTTTGGATTGTTTTGGGGGGCAAAAGCAATGAAAACCGAGTGATTTTTTTGTTTCACTTTGCCTTTGTAATTTTCAACAGTTCCCGTTTTCCCACAAATGGTAATGTCCGGTAGTCTGGCTAACCTTGCTGTTCCGCCGCTTTCCGCCACGACTCTTCGCATGCCCTCAATCACAGGAATAAAATATTTTTTACTGACCAAGGTTTGGTGTTTTACTTTGTATTGCTCTAAAGCACCCTCCTTCCCAACAGATTTAACAAAATGCGGTGTATAGTACCAACCTTTGTTCGCAATAATGGCGGCCAAATTACACATTTGAAGAGGGCTGAGCGTAACTTCTCCTTGACCAATGGAAATGGATCGAATGGTTGAAAAAGCCCATTGATTGTGTCCGTACCATTTATCGTAATAGGCTGGATCTGGAATTCTACCGGAACTTTGTCCTGTAATATCCGTTCCTAATTTTTCACCCAAACCAAAGCTGCGCATGTATTTGGCCCAAATACCTAAACCAATTTCGGCATCGGCATAGATGTTTTTCTTTTTACCTTGTTGGATTACGCGTCGTGTCGTTTGATAAAAATAGGGGTTACAAGAAAATTGAACCGCCTTCATGACGTCGCTTGGATAGGGGTGATTGTGACACCCGACTAAACTTTTGTTACAAGGAAAACCAGTTTCTATATCAATCACACCTTCCTGCATCGCAATTAACGCCTGTAAAAGTTTAAAAATGGAACCAGGAGGATATTCAGATGCGACGGGTCTAGGATAAAGCGGTTTGTTCGGGTCAAGAATCAGCGCAGGATAGTTCAAGCCGATATTTCGTTTCCCCACTAATAAATTTGGATCATAACTAGGTGCCGAAACCATGGTTAATATTTCTCCACTTGAAGGTTCGATGGCTACGATACAACCTTTCTTATTGTGCATCAATTCTTCCCCGTACGCTTGCAATAATATGTCCAAGCCCAATTTCATCGGTGGACTTTGCATCGCCGTAGTATCGTATTTTCCGTTGGCGAAGGGTTCCAACGCATTGTTCATGGCAGAAGTAACAATGTATTTCACGCCTTTTTGGCCTCGAAGTTCTTTTTCGTAAAAACTTTCCAAACCGGCGCGTCCCATATTGTCACCGGGACGATAGTAGGGCTCTCGATCAATATCTTCTCGATTGGCTTCCGCTAAATACCCTAAAATATTGGCTCCACTGCGATAAGGATACTTACGCATACTAGTCACTTCTTCGTAAAAACCAGGAAAGCGGTCCAAATGCGGGGCAATTTCAGCCACTTCCTCTAGAGTAAGTTCCTTAATAAATGGATACGCACGTACTTTTTGGTAATTCGAGGTCGTCTTATCACTATGCCGATTGTAATAGGTTCCTTCACCAACCCGTATTTGGTAGAAACGATCTTTCACTCTTTGAGGTGTCCAACCAATCAGCTTAGCAAAAGCATTGGTGTCGAGATGCGTAATGTCTGCTTCCACCATCATCAAGTTGTAATAGGTTTGATTCGACACGACTTTTTTCCCGTTTCGATCAAATATCACGCCTCTCGGCGGTGTAATTTCTTTTCGTTTTTCCGCAATTTCTTGTGCGCGTAAGGTCCACGAATCGTCGATTACCTGCATGTAAAAAAGCCGAAAAGCATAGAGTATGCCAATGGCAATAATAAAAGTTATGATGACAATTTTTCTCGAATCGAAATTCATCGGATTTTTGGCTTTTGAACAAAGATAATTTGTAAGCCGACACAAACCAAGAAGGAAACAACCGTACTTAAGATTGTTTTTCGAAGAATGTAGAGAATTTCACCAAAATTGGCGACTTCGAAAAGGAAAAACCACAAATGGTGCAAAAGAAGAAGCGTGCCAAATGTAAAAATAAACCACCGTGTCCCCATGGTGTAGATGTTGGCCTCTCGATTCATTTCATAATCTTCTTGTGAAGCGTATCGTTTAAAAATGAAGGGTCGCAGATAAGCGAAAAGCAACAAAGAAGAGGTGTGTAAACCAAAAGTATTGCTCATAATATCTATGCAAAAACCTAAACTAAAACTAATCAGCATGGTTAACGAGATGTTTAAATCATACGGCAACAAGAAAATAAAAAGGGGATAAGCCATAATCAATATGCCGAATCCGATTTGCAATTGATTCAATATAAAAATCTGAACTAAGGCAAGTAGTACAAAACGAATAATATGACTGACGATTTTATTCATTGTCGGTTTCTATTGGTATGGTTGATTCTAGACGATCTTGTTCTTTTTTTAAGATGTTTTTCAATACGTAAACGTTCTGAATTTTCTTGAAATTGGTAGAAAGTAAGATTTGTATGTCCCATTGAGCGCGCCCTTCGATTGGAACGACTTTGTACACTTTACCAACGGCAATTCCCACGGGAAAAACACCAGCCTCTCCTCGCGTGATTATATTTCCCCATTTTTTTATCGGTTGGTCATTTGAAATTCCGGTTAAATTTCCAAAACGAGCATTGTGGGTTTCCCATTTCAAAAGGCCAAATGAACCATCTTCTTCAATCATTACATCGATATTGGGATTCGAGGACAAAATGGAACGAACCAATGAAAAATGATCGGATACCTGGAAAACCGTCCCGACAATGCCCTGATCGGAAATGACGCCCATTCCACGTTCAACGCCGTGTTTTTTACCAATGTTAATGGTGATATAATTGTTCGCTTGGTCGTACGTTGAATTGATTACTCTGGCTGGAGTATAGGTAAATTGTTGTTGATAAACCGTGTCGTCAACTTTGATGGTTTGATAACCCAATCGCACAAAGTTCTGCGGCAATTTTTCGCGTAAACGTTTGTTAGCAAAGCTGAGTTCTCGATTGGTATTCCCTAAGTTGATATATTTCGTAATATCATTTTGGGTTTTCCAGAGTGAACTAGAAACGACGTTGACAGTCGAAAGATATTGCGAACGGGGAAAAGATGAAAAGGTAAAGTAATTGGAAAGCGCAAAAAACTGTAAGGCAGCAAACAGCAAGAAAATCTGAAATCGTTTAAAAAAAGCAAATAATTTTCTCATGTTTTACACCGCACTTGGCTCACCGAATTCGATTAGTCTCTGATCAAGAACTGGAATCGGTGAATGTTTTTCAAAGCGATACTTGTTCCACGTGCTACGGCTCTCAATGGATCTTCAGCAATGTGAACAGGCAATTTCGTTTTCGCAGAAATCCGTTTGTCCAAACCACGCAACATAGAACCACCACCGGCTAAATAAATCCCTGTTTTGTAGATATCGGCCGATAATTCTGGTGGAGTCATTTCCAGTGCAGAAAGAATCGCTTCTTCAATTTTAGAAATGGTTTTGTCCAAGGCATGTGCAACTTCGGAATAAGATACAATGATTTCTTTTGGAATACCTGTCATCAAATCTCGACCGCGAACCGCGAAATCTGCTGGTGGATTATCCAATTCTGTCAAGGCAGAACCAACTTCAATTTTAATTTGTTCCGCTGTACGTTCACCCACCAAAATATTGTGTTGACGGCGCATGTATTCTTCAATATCGGAAGAGAAATCATCCCCGGCAATACGAACCGATTTATCACAAACGATTCCGCCCAAGGCGATAACGGCAATTTCAGTTGTACCACCGCCTATGTCGATGATCATGTTTCCCATCGGCTCTTCTACGTCGATACCAATACCAATCGCCGCCGCCATTGGCTCATGAATCAAATATACTTCTTTCGCTCCTGCGTGCTCACAAGAGTCACGAACAGCCCGTTTTTCTACTTCAGTAATACCGGAAGGAATACAAACCACCATCCGCAGGGTTGGGTTGAACAATCGTTTCCCTGGGTTGATCATTTTGATGAAACCACGAATCATTTGTTCGGCACTTTGGAAATCAGCAATCACCCCATCCTTTAACGGACGTACCGTTTCGATTAGTTTGTGCGTTTTCCCATGCATTTGTTGTGCTTTTTTCCCGATAGCAACCACGCGATTGCTCTGAATATCTTTTGCAACAATGGAAGGCTCATCAACGACCACTTTGTCGTTCATGATAATCAAGGTATTCGCCGTACCTAAATCGATGGCAATTTCCTGAGTAAGAAAGCTAAATAATCCCATTTCGTTTTTTGTTCGCTCTAAGGTGAGTATAATTTTTTATAGTTTGTTCGTAAAAGAGCCAAAATAGTTTCAAATCCAAACAATTAATTTTTTTCTAATGTTTAAAATGACGGTTGCCAGTCATTACCATCGCCATGTTATTTTCATTGCAATAAGCAATCGACAAATCGTCTTTGATGGAACCACCAGGTTGAATGACAGTATCAATTCCTTCCAAGTGTGCAATTTCTACACAGTCTGGAAACGGAAAAAATGCATCCGACGCCATCACCGCACCTTTCAAATCAAAGTGAAATGATTTTGCTTTGTGAATCGCTTGATTCAAGGCATCCACTCGAGATGTTTGACCCGTTCCGCTTGCCAACAATTGTTTGTTTTTCGCAATCACGATGGTATTGGATTTCGTGTGTTTCACCAATTTATTGGCAAACAACAAATCTTCTATTTCTTCAGCCGTTGGAGCTTTGGTTGTAATCGTTTGTAGATCTACTGTCGTTTCCAAAATGATATCACGGTCTTGTTGTAAAACGCCGTTCAAAATGGTGCGGAATTGTTTGGTTGGGAAATCAAATAATTTTTGAATCAAAATCACCCGATTTTTTTTCGATTGCAACAATTCTAAGGCATCTGCATCCATTTTTGGAGCAATCACCACTTCACAGAAAAGCGAATTGACCAATTCGGCAGTTGCCAAATCCAACGTTGTGTTGGCAATCAAGATTCCACCGAATGCAGAAACAGGATCAGCTGCCAACGCTGCTTCGTAAGCTTCTTTCAGCGTTGGTCGCGTTGCCAAACCACACGCATTGTTGTGTTTCAAAATAGCAAAAGTCGGCGCGTCATTTTGAAAATCAGCCATTAAGTTTACTGCAGCATCTACGTCCAACAAATTATTGTAAGACAATTCCTTTCCGTGCAATTTGTCAAAAATGGCATCAATGTCTCCAAAGAAAACCCCTTTTTGGTGCGGATTTTCTCCGTAACGCAAAACCGATGCTTCGGTAATGCTTTGTTTGAACAAGTCTTCCGATCCGTCGTCGAAATAATTGAAAATATGTGTATCGTAGTGAGAACTTACTTGAAACGCTTGCATCGCAAATCGTTTTCTTTCGTCCAAAGTCGTTCCTGCTTTGTCAGCGTAAATAGCCAAAAATTCAGCGTAGCTTTTTTGCGATGGCAAAATCACCACATCTTGGTAATTTTTTGCAGCGGCACGAATCAAAGAAATTCCGCCGATATCGATTTTTTCAATAATGTCGGCATGACCTGCACCGGAAGCAACTGTTGCTTCAAATGGATACAAATCCACAATCACCAAATCAATAGGTGGAATTTCGTAGGTGTCAATTTGAGCCAAATCCTCGTTGAGGGCTCTTCGGTGCAAAATTCCACCAAAGATTTTTGGATGCAAAGTTTTTACTCGGCCACCCAAAATAGAAGGGAAAGAAGTCAACTCCTCAACGGGCACGACTTCAATTCCTAACTCTTCAATAAATTTTTGTGTCCCTCCAGTAGAAAAAATTTGCACCTTGTTTTTAGCAAGTTCCTGAACGATAGGGGCTAAACCGGTTTTATCAAATACTGAAATTAGGGCAGATTGTATGTTTTTTGGAGAACTCATTCGCTTATCAAATTGGATTGCAAAATTAGTGAGTTTTTTTGAGAAAACCGTTGAAATCTAAGAGAATTCGAGCAAGTTTTCACAGTTTCTGTTATTTTTTTGCAATTTTACGCTATACAAGGTAAAAAGATGCAACGAATAACGATCGTAGAGGACGAAAGCAGTATTGCTGAAATGTTGAAATTGAATTTGGAATTGGAAAATTTTGAAGTAAATGTATTCAACCACGGAGGAGAAGCTGTTCGACAGATTGAAACATTGTTGGCATCTGATTTGTTGATTTTGGATGTGATGTTACCCGAAAAATCTGGTTTTGAAATTTGTGCCGAAGTGCGCAAAACTTCACAAGTTCCAATCTTAATTCTCTCGGCAAAAGGAACAACCGGCGACCGTATTCACGGGTTAAAATTGGGCGCAAATGATTATTTGCCGAAACCTTTTGATTTGGAAGAATTGTTATTGCGCATTCACAATTTGCTACCCCAAAAATCAGACAAATCGATTTTGGAAATCGGAGAATGGTTGGTCAATATCGATACGTTTGAGGTGAAAAATGCCGTTTCCAATGAAACGCACGAAATAAGCAAGCGAGAAATTGATTTGTTGCTGCTGTTTGAAGAAAAAGCGGGCCGAGTCGTTTCTCGTGACGAGATTTTGGATCGTTTGTGGGGCAAAGATGCTTTTCCGACGAGTCGCACCATCGACAATTACATTCTGGCTTTTCGAAAACTATTTGAAAAGGATCCTAAAAACCCACAATATTTCCATTCCATTCGCGGAGTGGGTTATAAGTTTACTCCATGAAAAACAAAATAAAAAACCTACTCGTCGCTTTTTTCCTTTTAACTTCTGTTTCTTTCGGACAAAGTGAAAAAATAGTGTCCAAAGCGGACAAAGAACTGCCCGAAAACTGGACCACTCTTTCAAACGAAAAATACTACATCGAGTACCCGGAAAATTGGGAATTGAACCAGAAGAAAGAAGTAGGAGCCGAGTTTTTTCTGTTCAGCGAGTTGTCTTCCTTAGAAGATAAATTTCGGGAAAATGTAAATTTGCTAAAGCAAGATATTTCGGGGTATTATTTGGATTTGGATGAATACGCAAAACTAACGGTGGGTCAAGTGGAAAATCTGTTGGAAGATGGAAAAATTCTAGAAAGCTCACGTATTTCAGGCAACACAAGAGATTTTCACAAACTCATTTTCACGGGGACCCAAAACGGATTAAAATTGAAATTTGAGCAATATTTTTGGGTCGTAGGAGAGGATGCTTTTATCTTAACGTTTACAACCGTTGCGAATCAATTTGAACAATACAAAGTAGAAGGCGAAGGCATTTTGAACAGTTTTGTTTTAAAACTTTGAAATCAAACCCACTATGATAAAAATCAACCACCTCTCGAAAATCTTCGGGAAAACCAAAGTCTTGGATGACATCAATCTGGAATTGAAACCGAATGAAGTCTACTGTTTATTGGGGAAAAATGGAGCAGGAAAAACCACTTTGATTAGTTTGATCTTGGATTTAGTGGAATTAACCGAAGGCGAAATATCCATTTTTGACAAAGCGCACGATAGTTTGTCGGCAGAGGACAAAAACCGAATCGGTGTTGCCATTGAAAATTTGGCGCTGATTGAAGAAATTTCAGGGTATGATTATTTGACCTTCGTTGGTAAAATGTACAAAGTTCCCAAAGCGATTTTGGAACAACGAATAGCGGATTTGTTTCGTTATTTCTTCGAAAACGAATCGGATATTGACAAGAACATTGGCAAATATTCCACCGGAAT
Organism: Crocinitomicaceae bacterium; assembly: GCA_041674745.1. Taxonomy (GTDB): domain Bacteria; phylum Bacteroidota; class Bacteroidia; order Flavobacteriales_D; family Crocinitomicaceae; genus UBA2040. Next base: position 58,830 of record JBAYVD010000001.1, read on the forward strand.
GAAAAAGAAGATTGCCTTCTGCGCTGCGGTGATTCACACACCCGATTTATTGGTTTTAGACGAGCCTTTTTCTGGATTGGATCCTTTAGTAGCGAACCAAATGGTGTTGTTTTTAAAGAAATATCAAAACGAGCAACGCAGTATCTTTATTTCATCACATGATTTGGGTTATGTGCAGAAAATCGCCACGCAAATTGGTGTTTTGGACGAAACAAAATTGGTGTACAATTCTTCCCTGCAAAATTTCACTGAAGAAGGCGAACAAGCCTTGGATGCTGCTTTGCTGAAAATACTTCACCCCAACGAAGCGGAGTTGGACAAAATTGATTGGATATGATTGCCAGTTTGTTTTGGATCAATTTGAAGCGGTTTTTCAAGAGTTTGAAAAAACCGCTGGAGCTTTTGGGGCAAATTTTGTTGTTCTTTGTCGCTGGTTTTTATGGGTTTTTTGCAGGATATATTTTAAATGAATTCGAAAGTTCAAAAACCGACAAATTAGCGAACAGTCAAGCCAACTATTTTATTGTTTTGATAATAAGTTTTGTTGCGTTGATAACACTTTTGAGAATGTTCCGACCTACGTACATTCCCCAGCGACGTTTTTTATTGAAGTATTATCCCATTTCTTTGTTCACGAGATATGTCGCAACGGTCTTAACCGATTTTCAAAAAAGCTATTTTTTCTATTTGTCCATCTTTCTATTGACGGCATTCGTAGTAATGAAGAACGATAAATTCTACTTTTTAGCTAGTGCTTTTGGCGCTTTAATTGGCGCGCATTTGTTGCGAAGACTGATCCAATATCTGATCGATTTCAAATTGAAGTCGGCTGGAATATTGGCGAGCATATCAAGTATTTTAATCATTTTTCTACTCTTTTGGTTCATTGAAAATCACGATATACTGTTGGTGCTGGCTCCGATATTTTTGTTTTTCGCGGGTTTTTTCGCCGACACACAAATCATAGAAAACCGCCGACAAGAGGTAGTTCGAAAAAAGAAGCAAACCAATATCTATTGGAAAATGCTATGGAACAACAAGAAAATTCGCACGCCATTGATTGTTGGTTTTGCCTTGAAATTGATAATTCTCAGTGTAGATTTAGTGATGGTTAAACTAGAAGGAAAACAACTCTTCGATGGAAAATTTATTTATTGGTTGCTGGTGTCGCCAACGATTATCTTCACCTATGTTTTCAACAATACATGGGGATTTTGGCGAAGTTTGTGGGTGAATTTCGCCTTGCAATCTACTCCGTTTAATAAAATCGTCCCGATCATTTTCAGAGCTTTGCTATTGCCAATACTAGCTGACATTATCATTACATTTTCCATTGTACCTTTTGCATGGTCGGATTATGTGTTTCTGTTTTCATTTTATTTTACGAACCTCCTGTTTTTGATTGCTTTTTCATTTTTGTGGTCAGTAATTTTACCGAAACCCATCAACCAGGTCATTCCGAAAAAAGGAAGCACCACTCCCTGGGGAGCCTTTGCCTCCTTTATTGCAGTTGGCGTTTTGTCACTAATGACGATGAGTGATTGGTTCTACTTCCTCATCCCGCTATTTTTAATTTTGGCCGTCATTGCATTCAAAGTGGCGCATGATATCTATTCTGAAAAAAAATACAAACTGTTTGAAACCCTTTTCAAAGAATAGGAAATCACAAAAATTGTTCAATTCTGTTCAAAAAGGTTTCAACCTATGCAAAACCTTTTAATTTTGCGAGAAGCATGAAAGAAGCAAAGCAAAGAAGGTACGATTTGGCGTATTTACGCATGGCAGAACAGTGGGCAAATTTGTCACATTGTTCCCGAAAAAAAGTAGGTGCAATCATCGTAAAAGACCAAATGATTATTTCTGATGGTTACAACGGAACACCAGCTGGTTTCAACAATTGTTGCGAAAATGATTTGGGCGAAACGCATTGGTATGTGCTTCATGCAGAAGCGAATGCCATATTGAAAGTAGCGAAATCTACCAACAATTGCAAAGGTGCCACCTTATACTTAACTTTATCTCCCTGCAAAGATTGCAGCAAATTGATTTTGCAAGCAGGCATAAAAAGAGTGGTTTTTGCCAACAGTTACAAAGACTGTTCAGGAATTGATTTTTTGAAAGAAGCAAATATAGAAATTGAACAAATTGATACCACAATAGATGGAGAGTAATCCGAAAAATCATTATTTAATTCCATTGGGCTTAGCGTGTGCCATGGCTATCGGTTTGGGCTTGGGGTATTATTTAACACCCAAAACCAATTATACCTTCGCTGAGAAAAAAGGAGAGAAATACCAAAAAATCCAAGATATATTGGAAGTGTTGGACAAACGCTATGTGGACGATGTCAACGGGGAAAAATTGTTTGAAGAAACGATTTCTGACATGTTGCACAAGTTGGATCCACACAGCAATTACATCGCAGCGCGGGATATGCAAGAAGCGCAAGAATCCATCCAAGGAAATTTTGGTGGCGTTGGTGTTCGTTTCATGATTTTACGTGATACGGTTTGCATTACGAATGTGATTGAAGGTTCTCCGTCCATGAAAGTAGGTGTAAAAGCGGGGGATAAAATTCTTTCGGTCAACGGGAAAAAAGCGGCAGGGGTGAAAATCACCAATGACCAAGTGATGGAAATGCTCAAAGGAGAAGCGGGCACATCGGTAGAAGTGAAAATGAAAAGAGGAGATGAAACTCCGACATTCAAAATTTCACGCGGAACGATTCCGATTCCTTCTGTAACGGCGGCTTACATGATTAACAACAAAGTGGGTTTCATCCACATCGAGTCCTTTTCCGTTACGACGGCTTTTGAATTTAAAAAAGCGTCCATGCGGCTCTTGCAACAAGGGATGACGAAACTGATTTTAGATTTGCGCAACAATGGCGGAGGTGTGCTTTCGGCGGCGATAGAAATTGCCGACGAGTTTTTGCCCAAAGGTATGCTGATTTTGGAAACCCGTGGTGAAAATTCGAAGACCGAAAAGTACTCCTCGACTGGAGGTGGAATGTTGGAGAAAATAGAAACCAATGTATTGATCAACCAAAATTCAGCTTCGGCCAGTGAGATTTTAGCGGGTGCTTTGCAAGACAATGACCGAGCGATGATTTATGGTAGAAGAAGTTTCGGAAAAGGCTTGGTGCAAGGCGACTTCCGTTTGCGAGATGGCAGTAATTTACGTTTGACGGTTGCTCGTTATTATACCCCTTCAGGTCGTTGCATTCAAAAAGAATACAATGGTAGCATGGAAGATTATTATGGAGAAGGCTACGATCGTTATTCCAATGGTGAGCTTTTCAAGCCGGATAGTACGTTGTTTGTTGATTCATTGAAATTCAAAACTCGTGGAGGAAGAACCGTTTACGGTGGCGGTGGAATTATGCCAGATGTTTTTATACCATTTGATACTTTGGATAGCAATCCGTATTACAATGAATTGCGTTTTTCTGGCGCATTTCAAGCGTTTGTTTTTGATTTTATCAGTGGAAAAAGAAATCAATGGTCAACGGTTCAAGCGTTTTCGTCGACATTTACCTTTCCAAAAGGAACCTTGCAAAGTTTTGGAAATTTCGCATCAACGAATTTCAAAGTACCCGTTTCAACCAAAGGATTGAATCTGAGTCAAAAAGCCATTGAGCGAACATTGAAAGCAGAAATGGCTCGTCAAATTTGGCTAGAAGAAGGGTATTTTAATGTACAGAATCAAACGGACAAAGAGGTTCAAATGGCGGTTAAAAACTTATCGAAATAAGGGCAAATCAGAAAAGATATCTACCATAAAAAAGGCTGGTTCATTTTAAATGAACCAGCCTTTCTTTTTATTCATAAAGGTTTAATTCTTAATCATTCTGCAAGAATAGAAGGTTCCATCAATGTTGGCAGAAAGCATGTAAATACCTTTCTTCACAGCGTTACCATTTTCGTCTTTTCCATCCCAAATCCAGTTATTGGTATTGTCGATTTTCGACCAATTGCGCACCAATTTACCTTGGTAATCGTAGATGCGTAAATTGGAGGCTTTGTTGGCCAAATAATCCGGTAATTTTAACCGAAATTCATCATTCGAAGGATTCGGGTAAACAGAAATGGCGCCGTTTTCCTCTTTTTGTAAATCGGTTAAACCGGCTGTCATCAACGCCTCCATATCTACCAATTCATCTCCAGTTTGATACGCCATAAAATGGTAGTAGACCAAAAACATTTCGTCGGAAGTATTGAGTCCTGCTCCGACATACACAGGTGGATTATTTGGATTGTGCACGTTGGATGTGGTATTGTTGTAACGACCTTCCGCCTTTACTTTCGAACCAATGGGCAACTTTTGAATGTGTTTAAAGAAATAAAAATCTTGCCAGTGGAAATCCCAATGAGGGATATCGATCAGAGGAATTGAATCGCCTAAGGGTCCAATACCGTAACTTTTTATGCTTTCGCCTATGAGATGCATATGGGGAAAAGCACTTAACACAGAAACATTGCTGGTCAAGGTTCCTGTACCTGCTGGGTATTGGGCAGTGACATTCGTAAATTGATTGGCAGGTAGACCAAACGACCAGTTTTGAATCATAGGTGCCGCATAGACTTGCCGAATGCCGGTTTCTCCAACGGGATAGAAATGAAAGATGACTTTTGTACTGTCCCATTCTCCATAAGAACCATCAGGATAATGCATGGCAAACACAATATCTGATCCTGCGGGAAATGGAATTCCCAATTTCATAGGACTAATTGTTGGCAAGGTCATAGGTGTACTACCGGGAGTGTAACCCGTCACCAAAGTTGCATTGGCAGAACCTGGTGCTGCGCAATCTCCACCAATCGTATCGGTGGCGCTTAAATTATCTGGATCGATGTAGATTAATGCGTGGTGAACAATTTGACGATTACCCGGGATAATTTCAATCGCTTTGATAACACGATTTTGAGTAAGGCCAGAGGGAACTACAAAACAAACATAATCATCGTGTCCACTTAAGGCCTTGCTCATGTAGTTTGGAATTTGAAGTGTTAAATCTCCATTGCCCAAAATGGCAGAACTCGAATAAATGGGTGGAGGAGGAGTTGCACTTGAATTACCTTCAGGTGCGCCAGCTGTCAACCAGTTTAATATACTGGTTTTTTGTGTTGAACTAAGCGCACGATTGTGAACATATTGTTGATAATTGTTGTTCGGAGGCCAGGGTGGCATTCTATCTTCATTCACGGCATCATAAATGGCAGCGGCCATTGGGCTAGCTTCAGCAAATGTCGTCAAGGAAAACGGTGCAATACCATTCGAGTTGTGACATTTCGTGCATTTTTCATAGAAAATAGAAGCAATTTCACCACTCCAAGTTTGTCCGAAACTGGGAAAGGAAATAGCGAATAAGGACAAGATAAAAATAGTTTTCATATGCATATTTTAGGAGATTCTCATTGCAAGATATAACATTTCTAGCAAATCAACTCAAGATTGTCTTTTTCGAATTAGTTGTGAGAATTTTAACACCTGGCTTAGAGTTCTAATTAGAATGATTATTTTTAGTGGTCCAATTAAGACTACCAATGGAAATTACCCCAGAGATTATAGAAAAAATTAAAATTTTAAATGAAAAATATGCATCAAATGGTCAAGATTTGATGGCGTATTTGGATGGTTTGTTGTACCAGGACTATGTAAAATACTGGGATTATATAGAGCTGAATACGCTTTTAAGTTTACAAAAACCTCGGACCAATTTTCCGGACGAAGAAATTTTTATCATCTACCACCAAATTACCGAACTGTATTTCAAGTTGGCCTTGAATGAATTTAAAATGATTGCCAATCACCATGCCTTGGACGGCGATTTTTTTCTGGAAAGGGCGAAACGAATTGTGCGCTATTTTAATGCTTTGATCAATAGTTTTGAGATTATGGTCGATGGAATGGACAACAAAGAATTCATGAAATTTAGAATGGCTTTGTTGCCGGCTAGTGGTTTCCAATCCGCGCAATACCGGATGATTGAAATTAGTTCCACGGAAATGAAAAACTTGGTGGGTGTGGATCGACGCGAAGCCTTGGCCGAGGAAACGGCTATCGAAACTTTGTACGAAAACATCTATTGGAAAGAAGGAGCGAAAGATATTATTACACAAACCAAAACCTTGACCCTGGTTCAATTTGAGGAAGAATACGACGAGACATTGATGAACTGCGCAAAAAACAAGGTGAAAACCAATTTGTGGATGCGCTACAAGGATTTGAGCGAAGCAGACCAAAAACGACCAGAAATTATAGAGGTGCTGCGAAATTTGGACTTGTGTGTGAATGTCAATTGGCCTTTATCGCATTACAAATCAGCCGTTCGTTACTTGCAAACGAAAGGTGGTGACGTAAACGCAACCGGCGGAACCAATTGGCAACAATATCTTCCTCCAAGATTTCAAAAACGGATATTTTACCCGAATTTGTGGAGCGCGGCAGAATTAGAAGTGTGGGGCAAAGCGTGGGTGGAAGAAGTGTTGGGATAAATAGAGGCTAGATTTATTCTTTCCAAGTATCGTTTTCCTTCAACAAAACCAAAGATTTTGGATCCAAAGCGGGTTCAATATCCAAAAAGGGATAAATGATTTTTGTCAAATACAACCCCTGTGGAGGCGCCGCAATAGGCAGTTGCTCGTTTTTCTCAAGACTTAAATACGCTTCAAATTCGGTCAGTGAAATTTCTCCATTTCCAACTTGAATAATGCGCGCCATCAAATTGCGAATCATACCGCGCAAAAATCGATTGGCTGCTATTTCAAAACAAAATTGCGAGAAATCAGCATTGTGGTAAAACGCAGCATGTTGAATTTTACAAAGTGTAGAATCATGGACCGCAGGTGTTTTACAAAATGCAGCAAAATCGCTATAGTGAGGAATCAAATGAACGGCCGCTTTCATCTTTGAAAAATCCAAAATTTCCTTTTGATAAAGCGATGAGCGTGTTGCCAAATGGGCGACTTTTTTGGTGTGAAGGAAGTATTGATAACTTCTTGAAACGGCGTGATACCGCGCATGCTCTTTTTCTGAAACTTCTACAACATCGTGAATGGAGATGTCGTCGGGAAGATTTTTGTTGAGGCGAAAAAGCAAGTCATATTCTCCGTTGAAATCTGCTTTAAAATGGGCGAAATATTGGCTCGCGTGCACTTGGGCATCGGTACGTCCGCATCCGTAAACCGTGGTGGGTGTTTTTAAAACTTTCGAAAGTTCTTGCTCCAAGATTTCTTGCACCCCAACCACGCCAAATTGTGTTTGCCAACCCCGGTATTTGGAACCGTCGTAAGAAAGGTGCAGAAAAAAACGTTTCATGACCGAACGGCGTCCAAAAAGAGATGCATGTTTTCAAATTCGTAGTCGGCAAGAATCAATTTTGGATTCACGTCATGGGTTTTTTCAGGAATGGCAACGACTGTCATTCGCGCGGCTTTTCCGGAAATAATTCCAGTCAAGGAATCTTCGATGACCAAACATTGGACTGGTGCGACACCTAAATTTTTAGCAACGGTCAAATATACCGCTGGATGAGGTTTTCCGTATTGTTCGTTTTCCGCAGAATGAACGAAATCAAATTCGTCAGCGATATTCAACTCAGAAAGAACCGTTTTTATGAGTATTTCGTAGGAAGAAGTACCCAATCCAATTTTAAGATTTTTGGCCTTCAAATAGGCGATGGTTTCCACAACACCTGGCAATGGGACACCATTTTCGCGGATCAAATCGACCATCCGCAAGACAATTTTTTCTTCCACTTGTTGCACCGTAAATTCTTTCCAAGGCACAACGGAGAACCAATAGGCAATTACTTCATCCAAGCGCAAACCCACTGTTTTTTGAAAATCTTTCCGCGTTAATGGGCAACCCACTTCTTTAAAAACGGCTTCCATGGCAATTTTCCACAAGGGTTCGGAATCAATCAGAACGCCATCCATGTCAAAAATTACGGCCTCAAATTTGTCGAGTGCTATCATGGTTTTTTGTGTTTTGCTTTGGTTTTTTTAACCGGAACATAGGCAGGAACTTCATACAAATAACCTCCACCGAGTGCAGTTTGTTTTTCGTCCGCTACCACCATTTGTCCTTTGCTATTGACAGCAATGGATTCTTTTTGGGTGATGGGTTTCAAGTAAATTCGATGGTCGAAAAACAGTTCATCTTTGACGATTTTATACACCATCAAACGATTGTAAGTAAGCAGATAACAATACGAACCTTGGATATCAACACCTGTGATGGCATCTTGCCACCAACCGGATTTTCCAACATACAGACTGTTGCTGAAGGCTGCTTTTTGTTCATTTTTGTTCGTTGCAAGTGAGAACACGTAACTGTTGCCATCCCACGGTTCCGTTCTACATTTGGTAAAAATATACAGTGAATCTTTGAAAAAGCACAAGGCTTCTGCGTCAAAATGTTTGTCTTCGGGTGGTGGCGGAAAAGAATGTTGGTTGGAGTAGGAGAATTCAAATTTTTTAGCGTTCACGGAATCAGAGCGCAGGGCTTCTTTCAATGAAATCTCATAGATACACAGATCCGTACGATCATTGTTGTTGTTCCCAATATCGCCGATAAAAAGACGATCTTTTCCATCAAAAGCGATGTCTTCCCAGTCCTTGTTTTTGGCGTTTTTAATTTTCACTTCACGGATGATTTTGCCGGATAAATCAAGGAAGAAAATTTCCGCGGCATTTCCGCCATCGTTGTGACCAACAAGTAAAGTATCGTTCACAAAAACCAACCCCGAAATTTCTTTTAATTTATTAGAAAGCGAACCCAAAACTGTTTGCGTGAAGGAAGTAAAACCAATAAAAAGAGATAGAGAAAGAAGGATTATTTTCATTTTTTTACAATTCGGACCACTTCTATACGTCGGTCGCTTACTTCTTCTATTGTAAACGTAAAAGAATCTACTTCTAGTATAGCGCCTGCTTCTGGAATCGATTCCAAATGGTGTATAATTAAGCCACCCAATGTTTCGTACTCATCGGAGTCAGGGATTTTAATATCGTAGGAATCATTCAAATAATCGATATCTGCACGCGCAGAGAATCGCCATTCTTTGGGCCCGATGACTTCTTCCATCCATTCTTCGGTGTCGTGTTCATCTTCAATATCGCCAAAAATTTCTTCGATCACATCTTCAATGGTGATAATTCCGGCTGTTCCACCGTATTCATCCACAACGACCGCCACGTTTCCAGATTGTTTGGTAAACATTTCGAGTAGTTCTTTTCCAGGAATGGATTCAGGAACAAAGGCAATCGGCAATAAAATTTGTTTGACGGTTTTTGGCATTTTGAACATCTCATACGAGTGAACGTAACCGATTATGTTGTCAATATTTTCGCGGAAAACCAATATTTTGGACAAACCAGTTTGCACAAATGTGTTCAACAATACGGAAATATCTTCTTCTACGTCGATGGCCACAATTTCCGTTCGAGGAATCATGCAATCTCTTGCTTTCAAGCTGGAAAAGTCCAAGGCATTTTGCAAAATTTGCATTTCATTACCAAAATCTTCTTCTTCTTTGATGCGCTCGTTGATGTCTTGTACGTAATGTGCCAAGTCGACTTTGGAAAATACTTTTTCGGTAGTATCACCTTCCGTTTTGAGTAATTTCAGAATCAAATTGCTCAAAAATAAAATTATTTCGGTTGGCAAAAACAAAATCCAATAAATCAATTTCATGGGAAGTGCCGCGTACCGAAGAAAGGAGTTGGGATTGATCTGCACCAAAGCTTTGGGCAAAAACTCTGCGGTAATCAACACCAACATGGTAGAGATGACTGTTTGGCAAAGTAGAATAAGACTTTCGCTTTCCAATCCCCAATAGACCAGAATCGGGTTGAGAATAATGGCAGCGTAAATACCGAAAAGAACAAGTACAAAATTATTTCCAAGGAGTAAAAGCGCAATGAAGCGCGATTCATTTTGGTAAAAACTACCCAATACTTTGCCTACCAGCGTTCCTTTGGAGCGATCCAATTCAACTTTTAATCGATTCGAAGAAATAAAAGCGATTTCCATGCCTGAAAAAAAGGCGGAAAAGAGCAAGGTGAAAATAATAATCAGATAGGATGTATCCATTAGCTTATTTCGAAGGTAGCACTATTTTGTTTATTCAACTACATCAAAACCAATATCTTTACGATAATTGGCTTTGTCAAATTCTATGTGCTGAATTGATTCGTATGATTTTTCAAGTGCTGATTCCAAATTTTTCCCAAAAGAGGTAACCGCTAAAACGCGACCTCCAGCAGAAATTACAGCGGGACCATCCGCTTTCGTTCCAGCGTGGAAAACCATGGAATTGGCAATAGCATTCAAACCATAAATTTGTTTCCCGTTTTCATATTCGTCAGGATATCCACCAGAAACCATCATCACAGTAGCTGCACAACGGTCATCGAATTGAACATCTCTTTCCGAAAGTGTATTGGATTGAACGCCTTCAAACAAATCCAACAAATCGGATTTCAAACGAGGAATTACCACTTCCGTTTCAGGGTCTCCCATGCGGCAATTGTATTCAATCACGTATGGTTCACCTTTCACACTAATCAAACCAAAGAATACAAATCCTTTGTAGGGAATACCTTCTGATTTCAAACCTTTGATAGTCGGAATAATCACCTGATTTTTCACTTTTTCCATGAAACCAGCATCCGCAAATGGAACCGGAGAAACAGCGCCCATTCCACCGGTATTCAAACCAGTATCGCCTTCGCCAATTCGCTTGTAATCTTTTGCTTCCGGCAATAATTTATATGAGTCACCGTCTGTAATAACAAAAACGGAACATTCAATTCCTTTCAAGAACTGTTCTACGACAACTTTTTCACTCGCTTGACCAAATTTGCCTTTGAGCATGTTGGTCAATTCTTTTTTAGCTTCTGCTAAATCGTTCAGAATCAAAACGCCTTTTCCAGCGGCTAAACCGTCCGCTTTCAAAACGTATGGCGCTTTCATTTTGCCTAAAAACGCAAGCCCGGCATCCAAGGTATCTTTTGTAAAGGTGCCGTATTTCGCTGTAGGAATGTTGTGGCGCATCATGAATTCTTTGGCAAAATCCTTGCTACCTTCCAATTGTGCGCCTTCTTTCTGTGGTCCGATTACGCCAACTTTCGAAAGTTGTGCATCTGCCAAAAAATAATCGTGGATACCTAAAACCAATGGATCTTCAGGTCCAACTACGACCATATCAATTTTTTCTGCCAATACGAATTCGCCAATTGCTTTGAAATCGGTCGTCTGGATGGAAACATTTTGTCCGTGGTTGCGTGTTCCAGCATTTCCTGGAGCTATGAACAGCGCTTCTAAAATAGAACTTTGGGCTATTTTCCATGCCAAAGCGTGTTCTCGTCCGCCTGATCCCAATAATAAAACTCTCATATCGTTTGCCTTAGCAATAGTGTAAAATTGATTCAAAAAATGCGCGACCGTCTTCGTTTGCCAAATCTCTGTCGGCTGCACGCTCTGGATGCGGCATCATACCGAATACATTTCTTCCTTCGTTGCAAATACCTGCAATGTTGTGAAGTGAACCGTTTGGATTCGCTTCTGGCGTCGCATTGCCTGCTTCGTCCACGTATTGAAACAAGACTTGGTCGTTGTCAATTAATTTTTTGATAGTAGCATCGTCTGCGTAAAAACGACCTTCACCATGTGCGATTGGAATTTGGTATGTTTTGCTGCTGTCCAATCCTTTGGTAATCCCAGTATCACTGGAAGTTGGTTTCAAACGCACATTTTTGCAGATGAATTTTTGTGTATCGTTGTGCAAAAGTGCGCCATCTAACAATCCCGATTCTGTCAAAATTTGAAAACCATTGCAAATCCCCATGACGTATTTTCCTGCTTTTGCATGCTCAATTACCGAACCCATGATAGGCGATAATTTTGCAATTGCGCCAGAGCGCAAATAGTCTCCATACGAAAAGCCACCGGGTAAAACCACAAAATCAACGCCTTTCAAATCGGTGTCCTTGTGCCACAATCTTTCAACTTTCTGCTGAAGAAGTGTTTCTAATACGTAAACCATGTCTTCGTCACAGTTGGATCCAGGAAAAGTTACAACTCCAAATTTCATTTTAATCTATTGTTAAATTCAGCTGCAAAATTAGTCAATTTGGCGACGTTTTGGGCTATATCCAAAGGAAAAGTTTTCCAACACTGTAGGCTAGAATCAAATAGAGAAGTGCGCTACTCAGCCATTGGTAGGTCTTATTTTGCAAACCGAATGTTAAAAAGAAACTCAAGGGTACGAACAATAAGCTAAAACGTTCAATTTGACGAAAGAAAATAAAGTCCAATCCCCCCAAAATGATGCAGCAAATGGAAAAAATGAACAAGACGCGCATGAGCTTTTTTGAACGAATAGAGGTTTTTTGACTTTGACGATTCAAAGCCAAAAGACTCAACAATACCGTGAAACTGAATAGCACGGCTGTTACCAAAAAATCAATTTGTACTTTTTCAAAATTAGTGGAAGTGGCGATCAATTGCATGCTGATTTCTTGATTGAAATAGCGGTAAAATAAGTAAGCGTATATCAGCGGAACAAAAAATCCTATAATGAGCAATAAAAATTCGCGCAAAATGACGGGACGCAAAACCAAAACCATGATTACTAAAAAGGGAAAAATCACCAAAAGTGCAGGGTGAAATGTCATGGCTAGTCCAGCAAAAAAACCAGCATTAAAGGTCGATTTCTTTCCGTCTTCGTTGGGTTGCAATTTGAAGATCTCGAAGAGGGTAAGAATCATCAAAAAGTGAGAAATAGCCAATCCATCCACTTGGTAGAAACCATGATAAAAGCTGTAGTAGGCTACATAAACCAGGGCGGTGACATACGTATTTCGATCGATGAAACTGTTTCGGTTGAATAAATTAGTCAAGAAAATGGCATTAACTAAAACGATAACGGGTCCTAAAATCAAGGTCGACCACTTGGGAAATTGAAATTTATCACCCCAAAATCCTAGATTGGTGTAAATGGAATATTCGTAATAATTCGACCACAAGTTTAAAAAAACAAACAGAACGATGATGAGCGGCAAAAGCAGCAACACGATGGGGCGATTTCCAATAAACCATTTTAACATCCTTGCGAAGATAAATAAAAATCAAACGACCACATGGAATGCCTGAAAAGAACTCGTTTTTGATTAGTTTTGCATATGATTTTATACAACGTAACGGTAAGTATCGACCCAGCGGTGAGTGACGAGTGGGTGGCGTATATGCGCGAAAAACACATCCCAGAAGTACTGGAAACAGGGTGTTTTTTAGAAGCAAGATTGTGTCGTGTGAACGGCGAAGAAGAAGGCGGAAAAACCTACGCGACTACCTATTTGTGCGCAAGTCAAGAACTATTTGATCATTATGAGCAACACCATGCAGGCGAATTGAGAAAAGAATTCAATGCAAAATGGGCTGGAAAACACGCTTCGTTTCGTACTTTTTTAGACCTTGTGGAAGAATTTAAAGCGAAATGAGTTCAAAAAAAGAAAGTTTCCGAGGAGTAAATCAAGGCGGCAAACCAGATAGTGGAGCGGTAAAAGCAAAAAAACACTTAGGTCAACACTTCCTAACCGACAAAAATATGTGTCGGAAAATTGCCAATACGTACCAATCGCATTTTGATTGCAAACGCGTTTTGGAAGTCGGACCAGGAATGGGCGCGATTACCGAATACATTCTTGAAAAGAAGGATTTGGACGTAAAAGTGATGGAAATCGATTGGGATTCTGTTGCGTATTTGAAAGCCAATTACCCGCAACTACAAGGCCGAGTGATCGAAGCCGACTTTTTGAAGAGCAACTTGAACGATATTTTTGACGGTGAACAGTTCGCGGTTGTCGGCAATTTCCCATACAACATTTCTTCGCAAATTGTTTTCAAATGCATCGAATACAGAGACTTGGTGCCTGAAATTATGGGTATGTTTCAAAAAGAAATGGCTATGCGGATTGCTGAAAAACCAGGATCGAAAGTGTATGGTATCATTTCTGTTTTGACCCAAGCTTTTTACGACATCGAATATTGTTTCACGGTGGATGCTCAATTGTTCAACCCGCCCCCAAAAGTTCAATCTGGTGTGATTCGTTGCACTCGAAATTCGCGTGAAAAATTGCCATGTAATGAAAAATTATTCATTCAAGTGGTGAAAATGGGTTTCAACCAACGACGTAAAACTTTGCGAAATTCCTTGAAAGGCATGTTGAAAGGAAACGTAATGGAACAACCTGTTTTTACGCTTAGACCAGAAGTTTTATCCGTTGAAGATTTTATTGAATTGACGAATATTATTGATGCGTTGGAGGACGCTCCTCAGAAAGAGGAAATAGTGGAGTAAAAACCTAAAATCGTCACGGATGGTTCATTTTGAGCTAAAGCCGAATAGGACTTTTCTCAATCAAATAAACAAATGCGTTCGAGACTCTTCCGTCTCTTTTTTAATCGGCGCAGCAACTTTTTTCCGCTTAGGAAAAAGTAAACCTACCATTTTGTTGAATAATGTAATCATATATCGTCAGAAAGTGATTCGTAGAGACCGATCTCCGAAATCCTTTCAGAGCACAAAAGTACTGCAAGTCAGATGACTAAACCAAAAGTAAATTGTTAATAGAGCTTAAAATTTTAGTAGGCTTATTCGTGAAAAATCCGTTGAAGATTGAATTAAATTGACGAATTGGATTGCGGGATTTGAGGACAAAAATTTGGTCAAAGAGGAAAAGAAAATCAACCTTTCCCAAAAATCTTCTTCAAATTCAAATCACCGTATTTTTCCTTTAGAATCGTCGTGCGGTTTTGCCATTCCGTTTCTGAAAGCGGCGTGGACAATAATTTGGGAATTAAATCAATGGTTTCTTGTACGGAATTAATCACGTGGAATCCGTCGCTGATGCCACTGCCGCTGGTCATTTCGGGCGAACATACCAAATGACCTGAACTGGTCAATGCGGCCAGAAATTTTAGTTTCACGCCCGTAGGTTGATCTGTCCACAAAAGGTGCACGCCCGCTTCTGCAATCAGTTGATTCATTTCTTCGTTCGACGGATTGGCAATCAATTGTCCCCCTTTTTTTGTGACGATTTCTTTTAATGTATCGGAAGGTTCTTTCCCCGCAAAACGAAAGTCGATGTTGGGCAAGCCGGGCAAAATGTTTTCGGCAATCCAAATGCAAGCATCTCGGTTGTCTTCAATGGACAAATTTCCGTGAAACAGCACATACGGTTTCGTGGTTTGAAAGGAAGTTTCTTTGTACACAAACGGCGGAAACAAATGCGAATTGGGATGCAGTTTTTGAAAATACGGCAATTCACTTTCAGCCGCCACCAACAAACCTTTGGCTTTTTTAAGGATGGGTTCGTACCAGGCCAATTTTTTCGCTTCCGAATAGAAAAAGAGTCGATTGAATCCTTTGGCTGACTTGGCGAAATCGGCGTAATAATTTTGTTCTATGTTGTGCGCGCGCACCCAGAATTTGCCCGGTTGCAAATCCAAATAAAACGCGCAATGAATCCCTTCCAACAAAACTTCATCGGTAGTAGTGGCAAGGATTTTGGAAATTTCGTCGTTGATACGTGTTTTTACAATAAATGGTTTTTTGGAGAACCAATGTCGCAACGTTTTGGGGCGAGGATAGTAGTGAACTTCGGCCATTTTTTCCAACTCGTTGGCTCTTGGACGACCGTATTCAAAACAGTGCAAAATCACTTTCCAACCATTTTCGTGCAACCACTTTATACGGTTGTGTACGTCGATGATGCCGCCATAATTTGCTGGAAAAGGAATATCAAAACTGACGATATGGATGCGTTTACTCATCGGTTCAAATAGATTTTTTCCAATACTTTGCATTCGTTTTCCCAATTCAACGTTTCGGCTGTTTTCAAGCAATTTTGAGCATAAAATGCCAATTTTTCTTCGTTTTCGAGCATTTTTTGCAGTTTTTCCGCTAAAACGATCGGAGTTAGGTCTTCGATTATTTCGCCAACTTGATGGTCCAAAACAATGCGTTGCACTTCTTTGATGTTGGTGGCCAAAATAGGCGTTCCAGCGTGAATGTAATCAAAAACTTTATTGGGTAACGAGTTTTGGTAATTGATGTTGTTGCCTTTGTCGAGCGAAAGTCCAATGTGGGCCAAACGGGTAAATTGCATCATTTCCAAATACGGTTTCTTGCCGAAGAAAAGTACTTTTTCTTGTAAATTGTTTTGTTGCACGTACTGTTCCAAATCACCAATGATATCGCCACTTCCAATAAAAACTAATACGGCCTTTTCAATGAATTTCATTGCTTCCACCGCTTCTTCCGCGCCGCGATCCACATTGATGCCAGCGCCTTGCATGAGGATGATTTTTTTATCGGCAGAAATACCATAATCGGTCGATGCGACCAATTTCAACACGCCTAATTTGGGCGAAACGTTTCGAACGACGTGCAATTTTTTGTGGTATTTGGCTTCGTACAAATCCGCAATGGATTGATTTACCGTATAGATTTTGTTCAGTTTTGGAAAAATAGAGGCTTCAATTTGCTCCCAGAATTTTTGCACTTTGGGTCGCGCCACCAATTCAGGAACGCCTGTATAATATTCGTGTGAATCGTAGACAATTTCGCAATTTCGTTTGAATTTCTTCGCCCAATTCGCGGCAAAAAGGGTATCCAAATCGTTGGCTAAAATCAAATCACATTTGTGAAACAACAAGTAAAAAAACAAACGAAGATTCAAAGACGCATAAAACAACGGTCCTTTGGTAAAAGGCAATTTGAATCGTTTGGAAACATACGGTCGACCCACGATGGCTTGACTATTGGCCAATTTTCGCCCCAACAAAGTAACCTCAAACGCATTTTCATGCAGGAAAAGACAAACTTTGTGTACGCGTTGATCCGTAAAAAGATCATTGGAAACCAGTACGATTATCTTTTGCTTGGGAGTCATGATTCAAAGTTAATCAAATAATTACGCTTCTTCTGCCACCGTCACCGACGCGAACAACTCATACGCTTTGTTCAAACCTTTCACATCGTTGAAAACCATGCGCAGACGATCGTTTTTCTCGGAAAGGGAGCATGGCAATTGTCCGGTTTGGATGCGTTTCAGCAAGACTTGGAAAATGGCTGATTCATAGAATTTGGACTGTGGATCCGCAATCATGAAACCAACCATTTTGCCGCCTTTGATGACCAATTTCTCAACACCCAAATCTTGCGCCAACCAACGGAGTTGGAACGATTGTATCAATTCGCTTACTTCATGAGGCAAAGGACCGAAACGATCGATTAATTCTTCAGAGAATTTTTTCAATTCGGCATCGGTATTCAAATTGTCCATGGCTTGGTACAAGGCCAAACGTTCGTTGACGTCGTTCACGTAATCATCTGGAATGCGGACTTCCAAGTCGGTTTCCAAGATGCAATCACGAACAAAAGTAGCCGGACCTTCGCCTTTTTTGGAAAACAGGTCTTTGAACTCTTGTTCTTTCAATTCATCGACCGCTTCGTTCAAGATTTTCTGGTACATTTCAAAACCGATTTCGGAAATGAAACCGCTTTGTTCGCCACCGAGCATATTTCCGGCTCCGCGAATGTCCAAATCTTTCATCGCAATGTTGAAACCAGCGCCCAAATCGGAGAATTGAACCAAGGCTTCCAAACGTTTGCGCGCTTCTGTAGTAAGCACGGAGAATTTAGGCGCAATCAAATAACAAAAAGCTTTTTTATTGGAACGTCCGACACGACCGCGCAATTGGTGCAAATCGCTCAAACCAAAGTTCTGCGCATTGTTGATGATAATCGTGTTGGCATTGGATATATCGATACCACTTTCAATAATGGTCGTAGCAATCAACACATCGTATTCGTGGTTGATGAAATCGAACATGATTTTCTCCAATTTTTCTCCATCCATTTGTCCGTGACCAATGCCAATGCGGATGCCAGGACACAAGCGACTAATCATTCCAGCCACTTCTTTGATATTTTCAAGGCGGTTGTGCACGAAGAAAACTTGGCCTCCACGACTGGTTTCATAAGCAATCGCATCGCGAATTTGTTCTTCGTTGAAGGAAATAATCTCCGTCAAAACCGGTTGTCGATTGGGCGGTGGCGTGTTGATGATACTCAAATCGCGTGCGCCCATCAAAGAAAACTGCAAGGTTCGAGGAATCGGTGTTGCGGTCAAGGTCAAGGTATCAACGGTAGCGCGCAATGTTTTCAATTTGTCTTTTACTGACACGCCGAATTTTTGTTCTTCGTCGATGATCATCAAGCCCAAATCTTTGAATTTCACACGACTGCCAACGATGGCGTGCGTTCCGATCAAAATATCGATTTTTCCGTCTTTCAAATCTTGCAACGTTTCTGTCACTTTTTTGGCGGATTTAAAACGGTTGATGTAATCCACCCGGCACGGAAAATCCGCTAATCTTTCTTTAAAACTGCGATAATGTTGCATGGAAAGAATGGTGGTTGGCACCAAAATCGCTACTTGTTTGCTATCGGCCACGGCTTTAAAAGCAGCGCGAATGGCCACTTCCGTTTTACCAAAACCAACGTCTCCACACACCAAGCGGTCCATGGGCATTTTGGATTCCATGTCTTCTTTGATGGCTTGTGTAGCTTTGAATTGGTCGGGCGTATCTTCGTACATGAATGAAACTTCCAATTCATTTTGCAAGTAACTATCTGGCGAAAAAGCAAAACCTTCTTGGGCTTTTCGTTTGGCGTACAATTGAATCAAATCGAAAGCCAATTCCTTGATTTTCTTTTTGGTTTTATTTTTTAGGGTATTCCAAGCTTGCGTACCGAGTTTGTTCATTTTCGGTGCAATGCCGTCTTTTCCTGTAAATTTTGAAATCCGATGCAAGGAGTGAATTCCCACATACAACACATCGCCGTCTTTGTAGATCAGGCGAATCGCTTCTTGTGGTTTACCATTTACGTCAATCGTTTGCAAACCCGAAAATTGGCCAACACCATGGTCGATGTGTGTAATGTAATCGCCTTTCTGCAAGTTGTACAGGTCTTTCAACAACAAGGCTTGCTTGTTTTGGCGGAAACCTTCTTTCAATTGAAAGCGGTGGTACCGTTCAAAAATTTGGTGATCGGTGTACAGTGTCAATTTCAATTCGGCAGAAATGAAACCTTCGTGCAAGGCAACCGGAATGGGCGAAAAATCAACTTCACCGCCAATATCCTCCATGATTTGAATCAGGCGCTCGATTTGTTTCGGTTGATTGGAAAAAATGACATTTTCAAAGTGCTGCGCAGTTTTTTCCATCAAATTCTCCCGGAGCAATTCAAATCGTTTGTTGAAACTCGGTTGCGGTTGAAAATTGAATTGAAACGTCTTTTCTGCTTTGAAATGATAATCAGGCCCCCATTCTAGGGTAGAGAAATCGGCTATTTCTTTGGAAAATTCCTTCCCGGAATAAAACAAAATATCGGGTTTCGTTCGACGGGTATCTTCGCCGAAATTTTTGAAGACATCCTGCGCTTTTTCAAAGGCTTTGTCGAGAACGGTTTCGGTTTGTTCATAGCTCGAAAGCCACAAATTCGTTGATTTCCCGAGAAAAGCCAATAAACTTCCCGTTCCTTCACTCGTTAAAAATTCGTCTTGAATGTTGGGTACGATGTTGAAATGTTGGTGGGTTTTCACCGACAATTGGTCGACAGGATCGAAAACACGAATGGTTTCTACTTCATCCCCAAAAAATTCAATTCGGAAAGGCAAATCATTGGCGTAAGAGAAAATATCGACAATTCCGCCACGAATGGCAAATTGGCCAGGCTCGTAGACATATTCCACCCGATCGAAATGATATTCCAACAGCAATTCGTTCATGAATTCGATGGAGTAGGTTTTCCCCACTTCCACCCGCATCGTGTTTTTCACCAATTTTTGTTGGGTGGGAACTTTTTCAAAAAGCGATTCAGGATACGCTACCAACCACACATTTTTTTGGTGGTTCAAGGCTTCCAAAACCTCCGCGCGTGCCACCACATTGGCATTGTCGGTTTCTTCGACGTCGTAGGGAACCCGATAAGAAGCGGGATAGAAAAAGATATTTTTTTGATCGGGATGAAGATGTTCTAAATCGTTGAGAAAGTAGGCCGCTTCTTCCTTGTCGTGCAGCAAAAACAAATGATGACCGGGAACTTGACTCGCCAAAGCAGAAGCGCAAAATGCTCTAGATGATCCGATTATTCCTTTCCAGTGCACGCGAGCGCCTGCAAATTGCAATGCATTCGCTGTTTCGTCTATTTGATTTAATTCCTTAAATCGTTTAATCAAATCCTTTTGTTCCATGAAGGAATCAGCCTATTTTTAGAGGTGCAAAGATGCGAAAATATTCGTCGTGATGAAAGTTGATTCGTGCTGAAAAATATTTCTTCACGACTCCATTTGAAATGACAACCAACGAAACATTTCCTCAAAAGCAGTTTCTCTTGCCGCTTTCTTTGAAAGAAACAAATCGTGCATCCCGTTTTGAATTTCGATCAAGGTGACATTTTTGCCGAGCTTTGGACCGATTTTTTTCATGTGTTCAACATTTAAAACTATGTCAGCAGAGTGAGCCGCTTCTTTGAATTTTTTCATCTTTAACGAACGGTGCGAATGCAAAAGCAAAACAGGCACGGTAATTTTAGAATGGTTCAGATTTTGTTGAGCCTTGTAAATCGCCAAAACCCATTTGAACAACGTAGGAAAACCTTGGATGGGTTTCCAGTTCAAATTGAAATCCCATTCACCCTGATAATCTTGGTGAATACTTTCTGGGTACGATGGGGGCAAACCATTGTTCAGTTTGCCATACGGAAGAATTTTAGCACCCAACCGAGCAACATTCCACCCGATGAATTTTAACGGTTCCGACAAGTAAAAATCCAAAAACGGAGAATTCAGCACAACATTTTTCACCTTTTCTTTTTCCGTTCCATTGTTCATGTACGCCGCCGCAATCAAACCGCCAGTGGAATGTCCCAACAGGGTAATTTCCGTTTTTTGTTCCCCGTAAATTTGGCTGAGCGCAATGGAAATTTCCTCAAAATATTCAGAAATATCTTGACAAAAATTAGGGTGTTGATGGGGCAGGATGGAACGCCCGTATTTGCGCAAATCCAAGGCATAGAAATCAAAACCCTGTGTCAGAAATTTCTCCGCTACGTGCGCTTGAAAAAAGTAATCGATAAATCCGTGCACATAAAGAACCGCCTTTTTTCGCGCCGAATTGGCGTTCGCAGAAACAAGCGTCGCCGTAACCTTGCCTTCGTAATCGTCGGCAAGCTGTAGGGTTTGAAAATTAAAATCGGTTTCGATGTTCATGATATGAAGATACAGAAAAATTCGATTGAAGAGATGGGACACTGATTTTGCGTTTGTGTTTCCTCCCTTGAGGGAGGATTAAGGTGGGTGTGCAGCGTCAAAAATTTTTCTATTCAACCGTTTTTGCAGCGAACATTTAGCATTTCCGATTACACCCACCCTGCCCTCTCCCTCAAGGGAGGAGAAAAAAACCTCCTTTAAATCTGTCAATCCGTTCCAACATCATTCCCAAATGAACCTTTCCCCAACTTGTGAGTATTCCTTTCAAACACAAGAATCTGATGCATCGATTTTTTTAACTTTAAAAAATATGAAAAGAATAGTTTTTGCCTTCGTTTTGTTATTATCGATGACGATATCGGCACAGAAACCTGAAAAAGTATACAGCTTTGCCAAAGAAGCACGAGAATTGAGTTGGTACAAGGTGCAACACGATATTTGGAAATCAGAAACAACCAAAAACCCAAAAAATGGGGAGGCTTGGATCAATTATTATCGAGCTACACGCGCGTTGCGACACATGGCACCCAATGAGAGTGACGAATGGAATCAAGCCCTTTTTGATAAATACCAGTTAGAATGTAAAGAAATAGCACAAAATGTGGCGAAAGCACTACCCAAAAGCTTTGAATCCTATGTTTTAGCCGGAGCAGAACAGTCTTTGATGGAAAGTGCTGACAATTGGTTAAAAGCCGCAGAAATTCGACCGTTTGATCCTGAGATTTTGGATGAATTAATGATTTACTACGATTTGCAATTGGATGAAAAAAACAAAGGAATTTACGCTAAAAAAATGTTCGAAACCAATCAAATGGCCGTTGGACAATTGAATTGGGCCTATAATATTCTTGCGGAATTGGATGAAAACGCGGTGCTTTTCACTTTGGGAGACAACGATACCTATGCA
Organism: Crocinitomicaceae bacterium; assembly: GCA_041674745.1. Lineage (GTDB taxonomy): Bacteria > Bacteroidota > Bacteroidia > Flavobacteriales_D > Crocinitomicaceae > UBA2040. The sequence continues at coordinate 81,087 of JBAYVD010000001.1, forward strand.
ACTTGGATCGTTCAAGAAGCGAAACAATTTAGAAAAGATGTTACAGTAGTGAATATGTTCTTAATTCAAGACGACAATTACCGAAACAAGCTTTTCAAAAAATTGGGTTATTCGCCCTTGGAATTAAAATTGAAAGATGCTCAAACCGATGAGGACATGGAAGCAGGCAAATCAAAGATTTACAATCATTTTTTCAAAGGGGAACGACCCGTTTATTTTGTAAATAGCACCAATGATTATATGAAAACGATTGAAGATAAATTGTATTTAACAGGCTTAGCTCAAAAATACAGTGAAACATCCTTCGACAACTTGGCCATTATCAAACGCAATTTCGAAAAACGATATTTATTGGATTATTTGACAGAAGTGTTTTCCACTAATATTTCTGACGAAATTGGAAAAAGGTTCAACGGCATGTATTTACCTGCTATGATTAAATTGTACCAGCACTTTGAGGAAAGCGAGGACGAATTGCGCAAAAAGGAACTAGAGATCCAAATGCTTCGCGTTGCCGAACAAACAGGTAAATCGGAAGAAGTAAACAAACTTTTGGGACGAAAATAATTGAAATCCAACCCACATAAAAATCAAACCGATGAAGAATTGATGGTTCAAATTCAGGATCATCATTCTCATTCGGCTATTGTCGAGTTGCACGCTCGCTACAGTGGACGATTGTTGGGGTATTTTATTAAAATGCTCAACAAAGATGTGGATTTGGCGCAAGATTTTGTGCAAGAATTGTTTTTGAAAATCTTAGAAAAAAATCACCTGTTCGATCCTAAAAAGAAGTTTTATACTTGGGTGTTTACCATTGCCTCCAACATGTGCAAAACAGCCTACCGAAAAGTCGGCACGTCTCAAACCTTTGATACCGAAAAACACGATCACCTGCAAACTCACTATGGTGATAACTTGGCTGAAAAAGAACTTTTTTTGCGCGCCTTGCAAACCAGCATCGACGAACTGGAAAGTGTTCAAAAACAAGCTTTTGTTTTGCGATTTTTGGAACATTTTTCGCTCAATGAAATTGCCGAAATCGCTGAAACATCTGTAGGAACCGTAAAATCAAGATTGTTTTATGCCACACAAAAAGTGGCGAAGCAATTACAAGAATTTGACCCCAGTTTTGAATCAACCGTATTTAAATTATCATAATTATGGAATCCATTGAAAATCGATTGTTCGACTTAATTGAAACCTATTCGTTTGAAGCATTGTCGGAGGACGACCGCTTGTTTGTCCTTTCGAATTTGACGGAAGCAGAATTTCGCGCCCAGCAAAAAGTCTTGGTGGCTGCAGATCAATTGGTGTATCCGCAAATTGTTCCGCTTCCATTGGCGCTTCCCGCAAAGAAAGCAGGGTTTTTATTGGCGCCCATCCCGCTTTACAAGAGTTTGATTAGTGCTGCGGCTGCAGCTTTGCTTGTGTTTTTCATGTGGCCAAACCGAGAAAACACGGAAAAAATTGTTTACGTGAAAAATGATCAGCCAATGGATACTGTTTTCAGAACGAAAATTAAACACGACACAATCTTTCGAGAAAAACAAGCACCGCTTTTGGCTGTGAACAGTAAAAAACCAGACACCGTTTATATGTATCAAGAAAGTTCCGTCAGTTACGAGCAACCGCGTATGCTGAAAGCGACCAACTCCATTCCCTTACCCGAATTGAATGAAGCTCAAATCAAAACAAAAGGAAAATCCTTGAAAGAAGAGGCCAGTTCAGAACTTATAATAAAAATGGATGAAGGGGTTTTTTCAATGAATAAACCTTAAGGTTTCGGCAAAAGAAACGCGTCCAATGCTGTCAAGAACATCTTTGGATTATCCACTTGAGGAGCGTGACCGCAATTGGGAATGGAAACAAATTGACCGTGCACAGCCTCCGCCAATTTTTCACCTTCTCGTTTGGGAAAAATCTCGTCTTTATCACCCCACAAAACAAGCGTTGGGATTTTTTGAATAATGGATAGATTACTCAATCGATTTTGTTCCCCAGCAAGGGTTTGCATCAATAAGCGCTGTTCCTCATGAAAGTGAACGAAGTATTGCTGATACATTTGTTTCAACAGAAAATTGGGGATATGATGATCTGAGTAGGTGGACAAATTGGTCAAACGTTGTACGTTTTTGGGTTCTTCTAATACAAATAAGTCGGCCATTTGCGCCACGTGGTATTTTGCACAAAGGGTGTCCAAAATCGCCACATCAAAGGTAGAACCGGGACTATTCGCCATCACCAAACGGGTTACTTTTTCAGGAAATTGATAAGTAAAATCAAGCGCAACAAATCCACCGTAACTTTGACCAATGATGGCCGCAGAATCAACTTTTAAATAGGTCAAAACTTGGTTGAGCGCGTTTACTTGAGCACTCAAATTGGGTTGGGCGTTGGAATGACTTTTTCCAAACCAAAGTAAATCGCAGGCAATGACTGTATTTGTTTTGGCGTAATGCTCCAATTGTTGACGCCAATTCATGAGTGCATTTCCTCCGAAACCATGAACAAATACCAAAACGGGACCTTTTCCTCCTTTCCAATAATTGATTTCCATCGAATCGGCCTTGAATTGAGCATTGAATACTTCCAATTTGTTCAATTTTTTTGCAGCATGATGCTCGTTGAGTCGAACCAAATTGCAGGAGGCAGAAAAGAAAAGCATCAAGCCAACAACGACCAGCTGATGGAAACGTTTGGAAGGACTATTTTTCATGGGATTCGTTATTTTTTAACCAAAACAATTCGGTTATAACTTTGTATTTTTTGTACGATGGAGAAAGGCATCAACGAACCTGCAATCGTGTTTTTGATGAGGTTTTTGGAAAAGAATACCAATGCCAATTTTGCTAAAAATCGGTATTTGAAATATTTCAAAGCCAAACGATGAAATCGTTTCAAATTCGGAAGAATGGCCTCAGAAATATCATTGTTTTGTTGAATTTCGAAACCGATTTTTCGCGCCATATCCAACCAGATCTCAATGTTATGACCGTGATTCACCGCCATCGTTTTTTCAATCAATACAGCCGCCTCTTTTTGAATGTCTGAACATTGGTCAAAATTAGCCGTTCGGAAACCTTCGTAAAGAATAAATTTTCCACCTGGTTTTAAAACGCGATATACCTCACTCAAAACGGTTTGAGGTTGGTCCGAGTGACAAACGGCCTCCAATTCAAAAACCACATCAAAAGAAGCGTTCGGGTGTTCCAATTGGTGAAAATCACCTGTTTTGAAACTCAAATTCTGAACGTGTTCCGCTTTCTTTTTGGCGTAATCCAAATGGCGCTCCGTGATGTCAATTCCAGAGAAATGAGAAAGCGGAAATTCTTTTGACAAATAAGCCGAATTGAAACCTTTTCCGCAACCCAATTCCAGCACATCGCTCCGTTTTTCTTGCAAATGTTCAGCAATTTCGCGCACTTGTTGGTAATAGCCGTCGGGACTGAAAACACCGTCATAGTTGATGGCCATATGCACCGAACCTTCTTTGGAATGCACCAAATTGTAGCCCAGGTTACTGTCGCGGTAATATTTTTGAATCTTGGTTTTACTAATTTCTTCAGAGAGAATGGATTTCAAATTAAAAACCCGTTCAATTTTTTGAAGCAGTTCATTTAGATTGGCTTCGCTTTGAAAAAATGTAGATTCCATGAGATATTAATCTTTCAAACAACTCATACACTTTTCCATCATATTTTTGGAACCTGTGTAGTACGGCACACGTTGGTGCAATCGCGTTGGTTTGATATCCATCACTGGAATTCTCCCCGTTGTTGCTAAACCTCCAGCTTGTTCTGCGATGAAGGCCAATGGATTGCATTCGTACAACAAGCGCAATTTTCCTTCCGGATTCAAAGTCGTGTCAGGATAAACGTAGATCCCACCTTTGATCATATTTCGGTGGAAATCGGCAACCAATGAACCAATGTATCGACCGGAATACGGGTGCAAAGGTGTGGTGTCTACTTCTTGACAATAAGAAATGTAATCACACAATCCTTGCTCACAAATTTTAATATTTCCCTCGTTCATGGCGTACAAACGACCATCAACAGGCATTTTCATGTTGGGATGAGATAGGCAGAATTCACCAATGCTTGGATCCAACGTAAAGCCATTTACACCTTTTCCAGTGGTATACACCAACATGGTAGAAGAACCGTAAAGTACGTAACCAGCGGCTACTTGTTCTCGGCCTTTTTGCAGCATATCTTCTAATGTAGCGAGTGTCCCAACTGGAGAAACTCTGCGATAAATAGAAAAAATAGTACCGATGGAAACGTTTACATCAATGTTGGAAGAACCGTCCAAAGGATCGAAAAGCACGACGTATTTTCCGTTTTTAGCTGTTTCAGACTCAAAGGCTAAGAAATCATCATTCTCTTCAGAAGCAATTCCGCAAACTTCACCACCTTGTTCGAACATTTTGATGAACTGTTCGTCAGCGATAACATCCAATTTTTGTTGTTCTTCTCCTTGAATATTGATTTCTCCTTGCGCACCAAGAATGTTGTCAATCAATCCAGCTCGACGAACATCCCGCGTTACAATTTTAGAAGCAACGGCAATATCATTTAAAATTCGAGACAATTCGCCCGTAGCGAATGGAAAATCGTGTTGGCGATCGAGAATAAACTCGTTTAGGGTAATCAATTTAGACATCCGATATTTTTTTGGCAAATATCGTGATTTTCAATCGAACGAAGAAATAGGATGTAGGCTTACTTAAATTCTAGTGAATTCATACGTAAGTACAGTATCCTTTTTCACAGAAGTGTTGTTCCATTTTGGAATTTCTTGCGTATACGTTAAAGTAAATTTGTCTTTGGAGTTAATTTTGGCTTCCAAACTACCATTGTGCACGGTTGAACCAGCAGATGGGAATATTTTCATCGGCGCTAATGAATCCGGTACGTTCATCGTTTTTGTTGACCAAGTCACCAAAAAGATGAAGTTTGATGCTGGTGCGCTGATGGTGCTGTAATCAAAACCTTGGAACTCCAATTTTATAAGTGATCTTTCTAAAGAATAGACCGTTGCAGTGTCAACAATTGTATCGTTCCATGTATATTCATAAACTCCAGCTATTCTGGTGGTTGAGTAGGAACATGAACCGTCGTCTTTTTTAACTTTTGAAAAATAGTTAATAGCCAATTCGTCCGTGCATCCTTCTTTTTTACAAGAGGTAAATGCGAACATCAACAATAAGGCGGATCCAGTGGCAAGCAAGAGAAAGTTCTTCATATAATCAATATTAATTAGGCGAAGCTACTACAATTTTTTTTTCTGTCAAAAAATACTTTGGTTTATTGTAGCAAGTGCAAGGTATTAGCGCTGCGATTTTACACTTTTGTTTTGGTACATCTCAAATTGGCCAATTTTCAAATGAAATCCTTTTCGTTGAGAAGTCGCATTCACACCCGTTTGGTAGTCTACCTGCGTTTTAATCACATCAGAAAGTCTACTGGTTACGGGTTTCAAGGCTTCATTCATCGTCAACGCGCTGGAGTTTTCTTCTTTTATCGTTGCCGAAGCTTGATAAGCAATCGAAGTTGGCGTTCGTTCGTCAAGCGTAATGAAAGCAATATTGTTCTCCGAATCATAAGATAAATCGGCCGCTTTTCGAATTTTCAAATTCGCCGTTAAATCCTTGGATGCGCTTGGGCTCGTTGGATGTAATGATGCTTTCGCCCATTCTGTCTGTTTTTTCGAATCGATGTTTTTCGGAAAATCTGCATGGGCCAAAGAATTGACATTTGGAGAAGGCAAAGCATTTTGAGGCGATTTAACAGCAGGAATTCCAGCAGCCGACTGAACGGAGCCATTGAATTCAGGACTCGGCCAAAGCCAAATCAACAAAGCGGCAGAAGCGGCGACCAAAGCAGTTAAATAAGGCCATAGAACAATTGTATCGCTGTGTTTTAGGGATTTTTTAGGTTCAAAAACCAACGACTTTTCGGCTTGAAGTGTTGTCAAAGCATACAATTTGCGGTCGATGGCAAATGCTGGATGCGTTTTTAAGAAAGCGTCTAATTCTGAAATTTTGCTGTCAGACAGTTGCCCTTCTTTTTCAGCCGTAAGAAAATATTCAATCGTAGCAACATTGATTTTTTCGAAACCAAGGTCTTGTTTCAAATTGGTTTTGAAATCGTCCCCCAATTGAAGGTCAAAATCCGCTAACGTTGGGCCCAAATCCTCTACTTGCAAGTCTGGATGTTTTGCCAAAAATGCAAACAAATCCAAGGACGTTTCTTGATCTAGATTCCCTTCTAGGTAATCCAGGTAAAACACCTCGTAATTGTCGATATTAATTTTGTTTCTCATCCTGTTAAACAATCATTTCTATACTTTTCAGGGAAGTCTTCAAGGCTTGTCGTGCTCTAAAGATATAGACTTTTACCTGAGATTCTTTTAGTTCACAGATTTCTCCAATTTCTTCATAGGAGTAACCTTCGTAATCACGCAACAAAACCAGCGTTTTTTGAATTTCCGGCAATTGATTCAACGCATGATTCAGAATTTCTTGTAAATCAAAAGTGTTATTGGGCTGGGTTGTCCCTTGAAATTCTTCAGCGGGTAACTCATAACTTCTTTTTTCTTTTTTTACAAAATCCATAATTGCATTGTATGCCGTTGTAAACAAATAACTTTTTACTTTTTCTGCATTGATTTCTTCGTGTTTTGCCCAAACTTTTAAAAAGGTTTCTTGCACAATATCTTTAGCGGACATCTCATTTCTAAGATGCTTCATGGAAAATCGGAAAATATTATCCGAAAATTCGTCCACCGCCGTATTGAACTCTTTAACCGTCATATTTAGTTTAGTACACTTGTTAGACTTGTAACTATCCGAAAAGTTACATTAAATCTAGAAATTTTTCTAAAAAAGGTTTTTACTTCATTTTGAAGTAATTGAAGGGTTATTTTTCTGTTAAAAAAACGATGGTTCTAAAAATCAATATACATTTGTGCGAACATCTTTTCATCTCGGAAATGAAACAAGGATTGAAATTAGTATTTTTTGTACTACCTCAGCTTTTTGCCCTGTGCTTGAAGTCGAATCCGGTGTTTTCTGCGGTTGAATCTGGTCAAAAAACATCGTTCAATCGAAAAATGGGTGAGCATCACCTATCTAATGCCGTTTTTGTTGATGATATCAAAGAATTTGAAAATGAAGTAGAAGACGAAGACGACTTTTCTCAGGTTCCCTTTTCTTTGTTGGCGGTAGATTTTTTCCTTTTACAAAAAACGAAGTCTGATTACACAGGAAAAGTCATCCACTTTCATCATTTTAAGCTGTATATTTTATACCGAACATTGAAATTGCATTGTTCGAATTTATAAGACATTCAAGAGATCTTAAATTTGAGTGTATCCAAACTAACTTTTTCTAGTTAGACAGACTTCTCTTCGCAGAAGCAAGATTAATAGCGTACGTTTTATTGTTTGCTGCTCAAAAGAGCAGGAAAAAAAGTAGTAATATGCAAACTAAGCATTTTCATAATGCCAATACGTTTGATGAAAAGGATGCGATCCACCAGTTGGCGCATTACTTGCCAGCGCAAGCACCCCTAAAAGATTTTATTCACCACAATACCTTGCACGCTTTCCAGCAGGAAAAATTTCACACGGCTTTAGCACATGCCGGCGAGATTTTTGGCTTTAAAGGGTATTTGTCATTGCACGATTTTCGGCAATTGTACCAAGAAAATAAAATCAACGAAGGAATTATAACGCGCGTTATAACAGAGCGTTTTGGGACCGATTCCATTGAAAAATGGAAGCAAAAAATGATTGACGAGTCTTTTGAGACCAGTCAAAAACCGAGAATTGGCAAACTGCGTGATACGTGGAAAAAAGAATACAAAATTAATTTAGACAAAACCACACATCCGATTCTATTTCGGGTGATCAGTAACTACCTGGACCAAGGAATTTCCAAATGGGATTTCCCAGTGGCGGAAGAAGGACTTTTGGCCTCGCTTCGCGAGATTGAGAAAAATAGTTACATCAGTTTTTTCAAAAGCAAACGGGCAAAAAAATTACTCAATCAAGAGAAATTGACGTTGACCGAATTGTTGGATATTCTTATTTACAAAGAAAAATATTACGAAGAATATTTATTCGATTTGAGTTTTGCGCATCCAGGTTGGTCTGGAATGGTGGCCGTTTTGGAAGTGAATCCGAAAGGTTTATTGGACAAAAGAAACATTTCATTAGCTGATTTTATTGCGATTGAGTTGTTGTTGGAAATTGACGCATTAGACGGAAAATTTGGTGAAACGTGGATTCCACTTGGATTGAAAGTAAAAAACAAAAATGTTGATTTATTTGGGCCTGTCGAAAAAACAGAATTGGCGACGATTCTAGAAATATGGCAAGAAGCGTACGAATGGTCTTATTACGACGGTGTTTTGGCCGGATTAGAAAAAACAAGTCAAGACGATTCTGTAGCCCCCCAAGTTAGTTTTCAAGCCTTGTTTTGCATCGATGATCGTGAATGTTCGATCCGTCGTTCAGTAGAGCAAGTAGATGCGAATTGTAGTACGTATGGAACACCTGGACATTTCAATATAGTAGCACATTTTCAGCCAGAATACAGTGCGTTTCATACGCAGATTTGTCCGGCACCTTTGACTCCTACTCACTTGATTCGTGAGGAAGAAACGGAACGGAAATCAAACAAAGAATACCACTTTACGAATCATGATCATTCTTTGTGGCGATCAGGGATCACCACCGCAACAGTAGGATTGTGGTCTGGTTTTAAGTTGTTTGCGAATATTTTCAGGCCGACCTCCTCCGCCAGTTCTGTTTCCTCGTTTCAACACATGGATGCAAAAGCAAAATTGACGATTGAGCACAAAGGTGAGGTCACCGATGAAGGATTGTTGGTTGGTTTTACTGTGGAAGAGATGGCAGATGCGATGGGCCGACTTTTGATAAGCATTGGTCTAGTAAAAGATTATGCTTCGCTGATTTATTTGGTGGGCCATGGAGCGAGTAGCGTGAACAACACGTATTATGCCGGGTATGATTGTGGCGCCTGTTCGGGACGCCCCGGATCTGTAAACGCACGAGTAGCTGCGCACATGTTGAACGATCAACGGGTTCGTGAAAAATTGAAAGAACAAGGAGTAAACATTCCTGATACAACGCAGTTCATCGGCGCTTTGCAAGATACAACCCGAGATGAAATTCAATATTTCGATGAATCAATTTTAACAGAAGCCAATCAGAAAGAGCATCAAGCGATTCAAGAGGTGTTTGAACAAGCACTGGATTTAGAAGCGAAAGAAAGATCACGACGGTTTGCGCTTTCGTCTACCCACGGTTCGGCAAAAGAAGTTCATGACAAGGTAAAACTTCGTTCTGTTTCCTTGTTTGAACCTCGACCAGAATACAACCATGCAACCAATACCTTGTGCATCATTGGCAGAAGAGAAAAGTTTAAAAATTTGTTTTTGGACCGTCGGGCTTTCATGAATTCGTACGATTACCGATTGGATCCAAAAGGAGAATATTTAGCAGGAATTTTGGGGGCAGCAGCACCGGTTTGTGGTGGGATTAATTTGGAATATTATTTTTCCAGAGTAGATAAGGACCGCTTGGGAGCTGGGTCGAAATTGCCACACAACGTGATGGGATTAATTGGTGTTGCCAATGGTTCCGATGGCGATTTGCGCACAGGCTTGCCTTTTCAAATGGTGGAAATTCATGATCCGATGCGTTTGCTCATGTACATTGAGCAATTTCCAGAAGTGGTGATGACTACTTTGGAAAATAATCCAGAAGCGCAGCAATGGTTTCAAGATGAGTGGATACACCTGGTGGTTTTGCATCCTGAAAGTAAATTGTTGCATCGATATGTGGAGGGAAAATTTGTTGAATATCACCCGTTGAATAGTGAGGTAAAAGAAACGTCAGATATAAATCATCTCATCGAATCTTCGACAGAAAATTTACCTGTTTACATCCTTAAATCCTAAAGAAAATGGAATATATCATTCAACATTTGCCTATTTTTTGCAATCTTTTCATCGGGATACCTGCTTTGGGATTTTTTATTTCACTGTTGATTCCAGAGAAACATGAATTTGCAATTTCAACAACAGCCTTCATTACTTCGTTGGGTACGTTGGTTGCTGCCTTCGTGTTTATTGGCTTTTGGGCAGCACAAGGTTTTCAATCCATCAATTTGAAGGAAATTACCCTTTACAAATCGGTTGATTACTCTTTTTTAATTGATTTGTATTTTGATCGTGTAACCGCTGTTTATTTGTTGGTCGGTGCTTTTTTAACGTTCATGATTACGGCTTTTAGTCGGTTTTACATTCACCGTGAAAAAGGGTTCAAGCGATTTTTCAACACGATTTTGTTCTTTTTCTTGGGCTACAACCTCACGATTTTTTCTGGAAATTTTGAAACCCTTTTTGTAGGTTGGGAAATACTGGGAATTTCGTCCTTTTTGTTGGTGGCTTTCTATCGAGAGCGTTATTTGCCCGTGCGGAATGCGATGCGTGTCTTTTCAATTTATCGAATAGGGGATGTGGGCGTATTATTAGCCATGTGGGGAAGTCACCACTTGTGGGAAGCCAACATTACTTTTTCACAACTGGAAAACCATGCTGCGGTGCACCGACACGTGGCAGATCATAGCGCAGCAGCCATTTTCATTTCTTTGATGATTTTGTTGGCAGCAGCTGTCAAATCAGCACAGTTGCCTTTTTCCTCTTGGTTAGCACGAGCGATGGAAGGTCCAACACCGTCTAGCGCTATTTTTTACGGATCCCTTTCTGTGCATTTTGGCGCCTTCCTTTTGATGCGAACGTATCCGTTTTGGTCGGAGCAAATTTACATCCGAATATTGATTGTTTTGTTGGGCTTAGTTACGGCACTTGTTGCTTCACCAATCGCCAGAATTCAGTCATCAATCAAATCGAAAGTAGCCTATGCCTCGATTGTGCAAATTGGTATTATTTTCATTGAAATTGCTTTAGGACTGGAAGCTTTGGCCTTGGTACACTTCGCGGGAAATGCCTTCATGCGGACCTATCAACTGTTGGTTTCGCCTTCGGTTGTGGCTTACCGAATTCGGGAGCAGTTTTATCATTTTGAAAAAAGAACGCAACCCATTGTTAGTACGTACTGGAAAAAATGGGAATACACGATTTACCAATTGAGTTTGCGTGAATTCAAATTGGATCACATTTTGAACAAATTTGTTTTTCGAAACATCAAAAAAATCGGACAGAATCTGTCATTTATCACACTGAAAAATGGCGTTTTTGTTTTTGGACCGATCTACCTTTTGGGTGTGGCGTTGTATTTCAACAAATCGATCATTGATCCAAAATTCTTAGAATATTTGCCAGAGATTTTTGCTTTCATCGGTTTGATGATGGTGTTTCGTGCTTTTGGTGAACGAAAATCTCCTCTTTTGGCCTGGATACTTTTGATGACCAACAACTTCTGGTCCATCTTGGCAACCTCTTTTGCGGGCGCTTTGACGGTGAAGGAAGTTGCCTTTTACTTGAGTGGTGTGATTTTGATGGGAGCAGCGGGTTATGGTTTGCTGCTTTATTTGAGATCAAAAGAGAAAAGATATTTCAGTTTGAATACCTACTACGGACATGTTTATCAACACCCTCGGTTGGCATTTGTATTTTTTATCACCTGTTTGGGCGTTATGGGTTTCCCAATAACTCCCACGTTTATTGGAGAAGATTTGCTCTTCAGTCATATTCAAGAAAATCAAATATTTCTGGCCGTTTTCAATGCACTATCCTACATCATTGGAGGAATCAGTGTCGTGCGAATTTATGCACGATTGTACTTCGGACCACATTGTAAAACGTATCATTCAACGGCGCTAAAAGCGTCTTAAAAAATTAAAAGTATGAATGCAAAAAAAATTAAAAAAATCCCAGCTGATGGTTTCGTGGGATTAAAACAAAACTTTACCAAAGATGCACTTTCTGGTTTTCTGGTTTTCTTATTGGCGTTGCCCTTGAGTTTGGGGATTGCCAAAGCATCTGACTTCCCGGCAATCTTTGGTTTGGTAACGGCGATTATTGGGGGCGTTTTCGTAAGTTTCTTTTCAGGCACCTTGCTGTCCATCAAAGGTCCTGCAGCCGGATTAATTGTCATCGCGAGTGGCGCAGTTGGCGCGTATGGTGGTGGATTGATTGGTTGGCATTTGGCCTTGGGAGCGGTTGTCGTTGCAGGTTTTATTCAGGTTCTTTTTGGCCTATTTAAATTGGGAGGATTGGCTGATTTTTTCCCCGCTTCAGCTATTCACGGCATGTTGGCAGCTATTGGAGTAATTATCATGGCCAAACAAATTCATATTCTACTCGGTATAGACCCAGCGACTTTGAATGGTTTAGAACCGCTCGAATTGTTGGCTAGGATACCCCGCAGCTTGGTGCACGAAAATGCACACATTACAGAAATTGGTATTGCTTGTTTGGTGTTGCTTTTTGGTTTTGGATATATCAAAAATGCGAAGATTAAAAAAATTCCGGCTCCGCTGATGGTCTTGATTGTCGCCATTCCGCTAGGTCAAGCACTGCATATCCATACTGAAGGTGCCATAGCCAATTTTTCGTTGGTGAAAATCGGAAGTATTTTTGATGTCTACAAAGACGGATTGATTCAAGTGGATTTTGCTGGGATTAAGAAAATGGGCGTCTTTGTTCAATATGTAATTTTGTTCTCTTTAATAGGCAGTATTGAATCGTTGTTGACATCAAAAGCGATTGACGGGATGGACCCATACAAACGAAAGTCAGCGTTTAACAAAGATTTGATGGCCGTCGGAGGAGGCAATATGTTGGCTGGAATGTTAGGTGGAATGCCGATGATTAGCGAAGTAGCGCGTAGCTCCGCGAATGTCATCAACGGTGCACAAACTCGTTGGGCCAATTTTTTTCACGGACTATTTTTGTTGATTGCTGTATTGTTCATGGTGCCTTTTATTGAAATGATACCGAATGCAGCGTTGGCGGCGATGTTGATATACGTTGGCTTCAAATTGGCGCATCCAAAGGAGTTTATGCACATGTGGAAATTGGGGAAAGAGCCTTTTTTTGTTTTCGTAGTTACCCTCATTATAACGTTGGCAACCGATTTATTAATTGGAATTGGAGCAGGGATTTTGCTGAAACTAATTCTCACCTTCTTGCGAGGAGCTAAACCCAATGAACTTTTCAAGGCAAAAGCAATTGTTGTCGAAGATGCCGAAACCACCCAAATGAATACCCAAGGAAGTTTGGTATTTACCAATTTGATTGGATTGAAGAAAAAAATTCTAGCTATTCAACCAGGGAAAATGGTGGTATTAAATTTGGCAGCATCCAATTATATTGACAATACTACCATGGAAGCCTTGCACGAATTTCAACATGACTACAATGACAAAGGAGGAAATTTCAATATCGTAGGTTTGGAACAACACAAAGTTTTGGGTCACGCTAAAACTTCTGCAAGACAATTGGTCTGAGGTTTTATTCATCCTATTATAGGAGGGTTGGTCACAATCCATTTGTAGAGTTCAGCTGATTTTTCATTTATGGAAAAATAAACTGTTGTGCATCTAAAAGAAAAGCGCAAAAATGGCCCGAATAACAAAAATTGAAATCCCGACACCTTGCCATGAAGATTGGGGTAAAATGACCCCTGTAGAGCAAGGTCGCCATTGTGCGGTTTGTCAAAAAAAGGTGACGGATTTTTCGGGATTTACCGACAAACAGATTATTTCTTTTTATGAAAAACCTGAAAATGGAAAAGCTTGTGGACGTTTTCGCTTTGGACAGTTGGATAGATTGAATGAAAATTTAACGCAACCAATTGCTCAAAACCAGCACAACTTTTTGCGCCCTATTTTGGCAACGGTATTGTTGACGGCTGCTTGTTCGTCGGATGGAAGCACAGTTAATACAGATTCACCAAAAACCTTGGAACAAGTTGTTGAGCCACGTAAACCAACGATTGAAGTAGATTCCACTCAATTCGCTATTGGAAAAATAGTGGTGGAAAACACGACCAAAAAGGAAATACCAAGCCAGCAAAAGCCAACAAAGATGGAAACGTTGGTCACGTCTGAAAACAATATGAAAACGATGGAGATTCAAGAAACACGAGTCGTTCGTGAATCTCTGCACGGAACGATTGTGCAAGAAGAATGGCATACCGCTGGAGTGCCAATGATTTCGACAGAAGACTTTACAAGGCCACCTTGGCATAAACGCATTTTTTGGAAAATAAAGCACTTGTTTAAACGCGAAAAATAAGTTACTCTTTCGGAAAAGGGTTGAATAAATCAAGGTTGTCTATGCCCAATTGCGCACAAATAAAATGGTTCCAAGTTATCATCTTTTCTTCCTTGGTGCCGCGTTCCACATCATTCAAAAATTGGCGTTTTGTTTTTTCGAATTTTTTCATGAACTGGTTGTAAATTTCATCGAAATGTTCTAGATCTTTTTCCAATGCTTGTTGCAATTCACGTCGTGCAATTTCGTGCAAATCGAAATACATGTTGATAAAGCAATGGGTTGCCATGTCCATGGGTAGATTATAGTAGCTTTCAAATGGATCGAAAATGGTAGCTGTGATTACATGCGTAGAATCGTTGTAGGTGCTGCGATCCGCAAACAATTGAACGACCAAATCGTACTTGTCCACATTTAAAATCGGGGCCATTGGTTTTGCCGCAGAAGGATTCAAATCTGGCTCCATTTCTGTTTCAGACACATTCCGAAAACGGATTCGATTGTTGGACCATTCCCGGTACCAATAAATGAAAGCAAGCTTGTGTTTGCCGTAAAAGTAAAAATTGAATAATTCCTTGTCGCGAACGGAACTGCTGTCCGTAAAAAACAATTGGTTGCTTTTTTTTTGTGCATTCACACGGTTTTCGGTATTGTTTTCCCAAAAGAAAGAATCGTAAGGAAGACCATTGATTTTTCGATAATCGCTCACATTTTCACCAAACTTGAATTTCGGTAAATTGAATTGCGAATGGAAATCGCAGCTGTACAAAACAGCATTGGTTTTGATCTGAAAAATTTCAAGAAGTGAATCGGGAGTGGAATCTGTAATGGGTTGATGGTAAAAAAAGGTCGAATCTCGTCGGATGCTTTTGTAGTCCAAGTTGTATTGAAAATCCACATGATTGAAACACATTTTGCCCTTGTTTTCCTGAAAAGTTTTGGTGATGTGAAGATCCAGTTTTAGGATTTTGTCAACAGGAAAAATGGGTACAAAAGGATAATTGGCGCAGTCGGTACAGTTCGTCGTTACTTTCAAAATTTGAAATCGAGATTTATTCAGCCAAATGGTTCCAGTAAAAAAAGCACCCGTTGTATCTTTTGGTCGGTATTCGATTACATAAACCGAGTCACGGTTGTCCAACACATATTTATTCGTCAAATTCAAATAATATTTCTTTTGGATTTCACGTGCTTTCATTTCAAAGGGTCCCATCGGAAAATAGTCGTTGTGCTGAAACAATTTCATTTGGCTAATGGCTTTGGAACTTTCAAAAGACATAAACATTTTTCCATTTTCAGGCTGAATGGCCAACCGTCCCGCTTTCAAATCAAGCTGCCGGACATCGTAACCGACAGAAGCATAATTGTAAAATCCTTCTATCAGTTCTATTTGGCTGGAGTCGATATACGTTTTGAGTTCGTAATAGGCTTTTCCATTGTTTTTTTCGGTACCAGCGGACAATCTGCATTTTTGAATTAAATGGCACAAATAAGAAATATCACGCGGCATCGCAATCATTTCCTGGATGAGTTGGATATGCGCTTCCAGGTAAACGAGTTGGAAGGGAATGGATACATCGTACATTACGTTTTGGGTTGTATATCCAATTTGCGAAACAATGATTTCGTCATTCGCACCGCTGACCTCCAGTTTAAAATAGCCCGTTTCATTCGAAATGGTGCTAGTTCGGAAAGTTTTGTTGACGATTTTGGCAAAAGGAATGGGACTTTTTGATGTAGCATCCAGCAGTTTTCCTTCCAGAATAAAAGGAGACTTTTCTTGGGCCATAAGCCCTGAAAACACGAAGAATGAAAAGAAGATAAAAAAGTATTTCATTTCCAGAATATACCCAGCAAGTTAAACACAAATTGCCAATGTGCAAAACCCGGTCACTCAACAAAATTGACCCGTGAGAATTTTGTTGAGTGACCTACATAAAAAGCAAGGACCTACTTGCAAAAAAGCAAACAGGTCTCACTTGTAGCGTAAATAAACGATTGGTTAGTAATCGTGTGATACTAAAATGGAACTAGTTTTCATTGCTAGCCGTTTCATCTTTACTTGGGAGAATGTATTCTTCTGTTTTAAACAATTGTCGTTGCGTATTGAAGTGTTTCCAGGTGCCAATGCGCAAGCCTTGCTGGTTGTATTGACCAATTTCTTTGAGCACTGGATTCGCGATGCGCCGCGGAAATCCAAAATCATTTGACCGTTGATAGCCAGAAGAACCTAGATAGTATGGATTTATTTCAACGATCTTTACAAGATTGTTTACTTCGTAATAATTCAATTTTATGTGCGTGAAATCAGTGGTTCCATAGCCGTAAAAATCGTGAATGGAGTTGTTTTCATATTTCGCAACAATGGAGTCATACCCATTTTGAAGCGGCACTTCGCCCATGGTATGAATTTGCGTGTAGAGTTCAGGGCCAAAAATTCGGAAGTCAAGACTCAGCCGATTGGACAAAGTGGTTGGTTCGGTGTATTGTATTGTCGATTGTATGCTGTTTCTGTAAAAAATCCAATCCCCGTCTTTTTTGTATTCTACCAAAGGAGGAGAATTGTAAAGATTGGCTCTTCTGTGGAATGGGCTTAGATCGCTTTGTTGAATAGATGCTTCACGTGCCGTTATGGCAGCTGAATTCAAGGCCGTTAACTCGATGTTTTGAAACCACAACAAATTACCTGGATTGAATACTTTTTCTTTCCCAGACGCTAACAGTGCGCCTTCCAATGTATACGCTTCCGTGTAAACCGAAACCGAATCCAATGGTTTTCGAATCCATTTGATGCCACGTGATTGGTCTAGGTTTGTTTTGGTTACCGCAACGCCATTTTTGAAAAGAATTTCCTCAACAATTTCGCCCGAATTTCGATCAAAGCGTCGTCGAATACCGTTCAATTTATCGTTTTGCCAGTTTTCCGTTCGGCACAAAATGGTCGTGCCTTGGTAATATTCTTTCCACTGTCCGGAACGTTTTCCATGGATGAAATAACCTTCAATCCAAGGCATGCCAATGGCATAATTTTGAATCCATTTTCCGTGCAAAACTTGATTTTTTCCTTCTCCAAGGAACCAAACATTTTTTTCTTTGTGTTTTAATTCTTTTTCGGTCAATTCATCTTCGAAATAGGCGGTTTTCACTTCTGGTTTCTGCGGAATTTCATATTTGTTGGGAGCCGTAAACGCCCGCTCCATATAGAAATCGTACGCACCTTGAATCAACTTCAATTCTTCCAAAGTGAATCCAGATTTCTTTTGCCAAGCGATTACTTTTGGGTCTTTGATGTCTTTTACCCATATGTAATTATCATTTCGCGCCGTTGCAACAGCCAACGCTTCGTCACCTGTTTGTTGCATCAAGAACCCGACAGCGCAATGCGTCTGGTGCTCATCGATGAAAACGGGAATGCGTTCTTCGTGGTAATAGTTTACCGGGAATCGACCTTCCGAACGGTAGTCGCTCAATACTTTCATGAGTATGTGTCGAGATGCCAATTGTCGGGACGAAAATTGGTCAACGGGATTGGTGCGAAGAATCACCAAAACATTTTTTAAATGCTCTTGAATGTATTCCGTTTCTGACTTGAAATTTTTAGCTTTTTTTTCAGGAACCCTGCTTTCATAGTTTTCCCAGTTGTAATTGAACGTGCAGAGTTGCTGGAAAAGGGTTGTGGCCGAGGAAGTTTGAACGATGAGTAAGATAACGATAGAAGAAAGTAATATTTTCATGAGACCAATTTTTATAATCAGCAGTACATGAAAGTCTGAAAAGGGTTCAATCGAAATGGAAAATATGAGAGAAAATAATAGTTAGCGTGAAATATAAGTAATGGATTTACAGCATTTTTTGCAGAAAAACCAAGTCCAACCAAGCGCCAAATTTCTGGCCTACTTCCGTCATTCTACCTACTTCTACAAAGTCAAACCCAAGGTGAAATTGAATGCTTTTTACATTGTTCGCGTCTATGCCTGCGACCATAACATGATAACCCAATTCGCGACCAGCATTTATAATTTGCTCCATCAACAAATGGCCAATTCCCCTTCCACGAATATCTTTTGAAATGTAGATAGAATGCTCAACCGTGCGTCGGAAACCGTCGTGAGGTCGGAATGTACCAAACGTCGCGTAGCCCAAAATTTGCTGGTTTTCTGCTGCCACAAATACAGGAAATCCTGCTTTATTTTTTTCTAAAAACCAAGCATTAAGTTGGTCTAAACTGCGGATATTTTCATCGTAAACAGCTGTTGAATGTTGAATTTCGTAATTGAGAATTTCCAGAATACCCGGAAGGTCTTGGACGGTGGCTTTTCTTATCTCCATTTCACGCGGGTAAAAGTTCGTGCTTGATCAAAGTCTTTGGGTAAGTTTCGCAAAATGCTATCACGAATCGCTTCGATCAATGCTTCTTTGCTAAAACTTTTGTGTACAGCTATGCTCACTTCTCTCACCGGAACTGGCTCGATAAATTCTTTGACATGCGCATCACGAATGCTATTCAAAACAGACAGCTTTGGCACCAAGGTGTATCCTAAATTTTCGCGCACCAAGGATTTTAACGTTTCAATAGAGCCACTTCGGTATTCAAATGCCGGGTTGTCTTTGGAGCTGCGGCTGGAACAAATGGAAAGGGCTTGATCGCGAAAACAATGGCCTTCCTCCAAAAAAAGCATGGCCTCCGAATCGAGTTGTTTTGGGTCGATTTTTCCAAATTTTTGCAAGGGATGTTCTTTCGGTAAAAACAAACAAAAGGGTTCGTGAAAAAGCGGAATTTCCCGGATGTGTTTTTCTTCCAGTGGCGTAACCAGCAATCCCATATCCAAACTTCCTTTCTGCAAGGCATCGAGAATTTGAGCCGTTTGCATCTCTTGGATGATCAATTTTGTAGAAGGAAATTTTTTGATGAAATTGGGCAAAAACAGTGGCAAAATATACGGAGCAAGCGTTGGAATAACGGCCAACGTGAACTCGCCTTCAAATTCGTCTGTCTCATGACTGACAAACGCCTTTAAATCGGCTACTTCTCCCAAGATTAATCGCGCTTTGCGGATAATTTGTTCACCCGCTTCCGTTGGTCGCAACGGTTTTTTTTGTCGATCAAACAATTGTAGCCCAATTTCGTCTTCCATTTTTTTCAATTGCATGGTGAGCGTTGGTTGCGTTACAAAACAACTTTCCGCGGCTTTCACGAAGTGACGATAATCGTCCAGTGCAATCAGGTATTCCAATTGTTGAAGCGTCATAAACCTATCAATTATTACTATACAAATATAGTTATTATCAATTTGATTGATGAGTTAAGAGGCTGTAAATTTGTAGAAACAAAACAAAAACAACATGAACGCAATAGGATTGAACAACGAAAAAGCCAACGAGTTAGCAACACAATTGAATGATTTATTGGCCAATTATCAGATTTTATATATGAACGTACGTGGATTTCACTGGAACATAAAAGGACCTAAATTTTTCGAGTTGCATTTGAAATTCGAAGAATTGTACAATGATTTGCTATTGAAAGTCGATGAATTAGCAGAAAGGGTGCTGACTTTAGGACATACGCCAACGCATGCTTTTAGTGATTACTTGCAGTTGTCGGAAATTTTGGAAGTAAAATTGGGACACGATGGCGAAACCAATATAAAGAGCATTTTGCATAGTTTTCAGATTCTTTTGGTAAAACAACGCGCACTTTTAGTATTGAGTGCAGAGGCGGATGATGAGGGAACGAATGCGTTGATGAGTGATTACATCCGTGAACAGGAAAAATTGGTTTGGATGTATGGATCTTTTTTGGGGAATTAAAAACGCCCACTTACCGACAAGTTTTTACCGTCGACCGATTATCGTTGAACTTGGTTGAAGAAAATGTATACTTTGGCTTTTGTAACGAAAAAATAAAACGATATGAAAGCAATGGGTATTCTTCTTTTGGGCATCGGCCTTTTCACTTTTGGTTCTTGTGATGAATTTTTAAATGAAAATTTTGAAGGAAAAGGACCTTTGGTCAAACGAACTTTGAACGTTGGTACTTTTCAAGAGGTGGAAGTTTCTGGTGCCATGAAGTTGTTTGTTCGCCAAGGGGACAAACAATCTGTAGTCGTAAAAAGTCATGACAATGTTTTAAAGCACTTGGATGCCAAAGTAAGAAGTGGTCGCTTGGAATTTGATCTCGATCGCGGGAACTACAACAATTTGGATTTGAGTATTTATATTACTGTACCTACTATTCAATACATTGGGGCGAGCGGTGCTTCTGAAATAGAATTGCAGCATTTTGATCACCTGAACGAGCTAGAATTTGATTTTAGTGGCGCGAGTAGTTTTGTGGCATTGGGTGAAGATTCCAACATCGATCATTTGATTGTGGACATCAGTGGCGCGGGAGAATTGAGTGCTTTTAAATTGAAAAGCAAAACCATCGATTTGGATCTTTCAGGAGCAAGTTCGTGCGAAGTTTTTGCCACTCATCAGTTGAATATTGATGTGAGCGGCGCAAGTGAAGTGCGTTACAAGGGAAATCCTCGCATACGACAAGATGTAAGTGGAGCTTCCTCTGTTGAATCTGTCCACTAACGGCACCATCATTTTACAAATAGTAACGGCCGAAAAGCAGTAATTATCTGTTCAAGCGACAAAGATGGAAAAGTGATTTAACAATTTGTGAAAATAATTTATCGGTTTAATCTTGTTTTCTAATCTTCATTTTTTAAAAACGGCCAAAAACGCAATCTATTGATAACAAATATTTTACAGGCTTTCGGAAGATTTTTAAATGTAGAAAAACGTTGTAGCAAACTTTTTTTTGAGACTGTGGAAATACATAGTTTGAGTGGATTGCAACGATTTAAATTTGGAACTAGTCTTAATAAGACTTAAATTAGCTTTAGAGCTTGTCAGCAGAAAACAAAAACTACGAACGACACCCTACCTGATTTGCTTGCTAAATAGAAATGGAAAAATCCAATGAATCGATTGATTGGGAAAGTGAGCTAAATAAAGCGCCACATTTTCGAAAGGCCTTCAAAAAAAATTCTATTGTAGGGGTTACCAACTATGCCGGAGAAATTCAATATGTCAACGAGAATTTTTGTAAAGTTTCAAAATACAGTCGAGAGGAGTTAATCGGTCGGAAACATGATGTGATCAAATCTGGGTTCCACGACGAAAAATACATGCAAGAATTCTGGAAAACGATTACCCAAGAAGAAATTTGGAAAGGCCAGTTTCAAAACAAGGCTAAAAACGGAGACATTTATTGGATAGAATCAACGGTGTATCCACACATAGTAAATAATTCAAGCGAGCACCATTATATTGCTATAGCAACTGATATTACTGAAAAAGTAGAGAAAGAATCAAGGCTAAAAAAGTTGTTGGAAGAAAGCAACAGTATTCTCAACCATATTGAATTTTCAGTTTTTTCTATTAACAGGAATTGGGTGTACACTTTTCTCAATGATGCCGCCATGAGAAATCATGAAGGCTCAAAAGAGGATATTTTGGGCAAGGTGCTTTGGGAAGTGCATCCGGACTTAAGGGGTACCATTTTTTGGGATACCTACACTCAGGCCATGGAATCTCGAAAATATATTGAAACAGAAGGGTTTTATGAACCGATGGAACGATGGTTTCACTTAAAAGTATACCCAACCAGCGATGGTTTGTCAATTTTTTATTCTGACATTTCAAAACAAAAAAAGGAAGAGGAGCAGCGTGATTTATATGAATCGATTATCAATTCTACGCATGACGCAATCGTTAGCCTTGATCTTGAAGGGCAAATCACCAGTTGGAATAAAGGGGCAGAAAGAATATTTGAGTACCGAGCGGAAGAAGTGATCGGAAAAGAGTCGATTGTTTTGGTTCCGAGGAATCTGGAATTGGATTTCCACAAGAAAGTAAGCAAAATAAAAAAAGGCGAACGAATAGAAAATTATGAAACCACACGGGTTACTGGTTCAGGAACCTTGGTGCATGTTTCCGTTTCGGTCTCACCTATAGTAGATTTGCGCGGGAAAATCATCGGAGCATCTGCCATCTACCGAGATATTAGCAATATGAAAAAGACGCAGAAGGAACTTGCCAATTCCAATCGACTGTATGCTTTTTTGAGTGGGATCAACCAAAGTATTGTTCACATAAAAAGTGAAAAGGAACTAGTTGAAAATGCTTGTCAAGTCGCGCTGGATGTTGGTGGGTACAAATTGGCATGGATAGGTTTACTCAATGCAGAAGGAAAATTGGTGCTGGACAATTATTTCGGTTCTAAGGAGATTTTAGAATTCATAAAATCAATCCCAGATTTGGATAAGTCGTTGAGAGGCCCACGAATTACACCCACGGGAACTGCGCTAAGCACAGGTGAGCATGCTATTATTCAAGATTTGCTGAACGACGAAAATATGGAAGTATTTCACGATATTTTTCAGAAAAACGGACTAAATTCTGTAATCGTTTATCCGCTCAAGAAATTTGGAGAGGTCATAGGTGTTTTTGGATTGTATTCGTCTGAAATCAATCATTTTGTTCAAAACGAAATAGACCTTTTGACGGAAGCCAGCGAAGATATTTCTTTTGCTCTGGAGTTATTAGAAAAAGAAAACCAACAGTTAGAGACCCAAAAGCAAATAGCAAAAAGTGAATCGAATTTGAATCATGCCCAAGCCATGGCGCACATAGGTAGTTTTGAAATTGATTTTGACAAAAAACTAGAAACTTGGTCGGATGAGCTTTTTCGCATTTTGGGCTATTTACCTAATGAAGTCGTTCCTTCACCTGAATTATTCTTTTCTCATGTTCATCCATTTGATCGAGAAGAGACATATACGAATTTTCAAGACAGTTTGAAGCATTTTACTGAGAAGCAAGACAATTTTAGAATAGTATCCAAGGATGGAAGTCTAAAATATGTAACCTCGTATTCAAAATTCCAATTGGACGAAAAAAACCAACCAATTAGAATGTATGGCGTGACACAGGATGTTACTTCTCAAATTATGGCGGAAAGGGAGTTAGAGGAAACCCTTGCAGAATTGGAAGATCGGGTGCAACGAAGAACAAGTGAATTAGAAGATAAAAACAGAAATATCACGGACAGTATTAATTATGCAAAACGAATTCAACTAGGCTTGTTAACTGCCCCCAGCACGTTGAAAGAAGTATTTGAAAAGTCGTTTATGCTTTCTAGACCCAGTAATATCGTGAGTGGTGATTTTTTCTGGTGCCTCGAGACGGCAAAATCCAAATTCATTGCCGTAGCGGACTGTACCGGTCATGGCGTGCCAGGTGCTTTGATGTCGATAATTGGCAACAATCTGTTGAACCAAGTCATTGTGGAAGAAGGCATTGAAAATCCTGCCGATATTTTGTATCGATTGGATCAAAAGTTAGCCACGGCACTTGGTGGAGATACGAGACAAATGGTAAGAGATGGAATGGACATTGCCATTTGTCGGCTGGACACACAAGATCAATTAATGCATTTTTCAGGTGCCTTGCGCCCCGTTTTTTTAGTGACGAATGACGGGAAAATCCTTGAAATTACGGGTAATCGGAATAGTATAGGAGGCGGAGTCGAATTAGCGAAGAAGTTATTTGAAACCAAAACCCATACGTATGAGCCCAATCAACGATTTTACCTTTGCTCAGACGGCTATTATTCGCAATTTGGTGGCGAAAAAGGGAAAAAATTCATGAAAAAAAGATTCAAAGAATTACTCGGAGAACTTAAATCAATACCGATTACAGAACAAAAGATCTATTTTCTAGATAAATTGAAAGCTTGGCAAGGCAGCCATGATCAAGTGGACGACGTTTTGCTCATTGGAATAGAAATAAAATAAAAAAACCCTCCATTGCCGAAGCAACAAAGGGTTTCTTTGGGGTTTTATTGTCTTTTATTACAAGAAGTAAGCAAACTCAACGCGACGGTTGAATGCATATGCTTCTTGCGTATCGCCTTTCATCAATGGAATATCAGGACCGTGACCTTCGGAAGTAACGTTACTTCCATTTACACCTTTGTCAGTTAAATACTTTTTCACAGCTGCAGCACGTTTTTGAGAAAGTGTTACGTTCGCTTCTCGGTTGCCAGTAATGTCAGTATGTCCGTGCACGGCGATTTTCACATCCGGATTCATTTTTAGAATATTAGCCAATTTGTCCAAGTTGGGATAAGCTTCGGATTTAATCACATCACTTCCTGATTCAAAGTATAGATTTTCTATTTGGAACAATGTGTTCAAATAGGTTTTTGGATCGGCAATTTCAGACCAATGACGCATGGATTTTGGCATAGCACTCGTTTTAACACCACTCCAAGCACCTGTATAATTGTCTACCAACATCGGTACAATTGCTGTCACAGGCAAACAAGCCAAATCCGCTAACAACCATTTGCGCAAAACGCCTTTTCTCATTTGAAAAGATTCTGTCATATAGGATTGGTTGACGTATTTCACGTTGTAGTTTTGTGTGGCATCTACCTCCATGGAAACGGGGGATTGACCAATGTATTCTCCATTTACGAAAACCAAGGTATTGTCTTGTTTTGGAGCAAAATTCACTACTTGGGATTTGTCTTTCCGTAAAATTGTCGCACAGCTATTCAAAAGTAAACCACTAGCCAATAGCGCTAGAAAAAGGTATTGTTTTTTCATAATTTAGATGTTTTGGTTTTTTAAAAGTAGATAAAAAGATGAAATTCAGTTCATCTCGGATCAGTATGTTTTTAACACTCGTACGTTCGTTAATTTACGAAGTGTCAAAACCCAATAAAAAAAGGGCTAGAATGCACTAGCCCTTGTATTTAATTGATAAAAAACTGTTTAATTTTTTACTATGCGACGAACGATTGTTCCTTCATTTCCAGTTATAACGATGAAATAAACGCCCTCACTTAAATTTTGCAAATTAAGTTCCGCTTGCAAACCTGAAAAATGGGCAGAAGAAACAATTTGACCATTAGCCGTCATAACTTCATACGGTAAGTTTTCATTTGCGACAATCGGCAAAGAAATTTTTAATGCACCGTTTGTTGGATTAGGAGAAATTTCAATCAAATTGCCCCAAGAAAGTTCTTCGATGCCAACACCTGCTACTGCATAACTCGCTATGGTCGATTCACATCCTTCGGGAGTTGTGCAAAAGACTGTGTAGTTTCCATTCGCCGTAGCCGTGTAACAATTTCCAGTTTCACCGGGAATAACAACACCATCCAAGGCCCACGTGAAAGTTCCACAAGCTGGTGTGCAAAGTACAAATCCAGCGGATTGCGTGATCACAGGAGCTGGAGGCACGTCGCCTATTGTTACCACAACTGAATCAGAATTGTGGCATCCAAATCCATCTGTATAATTGAAATACAATGTGTGGGTTCCAACCGAGGTCATATTGGGGGTGAAGGTGCTACCAAAAATTCCAGGTCCACTGTAGGTACCACCAACGGCAGGAATTTTGTTGGTAATGGTTTGTAATCCTTCTGTTTTACAAAAAACGGTATCCAAATCTCCAAAATAAACGGTTGGTATTGGATGCACATTGACCGTTACGCTGTTACCTGCATCTGCACAAATACCAGCGTTTCCAGTAATGTAGTATACACCGGAAGTAGTAACGTTCAAAGTAGCCGCTGTTTCACCCACTAAAGCAGTGGATCCTTCAAACCATTGAACATTGGTTGGATTTCCAGTTATGCTAAAATGAACTGTGTCTCCTTCACACACATTTTGCGTGGTGGAAGGTGAAATCGTTAACAAAGGGCAAGCAATGGAAAGAATGTATTCTTTTCGGCCAGTGGCGGCATAGGTGAAGGTATTCAAAGATTGGTTTTGCGCAGAAACAACAGGTGCCCACGGTGTAGTAGAACCAGTTGCTCTGGCTGAAACTTGACCGTAATTCTCGTTGCCAATCAACAAAGGATTAGCACCATATTTGTACACAAACTGATAGCTTGATGCTGGAGTTGGCGTTGTGTAAACACCGTAATAATGCGTTTGATCTATGGAATCAACAACGGGTGCAGCAGTGGTAACCAACGGTGTTGCGTCTACTCGGTACAAATGCACCAAAGGCAAAATGGATGAGCTCGATACCACAGCTGTATCTGTCATTGGGTACGATAAAGATAAATTGACAGGGCTTAAATATGAATAAACACTCACATCACCAATCGGAGCGCCCGAATTTATTTGTGTCGCTCCAACGTTCACTGCGTCGTTTCCATTCATGGATTGATCCGTCAACACGCCACTTTGATCCAAATTCCAGTAACCTGCCAAACTCGCAAAAGAAGGATGCGAGGACGTTACTTTCTTGCACATGTAATCTTTGATTTGTGTATTTGTTAAAGCGGTTGACCAAATTTTCACTTCGTCAATTTGTCCATCAAAATAACGTGTTCCACCGGCCAAGTATGCCATTTTACCAATAGTTACATCGTAGGCTCCGTTGGTGATTGGACCTGAGAAAGCCAATGTATTTAGTTCAACACCGTTTACATAAATACGCAAGGTGGTTCCATCATAACTTGCCGCCACGTGGTACCAGTTTCCAATCGTCATAACCGCAGAGGTGGTTACTTCTTTCCAAACCCCAGCACTCGAAAAGTTAAAGGATAAAATTCCTCCCGCCCCTGTTCGCAAAGTATAACCTTGGTTTCCTGTCCCCCAGCCATCTTTTGAAATAATTACGTTTTCCCATGAATTTCCAGCATAAGTATCGGCTTTAATCCAGGCTTCAAGTGTAATGGAAGTGGAAGGGTTCAAACTCGTTGAATTGGGTACATTGATGTAGGTGCTTGCAAAGTCGAAAGCTTTTCCAGAGCCGGCCAATTGGGAAAATATCGTTTGAGAAAAAAGTAGCGACGCAAAAGCCACCCAAAGTAGTTTTATATTCATGTTGTAGAAATTATATATTTAGTAAGCGAAAGATAGGTAAAAAACCAAAGCGCACCAATTTAATACAACAGGAAACAAAATATTTAACGATATAGTTTAATGCTTAATAGCAGCAATACCCGGCAATTCAATTCCTTCCAAATATTCTAACATCGCACCGCCTCCGGTAGAAACGTAAGAAACCTTGTCAGCATAATTGAAGAGGTTGATCGCTGCAACAGAATCTCCACCGCCAATAAGCGAGAAAGCACCTTTTGCAGTCGCTTTTACAATCGCATCGGCTGCTGATTTTGTGCCGGCTTGGAAGTTGGACATTTCAAAAACACCCATCGGCCCGTTCCACAAAATGAGTTTCGATTTTTCAATGATTTCAGCACATTCTTTCCGCGATTGAGGACCTGCGTCCAATCCCATCCAACCATCAGGAATTTCACGAATATTCACGATTTGGGTATGGGCTTCGTTTGAAAAAGCGTCTGCAATGACCGTGTCCACCGGAATGTACAAGTTCACTCCTTTTTCTTTGGCGAGCGAAATAATTCGATTGGCGGTTTCCAAGTAATCGTCTTCTACCAAAGAAGAACCTACTTTTCCGCCTTGGGCTTTCACAAAAGTAAACGCCATTCCACCACCCACGATGAGGTTGTCTACCTTGTCCATCAACATTTCGATGATGGTAATTTTCGATGAAACTTTCGCTCCTCCCACGATGGCCGTCAAGGGTTTTTCCGTGCTGTTCAATACTTTGTCAACACTAATAATTTCTGCCTCAATCAAGAAACCAAACATTTTATCGTTCGGGAAAAAATCGGCAATGATGGCGGTACTTGCATGTGCGCGGTGCGCGGTTCCGAAAGCATCGTTGATATAACAATCGCCGTGTTTGGCCAATTTCTGCGCAAAGTCGCGGTCACCTTTGGTTTCTTCTTCGTAGAAACGCAAATTTTCGAGTAGCATGATCTCGCCATTTTCCAAAGAATCGCTCATCGCAAAGGCATCGTCGCCAATACAGTCACCACCAAATTTTACTGGATGACCTAGAACATGTTGTGTATGACCAATGATGTGTTTCAAGGAATACTGCGTGTCAGCAGCTGACTTTGGTCTTCCTAAGTGCGACATCAACACCACACTTCCGCCATGACTCAACACCCAATCGATGGTTTTTTTCGCCGCGCGAATCCGCGTGTCATCCGTTACTTCAAGCGTAGTTTTGTCCAAAGGAACATTAAAGTCTACTCGAATTAATGCTCGTTTTCCTTCAAAATTGTAGGTGCTGATATTGGCCATGATGTTTCGTTTTTCTTGTTGTGCAAAGGTAACACAAATACTTTTTCAATGATTGGTGCGATTCTAAGTTTTGTTGTACCCTGGAAAAAAACAAAAAGTGTATCTTTAATCTCCCATGTCCGAAAAACAAATCTTCACCCTCAAACAAGTTGTTTCTTCCATCAAGAAAACAATCGACGAGCGCTACAAAATGGCGTATTGGGTGAAGGCGGAAATGCACAAATTGAACCGTTTTCCAAGCGGACATTGTTTTCCAGAATTGGTGCAAAAGGAAGACGGAAAAATTGTGGCGCAATTGTCAGGAACCATGTGGCGAACGGTGATGGAAAAAGTCAACAAGCAATTCATTGAAGTGCTGAAAGAACCCCTGAAAGAAGGTTCCAATTTGTTGTTATTCGTGAAAGTAACTTTCAGCGAAACCTATGGTTTGAGTCTGCAAATTTTGGACATCGACCCAACCTTTGTTTTGGGCGAATTGCAGCGCGAGCGCGAAGAAACACTCAAACGCTTGACCAAAGAAGGCATTCTGAACAACAACCAACAACTTATATTTCCACTTTTGCCCAAACGAATTGCCATTATTTCCGCTGATACCAGCAAAGGGTTGTCGGATTTTATGAATGTTTTGGTCAACAACGAATACGGTTATCGATTTTATACGCATTTGTTCCCAGCGGCTTTGCAAGGCGATTTGGCTCCCGAATCCATACAAAACCAATTGCGGAGAATTGCCCAAGTCAAGGAGTATTTCGACATTGTGGTGATTGTGCGCGGCGGCGGCGGTGAAGTGAGTATGACGTGTTACAACCATTATGAATTGTGTCGCGCCATCGTAACGTTTCCGTTGCCTGTTTTGACAGGAATTGGTCACAGCACCAACTTGACCGTAGCTGAAATGGTGGCTTACCAAAATGGAATTACCCCAACAGAATTGGCCGAAATGATCATTCGCAGTTTTCATGAGTTTGCCGTTCCTTTGGAAGAGGCGCAAAAAGTAGTGATCCGAACGGCGGAAAATATTTTGCTGCAAGCCAATCAACAGTTGAATTACGCCCAAAAATTGTTTGTGACCTTGGTGAGCAGCGAGTTTTCCAAACAGCAAGTAGCGTTGAAAGAAACCGAACGCAATTTGGTTCGTTCGTTCCGCGATTGGAATACAAAAAAGGAAAAAGAAATCAGTTACCAAAGCGAACGAATGGTGCGCGAAGCCCAATTTTTAATTCGCAACCACCAACAAAAATTGACCGTGGCAGGGGAGAAACTCAAACCCAGCGCCGACCGAACTTTGAAAGGATTGGGCGACCAATTGATTCGCTTGGCGCACAACGTAGAATTACTGAGTCCGCAAATGGTTTTGAAACGAGGTTACTCCATTACGAGGGTCAACGGAAAAGTTATTTCCAAAGGAAATCAAGTGAAAAAAGGCGACAAAATTGTTACCTTCACCCATGATTTTGAACTAGAAAGTGAAATCACCCAATTGAAAAATACCGAAAAATGAGCACAGAAATTTCCTACGACAAAGCGTTTGACGAATTGCAACAAATCGTTTCCGACATGGAAGAAGGTGAAATTGGTGTAGACGAACTTTCCGTAAAAGTAAAACGCGCCTCCGAATTGATCAAAATCTGCAAAGAAAAATTAAGTTCCACGGAAGAAGACGTGAGCAAGATTTTGAAAGGGTTGAAGTGAGAAGTCTCACGATTTACCCTTCTCTTTTTTCTCCCGCTTAGCAAATTTGTACCCAAAACCAACGCTGCCAAAACTTGTGAAATTGTAGCCATGTTGGAAAAAAGTATTTGCTGCAATTATAAAACTGGAATCGGTATTTTTCCAAAACATCATTCCAAAACCGCCTCGAAGCATAGTATAAATCCGTTTCGAAAGATTAACCTCCATGGCCAAACCGATGGTGTTGTCGAAGGCGATTACTGGTCCGTATAATTTTTCAAATTTTGTGAAAGAATAATCAAATTCGGACTGTGGAACGGGAACGAGCTGATCTAGAGCAGAATAAAATATAAAAGTTTCAGACATTCTCGAAAACTGATTGTTGTAATACGCACCAATTTTACAGAAATCGCTTCTGTAGAAAAAATAGTCAACTCCTATTTGAAAACCAATGTGTTCAGCAAAATTAGTTGCCGTTGCCGAATTTTTGAAAAATGAGCCATACGGTACCATTTCAGGGCGATTGATGTGGTATTTTAAACCCACCGACAAAGCAAGATTTTTGAAATTCTGTTTAACGGAAAGGTTCACGTTTCGGCCGTTGTAAACAGCGTTGTAGCTGGATTCTAGGCTTAATTGAGAATATCCATCAAGGATGAAAACAAAAAATAATAAAAGAACAGCAAATCTCATAGGGTTAAAATTTGCCTTAAGAACGTTAAATTTTCACGTTTATTTAGCAGGACAAAATATTCGTTGCCCACGGAAGAAGATGTGAGCAAGATTTTGAAAGAGTTGAAATAGTTTTTTGGGTGCCAAGATTTGTGAATCAAAGACATTAGACTTGTTCATTTTGCTTGATTTCCGTTTTGGAAAAATGAAAAATCGGTCTTAACTTCGTTTAACTGACTAGATTTCAAAACCATGAAAACCATTTACACTTCTTTTGTTTGCCTTATGTTGTCATTTTTCCTTGTATCCAATACTTTTGGATTGGATTATCGGGTAAACTCCAAATTATACAACCATTTATTCGAAATCAATAAAAATTGGCAGCTCCACCAAAACGAGGTTCCCAACGAACTGATTTCTTTCCATTCGGATCGTGAGCGGATACAAATGCATTTGCTCTTGGTGGAAAAAAGTCTTCGAAATACACATTCAGGAAAACGAACCGATCAACAAAATCAAAACAGAGCAACCAGTTTAGACATTTTACACACGTATGCATTGGCGGGAAAATTCCCCATCAATACCGGACACAAAACACGTCAACCCTATTTTATTGACAATTTTGGAACACATTGTGCCGTTGGTTTTTTGGTAAAAGAAACGGGTTTTCCCGAAATTTCCAAAGCCATCTCCGAAACGCAGAATTTTGCTTACGTGAAAGAAATTGTTTCACCAGAATTGGTGAAGTGGAGCGTGGAATATGGTTTTACGTTGGAGGAATTGGCGTGGATTCAGCCTGGGTATGCGCCAACGCAGACATATTCGCAAGTAGGTGGCGGAACAAATGGAAATGTAACTTGTTCAAAATCATCTGGAAATCGATTACTTGTTGGCGGTGATTTTACCGAGTTAGATAGTTTACCATGTTTAAACGTTGGATATTATAGTGATAATCACTTAAGTTGTTTTGGAAATGGAATAGCAGGAAAAGTAATAGGAATCAGGGAGTTTGGTGTTAATGGCGTCATTGTTGGTGGAGAATTTGAATCAAATGGAGTGATTTATCCTTTGGCAAAATTCGATGGAAACACTTGGACTTATATTGAAATACCGAATGTTCCAAATGCGAGGGCAACCTGTTTTACAGATTTCTTATCAGGTCCTTTAATTGGGCCAGAAATGGCAGTTTCCGTTTCAGCACCTTCCATTCCTAATGGCCAGGAAGTATGGTTTTTTCAAGGAGGATGGTTTGAATTCGCATACGTACCAGGTGTTATTTACGATATGGCTCTAGGAAATTCCGTTATTTTCGCCGGACAATTTGATTCTATTCAAATCCAAAATTCAGGTTTAAATCCTAGTTGGTTTCAAGCGAAGAATTTTGTTGTTGACAATTCTGGTAATTGGATTAGTTCTTCTGATTGGGTGCCCGACACAATTTTTTCGATTTTAACGCAAGGTAACACAATATACTTAGGCGGATATGCGGGAATTAACCCAAATGGCACAGCTTTGACAAGGTATGTAAACGGAGTTACCCAACCTTTAATTACAAACACCAATTATCCATATTCTGACCCAAAAACGGTTCGAGATATTGCACAAGCTTCCAACTCAAATTTAATAATTGGTGGGGATTTGAATATTTCTACAAATTGGGGAACATACGGGCGAGGTATTTTTACCTATGATTATTCGAACTCTGTTCTCACACCTTATGCGGATTTGGATACTACCGTTAATACAATTGCTTTTTTTAATGACAAATATTATTTCGGTGGAATTTTTACAAAGAATCAGTTTAGCACAACTCAAAATAAAAATCATTTAATCGTCCTGAATGGCTATGTTGGAATTGAAGAAACAGCTAATTTAAATTACACACTATCCCCCAACCCTTCAACTGGAAACTTGAACATATCCAACATCAACCAAGCGTCAATAAAATCCATAGAAATTCTAGACCTGCAAGGCAAAATATGCCATGAATCACAAACTACGGAATTGGATTTAGCGCATTTAAAATCAGGAACGTATTTGGTTCGTGTTGTTGCTACAGATGGTTCTTCCACCACAAAAAAATGGGTGAAGGAATAACGAAGAATCTTTATGGTAGTTTAAATACCTTTCCGTGCAAATCGCTTGTGAAGAGGTTGAAACAAGATAAAATAGATTAATTGTCGACTTAAAGTGATGAGAAATGATTTAATATTCACAAAATCAGAGCATTAAATGTTCGTAAATTTGGGAATTCCCAAATTCCCAAATTTGCGAAGTTTCATTCGAAAAATTTGAATTTTCGCCACGATTCTAAATGGCAACCTCCAACTTCCAACTTACATTTTGCAATTCCAAATGTATGAGATTCAATCAACCGATTTTACCTGGAATTAATGTATGAATATCCCATGTCTCAACCAATACTATTCCCCAACCAATTCCAACCGATATTCTTTCCCTTTTTCCGTTGCCGGTATGCCATCAATCAACCATTTCGGTGCAGGAGCATTCAGCAAATAATAGTCGAAAAATTGACGCATTCGGATACTCAAATCAATGCGGTTGGCATTTTTCATTAGGTTGTGATCGTCGCCATTGTAATTGAGCAACCAACAAGGTTTGCCCAAACGTTTCATGCCCGTAAACAATTCAATTCCTTGGTACCAGGGAACGGCGCCGTCTTCATCGTTGTGCATAATCAGCAACGGCGTTTTCACTTTAGGCAAATGAAAGAGTGGGGAATTTTCCACGTACAATTCTGGGGCTTCCCATATTGTTTTTCCAATTCTACTTTGTGTATGTTCGTACTGAAATTGTCGGTTATACCCGCTTCCCCAACGAATACCGCCATACGCGCTAAACATATTGGAAACAGGCGCTCCAGCCATCGCAGCTTTGTAGCGAGTGGTCATCGTCACCATTTGTGCGGTTTGGTATCCACCCCAACTTTGCCCTTGCAAGCCCATTCTGGTTGAGTCGATGTTGGTGTATTTTTTCAAGGCAGCGTCCGTTGAACCCATTATACAATTGTAAGCCGATTTCCCTGGATGACCTTCTTTGTAGCGAATGTCTGGAATCAAAACGACATAACCAGCCGAAGCATATTCCGTCGGGAAAATTATAGAAGCCGTTGGTTTTGGCGCATAATGGTTGTGGATGTTATCGGTGTACAATTCATAATAATACACCAACAGAGGATACGATTTAGAAGCATCGAAATCTTCTGGTTTGTACAACAAGGCTTGTAAATTTTGTCCATCGTAACTTTTGTAATCGATGAGCTCCACTGTTGCCCAATTGTATTCGCTTTGTTGTGGATTGGTGTTGCTGATGCGTTTGGCATTTTTGAAATTTTTGTCCAAAACGGAAACATCTGCGTAGTCTTGCAAATTGCTTTTTCGCAGTAGAACGGTCTCTTTGTTTTCGCTACGCACAATGGAAGTCAACGCATGCGGTGATTGGTACAAATTGATCAAATCGTTGTGGTTGCCATGGTCAATCCATTGGTAAATCGCCTGGTCTTTGGTTTTTTTGTTTTGGGCCGTCAAATAGCTATTTTCTGCAGAAATGTATACACTATCTCGGTTCCATTGGCGCAAATTGAATTCTATTTTTTCGAGATACCCTTCCCCATTGGTGATGGAGGTGAGTTTTTTATCGTCGAAAGAGTATTTCCAAATGTCGAATTCAGATTGCATAAAAACCTGGTTTTCGCCTCTTTTCCAACCCAACAACCCAAGTGCGTAAGGTGTGTAAGGCATTCCGTTTACATCCTCTTGCCAGTTCATTTTTTTGGCACCGCAGGTTAAACAAGTGCTTGTTTTTGTAGACAAATCGACCGCAAAATGTTGTCGCAGATTGTCGTCAAAATAGGTATAGTATTTTCCAGAAGGAGAAAGTTCACCGCCCATGGAAACGCCTTTTCTCAAAAGTTCAATGGATCCATCGATGAGTGAAACACGGTAGTGATCTTCTTGATTCGGATACGTCCAATTGTAAGTGCCTTGGTACGGATCAACGTTGGTGAGGAGCAAATAGTCGCCTTCCAAATGTGCGCTTGGTCGAGCAGACAAACTATCGTTCCCAACGGCAATCAATTCAAAATTGTCGAGATGCAAGACTTGCAATTTGGTTATGGCTTGGTCCTTTTTCAATTCTTTCAATTGTTGCGGCTGCAAGCGTTGATCTTGGTAATGCCACAGATCCAATTTGGCTTTTTCCGTTGGCAACAAACTGTCTTCCGGTTCATCTTTGGCCAAGTCGTCAACACCTAGAAAAAGATATTTTTCATTGTCGGTAAAAATGAAATCTTGTTGGTCGCTGACCATTTGGTTGGAGTCAACGGTGATGTTGGAACTGTCAAGCGCAATGTAGTTTTTGCGGTCTTTTAAATCGTACAATTGAAACTTGCTATTTTTCACCTTTGTAGTATCGTTGGAAGCGAGGTACGCCAGAAATTTATCGCTTTTGCTCACCGTAAAATTGGTGATGGAAGAGTGCGTGGTATCAATTTGAAACGATTCTTTTTTCGCAAAATCATAGACGAATAAACGGAATTGTTCTGCTTTGTCTACTTTTTTCTGTTGTTTGTAGAGGAAAAATTCCCCGTTGGGTGAAAATTTAAATTCGGAAACATCTTTGAATTCAAGTTTTGTATCGGTAGCTGGTTGATACAAATACACCAAGTTTCCATCGGACGTAATTTTCACTTCTTTTTCTTTCGGCGTTTCTTTTTTCTTTTTTTTGAAAAGCGAGAATTTTTTCTTTTTAACGGCTGCTTTTTCTTTCTTTTCTACGAAATTACTGTCAATGGAATACGCCAACCAATTGGTTTTTTCACTGATGGAAAAGTTCTTTAAAAGGGGGATGGATTTTTGATCTCGGTCACTCAAACGAAAAATAACCAGTGTATCTTTTGGCCATTTTTTCTTGTCTATTTTTTTTAATTCGCACGTGCGCAGTGTATCAAAACCAGCTGATCGTTTAAAAGCAAAAAAGTCGCTTTCTTTTGAAAATTGTGCGTCTTTGGCGCGAAAAAAAGAATCCAATGTGCTGCTTTCATTGTCATACAAGTATAAATAGCCATCACCACGATGCGGTGTTATTTCATAAGAAATGTAACGACCATTATCAGAAACTATTGAATTTTTTAACGATTTCCAATCGTTGTAAACCGTATGATCCAGTGTTTTTTTCTGTGCGAAACTTGTGAATCCAATTAAAACGAGAACAAATGCAATACAGCTTTTCATGAGTTGAATTTAGAAAAGCCAAATTACCATTTTTCTCGCAGACTCAAACGCCTGGGGTTGAAAACGAATTTATTCCGTTGTTAAATTGATGTATTGAAACGGACGATATTTCTCAACATTCGAAGGGTCACCAGCATACTCTGGACCTTGAACGAGTGTTGTTACGACGACGATATTTACGCGGTCTTTTATTTCGGGTTTCGCATCGAAGTAGGCTTGCATGTTGTTTACAGCATCTTCCGCACGTTTTACCGTAAGCAAATCATTGGTTTTAAACGTTTTCGTTGGTACTTTAGAGGCAGATGAATAGACGTTGATGGTAATTTTCTTACGACCGGCTGTTAGTTGACTGTTAATTGTTTCCAAGAAATCATGCAGATCACCTTCTTCAGTGGACAATTTTGTTTTATTGAAATCGAAGAATTCTTTCAAAGTCAAATCTTCAAAGTTGTCGACCAAAGCATTTCTGGCCATATTTAAAACCAAATTCCGTGTAACGGTCAAGTGTATAGAATCGCAAGATGTTTTGAACGAATCGGTTTTTAAGGTAAGGCTATCGGTTATATTTTGGTAATTGATTTGGTAGTTTTTACAAGGCTCCAATCCGGTGATAAAAAATCCATCTCTTGGCCGTGGGTAGATAACGCGATCCAAATCCACATCACAATCCAAACATTTTACGTTCACCATCACCACCAAATTATCCTCCAGTGGTTTTCCATCTTCGGAAGTAAAGAATCCTTTCAGCACGGATATATTCTGTCTTCCAAAAGATTCATTGTAGATTTCATAAATATCTTTGTCACCGTTGCCATTTTTACGATAAGAAGTCATGTAGCCCTTCAAGCCATCGATGGTTGTTGTATAAAAGATGTCGTCACTTGTCGAATTGAATGGATAGCCCAAATTTTTGCCTTCCGACCATGTTTTGTCCGCTTGTAATTCTGAACGCATGATATCAAAGCCACCGATACTTTTTTCACCGTTGGTGGAATAATGCAAAGTTTTGTTGTCAGCACTAATAAACGGTGCGTCTTCATCATATGGTGAATTGATATTTGGCCCCATATTGATCGGTCCAGACCATTTATTTTCCCCTAAATTTTCACAATAATAAATGTCACGCCCACCAAATCCGCCGGGTCTATTGGAAACAAAATAAATTCGTTTTAGGTCATTGCTCATCATGCAATGGGTTTCCCAATATTCGGTATTCACACCGTCGATAGTAAGAAACTGAATATCTGAAAACCGCGCTGAATAAAAGTCGGCGTAGTAAATGTCACCGCCTCCAGTAGAGTCCAAGTAAAGATAAATTTTTCTTTCATCCGAACTCACTGCTGACGTTGCTTCGTTTCGATTGGGCTCACAGAAATCTAAACGAATGGGTTCTGACCATTCTTGATCGAAATCTTGGTAACTTACATAAATATCCTCGGTGTACATATTCAACAATGGGTCTTTGAATTCCTCCGAAATTTTTTTGTACCAAGGTCTGCGCGAAGTGAAATAAAGCGCAGAACCATCCAATGAAACAACTGGCGAATATTCAGGATATTGTGTGTTGATAGCTGGTCCAATGTTTTTCAAAAATACATTGACAGGATTCTTCATTTGCACTCTTGCTTCAGCACATTGAATTAAATGCAATTGAGCTCTGGGCACCAAATCGGATTCTTTGTTGGAATACTTTAAGAATTTATTGAAATATTCCTCTGCTTTGTCTATATTTTCATTTTGGTGATAGCATTGCCCCATGTAAAAGTAAGCGTCATAAGGGCACCCATTGTCATTGGTAGAAAACATGTCAAATTTCTTATGAACGTGTTTTACGGCTTTTTCGAGGTGAGGCAAAGCTTCCGCAAAGTCTTCCGACAAGAGGATGGTGGAGTATCCTTTTCGGTAATTATAATTGGAACTCTCAGAATTTAGTTCAAGTAATTTGTCAGCTACGAGATCCGCGCGGTAAAAATAACCGTCCATTAAAAAGTTGGAATTCATGGCTACCAAATCTTTTTCGGATGCGGTTTTTATTAATTCCCGAACCTCATCTTCACTCAATTGAGCAAAAACAGCACTATTCAGCAGTAGTATTGAAAAGGCAAGAAAGCTGCGGATTTTCATAAAAAATTATATTATCACCAAATTTATTTCAAAAATTTACTAAAAATAGTGACTCTTGTACAATAAGTAATGAAAAAAGTGAATTTAAGTTTTTGTTTCTTTCAATATCGGATGAGAATCGGAGATTTGAATAGGGTATTTTTTGAAATCAAAAATCTTGTACTGGTTTAATTTTTTCTTTTAGATTGTTTGCATTGATAGTCAAAAAGCGGTCTATTTTTCAAAAAAGATTTCCCAATACTTGATAAATCGGTCTAAAAAAATCTTAGTCAAACTAAAACCGATACTTAAAGGTCAGAAAAACATTAATTTTGCTTTTTTACGATTAACTATATCCACCATGATTCGATTATTGCTTTTATTCTTGATAGCGTTGTTTTTTACATTCAAAACGAGGGCTGCAATTTGGTATGTAAATTTGAATGCTACCGGAGCGAATTCCGGCACATCTTGGGTAAATGCTTTTGCGGATCTTCAAAATGCTATTAGTGCGTCCAACTTTGGTGATGAGATATGGGTTGCGGCTGGTACGTACAAACCGACCACTACAACTACAAGGTCCATTTCGTTTTTGATTAAAAATGGCACAAAAGTGTACGGTGGATTTAATGGAACAGAAACACAAGAAAGTCAAAGAAATAGTGTTTTGAATGGCACCATTTTAAGTGGAGAAATTGGAACCGGATCCACGAGTGATAATACGTACAACGTCGTTTATTTTTCAAATGTTGGAATTCAAACAGAAATAGATGGATTTACAATTTTGGCGGGTTATACGAGCGCGGGTTCAGGCGCAGGAATTCGCTCAGCGAATTCTAGCCCGACTGTTGGTCATTGTAGAATTGTTGGTAATTACGCGGACATTGGCGGTGGACTTTCTCACGGAAGTTCAGGTAATATTACCATACACAATTGTGTTTTTGAAGGAAATATTTCTGCAACTCAAGGCGGAGCAATTAACCTGTATGTTGGAACAAACAATACCATTACGAATTGTTCAATTATTTCAAATCAAAGCAATGGGATTGGAGGAATTCTTTGTGTTGCTTCTTCGTCATCGGCAGCGCTGACTGTAAGCAATACTGTGATGGCAAATAACACATCAAATAGCAGCGGTATTTATTTCAATTCGGGCAGTTTAGTAACTCTTAATAACTGTTTGATTGTAGGAAATTTTTCTACAACAACTGGAATTATTAGAACCGAAACGGCAAGTAGTTCAAAGGCTAACAAAATAGTCAATTGTACTATAGCTCATAATAATCAAGGTATATCATCCGGTTCGGCCAACACAAGTGTTGCTTTGAATAATGAAAGTTCGATTGAGAATTCTATTATTTACGGGAATAACTCGTTATCCCAAGTTCTTGGAACCGGGGTTAGCATGAGCAATTGTATTATGCAATCCGGAACGAGCAGCGCCTCCGGAACAAATGTCCTATCCACTAATCCGAATTTTATCGCTCCAGCTTCTTTTAACGTTGCTCCTTTTGACACGATCGGTTACGACTATCGTTTGAAAGCCATTTCACCCGGAATAAACTTCGGTTTAAACGCCAGCGTAATTGGTGCCACGGATTTGGATGGAAATTCACGAATTCAAAACACTACGGTTGATCTAGGTGCTTTTGAATCCAACTTCTGTACTTCGTCATTAACTTTATCACCCGCTGCACCCTATACAATATGCAACGGATCACCAATAACTTTGTCCGTGGCAGGAGCGGTAGATTATATGTGGTCAAGCGGTTCTACCAATTCATCCATTAACGTTACTTCCGCCGGAAATTATTCGGTTGTTTTTGAGGACACAGCTGGTTGTCGAGGGGCATTGCAGGCAATCGTTACAAGCAGTGCAAATCCGTCTCCAAATATTGTGTTTTCAGGAGGAAGTTTAAATGCAGGAACGTTTGCAAGCTATCAGTGGTTCTTCAATGGTTCACCGATTTTGGGGGCAACAGGAAGTTCACATGTTCCGTTGGAAGGTTACGGTGTGTATTCAATAGATGTTTACAATACAGGTGGTTGCTTCGGAACTGATACGTATTGTTTTTCTCCCGCTGCCTTAAACACAACTGGTCCTACTAGTTTTTGTTTTGGTGAGTCGGTAACATTGAATGTTTCTGGCGGAACGGCGTATGTTTGGTCGAATGGAGAGTTGGATTCTTCCATCACGGTTTCAACGGCGGGCACCTACACTGTAACGGTCCAAAATGCTACTGCAGGTTGTTCTGTCGTTTTACAGCAAGCAGTATCTGTCATAGCGCTTCCAACACCCACAATCACGTATTCAGGTGGATTGTTGGGGACAGGATCTTTTACAACCTACCAATGGAGTTTTAACGGAGTTCCTATTTCTGGTTTAAATTCTCAGAACATTGCACCAACAAATGGGAATGGACAATATACGGTTACGGTCACAAATTCATCTAATTGTGAAGGAATGTCTAGTGTTTATAATTATAGCAACCTCCAATTGGATGAATTATCCAGTGAATTGATTTCAATTTATCCGAATCCATTGTCTGGAAATGGTTACTTAAAATTCACTTCTGATCAGCTTATTCTAGAGAATTTGACAATTTCATTGTACGATGGGTTGGGGTCGAATAACCTGAAAATTTCAACGACTGGTTTACCGGAAAGTATTGCTTTACCCGATTTGAAACCAGGAATTTATTTTCTAAATATCGAAGCGGAAGGGCAACAGTTGAAAAGTTGGAAAATAACAATTCTTTAGGCTTTTACAGTTATTCGGCACTTTCAAATAGTTCGGAGGCCATGTAATCAGCCATTAACCAGCCATCATTTTCTAATAAAATCGTCTCGTTTGTAGCACGCAGCCATCCTTTCTTTTCGAATTGAGCCACCTGATTAGTGAAATTTTTCGATAAAGGCAAAATGGCCGTCAAATCATTTAATTGCACACCCCATTTCGTACGAAGGCCGGTTAGAATAACTTCATTAAAGCGCATCACAGGAGTTAAGTATTCTGTTTCAAAATAGGGTTTGCCGGCGAGAAGCAATTGCATGTATTGCGGATTGTTTGCCACGTTGAATCTGCGGTTGACACCGTCAAAACTGTGAGCGGATGGACCAATACCCATATATTTATTTCCTTTCCAATAGGCTGAATTGTGGCGGGATTCATTTCCGGGAAGACAAAAGTTGGAAATTTCATATTGTTCATACCCGGCATTGCGAAGCGTTTCTACCAAGAGCAAAAACTGGTCGGATTGTTGGTCTTCATCTGATGGAACAAGGCTCCCTTCTTTTACTTTTTTTTCCAGCGCGGTTTTCTTTTCTACCGTTAAACAGTAGGCCGAAACATGCGGTACTCCGAAATCAATGACGGTTTGAATGTGGTTGATCCAAGTAGTTTTGCTCAAATCGGGCAAACCGTAGATAAGGTCGACAGAAATGTTATCGAACCCCTCCGCTTGTGCTAATTGCACACATGTTTTCGCTTCTTCTGCCGAATGCGCTCGATTCATCCAAAGTAAATCCTCTTCCCGAAAGGATTGTAGCCCAATGCTTAATCGATTGATGCCTAATTTCTTCCAAGCAGAAAGGGAATCTATCGATATATCATCCGGATTCGCCTCCAAGGTAATTTCGGCGGTGGGTGAAACGATGTGATTTTCTTGGAGAACAGTAAAGAGATTTGCCAATTCTTGGTGAGTGAGTAAACTCGGTGTTCCTCCTCCGAAATAAATTGTTTCCACCAAATCTTTTTGAAATTCAGGCGCACGCAATTCAATTTCTTTTGACAAGGATTCTAGCATTTTTTCACGATACGATTCAAACGTTGTAGAAAAATGGAAATCACAATAAGTACATTTTTGTTTACAAAAAGGAATGTGTAGATAAATGCCTGCCATGTTGCAATATTACAAACAACCCAACGAAAAGGTAAAAAAGATTTTGTCAGAATTAAAAATTGTCTAACTTGCAACTACTTAATGGGCAGTAAAATGGAAGAATTTTACAAAAACAAGGATGACCTAAACAAAAAATTGGAGCAATTTATTGAAACCTTGAATGCCATATTGCCCAAATATTCCAAACTGCTAAAAAAGGCCAACATAACCCAAGAAGAGGTTCATGAATTAGGTGAAATAGAACATTTTCTAATCGAAATCAACGCAAAAATTTCCGAGATTAAAAGTATGTTGGAGCACGATTTGTTTGGTCATTCCATCGACCAATATTATCAGATTAAAGCAAAAGCGTTGGCCGGCGATATTCAAGCTAAATTAAAATTAGAAACACTTCGGGATGCCTTCAACGAATCACTGAAGGGGGATACTTTGTTGAACTGGAATTAATTTTGTGAAAAACCTTCTCTTTTCAGCCTTTTTCTTTGTGAGTGCTTTGTCACTTTCTCAAACTGAAAAATCGTCCTTCATTAATTACTCCGTAAAGGATGGTTTGTGCGAAAACGCCGTTAATTCGGTCACCCAAGATTCGCGCGGTTTT
The DNA here is from genome assembly GCA_041674745.1 of Crocinitomicaceae bacterium. Classification (GTDB taxonomy): domain Bacteria; phylum Bacteroidota; class Bacteroidia; order Flavobacteriales_D; family Crocinitomicaceae; genus UBA2040. Next base: position 123,759 of record JBAYVD010000001.1, read on the forward strand.
ATTTGGATCGGAACGCAAAGTGGATTCAACCGATTTGATGGATTGGGGTTTAAAAAATTCTTCCCGACGGATTTGATAGGTAATTGGGAAATGACCGATAAAACGCTCTTTTATTTTGAGGTGAAGCCCAATGTAATTTTGACCAAACTAGGGGATCAAAAACTGTATACTTTCAATACAATTTCTCAGGAATTAAAAAGTGTTGCCATTTTAAAAAACTTGAAATGTGGAGAAATTAATAAGCTGAATGCCAATCAATTTGTTGTTTCGTTGAATAATTGCGCCTGGGTAATGGATGCCAATTTTCACCTGCTCGAAAAAATTGTTCCTCCGTTGTTGAAAAAAGATGTATTCGTTAGCGTAAGAAAACTTTCAGCTAACTCGTATTTTGTTTTTTCAGGGAATGAATTTTTCGAATATTCTATCACCGACAAGAAATACAGACGAATTGTTCCAAAAATAAAATTGGAGGAAGCTCATCAATCCGGCTATTCAGTGTTGTATGTTGACCCGCGCAGTAAAACATTTTTTATAAATAATTTTTTTAGAGGATTCTTTCGGGTGGACCTGCAAGGAAATCAATTGTGTCATTGGCAAAATGGAGTCACCCGTGAGGTGGTTACATCAAATCCGAATAAAATGATTGCCGCCTCAAAAGAACAGGGCCTATTTTGGTTGAGCGGCGACGTCGGGATTTCACTCCTGAATATCAACACAAACAAATCCCAGAATTTTACGCCGGAGACAAACAATCCTTTCTCCTTGCCCAGCGACTATTCCTGCAACTTGTTTGTGGACAATCAAAAACGGCTATGGGTGAGCTCTTCGAACGGTGTGAGTCGGCAAAATAAATTCCCAATTTGGATTGACACTTGGAATTTACAGACGGACAAGAATTATCCGTTCATGAATTTACTGCACACCTCCACGGGAGATATGTTTGCCTCTGTTTATTTTGGGGGTGTTTTTAGATTGAAAGAAAAATCGGAATACGAACAAATTAAACCGTCCGAATTGGACGGTACCTGGTTTCTTTTTGAGGACAACAAAACGATAGTTCAAGGTGGTGCGGGGAAAACGATTAAACAGTATAATTTGCGTACGAAAGAAGTTACGCAACAAAATTATTTAGCACCCTACTTCCCAAATTCGAACCTAATTGTAATGGGTCATAAGGCCAAAAATGGGGACATTTGGTATAGTGGCAATGCGGGTGGAGGATTGGTTCGGCTTGAGCAAAAAACAGGAAAAAAGCATCATTTTTCAAGTAAAATCAATTCTTTTTCGGGTTCTTATTTCACCTGTTGTACAGAATCGAAAAACGGGGATTTATGGTTTGGATCCAATAAATCACTGGCACTTTTGCATTGGATTCATGAGAAACAACAATTTGAAGAAATTAATTTTGCCCCTAAATTTGAAAAAGCCGGCTATTACTTGAGCGGTATCAATTGCATGACCATACAGGAAAGCAAAATTATCTGGCTTGGATTTGACGGAACAGGTTTGGTAAAATACAACTTGGAAACGAATGAAATGACCTTACATACGAACCGTCAAGGATTACTGGATAATTTTATTTTTTCGCTTCTTTTGGATGGGAAAAATAGACTTTGGATTGGTACTGGGAAGGGATTGGGATGCTTGTCGGCGGATGAAGGTCATATTTACAATTTTAATCTTCAAAATGGATTCCCTTCTGAGTCTTTTGAAACCAATTGCGCGCAATTTGATGAAAAAACCAACCACCTTTGGTTTGCCTCCACAGATTTGCTTTTGCGATTCAACCCAGATCAAATCCTATTGTCCAAGCGAAGAAAAATAGACATATTCATCGATGAGTTTATCGTAAACAACAAAAACAGGTACAAAGAAAGCACAATTAACTTTCATCTAAAACCGGAAGAGAACAATCTTCAAATCAGTTTTTGCACCTTGAATTTTTCAGGAAACAACGATGTGATTTACAGCTATCAGCTTCAAGGAGGAGAAAACAAATGGCGGTTGGCGGGAAATAATAAAAGTACCAGTTTGATCAACTTACGGGATGGCGAGTATACTTTCAGGTTACGTGCAAAATTATTGGGCGACAAACATTGGACCTATCTAAAAACCCCTATGTCGTTCACGATCGAAACGCCATGGTATAAGTCGTGGTGGTTTTTACTCTTGATTTTTATTGTTTCTGTCTTGTTTTTATATGTTCTTATTCGTTCGTATTTCGTTCGCGAAATTGAACAACAAAAGGCAAGTTTGGAAAGGCAAAAGGCGGTGCAAAATGAACGCGATCGAATTGCTTATGATATGCACGATGATCTAGGAAGTGGACTGACTAAAATTTCGTACCTCAGTCAAATGGCAATGGACAAGCCCGACAAAATAGAAGAATTGTCCAAAATCAACAAAACATCCGTGGAGTTGGTAGAAAACATGAGTGAGTTAATTTGGGCAATGAAAGTGGAAAACGACTCCCTGCAGGATTTGATTACCTATTTGAAATTGTATGCCGTAGAATATCTTGAGTTTAATTCAATTGAACTAAGAGTTGATATGCCCGAAAATTTTGAAGAAAAACCCATTTCAGGCGAAGCGCGGCGCCATTTGTTTTTGTTGTTTAAGGAATCCTTACACAACATAGTAAAACATGCAGGAGCCAAAAAAGCCACCATTATTTTCGAATTACAAACTGAATTTTGCATGATAATTCATGACAATGGTGTAGGTTTCAATCGAGATGAAAAGGAACGAAGTCGTGGAAATGGCTTGAGAAATATTGAGAAAAGAGTTCAGAAATTAAACGGAACTTGGGAAATAGTTAGCCTGGGCGGGACACAATTGATATTCCGTTTCCCTTTTGAAAAGTTGATCTAAAATCAACCTTTTGTACTATTGAAAACAAGGGTCAAAACTGCTTACTTTGTGATATAAAATTAGCGCGTGATTAAAATTTGCATCATTGAAGATATTCTTGACATCCAACAAGGTTTACGATCTATTCTAGAAAGTGACAATCGATTTCTATTGTTGGAAAGTTTTGACAATGCGGAGGATGCCATTCGAGAATTACCAAAATTGATTCCGGATGTAGTGATTACAGATATCAATTTGCCTCGAAAAAGCGGCATTGATTGTGTGACGGAAATCAAATCCAAACACCCGGAAATTCAATTCATCATGTTTACCATTTATGAAGACAATGATCAAGTTTTCGATGCTTTGAAAGCGGGGGCAAGTGGCTATATTTTAAAAAACACCTCCGCGGAAAAAATTAAAGAAGCCATTATTGAACTCGATGAGGGAGGAAGCCCCATGTCACCCAAAATTGCACGAAAAGTACTCTTGTCCTTTACCACGCGTGATATAAATCCAATTTTTGACCTAATAACCAAGCGTGAAAGAGAAGTGTTGGAATTGCTTAGCAAAGGATTTTTGTACAAAGAAATCGCAGACAAATTAGAGATTACCTTGAGCACCGTAAAGCGACATCTCAATCACATCTACGAAAAATTGCAAGTTCAAAACAAAACAGAAGCCGTGAATAAACTCTACGGAAAAGAGTAACCTCCAATTCAGGAACAGAAGATCATTATGATACAAAAGGTGGATTGTTGAAACGAGTTATTGGGTCTAATTTTGCCTTATATATCGTTCTTAAACAACCTAAAATGAAAAACAAAACAACCTTATCTCGATTTTACCTTATCCTTTTTGCTTTTGTAGGAATGTTCTTTATTGCTTCTTGTGTTCAGGAAGGATGTACAGACCCTTTGGCTAACAATTATGATTCCAATGCTACCGACAATGATGGTTCTTGTACGTATGATAGTTTAACTCCAACTCCGGTGCCGCTTTGCCCAACAGTGGATGTCAATCCAGGCGGAAGTGCAGTGTCCATTTCTACACCAACGACTTGGACTGCTGGAAATATTTATATCATCACTTCCAATGTTACTGTAACATCGATTCTTACGATTGAACCAGGCGTGATTATTAAATTGGGTATCAATGGCGTAATTACCACACAAAGTTCGGGCAAAATCATGGCACTAGGAAACAGTGCCAATCGAATTGTATTTACTTCTATTGCGGATGATTCCTATTGCGGAGATACAAATGGTGACGGAACATTAACAAGCCCTCAAAAAGGCGATTGGTTGAATATTTACCTGAATGGGGGCAATGGAAATACTTTCCAATATTGCGATTTCTTGTATGCTGGCGCCAACGATGGCGGATACCATGCCACGGTTATCGTATCGGTTGCGGGAGCCGTTTTTACTTTTGACAATTGTGTTTTTGCACACACCTTATCCAGCACCAATTTTACAGGACAGTTTGCTTTTTATGCAGGTAGCTATATGAGTGATCCATCGGTTTCTGTGTTCACGAACAATGTATTCTACGACAACAATATGCCGATTTATTTGAGCGCTACCTATTCAATAAATGCCAATAATTCTTATAGTAATCCAGCGAATTCAAATCAAACCAACGCCAAAAATTGCATTTGGATGTATCCGGATGCTGGCAGCAATGTGGCCGTATCATTGAACGAAACAGAAGTTCCATATGTGATGGATGGATACCTTCAAAAAAGCACGGGTTCCATGACAGTCGGTTCCAACGTAGTGGTGAAATTTCCATCAGGAAATACCTACGGTTTGAATATAGCCACTTTGAACTTGAGTCCTAGCGCTTTCCTCACTTCATTAAAAGATGATGCACACGGTGGAGACACAAATGGTGACGGTGCGGCAACGAGTCCTTCAGGCGGTGAGTGGTATGGCTATTACAATTGGTCAACCTCTGCATGGGTGCAAGGCGCGAATATTTTGTATGCAATGAATTAAAAAAAGAGTATGAAATCAATTAAAATTTATCTACCGGTTCTTTTCATTATTATTTGCAACTCCTTGATGGGGCAAATAGAAAAAGTAACACCCACGGAAAAAGGGTCCAATTTTAAAGAAAACGCGGCGCAACGTTCAGTTTTACAACAGACGCCTTTGTTCAAACAATTGGAACATTCGACAGATGGAGAAAAGTGGGCGATTTCGGTCCGTCCAACTTTTAGTAGAAACCATACTTCTTCAGAAATTCAAGCCATCAAGGACGGCAAAAAAGAAGAAAAAAAGGCCTCATATTCTAAGGCACCGCTTATTGAACCAAAATCAGTTTCGTTGCCAGTCGTTGGTCAAAATTATGAAGCAAATTGGTCATTACAAGCTTGTCCTCCAGACAATTCCATGGCGGTATCAAATGGCGGCTATGTTGTATCTTGCAACAATGATGGAGCGGAATACTACAATTCGTCAGGAACTTTGCTGTATTCCCAATACTGGTACGACGTTTTCAATGATCCTAGTTTGACAGCCATGCTCTATGACCCAAAAATTATATACGATAGTCAAATGGATCGCTTTGTCATGATTGTTTTGCATGGGAGCACTGGAAATACTTCGCAAGTAGTCGTTTGCTTTTCGCAAACCAACAATCCGATGGACGGTTGGTGGATTTATAAACTAACAGGGAATCCATTGAACAACGATTGTTGGTTTGATTACCCCAGTCTGGCTGTTTCTACGGATGAGGTTTTCGTTTCAGGAAATTTATTTACTACGAGCGGAACATTTTCGGAAGCGGTTGTGTACCAAATCCCAAAAAATCCTGGATTTGCCGGAGCCAGTTTAAACTGGCAATATTGGAATGGTTTGGACAACGTACCTTTCACGGCAACAACGGTTGTACCGGCTGGAAATGGTCAGCAAGGAAATTATGGACCGGGGATGTATTTTGTTAGTTCTCAATCATCGGGAAATAATAAAATCATGTTGTGGGATATAACAAGCAATATTGCAGGTAGTCCGCAAATGAACAGCTATTCCATCAATACGACGGCTTATTCACCCTCTGCAGACGCCAATCAATTGGGTTCAACAGAAACATTGTCGAACGGCGATTGTCGAATTCAGTCGGCATTTTATTTGAATGGTATCATTCATTTTACCTTTCATTCCGACGCTGGAAGTGGATGGAATGGGCTCAATTACAACCGTTTGAATGTGGGTAATGGGACCAATGTTTCTTCTATTTTTGGTCAACCTGGCAATTATGATCTTTCCTATCCAGCGGTGGCCTCGTTTTCAACAAGTTCCTCCGATCATTCTGTCATGGTTGCCTTTTTACGTTCTTCGCCTTCAATTTATCCTGAAGTTCGTGTGGTGAATTGTGATAACAACATGACGTGGTCTACTTCAACACTTGTAAAATCAGGTGAAAGTGCCATCAATTTTCTAAATGGTAATGAGCGCTGGGGTGATTATACAGGAATCAGCAGACGACACAACAGTGCTAGTCCTAAAATTTGGTTGGCGGGTTGTTACGGTGGAGATATTCCAGCGGCTGGAGCAACCAATACCTTCAAAACATGGGTGGCAGAAATCTATGGTCAAAATGTACCGGCTGAATTAGAGGAAGAGCAAGAAAGTGATTTTGTTGTTTACCCAGTTCCAACGTATGACTTCATCAATATTCGTTTTACAACCGAAACAGCTGAACCGTTAACCATCGAATTGAAAGATGTAAATGGTAAAATAGTGAAATTACTGTACAAAGACACGCCCAAAGTCGGTGAAAACAAATTGATATTCAACCGAGGTGCTTTGGCACCTGGGACTTATTTTGTGACGATTTATTCTGCAACAAAAACTTTCAAGAATGAAAAAATTAGTGTTCTCAACTAGCTTATTACTCTTGCTTTTTTCGTGTGGAAATCGACAAAGTTCAACCCAACCAATTGTTGAAGAGCAACCAAAATCGGTTAAATTGCAGGATACGTTGGAAAATTTATTGACCACACCAACGGACGACAGTGTTGCGGTAAAAAAGAAAAACAAGCGAAGAAGGCAAGAAGCACCAAAGCACAATTCGCCTGATCAAGAGGCAATTGACAGCATCAAAGCGGCCAAAGAAAAGTTAAAAAATTCATAGTTGAAATAGGGTTCATGAATTGCGAATTGGAGTCAAAAACTTGGATTCGCAGTTCTGAATTTTACCAGTATACCCCAATTTTACCGGTACTTTTTCCAGAAGCTAAACTTTCGATTGCCGTCGTAAATTCTGCTACGGGAAATGACCCACCAATTTCTGGTTTCAATTTTCCTTCTTTGTACAAATCCAGTACGTTTTCTAGACAATGAAATAAGGTCATGGGTTTGTTGTCAGCGATTTTCAGCATGTTGATACCCAACAAATTTTTGGAGCGCATCATGAAACCGATGGGCAAAAGAAATCCCATTTTTCGCATGAAATTCAGGGCAGAAAAAATGCCGTATTTTCCGCTACTTAACTGAGATCCACCGAAAAGCATTAATCGGCCACCGGATCCAATGAGTTTAAAATCTTTTTTGAAGGTATCGCCCGCCACTGGATTAAAAGAAACATCCAAACGGTCATTTCCTAGAATAGCGTGAATTTGATTCGCATAATCCGATTGAGAATAATCGATAACGTGGTCAGCACCCAAACTTTTCACCAAATTAGCCTTTTTTGACGAACCAATTTTAGCAAAAACTTCTGCACCCTTCATTTTGCACAATTGAATCAACAAAGTGCCAACACCGCCAGCCGCTGCGTGAATCAAGACGCGTTCTCCTTTTCGAACGGGAGACAAATAATGCGACATGTAGTAAGCCGTTACACCTTGGGTGCAAAGCGACAAAGCGTCTCCTGCGGGCATATCATCAATCGCGACAAAGGCAAAATTTTCAGTAATGACGTGTTTGGAATAGCCACCAAATCGACAAAAGGCCAAAACACGTTTCCCAATCCAAGCAGCGTCTATTTCAGCGCCAACTTCTACAATTTTTCCTACGACTTCGTAGCCTATAACACAAGGCATGGGAGGCGCTTCTCGGTACAAACCTTGACTTGCCATTACATCCGCGTAGTTCAACCCAAATGCTTCACTTTCAATAATGACTTGATCCGGCTTGATGGCTGGAATCGTCCATTCTCTTTGTTCAAAAGCTTGATTGGGTTTTCCTTTTTTTACTAAAACAATTGCTTCGGTTTTCATTTTTTTTGGATATTGGACCACTTCGTTGTTGGATTTTGGACCGCTTAACTGATGGATTAAACTTTTATCCATCAGTTCCATAGGAACGGTCCATGTTCCATCAGTCCGCAGGACGGTCCTTGTTCTTCTTTTCTAACTTTTTCTTCAACTTCACTTCTTCCTTGGAAATCCCTTCGATTAAAACGACAATTTCTCCTTTGGGTTGAGTTTCTGTGAAGTACTTTTTCAATTCTTCGGCGGTTCCACGGTGAAACGTTTCGAATAGTTTTGAAATTTCTCGTACCACGCAAACTTTTCGGTCAGCGCCCATGAATTCTTCAATTTGTTCCAAACATTTGACCAAACGATGCGGTGATTCGTACAAAATAACCGTTCGATCCTCTTCTGCTAATTCCATGAATTTGGTTTGTCGACCTTTTTTGTGGGGCAAAAACCCTTCAAAACAAAAACGATCAGAGGCCATTCCACTTCCTACCAAAGCAGGAATAATAGCGGTAGGACCCGGCAAACATTCTACTTTTATACCGGCATCAATACAGGCACGAACCAATAAAAATCCTGGATCGGAAATACCCGGTGTTCCTGCGTCGGAAACTAAAACTGCCGTGGTAACACTTTTTATTCTCGTGATGGTGCTTTCCAATGCCTTGTGTTCATTGTGCATGTGAAACGGAGCCAACGGTTTGTGAATGTCGAGGTGATCGAGCAATCGTTTCGATGTGCGCGTATCTTCAGCAAAAATGATGTCTGCTTCTTTCAAAATCCGGATGGCACGCAACGTAATATCTTCAAGGTTACCGATGGGTGTAGGAACTAAAATCAAATGAGCCATGAGACAAATATACTGAAAGGTAAAGTTTTAATCAGCAAAGTAATTTAAAGGATGAATTTAATTACAAAAGTTGATTTTGAGCGTTTCACATGCCTAGTTGAGGAAGCTTGATTCGTTTTTCGTTTTTCTTGCATTCATGGGGTTCACCAGCTCTATTTAAAACGTTTCTAAATTACACCGAAACCCGCATTATGACAATACCATGACAATTTTCGAAAGCTACAAACGTACATTTGTGTAAGAATTATGAGCAGATACAGCCAGTTTCAAGTTATCGCCTTCACACACAGCAATATAGACGTGTCTGAAATCGGTTTGCTTCACATCGAAGAGGAGCACAGAGAAGAGCGTTTGACAGCCATCAAAGCCTTAATGGGCTGGGAGGAGCTTATTTTTCTATCTACCTGCAACCGTGTTGAGTTTCTTTTTTCGGGAAAATCGACACAAACTTCAGCAGAATTAACCGAACTTTTTCAAAATTTATATCCAACTTTTTCAGCTGACCAAGTAGAAAAATTTGTTCAATCAGCCGCCTATTTCGAAGGAAAAAAAGCCATGGATCATTTGTTGCGTGTTGCTTCATCGATCGATTCTATGGTGGTGGGCGAAAGAGAAATCATCACCCAAGTGCGCAACGCTTTTGAGCAAAGTCGCAAAATGAATCTTTCGGGTGATTTTCTTCGCTTGGCGATCAAACAAACCATTGAAACAGCGAAAAAAGTATACACCGAAACATCTATTTCGCGCAAACCGGTATCTGTCGTTTCCTTGGCTTACCACAGAATGCGCGACTTGAACATCCCATTGGACGCTCGAATTATCATCATTGGTGCAGGTGTTACGAATACGAATTTGAGTCGTTTCTTGAAAAAACACGGTTACACAAACTTCGTTGTTTTCAACCGAACTTTCTCAAAATCACAGAAACTAGCCGACGATTTACACGGAAAAGCTTTGGCTTTTAACACACTTACCGACTACAAAGAAGGTTTTGATGTATTGATTTCTTGTACAGGAACGGATACGCATTTGGTTACACCTGAAATTTACCGCAGTTTGTTGCAGGGCGAAACCGATAAAAAATTGGTGATTGACATTGCCATTCCGCAAGATTTGCACCCAACTGTTTTGGTCGACCACAACGTTTTTCATATTTCCGTTTCTTCATTGCAAAAAATATCAGAAGCCAATTTGAAAGAACGGTCGTCTGAAATTTCCCACGTAGAAGAAATCATTGATTTTTCTTTGTTGGAATTCGAACATTTGAACCGAGAAAGAAATGTAGAATTGGCCATGCGCGCCGTTCCACAACAAGTTAAAAATATCAAGTCCACCGCGATGAACGAAGTTTTCAAAGACGAAATCGCAGGGTTGGATGAAAATTCAAAAGAAGTATTGGAAAAAATTATGGGCTACATGGAGAAAAAATACATGAGCATGCCCATGATTATGGCCAAAGAAATTCTTTTAAAATCAAATTAATTCATGTCAAAAGTAATTATTGGTTCCAGAGGTAGCGACTTAGCTCTTTGGCAAGCTCACCACGTCAAAAAACAATTGGAAGATTTGAACCACGAAGTGGAAATCAAAATCATCGTTACGCAAGGAGATGCGATTCAAAACTTGAGTTTCGACAAATTGGAAGGAAAAGGATTTTTCACCAAAGAAATCGAAACAGAATTGTTAGCCGGAACGATTGATTTGGCTGTTCACTCCCACAAAGACCTGGAAACAAATCCACCTGCAGGATTGGTAATTGCAGCCGTTTCGGAACGAGAAAATCCAGCGGATTTGTTGTTGGTTCGAAAATCATCCGTCGATAAATCAGAAAAATGGGGCTTGAAAGCCAATGGCGTTATTGGAACTTCTTCTGCCAGACGAAAATCTTTGGTAAAAGCCTTGCGACCGGATTGTACAACCGAAGATTTGCGAGGCAATGTTCCCACGCGAATTGGCAAATTGGCCGACGACTTATACGATGCAATCATTTTGGCAAAAGCTGGAGTCGATCGTTTGAAATTGGATTTATCCGCGTTTCACGTGCATGTGATGGACACGAGCGAATTTGTTCCTGCGCCAGCACAAGGCGTTTTGGGATTGCAAATTCGCGAAGGAGATGAACGCATGGCAGACATCATGAAAAATTTGCACAACCAAGAAGTTTCCAACCGCATTCGCATCGAACGAAAAGTATTGAATTTAATGGAAGGCGGTTGTCAATTGCCTTTGGGTGTTTTTTGTGATATCGACGGAAAAATTCATGTTTCTCACGCAAAAACCTCCAATGACGCAGCAAAAATCACCCATTTTGAACACAATGGCGCTTTTGATATTGCCGAGAAAATCGTGGCAACACTTAAATAGTCGGTTAATATGAAACTTTTCATTTCCAAATCGCCAGAAGACAGTTTGTGGTTACAATCCTTTTGCGACGAGCGGAAATGGACCTTGGAGTCAAAATCCTTAATAGATTTTTCAGTCATTCCCTTTGAAGTTCCTAAAGCGGCGGAAATTATCTTTTTTAGTTCCAAAAATGGCGTTCGTTATTTTCTAGAGCAAGCAGAAATTCCTGCCAATGCGCAAACGGCTTGTGTTGGAAAAGAAACGGCTCGGGTTTTACGAAAAAGTAACATTGAACCTGATTTTATTGGCGAAAACAGTGGTGACCCGGTTTCCGTTGGCAAAGATTTTGTGAAATTTTCGGGCGAAAAACACGTCTTTTTTCCCACTAGCAATGCCAGTTTACACACCATTGCCAACTTGTTGCCCGACTCGCAAAAAACCATTGCTTCCATCTACGAAACGAAATTGGAAGCGCAAAAAATTGCCCCTGCCGACTTGTATATTTTCTCCAGTCCAAGCAATGTGGAAGGATTTTTCAAAGAAAACACCATTCCTGAAGATGCGCGTATCATCGCGTGGGGTTTGGTTACCGAAAAAGCCTTGATGGACCGTGATTTTTTCCCAGAATATGTGTTGGAAACAGGGCAGAAAGAGGAGTTGGTGGAATATTTGAGTAATTAGTCAAATTGTTTTACGAATTCCATTTTCTATTTTCAAAAATTTGAATTTTAACGAACATTCTTCTTTCCTAAAAATTCTCCTCCTCAATTTTTTGTATTTTTACATCTTAATTAAATAGAAATATGGGTTGTTCAAGTTGTGGAAGTGGTGGCGGAACGCCCCGCGGATGTAAAAACAACGGTACCTGTAGTTCTGGCGGTTGCAATAAATTAGAAGTGTACGATTGGTTGGCGAATATGTCTTTGCCAGCAGGTCAAACACCTTACGATATAGTAGAAGTTCGATTCAAGAATAGTAGAAAGAACTTCTTCAGAAATGCAAAAAATTTGTCCCTACAAGTAGGCGACGTGATAGCCGTGGAAGCGAGTCCAGGTTATGATGTAGGAGTGGTTTCGGCTACAGGCGAATTGGCTAGAATACAAGTAGCGAAAAAAGCTCCGGGTTTGAAACCCATGGAGATCAAAAAAATATACCGCGTTGCGGAACAAGAAGATATCGACAAATGGGTATCGGCGCGTGCTTTGGAAAAAGATGTGATGTTCCAAGCGAGAACCTTAGCCTTGAAAATCAACTTGGAAATGAAAATTTCGGATGTGGAATACCAAGGCGATTTATCGAAAGCAACATTTTACTACACGGCGGAAGCTAGAGTAGATTTCCGTCAGTTGATCAAAGACATGGCGGATAACTTCAAAATCCGTATCGAAATGCGTCAAATTGGTTCACGCCAAGAAGCGTCGCGTTTGGGTGGAATTGGTTCTTGCGGTCGTGAATTGTGCTGTTCTACTTGGTTGACCGATTTCAGAACAGTTTCTACATCGGCAGCACGGTATCAACAATTGTCCTTGAATCCGCAAAAATTGGCGGGTCAATGTGGGAAATTAAAATGCTGTTTGAATTACGAATTGGATATGTATTTGGATGCGATCAAATCGTTTCCGAAAGCTGATACAAAATTGTACACGGAAAAAGGAATGGCCTACCACATCAAAACGGATGTATTCAAAAAACAAATGTGGTTTGCTTACGAACCAGGCGTTGGTGGTGGATTGATTGCTTTGAGTCCAGATCGAGTGCGGGAAATTATTGCCTTGAACAAAGACAAGAAAAAACCGAATGATTTGAACGATTACGTGGAAAAAATTGTGGTGAAAGAACCGGATTATTCCAACGTGGTAGGTCAAGATGATTTGAATCGTTTTGATGGTTTGAATGCGAAAAAGAAGAAAAAACGCAAGAAAAAACCAGTTGGAACCGGACCAAGACCGGATCAAAACACGGCGCAAACTCCTCGTCCGCAAGGCGAAAATAAGCCCAATCCGAATCAGCGTCCGAACCCGAATCAAAACCGGAAACCGAATCCGAATCAAAACCCGAATGCCAAGCCAAATCCTCGGCCAAATCCCAATGCGGCAGCCAAACCGAAACCGAATGCTCCACAAGGCACGAACGAAACGGTGAACAATGCAGTTCCGGGACAGGCAACAGCGGAAGGACAAGCGGCAAAACGCAGACCGAAAAAAAGACGCAAACCCAACCCACGACCAGCGGGTCCAGAAGCAAATAAAAGTGAAGAATAAACGAATTATAATATGGGTATTGGCAATCATGGGATTTACGTCCTGTGATTCCAAGCCGTATTACGACAAAACGTTTTCATTTGAAGGAAAAAAATGGGAACAACGCGTAATGCCGAAGTTTGAGGTCAACATTCAGGATACGAATCAGTTGTATGATTTTATTCTAACGATTCGCACGACGACAGATTATAAATACAACAACCTTTGGTTGTTTTTAAATACCACTACGCCCAAAGGAATCAAAGCGCGTGAGCCTTTTCAAATCCGGATGGCCAATGAGGATGGAACGTGGATTGGCTCCAAAACGGGAACCATTGTCGAAAATCAGTTATTATTCAAACGACGTAAATTTCCAGACAAAGGGAAATTCAAATTTGTTGTCGAACAAGGTATCACCGATCAAGCCGTATACGAAGTATTGGATATTGGTCTACGTGTAATTGCCGTTCCGCATTAATTCTTCTTCTCTTTTGATTTTCGCTTGTATTTTTGGGTGAAAGAAAAGGAAACAATGTGTTCACTTTTTGTCTTCAACAAAGATTGGCCATACATGTATTTGAGCGATACATTGTAAGGCCCAATCATTTCAAAATCCAATCCGATTGCTGCTCTGACTTTGGACACGTATATTCCTGAATAAGCATCATTCCCAAAGAACCATTCGCAGGAAACATTCGGTGAAAGGGCGCTGTTGTCGAAATCATAGAGAATTTCGGGTTTAATCCGTACTCCGGGAGCAATATCTGAAAATGAACTTTCTGGAGACCGCACTCGGGACAAGGTACTTTGCAAACGAACCCGTGCACCAAATTCAAAACGATTCCATTTTTTTTCAAAATTGGCATTCAAGTTAACACGTTGTGTCCAATGATAATTGCCAAAATCGTTCCGATCGGAAACCAATCGATAATCCAAGGAAGGTTTAAACCATTTTGTCACTTCATACTTTGCGGTTAGCTCGGTGAAAAAAGTATTCAAAATGATTGGTTCAATACGAAGGTTCAAATGAGCAGCAAAATCCAATTTTTTGGTATAAGCATATTTTGCGCCACCGGTCACCCAAAGTTGCTGATCCATTTGGGCAAATACCCCATTGGAAATCAAAAAGGCCAGAAAAATGAGTCTAAATTTCATTTAATCTTTGATTTCGATGGTGCCAACATCTACTGTTTCTTTTGACTTCGAAATCGTAGCGGATTTTAGCACAACTGTTTTCCCGGTTGGGCAGTCGGCACCAAAACATTTTTCATACACATACAAGGTGTAGTTTCCTTTTTCGAGGTATTTAAATTCAAACGATCCATCGTAACTCGTGGCCACTTTGTCGTCTTGAATGGTTTTGCTATCGCCGTAAATGATAAACACATCCACATCCGCAGCGTCGTAACTATTGTTTTGATAAATCCCGGCAGAGTTGTAATTCAACGCTGAAATTTTGCCACGAATACTGGAAGATCCACCCGTTCCTTCCACCTTTTTGCAAGCAGAAAAAAATACAGTGGAGGAAAGCAAAGCCACAAAAAAGAAAAATTTTGTCATGATAAAAGATTGAATGTTAAATGAAAATGAACAAATTTACGACTTGCAAATATAGGATTCTGTTTTGTTAAAAAGTAAAATGAATGATAAGCCAACTTTTTATTGAAAATTTCGTCTATTTCTGGGAGAGTTAGTGGATGTGCAAAAGCATTGCAAGAATAAAATATTCAGCGTGTTTATATTTAGCGAACAAAACAGTAACTTTCCGTTAAAATTGCACAAAACTATTTCCTATGAAATCATTCCTTTTTGGATTGCTCTTGTTGTCTACTTTGAATTTATATGGCCAATTGGTCATCAATGAATATTCTTGTTCTAATTTAAATGGTCCGCTAGATGCATTTGGAGAACGCGAAGATTGGTTAGAAATTTACAATCCATCTGGTTCTGCTGTAAATATGGCGGGTTTTTACCTTTCCGATAATAGTTCGAATACTTTAAAATGGACTGTACCTAGTGGCAACGTACCTGCAAACGGTTTTTTAATTGTGTATTTTTCAAAACGAAATTTAGTGTCAGGCAATGAATTACATCCCAATTTTGCCTTGAGTCAAACCCAAAACGAATGGATTATTTTATCAGATGCGTTGGGAAATGTTGTGGATTCGTTGAAAATCACCAAACTGACAAAAGCAGACAATTCCTATGGAAGAACCACCAATGGATCCAGCACTTGGAGTTTATTTCCCACACCAACACCCAATGCAAATAATGCAGGAGGCGTTAATTATTATACCGCTAAACCCGTTTTTTCTTTAGCACCGGGATTTTATGCTTCTGCACAAAGTGTGTCCATTTCTTGTCCCAATGGGAGTGCAACTATTCGTTATACGACGGATGGTTCAGACGTTACAGCGTCTTCAACGATTTATTCTGGCCCGATATCAATTCCTGCAACTACGGTTTTGAGAGCCGCGGCATTTAGCACAGACTTGCCGAGTTTCTTGGAAACCAATACCTATTTCATTAACGTGAATCATAGTGTACCAGTTATCTCTATTTGCAGCCAGGACGTATTTGATTTGGTGGCAAACGGAAATGGTTGGGGATCAAATAAAGTAGGCCATTTTGAATTTTTCGAACAAGACAAGTCCTTTGTAGATGAAGGGCAAGGAGACTACAACAAACACGGAAACGATTCTTGGGCCTACGCTCAAAGAGGATTTGATTTTATTATGCGCGATGAAATGGGTTACAACAATGAAATTCACCATCAAATTTTCCCAGAGAAAACGCGTGATAAATTTCAGCGTTTGATTATAAAAGCGGCTGCCAACGACAATTATCCGTATTCAAACGGGGCACACATTCGTGATGCTTTCACGCATACTCTTTCGCTGCGTGCGGATTTGCGTTTGGACGTCCGAACATGGCGCCCTTGTATTCTTTATTTGAATGGAGCCTATTGGGGCGTGTATGATATTCGAGAAAAAGCAGACGATGCAGATTACACCGATTATTATGACAACCAGGACAAATTCAATTTACAATATTTAAAAACCTGGGGTGGTACTTGGGAAGAATATGGCACACCAAATGCTGCACCCGCTTGGAGCAGTTTGACGGCCTACATTGGAGCCAACAACATGGGTGTTCCTGCGAATTTTAATTATGTGGATAGCCTGTTGAACTGGAAATCATTGGTAGATTATTTTGTTTACAATTCATACGTGGTTACGCAAGATTGGTTGAATTGGAATACTGCCTGGTGGCGTGGCATGAAACCTTCAGGCGACAAAAAGAAATGGCGCTATACCCTTTGGGATATGGATGCTACTTTTGGACATTACATCAATTATACGGGTATTCCAGATCCATCTGCTAATGCAGATCCATGTAATGTAGAAAACCTGCCCAATCCCGGCGGACAAGGACATACGGCGATTTTACAAAAATTAATCAATGAAAATCCGATAGTTGAGCAGTTTTACATAACACGCTATATTGATTTGGTCAACACGTATTTTTCATGTTCATACATGAACACCTTGTTGGATAGTATGATAGGCGAAATCCAACCCGAAATGCAAGGCCAAGTGAACAAATGGGGCGGAACGTATGCCGGATGGCAAACAGCGGTTCAAGACTTGAAGGATTTCATTGACTTGCGCTGCACCGCTTTGCAAGCTGGCCTTATCGACTGTTACGATTTAACAGGTCCATTCGTAACCAACTTTGATGTGGTTCCCAATGGAGCAGGTCAAATAAAAGTCAATTC
The DNA here is from genome assembly GCA_041674745.1 of Crocinitomicaceae bacterium. Classification (GTDB taxonomy): domain Bacteria; phylum Bacteroidota; class Bacteroidia; order Flavobacteriales_D; family Crocinitomicaceae; genus UBA2040. Next base: position 141,029 of record JBAYVD010000001.1, read on the forward strand.
CACTTGGGCACCGAGCGACCCATGGTCGACAAGTTATTTTGGAGGTATCGTTACTTTATTGGATCAAAATGCCAACTCCGGTTATGTTTTTGATCATTGGGAAGCCGACAATGGGCCCTTGGACAGTCTTTCAACGAATGCAACAAATTCTGTTTCAATAACAGGACCAGGCACTATAAAAGCAGTATTTAAAGCGGTAGATGGAAGTGTTCCTCCTCCCACCGGAAATGGCAAGGGCTTTCACATGCCAACGGCTTTTTCACCCAATGGCGATGGTAAAAATGAATTGTTCCGATTTGTGGTTGGAAAAGATGTTAAATCATTTACGATGTACTTGTTTGATCGATGGGGAAATGCCATTATCCAAACCTCCGAGCCCACTTTTTCTTGGGATGGAATCTACAAAGGAAAAGAGGTGGAAGCAGGCGTATACGTATACATGTTGGAAGTCAACTATACAAACGGAACAACAGAAAATTTATCGGGCAACTTAACCATAATTCGATGAGAAAATTACAATTAACCGCAGTATGTTGGATGATTGTATCCATTGTAAATGCACAAGATTTACATTTCTCGCAAATTTCACAAATGCCCTTGTTGTTAAATCCAGCGGCTACAGGTGTAATGGACGGTTGGGAAAGAGTGAGTCTGCAACACCGAAATCAATGGGTGGGTTCCAACGGAAAATACAATAATACCATGGCATCTTTTGATTTTAACGTATTAAAATCGGAAATGAATAATCGTGGGTACATCGGGATAGGCGGTTTCTTCTTCAACGATGTTGCCGGCGATGGAAAAATTGGACGGCAGTCTGGGAGCTTGTCTTTGAGCGGGATTCTTCCGATGGGTCGCAACGGGCATTCGCTTTCGGCAGGTTTACAAGCTGGATTCGGAAGTTCGACGTTAAACCCAAATGCCTTGGTCTTTGAATCACAGTGGAACGGTACAGAGTTTGATCCAACCGTATTGTCAGGAGAAAATCTGAACAACCATTTCACGTACGCAGATGTTGGCGCCGGAGTTCTTTATCAATTGGATGGTGGAACTTCCTCTTTTTTCGGAAAAAACCACAGCAAATTTCAATTGGGGGCGTCGGTTTATCATGTTAACCGACCCAGTTTAAAATTTGCTGCAGGAGGAACGGGTGTTTTGAATCGAAAATTCGTTTTCCACACGATGTACACGAAAGATATCGCCGACACGAAAGTTCAATTGGAATTGGATGCAGCACAGTTTATCCAAGGCAAGCAAACGGAAACGATTTTTGGCGCAATGCTGAAATACAAGATACGTGAAAATGGAAATTACTTGGGAGGGCAATCTCAAATTGGCGCTGGATTGCACATGCGTACCTTCGATGCCATGGTACCTTCGGTATTGATTTTAATGAAGGGTTTTCGCTTTGCGCTCTCGTATGATTTCACGATTTCTGCTTTGCGAAAAGCACAGGGTGGTGGATCATTCGAATTATCAATGTCTTACACCAATTTTAAGGATGCGCTGTTCAAACAGCGAAGAAAATACAGAAGATAAGCCAGACTAGTGACTTTTCAAGCTTTTGAAAAAAGAAAAAATACGTTTTCTAAAAAGCAAAAAAAGCAAAACATACGGGATGGCCATCAAATACAATATACCCATATTGATATTGCTACCAAACGATGCCTCGTCCAATTCTGAGCCTTGTTCCGCCAACATTTTGCATTGAGAACAACCTTGTGCGTATAGATCGTAACCAACGATTACAATAAAAACCAACGTTAGAAAAATTCCTTTTTTGTTCATACTACAAAAGTAAACCTTTTCTATTGAATGAGAATTTTTCTTTTGGCTTTAGACTGGTTTATTTTCGTGCAAAAAGGATTCTAAAAAAGACCTATTTTCTGTTAAATTTGTCTTATGAAAATAAAGTCACTTCTTTTTTTAAGTTTTCTCTTGTTCGCACTTTTAAACACGAGCTGTAATACAAAGAAAAATTCGGAAATAAAACAAACGAATAACATCGATAGTCTATTGATGATGTATCCAGATAGTCTGCCGATTTTGTTGAAACACGGAACGTATTATTTTAAAAAATACCGATTCGATAAAGCAGTACCATCTGCCACCAAAGCATTTCGTTTGGATTCAATGAATTTGGAAACACGTATTCTATTCGCCGATGTTTTAAACAATAAGCCAGACAGAACCATCGAAGACGTGGTGGCTGCTCAACGACATTTCGGGTACATTTTAAAGAAACAGCCGAAAAACACAAAGGCATTGGTGGGATTGGCATCCACTTTTAGTTTGATGCAGGATTTTGAGAAATCATTTCAGTACATCAATGAAGCCCTGCGAATCGATTCGAAATACCGAGATGCGTATATTCTTAAAGGAACAAACTACTTGCAATTGAACAAAGTAGATTTGGCGAAATCTTCTTATGAAACGGCGGTTCAGCAGGATCCAAAATTCTATGAAGCGTATGTGGCTTTGGGAACCTTGTACCAAAAAGAGGACAATCCGATTTGCATCGAGTATTATACAACCGCAGCCAATCTTGAACCGAAAAACATGGATATTTTGTATCTGGAAGCCTTTGCGCTGCAAACCTACAATCGGGAAGTGGAAGCTTTGCAGAAGTACCGAGAAATGTACAAAAAAGATGACTCGTTTGCCATGGCACAATTCCAGCAAGGATTCATCAAACAGTTTTATCAAAACGATTTGGACAGTGCAATTGTATTTTATGACCGTACCTTGGTGCAAGAACCTCAATTTGTGGAAGCATGGCACAATTTGGGGCTTTGCTATGAGGACAGAAAAGACCGGAGTCAAGCGCTGCAAGCCTACTCGAAAGCGCTGAAATACAATCCTCAGTTTGAGAAGTCCAGAGAGGCTGTAAACAGACTCCGTTAATGCAAAAATATTCACAGTCTATTGCTGAGGGCATCTTTCCTTTGTTGGGGTTTTTTTATTGGGATTGGAGCTGGTATTTTATCCTGTTGTTCTATATTTTGGATGGTTTGGCCAAAGAAATTTTATTGAATTTTCAATCCGCAAAAATTTACAAAACGCAAGGTGGCGAACAGTCAAAATCCATTTGGATAAAGGCATCGTTCAAGAGTTTGGTCATCCATTTGTTTGTTTTGGTTTTGCTGCACCTGATGCAAATCAATCTTCAACCCAATTTTAGTTTTTCAACGGAATTGAAAGAGTTTTTAGGCCACAAAGAATTGGGTGTTGCTCAAGGTTATATTCTAATCCCATTTGTTGCCTTGAGTGTTTGGCTCAATTACAAAATGAAATTCATCAAATTGAATGAGCATTTGAAACTAAAAATATCTCACTTGTGGAATGAGCACTTGCACTACCGATGGTTTGTTCTTGCCGTTGTAGGCATTGGATTTCCGATTACCTTTTGGATGGGTCGGAATGAGCTGGTTTGGGTATTGAGTGCAGTTGCGCTCCCCTTTATTTATGAGCGATTTGCTAAGAAATCGATTTAAGCACCAGTCGTGCCGTTTGACGGGTTTTTTGTTCTAGAATAATTTCCTTGTTTTTTGTCACCAAATCAATTGTTTTTTGGTCGTAATGTCGAATCGTTACCAATTCTAAGTTTTGATTAAACTTGATGGTGTATTGATTTTCGAAAAGGCCCAACAAATTTTGTAAATCAATTTTTTCTTCATCCAAAAGAACCGAGAAACTCAACGCTGAATTTTGCATTAGATTGATTTTCGCATTTCCACGGGATAAACGATTAAAGATATCACTCAAATTTTCCTCCGCGATGAAAGAAAAATCTTTGGGGGAAAAGGACATCAAGATTTGTTGGTGCTTAAATATAAACGACGGAATCAGATGATCTTGATCTAAGTCAGCTTGAATAATGGTTCCTGCTGCTTCAGGATGAATAAAAGATTTCACATACAAAGGAATTCCTTTGTTTTGAAGCGGTTTGATTGTTTTTGGATGGATCACGGAAGCACCGTAATAAGACAATTCGATGGCTTCGCGAAACGAAATTTTGTCCAATTTAATGGTGTTTTCAAAAAATTTGGGATCCGCGTTCAACATCCCAGGAACGTCTTTCCAAATCGTTACACTTTCCGCCTGGGTGCAATAAGCAAAAATACCTGCGGTGAAATCAGATCCTTCTCGACCGAGCGTGGTTGTAAATCCATCCGATGTATGGCCAATAAAACCTTGCGTAACTTGTATGGAACAATTTTCGAAGGCAGGCAAGAAATTTCTGTTGACCAATTCCTCCGTCATTGCCCAGTTGATTTCAGCTTCTCTGTAATTGTGATTGGTACGGACCAAGGTTCGAGCATCGGCAAAAACGGATGCATGGCCGTCTGAAACCAAAAATTGATTGACGATATGCGTGGAGATGACCTCGCCAAGTGAAACGATTTGAGCGTATTCAAAGTCGAAAGATTTTCTTTCTTCATCTTTGAATTGACGGCGTAATTTTCCTAAAATAGTCGTGATTGTTGTTTTGATTCCACTGGAGTCACTTGTGTAAAGTTCATCGATCAATGCAAAATGAAACGCTTCAATTTCTTGCAATTTACCTTCAAAAGCTGCTTCATCTCGTTTCCAAAAATGGTTCGCCACTTCCTCTAATGCATTCGTCGTTTTTCCCATGGCGGAAACCACCACGATTATTTTTTCATTTTCAAAACGCTTTAATATGTCGGAAACGTTTCGGACAGCAGAAGCGTCTTTTACAGAGGCTCCTCCAAATTTGAATACTTTCATTTGTAAAAGATTAACTCAACTTATCGGATAAAATTCGCATTTCAATGAGCGGTGAAATTTTCTCGTAAAGAATATTGTAAACGGCCTCTACGATGGGCATGTCTACTTGAAATTTTTTGTTCATTTCTACTACACTTTTAGTCGCGTAGTAGCCTTCCGCAATCATGTCCATTTCCAATTGGGCCGTTTTCACGGAATAGCCTTTCCCAATCATAAAACCAAACGTACGGTTTCGAGAAAATTTGGAATAGGCCGTTACCAGCAAATCGCCCAAATACGCGCTCGATTTAACATCGCGGTGAATTGGGCTCACGACATCAATAAAATTCTCAATTTCAATGATGGCATTGGCAATCAAAACCGCTTGAAAATTATCGCCATAACCCAAACCGGAACAAATTCCAGAAGCCAAGGAGTACACATTTTTTAAAACGGCTGAAATTTCAGTACCGAATAAATCGTCTGAAATCGTTGTCTTGATGTACCGGCAGCTCAAAGCGTCTGCCATCATTTGTGCATAATTGTCATTTTGACAAGCGATTGTCAGATAAGAAAGGCGTTCCAACGCAACTTCCTCCGCATGACAAGGACCGCAAATGATTCCAATTTTATCATAGGGCGTTCCAAATGTTTTGTGAATGAAACGAGCTGGAATGGCATTGAATTCAGGGACGATTCCTTTAACCGCCGAAAAAATGATTTTATTTTTGAAAATTGTATTGGGTATTGAGGAAAAAATTTCGGTTAAAAAGGCGGATGGCGTGGCAATGATAACAATGTCGGCTGGTTCAATAATTTCCCGTAAATCTGTGCTGACATTGATTTTATTCAAATTGAATTCAACGGATTGCAGGTACTTTGGATTTTTCCTGAATTTCAGAATGTGCTGAACGGACTCATCACTGCGCATCCACCAATTTACTGAATCGGCATTGTTGCACAGAATTTTAACCAATGCGGTGGCCCAACTCCCTCCGCCAATCACTGCAATTTTTTTCGCTTGAACCATTTGAGGCACAAAAGTAAAGATTATTCTATCAAACCCACCCTTTTCATCTTGTTCTAAAAAATAGAAACAGGAATTAATCTGTTATTTTTTCACCAATTTTACGTTTTCGACACCATTTAAATGATGAATGCGAAGAATGTAAAGCGCAGCTTCCAGATCTTCGAGAGATACAAGAACGGATGAATTCTCAAAAATTTCATAACGAGAAATAGTTCTTCCTTTCAAATCAACTAATTCAACTGACTCAAGTTCTAAAGTCTTGTCCCAAGTCAAAACCGCAGATCCATTTGTAGGATTGGGTGATAAAGTGAAATTTGAATGGGTGATATTTTCTAATCCTGTTTGATTGATGGTGAAACAAGCAGAAGTATCGATACAGCCATCTTTTGTAATTTCAACGGCATAAGAACCTAGGTTTAGCGTAGGTGTAAACGATGAATTGTTTGCGCCCACTATTGGAGAAAACCCATTTGAGCAAATCAACCATTGGTAGTTTGTCCCAGCAGGTGGCTGCAAGGAATACAAAGTCGTACCCACTGGATTTACGTTTAGATTCAATTGCGTTACGGTTACGGTAACAGGAATACATGGACCGGAGGTAACACATCCGCCAATTCCGCGAACGTAGTACGTCGTCGTTGAACTCGGCAATACATTCAAAGAAGTGCCTGTTCCAACAGTTGATCCTCCGCAAGAACCTGAATACCATTGCCAAGTAGTCGCATCATTTAATGTACCCGACAAACTAACAACGGCCGGAGTTCCATCACAGACTGTCGTGTCGGAGGAAACGGCTGTGATAACGGGTTGATTGCAGGGTGAACCAAATGTAATCGTGAAGTTGTTGTTCGAGATATCAAAGAAAGTTCCAGCAGCGGAAATGACCATGATTCTTGCTGTCGTTGATGGAGTATTTGGTACAGTTATACTTTGTGTCCCATCATTTGGTGTGTTGGCTACAAGCAAGGTGGGATACGTTAATCCACCATCAATGGACAAATAAATGGAAACGTTTGTGGCAGAAATAGGCGCAGCGGTTGTGTTGGCTACATCCCAAGTGACTGTTTGTAATGAATTGCCTACCCAGCTAATTCCTGTTGCCGTAGGATAGGTAACAATAAAAGGTCCAGCTGTAGCAACGGTTGAAACCGTGACATTGGAATAATCAGCGCATCCGCCGCCCATCGCATTGTCTCTTACGGTGCATCTAAAATGCAATGTTCTGGATACAGAAGGCACGACTTCCCAAGTGTAAGGACCACCCGTAGAAAGAGACGTTAAATTTGGAAAATACCTAGTTGGACTTGGAGAAGAAGGATTGCTTCGAAAGTTCGGTCCGCTAATAGACGAAGCGACCGGCGGTTGTGTACTCACTTGATTGTCGGTTTGTTCCCAGTTGTACGTAAGCAAATCCATGTCGGGATCTGATGCGAGTGCCGTTAATGCAAATGGAGTGTTGGCTGGAATCGAAATATTTCCGTTGGTGGAGTTAATTACTGGTGGCAAATTGTTGAGTGCGGTAACCACTGGACAAGTGTGATTGGCTGCAGTAATAAAATTGGATATTTCACCAAGATTGATACCGTGAAAATGATCATCACTGTTACTTTGAACGTTCGGTGAACAAATGCCAGCATAACCCATAATTGTGCTCGCACTACCAGGTTCAATAGCTGTGGCATTGTTACGGTTACAATTGTTGTTTTGGGTGTGATTGGCTTTGAATTGATGACCCATTTCGTGAGCGACATAATCAATATCAAAAGGATCGCCCACCGGAGCAGCACTTCCCGTTACGCCTCGTGCTTTGTTACTGCTACTGCAGACAACGCCCAGACCCGCAAGTCCTCCGGAGTTGGTTCCAAAAACATGTCCAATATCGTAATTGGCGCTGCCGATTACGTTCGTTACATTGGTTTGATTTTCTGTAATCATGGAGTTGGGCGTACCGTTTGTGTAAGGATCGGTAGTCGTGTATATTAGTAAGTTGTTATTGGGAATAATTACCATCGTAATGGCCATATCTTTTTCATAAACGCCGTTTACACGATTCATAGTCGTAACTTGTGCCGCAGCTGCCAGTGCGACAGTTCCGCCTTGAAAAGTTGTGTATTCAACGGTGGCAGCCAAAGCCAAACGATAAGTGCGCAATTCACAACTTCCTAAAAGTGTCTTAAGTGGCGCTTCTGAATGAATTAATTTTTCAATCCGCTCAGTTTCGGTTTCTAGGTTACAACTTCTGACTTTGTTGGTAGTAAAATCTTTTTTGGCATACACCATGACTTTATTTGGTGTGCTGCGGCTAATTGGATCGATAAACACAGTGGAGAAAGCAGGATTCATAATCATCGCATGAAAACCTTGAGGTGTGATATCGAATTTGGCCTTTTCGGCACTGTTGTTCACATTCACCCCGTCAAATGAGATAATTTGAGGAAACAAACTGTTCAGGTTGGGGTGCATGGTTTGATTGCGCAAGATTTTGTAGGTCTGTATATTTCCGGCCAAATCAGGAATAGAAAGGGTGAAATGTGAGTGAAGAATGTCGGCATCTTCACGATAAGGTATGTTGTGGACCGAAGCTTCGATCGACTGTAAATTTACTTGATAATACGTTGCTTTTGTGGCATGAATATCGGCATTGTTCAACTCAGATTCACTGGGCCTATAGGTCTGAAAAGCAAATTGCGCCGTCAACTGATTGGCCAATATAACCAAGACAAGGGAATAGAATAATTTCATAGTATCGAAAATTAAAGCAGGTAAAGATATGAATTTAACGGTTGTGCGGAATTTCTACTATAAAAAAATGGCATCCGAATCAACGAATGCCATCTTCCGATATGCAGCTAATCTTACTCTGCCAATAGTGGCGTTTCAGTAGGACTAAGAGCTTCTTTAATTTTTTTCTCTAATTCTTCCATCAATTCTGGGTTATCCAAAACCAATTGTTTTACAGCATCTCTACCTTGTCCTAATTTGGTTTCACCATAAGAGAACCAAGATCCGCTTTTCTTCACGATGTTCAATTCAACACCCAAGTCAATGATTTCACCAACTTTTGAAATTCCTTCTCCATACATGATGTCGAATTCTGCTTTGCGGAAGGGAGGTGCTACTTTGTTTTTTACCACTTTAACTTTCACTCGGTTTCCAGTAGCCTCTTCACCATCTTTGATTTGTGTTGATCGACGAATATCCAAACGAACGGAAGCATAAAACTTCAATGCATTTCCTCCTGTTGTGGTTTCCGGGTTACCGAACATTACACCAATTTTTTCACGCAATTGATTGATAAAAATACAACACGTTCCAGCTTTGTTGATGGATCCTGTCAGTTTACGCAAGGCTTTGGACATCAAACGAGCTTGAAGACCCATTTGAGAATCACCCATTTCCCCTTCAATTTCGGCTTTTGGCGTTAAAGCGGCAACGGAGTCAATTACAACGATATCGACTGCTCCAGAGCGAATCAAATTGTCGGCAATTTCCAACGCTTGTTCACCGTTATCCGGTTGCGAAACAATTAAATTGTCAACATCAACGCCTAATTTTTTTGCGTAAAATTGATCGAAAGCATGTTCCGCATCAATAAAGGCTGCAATTCCGCCAGCTTTTTGACATTCAGCAATGGCGTGAATAGCCAAGGTGGTTTTACCCGATGATTCAGGTCCGTAGATTTCAACAATTCTTCCTTTTGGATAACCATTGATACCCAAAGCCAAATCGAGTGTCAATGATCCGGTTGGAATCACTTCAACATTGACAACGGGATTGTCGCCTAATTTCATTACGGTTCCTTTACCGTAGGTTTTGTCAAGCTTCTCCATCGTTAATTGGAGTGCTTTTAATTTTTCTGTGTTTACTTCTTTAACTGACATATCGGTTTATGTTTAGTTTCCTGAGTTGTTCAGGATGTTTATTTATAGTACAAAGTTGAGGAGCGAGAACGTAAGCTATTTACGTTGCCCTATTTTTTTGCAAAACTTTCTAAAATTTCTTCGGCGTGCGCTTTGGTATTGGGCTTTTCGAGGATATCAAGGATGATTCCTTTTTCGTCAATGAGAAAAGTAGTTCGGTGGATGCCATCGTAAATTTTACCCATGAATTTTTTCTCGCCCCAAACACCAAATGTCTGAATCATGTTTTTTTCTTCATCCGCAATCAAAGGAAAAGGCAAACTTTGCTTTTCGATGAATTTTTGGTGCATTTTTTCTGAATCTGCACTTACACCGATGACTTGAATGCCATTTTTGAGCAATTCAGTATAATGATCTCGCAAATTACACGCTTGGTTGGTGCAAGCAGGTGTACTGTCTTTTGGATAAAAATAAATGACGGTTTTCTTCCCCAGAAAATCTTTTGATTCGAGCATATTACCTAGCTCATTTTTTCCCGACCAAGTAGGAGCCGGGTCTCCTATTTTCAAATGCTTCATGTTTTGACGAAAATATAATCAAAGTTACTGTTTATTTTCTAATCAACAAACATTCCCTTGTATTTGTTCAAAATTTCAAGAAGTCTTTTTAGAAAAGCGAAGGAAAATAAGGGTTTGAAGCACCATTCCCGCTGCGTAGATAGCGATTAAATTGAGTGCTGACGACTGCAATGGTTTAATTTTCAAGTAAACCAAGGCCAAAAGAAAGGATAAAATGGCCAGCATTTGAAAGACGGTGATGATCATGAATCGAGCAACGAATTCACCTTTTTTGAATTTGACAAACATGATGGCTAAACCAGCGCAAAGCACAAAAGTACTGTAGCCAATTTCTTTGATTAAAAAGGAGTGATTGATTTTTGGTTGGAATGTGTCAATGACAAAATAAGCCAACACGTGAATTAATAGGATTCCTGCAAAGGATAAAAAACTAGTTTTCATTTTTGTCGTCTTTACCCATTTGTATAACTTCCTTGATGACCAAGTACAAAGCAATGGCGACTCCACTCAGAGATAAAATAACCGTCCAAAGTGGTTTGGTAGCATATTTGGTATCCAAAAATGTACCGAGCCACGTAAGTCCCGCGATGGTAATTCCCATTTGAATGCCCAAACTTGAATATTTGGCGTATTTGGAAAATCCTTCGTCTTTTTTGGTCATTAATAAACGAGATCTTCGGGTTGTTTTGCGGCAGCTCCTACGGAATGAACATTTCTAGCATCTACTTTCATTCCAGCCATGGCACAGTTTCCGGTGAAGATAGCGCCTTGGTGAATTTCGATTTTTCCGGTTTTGATATTGCCTACAATGCGCGATTTCTCTCTTAAAACCAAAAGAGCATCTACGTTGATATCACCAGTTACGTTTCCTTCTATATCGGCTTCTGCGCAAATTAAATTTCCTTTGATGATGCCGTTTTCGCCTATTAATACCTTTCCGGCACAATTGATATTTCCTTCAATTTCACCATCGATGCGAATACTGGATTCGGTAATTAATTCACCCACGAGTTTTGTACCTTCAACAAATCGATTCAATCGATCAGGTGCTTCAAAATTCGGTTTGTTTTTTTTACCCATCATGTAATTGAAATTTGGGGATTAATAATATTCGTCGTAAAAATCATCGTACTCCTGCAGTTTTAAAGTTTGAAAGAGTATTTTTAAATTGTCCTGGGAAATAATCACCAGTTTAGCGTTCTGTAAATCTAGTAAATGTTTGCGAGTACTTTTGAATATCCGCACATATTTTGACGCTTCCATTTCCGTTTCAAAATCATCCACGAAGACAATACTTTGATCGTCACCGTATATTTTGGACGACACTTTCAAACGATCTCTTGAAAAGAATTCCTTGTTGAAATCAACAACCTTTGTTTTGGCTAAACTGGAATTCTCATCTTTTTCCAAAAAGACAAGCACGTACAATCGAGCTTTGTCGTCGTACGAATAAATGGACTTGGAGGAGAAGTCAACGACTTCATTTTTGGAATAACCATTTTTGATTATGCCCAACATCTCTTGCGCTCGCACTGCTTCTGGGCTTCCTGGGAACTCCGTTACGACCTGATTTAAAGTGGGAATCAAGGTGTTTTTATCTTCGTTCAGTTTACCTTGACACATCGCTTTCAGCAACAAATATTTGGAGCGAAGTTCATTGGTCGGCTCATTTGTCAAGACACTTTCCGCACGAGACAAGGCCGGATAATATAAGCCATTTTGGTAACGATTCAAAGCTTCCACGTATTCTCGTTCTGAACGAGCATCCAACTCTTTTTTATTAATAAAGTAGTTCGGGTCGCGCAAATAATTGGCGTAATCTGAATTTGGGTAATAATTTAAGATGTAATTTTTGTGGATTTCCGCTTGTGTTGGGTTGGCGGTTTCGTTGATTTTGTACAACTGATACGCCGACATCAATTTGTAATCGGTTTCATAATCGGTGTCCACCACTTTTTGAAACTGTGTCGTTGCCAATTGATCTTCTTTCAATTGATCTTTGTAAATCAGACCAGCCGTATAAAGGGCTTTCACCATGCGCTCCTTGGAAGCATTCAATGCTGAATCACCAAAAGGAATATCCGCCAATAAAGTTTCCTGACTGAAAGGATCTTTCGGCTCAGGAATATCAGCCGTGAGTAATAAAGAATCAACAGCGGCGGAATCCAAGTCTGGATTATCGAAATTGGCGACTGGAATTTTTTCGCTTCGTCGCCAGTTGTCTTCATTTTCGCGTGTTCCCCACAGTTTTTTAAATTCATTGAATCCATCGGCTCTTGTTTTGGCATTTCTGAAATACCATTTGTTACCCGATTGATTTTGATTGAAGGCGTTGTCGTTTTTTTGAAGTGCCGCTAGTTTTTCAGCTTCCATCTTTTTCCGTTCCGCTTCTCTGTCTTTTAATTGTTTGGAAACTTTGTCGAGATAGGCCAAACGGTCGTCTTCGTCCATAGCCGAGATGCGTTGCACGCTGTCTTCAAAATTCGCGATTTCAACAGCCAAAACCAAATCCCGCAATTTTGTTGCTTTGTTTTTGATGCCTTCGTAATTCGGATAGGTATCCGGCATTACAGTGGCGCAAGAATCGTAATATTTTTGGGCAGGAATGTAATCCCGTTTTTTAAACTTCAAATCGCCCATTTGTTCATACGACATCGCTTTTTGGCGGTTGTTGCTTGTGGAATAAAAAGCAGAAGCTGTTAAACGCTCAAAAACTTTTGGTTCGTCTCCATTTTGAAGAGAAATTTGAGCGAGTGCATAGTAAATTTGATCTTTGAACTCTGCATTTTTCGCATCGCGCAACATTTTGTTCAATTCTTTTTCCAATTTGGCATCTGCACTCAAAAAGGCTCGCTTCATGCGCGCACTGAATTCCATGGGAAACGGCGCATTGTTTTTCAGCACTTTGGAGTAATTGTTTTTTGCCTCTTCAATGTTCCCCATGCCTTGGTAAAGTTGTCCAAGAATGTAATAAATACGTGCTTTTTTTGGTTTTTTTCGCGTTTCTTTCAACGCCAATTCGAGGTTTTCAATGCCTTTGTCTTTTTCTCCTTTGATCAAAGACAATTCCGCACGAGTTATGTAATAATCAAACAGAATTTTTTTGGGAAACTTGGCCACCGCTTCTAGTTCGGCTAATTTTTTATTCTTCTTTCGTTTCCGTTTGTTGAAGGTGATTTTTTTGAAAAACGATTTTACATCTTTCTTTTTGGCGGCTTCTTTTTCTGCATCCAAAGCGTTTTGAAGGGTTTCTAAATTGAAACCGGCTTCGGTGTATTTTTTAAGCGCAATATTGGTTTTGGCCATCCACAATTCGCCAATGTAATTGGAAGGATCGTTTTTGTAAAATTTCTTGATGAACAAGAAGTTTTTCATTGCAGCACTGTAATCGCGGCGGATGTAACTGGCAATTCCGATGGTCGTCCAGTTCTCATCAATGAAGGAGTTGTTTTCTTCTTTTTTGGTCGACGGTTTAGAACTGCCGGGCATGGAGTGATCCGAGATGACTTTGGTACATTTCACAATGGCTGTGTCAATGTCCGCGTACATATTTTTCACTTCTTCTTCGCCAGGATACAATTCCAAGGGAATTTGGCTGTAATAATCTTCTTTGACGTTTTTCCGGTAACTTAATAGCGCTTGGTCTAAAAGTAAGTTGGCGTTGAAATAACCGTTGTATTGAGCGGTGGTGGAATGATAGAATCGATTGATTGTAGTATTTTTCGCGGGATTACACCCCCAAAGGAAAAAAAGGAGAGCAATCGCTCCCAAAACAACATTCGTACTATATTTCATTCTTTTTTTCTCGTTTCCTATACAACGCAATTCACCGTAGATATTGTATTCGGAGGCTAAATTTATGAATTCGAAACGATATTTCTATGCGATATTGGTGAAAACCTGCTGGATATCATCATCGTCTTCGATTTTGTCCAACAATTTTTCAATGTCCACCAATTGCTCTTCTGTATATTCGACGGGTGAAGTGGGAATTCTTTCCAAAGTGGATTTGGTGGGTTCAATGCCTTTTTCTTCCAAAGCAGACGACAAGGTTCCAAAAGAAGTATAATCGCCGTACAACACCAATTTGTCGTCCAAGATTTCAATTTCATCCAAACCAGCGTCAATCAATTCAAACTCCAATTCTTCTGGATCCAATCCGTCGGTTTTCTCAATTTCAAAAACACATTTGCGGTTGAACATAAATTCCAAAGAACCGGTCGCAACGATCTGGCCATTTGCTTTGTTGAAATAAGATTTCACATTGGCAACCGTACGCGTGGGGTTGTCGGTGGCACATTCCATGAAGACCAAAACACCGTGCGGACCTTTTCCTTCGTAAATAATTTCGTTGAAAGACTCTACATCTTTTGCCGTAGCGCGTTTAATCGCAGCATCAATGTTGTCCTTTGGCATGTTTTGGGCTTTCGCATTTTGAATCGCCGAACGCAACTTTCCGTTCATCGATGGATCATCACCACCTTCTTTGGCAGCCATCGTAATTGCTTTCCCCAATCGCGGAAATAATTTCGACATTTTGTCCCAACGCTTCTCTTTTGTTGCTCTACGGTATTCAAACGCTCTTCCCATTTCTTGTTTTTTTTGAAAGGCAAAGTTAAATAGAAAGTTACAAGTTTGGAAGTTTCGGGCGCCAAGTTTTTTTCGTCATTCTAAAAATCGGCAACTTGGCGGGGGAACGAAACATCTTTCGACATTTAATAATACTTTTGTTTCATGAAAATTCTCGTTATCCGTTTCAGCTCCATCGGCGACATCGTGCTCACCACGCCTGTTTTGCGTTGCCTGAAAAATCAATTGGAAGACGTGGAAATTCATTATTTAACCAAAAGCAAATTCAAATCCTTGGTCGAAAACAACCCGAATATTGACAAGGTCATCACCATTGACAAATCCATCGACGAAGTTTTGTCGGAGTTGAAAAGCGAAAATTACGACCGCGTTATCGATTTACACAACAACGTGCGCACCTTGGCGTTGAAACGGAAATTGGGCAAACCAAACGATAGCTTCAACAAATTGAACGTGCAAAAATGGCTGTTGGTCAATTTCAAAGTGAACCGAATGCCGAACGTTCACATTGTGGAACGCTACCTTGATACGGTGAAAAGTTTGGGCGTAAAAAACGACCAGTTGCCTTGTGAGTTTTATATTGCGGAGGAAAATAAAATCGATGTTGCGCAACAATTTTCATTGGAGCCGAAAAATTATTTGGCGGTTGCCATCGGGGCACAATTTGCCACCAAAACCTTACCAACGAGTCAGTTGGCGAAGATTTTAGCGGAAATCAACCAACCCATAGTTCTGCTCGGCGGACCCGAAGACGATAAAAAAGCAACCGAGATTATCGCTGGATTGGAAGAGAAAAAAATTCAAAATTTGTGTGGAAAATTGAATTTACAGCAAAGTGCTTCCGTGGTGCAACAGGCGAACGTACTTCTCACGCACGATACTGGATTGATGCACATGGCTTCCTGTTTTGAAGTGCCGGTGGTTTCCGTTTGGGGAAATACCGTTCCTGAATTGGGCATGTATCCATATTATCCTCAAAAACCGGAATTGTATTCCATCCATGAAGTGAAAAATCTTTCCTGTCGACCGTGTTCCAAAATTGGTTTTCAAGCTTGCCCCAAAAAGCATTTTAAGTGTATGATGGAGCTGGATTTGGGGGCGATTGTTGAGCGTCTTCAACAATTTTAGAACACTATTTCTTCGAATATTTTTGTTTCCAGCTTTTAGCTGATTTCACCATCATTTCGGTATAGTTTACTTTTCTTTCGTGCTCTTTTTCGGTCATTTTCGCAATGTATTCATGGTTTTTCTTTTTCAAATCGGGTTGTTTTTTCATCCGACTATCAATTTGGCTAACATTGCTTTTCTCACTTTTGATTGCTTTTGCCACTACTTGATTGAAATTTAAACTTTGATAGTGTGCTTGTTCAACCTCTTGTATGGCTTCTACTAATTTGGCTTGCAAATACAGTTCATATTTATAGGGATATTTAATTTTATTTTCCTCTTTCAGCTGATTCAAATCCGCTTTAGCCACTTTGCAAATTTCTTCAATTACCCGCAGTTCATCCAATAATTCTTTCTCCAACAGTTCAAAAGGAATGGAGTCTTTGGTTATGGCGAGATAACGATTGGCTTCTTTTTTCACCAAGGAATCGATTTCTGTGACCCATTCTACCGTTGAATAGCTATTCACACGAATGTAATGCTCATTTTCTAATAGCAATTGTTCGATGTAATTCGCCGCTTGAAAAAGACCGTTGAAACTGGACTGGGCTCGTCTCGTGTTCAGATCCGCAATTCGCATATTTATTTTGTTGGTTCGTTCCCGAATCAAATGAAGGGTAGGTTCAATAACATTGGTATCCATATCCTCAGGTACACTATAATCGATTGCTTTTGCATAGTCCATTCTAATTTTCTCTTTCACTGTTTTCAAACGATCGAGATTTTTTTCAAGGAGTGCAGAATTACTTTTTAACTTGTCTTCCAATTTATCGAATTCATTGGTCACCTGTTTTGTCAATTTGGCATTTACCTTGTCTCTTTCAGCAGATAACTTGTATTGTTCTTTGTCAAATAACTTGTTGGCGGTATTGCCTTCTTTTTCGCTCCCTTTGAACAATTTACAATAGTTCAATATCGTGTCGGAAAAGGAGGCAAGTGCCCAATATTTACTTTCGTCAATTTCATAAATACTTCCTCGCGCCAATTTTTGAAGTGATTTGCTGTGGATAATGGCCATGAAATCGTAGTAGTACAATGCTTTAATCCAAGGATTGTGTGGATTGTAGCGGTAACCTGCCTCACCGTGATAGAGTAGTTGCTGTAAAAAATCCAATTCTTTGAAGTTTTCAATTTCTTTATCAGGATCTATTCTTTCTCCTTTGTTGGCTTGAATGTCCATCCTCAAAGTATCACGTGATTGCGAGTACGACTCCAGTGAGATTACGTTTCGCCGCAATTGCCACATAGGTAGCGTGGGGGCATGACGAAGCAAAAAACTATCCTTGTGAAGAAATAAAAAATCCTTGGTTGGGTCAGCGACAAATCCTATTTTATTGGAATAGGCAGGTTTTTCATCGTACTTTTTTTTCCTTGCCAACTCATTTTTTTCGCGCTTTTCTTCTTTTTTCAGGGCCTTTTCAGGCTTTTTCCACTGGTTTTTCAGGTGTTTTTTGGGTTGATACGGTTTGATATTTTTTGGTATTCGACCAATGTATCCAGCATCCCAAGTTGGATCTGCCAATTGCCATTCGCCGTTTAATTTCACGGCAATCCAAGTATGACCTTCCTCTGTCACCAATTTACCTGGAAACCAGTGCATATCATGCATGTATCCTGAAATGGTTTCGTTTTCAATTTTGATAGCGTCGAGCATGGCTTTCATCAACTCGGCGTAACCGGCATTCATCGCTTTTTTTGATTTCAAGGTTTGGTTCGGATCCGACAAAATGCTGTAGGTTCCTTTTTCAAGCGCTGCGTAATCGTATGCGATATTATGGGTAATCCATTCGTAAATCGCTTCTACTTTTTTATCTTTCGATCGAATGTTTCTCGTCAGGTAATTGGCCAAAAGGGTCACATCTTTTGCTGTTTTTCTTGGGATTTTTTGTTCACTCGATTGCGAGAAGGTAGAGATTGCCAATGAAACAAAGAGAAGCGCTATAGTGAATTTCATACGGGTAAGGGTCAAGTATTTTCAAAAACAAAGGTATTTTATTTTTTTATTTTTTGGGATTGAAAATTCTCAATAATTAACACTCCGAACAAAATAAAACACTCACTTGTTGCTTTATAGCACGTTTAGCCATAAATTTGCCTAATTACAGTAAGCATGACATACCAAGCAGGACCATTTCTTGATAAAATTAAGCTTCCAGAAGATCTTCGGAAGAACTTCACTATTGACGATTTACCCCAAGTTTCGGATGAATTGCGTCAATACATTGTGGATGTAATTTCAGAAATTGGCAATTCGCATTTTGGGGCTAGTTTGGGCGTTGTGGAAATGACGGTTGCCTTGCATTACGTGTTCAACACGCCTTACGACCAATTGGTTTGGGATGTGGGTCACCAAGCTTACGGACATAAAATATTAACAGGAAGACGAGAAGTTTTTCATACGAACCGAATCAAAGGGGGTATTTCGGGTTTCCCAAAGCGTTCGGAAAGTGAATACGATACCTTTGGAGTTGGTCACAGTTCTACTTCCATTTCCGCCGCTTTGGGCATGGCTGTTGCCAACAATTACAAAGGCGAAAAAGAACGTCAACACATTGCTGTGATTGGTGATGGCGCCATGACGGCTGGTTTGGCATTCGAAGGGATGAACCATGCAGGTTTTGAAAAAGATGCCAATTTGTTGGTGATTTTGAACGACAATTGCATGTCCATCGACCCAAATGTGGGTGCGTTGAATCAGTATTTGACCGATATTACAACCTCACATACCTACAACAAAGTAAAAGACGACGTTTGGAAATTGTTGGGTAAAATCTCCAAGTTTGGACCCGATGCACAAACCATCGCGTCGAAAATATCCAGTGCAATGAAAACAGGCTTGCTCAAAAATAGCAACTTGTTTGAGTCCTTGAACTTCCGTTATTTCGGTCCAGTAGATGGACACGATGTGATCGGTTTGGCGAAAATCATGGAAGATTTGAAAGACATTCCGGGTCCAAAGTTGTTGCATTGCATCACACGAAAAGGAGCTGGATACAAATATTCTGAAGAAGGAAACCCAACCAAATGGCATGCGCCAGGCGTTTTCAATAAAGAAACGGGTGAAATTGTAAAAATCGTTCCGAAACAACCGGAACCGCCCAAATACCAAGATGTTTTCGGTCACACGATCGTTGAATTGGCAGAAAAAAATGACAAAATCATGGGTGTTACGCCAGCGATGCCTTCGGGTTGTTCGTTGAACATCATGATGGCGGCGATGCCAAAACGAGCGTTCGATGTGGGAATTGCAGAACAACATGCTGTTACTTTCTCCGCTGGTTTGGCAACACAAGGAATGGTGCCGTTTTGCAACATTTATTCCTCGTTTATGCAACGTGCCTACGACCAAGTATTGCACGATGTGGCGCTACAAAATTTGAACGTTGTTTTCTGTTTGGA
The DNA here is from genome assembly GCA_041674745.1 of Crocinitomicaceae bacterium. GTDB lineage: Bacteria > Bacteroidota > Bacteroidia > Flavobacteriales_D > Crocinitomicaceae > UBA2040. The sequence goes on from JBAYVD010000001.1 coordinate 160,384, forward strand.
TCGTGGCGGTTTGGTGGGAGCTGACGGAGCGACGCATCACGGTGCGTATGATTTGTCTTACATGCGAAGCATGCCTAACATGATTGTTTCTGCGCCGATGAACGAAGAAGAATTGAGAAATCTCATGTACACTTCCCAATTGGAAAACAAAGGACCTTTCTCCATTCGTTACCCAAGAGGAAACGGCGTTTTATTGGAATGGAAAACACCTTTGAAAGAAATTAAAATCGGAACCGGACGAAAAGTTTCCAACGGAGAAGATTTGGCGATTTTGACGATTGGTCACCCGGGAAATTTTGCCGTGGAAGCGATTGCTGAATTGAAAGAAGCGGGATTGTCCGTAGCGCATTACGACATGCGTTTCGTGAAACCCATCGATGAAATCATGTTGCACGAAGTATTCTCCAAATTCAAAAAAGTAATCACGGTAGAAGATGGTTGTTTGATGGGCGGATTTGGTTCGGCAGTCATCGAATTCATGGCCGACCAAAATTATGCAGCGCAAGTGGTTCGTTTGGGCATTCCAGATGAATACATTCATCACGGAACCCAAAAAGAACAATGGGCCCAATGCGGATTTGACAAAAATGCCATCGTAGCAAAAGCGAAGGAGTTGTTGAATTACCAAATTGGCGTTACGAGTTCAGAAAAGGTCGGGTAAGGATTTAGGAATTAAGATTAGTACATCCGAGATTCGCGTCTATGTTGTCGCGTAGAAATACCTAAAAACCAAAAAGCACCGTGCTGCTACAACACGATGCTTTTACGGATTTGTTGTTACATCTTGCTTCTTCTAGATTTTCTCGAAAGTAAATTTGTATTCGTAGGTTTCGCCCTCTACGTAATCACACGTTACTTCCAGTTTGTTCAATGCTTTGATAATTTCTTTTTTCAAATCGCTTTGCGTAGCGTGGATGCTTTCAATTTGGATTTCGCCCTCCACAATTTTAAAACGCACATCTACAAAATCCGGTTGGTATGGATTGAGCTCAATGTGGCTCAAATCGATGTTTACTTTTCGGTTCAATAATTTTTTTAAATTTGGGTTGGTGCCTGCGAAAGCGAGGTTACTCATGAAAAACCCAAGGGCTAAAATAAAGGCTGCTTTTTTCATCGTTCTTTGTTTTTGGTTCAACAATTTTTGTTTTTCTTTTTTTGTTACCGCTGATCGATCGAAGCGTTAAAAATCTTTTTATTAGCTAATTTGTAGGTAAGACTACTTGATGCTTAAAAAGTTACAGCAGTCAAAAAAATAAATGGAACGAAGCCGTTTATCGCTATTATTTGTCGCACTTGATGAATAAATACATACATTTGAGTGAAAAGAACACCAGCGTTATGATCAAACATTCAACAGAGGAACGCGTCAAGGGAGAAATTGCAGATTACTTTTTTGACTCGACTGATGGCATATTGTATTCGTATTCCAAAAAAACAAAACGAACGGTTCATTTGATTCAAGAAAATATAAAATTGGTCCAATCCATTGTTGGCGAAAAGCCCGTTCCATTGCTGATCTATTTATGCAATTCGCCCGTTCCAGACAAAGCAGCACGAACGTATTCCACGCAAAACTTGTCGAAGGTGTATTCTGCCATGGCCATGGTTTCCAAACCAGGTTTGTCGCAGTATATCATGAATATTTTATTTCGTTTCAGCAGACCGCCCATTCCAATGCGATCCTTTGTAGATGACCAAAAAGCAAGAGCGTGGTTGCAAAGTTTAACGCATGAATGAAATTGAAAAACCCCAGAAGCGCAGTCAAATTCGACAAATTCTCGGGAAAGAATATTACATTTTAAAGCGTAAAAAAGATTGGTATTTTGGCTCCAAAAAATGGGCACAAGCTCGTAAAAGCAACTTCGAATCCCACGGCGTTTTTCACCACCAATCCATGATTTTGCGTCCGCTGAAGGATGTGGACATGTACTTGCAAGAAAACAAGCGAACCAATCTCCGTTTAGCGATTCAACACTTGGATGCCATATTGATTCAACCGGGAGAAACCTTTTCCATTTGGAAATTGGTCGGTCGCCCAACGCAACGAAAAGGGTATTTAGAAGGTTTGGTGCTGAAACAAGGCAAAACAGCGAAAGATACCGGCGGTGGATTGTGTCAACTTGGAAATTTGCTTTTCTGGATTTTCGCCCACAGTCCGTTGACGATTACGGAACGTTACCGACATGGCTTTGATGTTTTCCCGGATATCAACCGAAAAGTTCCTTTTGGTGCCGGTGCAACCTTGTCTTACAACCACATCGATCTGCAAGTAAAAAATGATACGGATAAAATATTTCAAATCCGTTTGTGGATGGATGAAACGCATTTGCACGGCGAACTTTTTTGTGAATCTCCCGTGGAAGAGGAATACCGTGTTGAGGAACGAAATCATTTGATGAAACAACAGATTTGGGGTGGCTACTCGCGACACAACCAGATTGTTCAAATCAGTAAAAGGGAAAACGAAATCTCAGAAAAATTATTGGTGGAAAATCACGCCATCATGATGTACAATCCATTTTTGAAATGAATCAAATCGCGGGTTCAATGCGATACACCAAAGTTTCTTCTACATTACTTTCTAACACGCGAATTCCTGCTTTTTGCGTCAAATCACCAGTTGAATCGGTTGAATCCGCCCAGCCCCACCAAGGTTCCAAACAAAGAAATGGCGCTCCCGCTTTGGTCCAAATACCAATGGCCGTCCACGATTCACATGTCATTTTTAAAATGGAACCTTTGGTATTGTGCAACAATTCGATGGTTTGAAAAGGCGGCTGTTTGAAAACAAGGGCATCGGCGTGAAAAAGGTCATCATTCAACTGTAAATCACCAGAGATTGACATTTTTTCAGTTGCTCCTGAATACAAACCGTTTTCAATCAATTGACGTTCGGCGACAAAATCCTTTTCTAAGCGAAGGAAATAATTTTCTAATTTTTCTTCTAAATGAAAAGCCGGGTGTCCACCGTACGAAAAATACATTTTTGATTCGCTTCGATTTTTTATCGTTGCTTCAATTCTCAATCCGGAGGAATCGAAGGCGTAACAGATTTCAAAGGTGAAGTCAAAAGGATAGACTTTTTTGGTTGCTGAATCACTTGAAAAAGTAAGCGTCAGAGAATGTTTGTTTTGTTCCAGCAAAGTAAATTCTTGGTCGCGCAGAAACCCATGTTGGCCCAGTGCAAAACCATCCTCCTGCAACGAATAGGCATTGTCTTTTAATTTCCCTACAATGGGAAAAAGAAGGGGCGCTACTCGGTTCCAATGCGCTGTGGTTTTTTCCCACAACAAGTTTTCCTTCTCTCTTTTGCTGAAATGTATTAATTCAGCTCCGAGCGAATGGATCTTTAAATGATACTGTTGGTTTTCAAGAACAAAAATTTCTGCCATTTGGATGTACAATAAGTGCGAATTAAAAATAGTGCTTTCCCTTCAAAAAACAAGATGGATTCCTTTTAACAGGATAAAAAGATTCCTTTTTTAAAACGGATGCGGTAATAACAAACATCGAATTATTGTACATACTACCAAAAGTAAATGAGTGAATTCATGGTGAATCAAAAAAAAATCCTATTTTCGTTTCAACTATAAAGCAAATTATGAATAATTCTGGAGGTCAAGCGACCAATTCAACCGAGGATTTTGGGCAAGCATCCACTGAAAAATCAACCGCTACCAATTGGGGGCAATTCGTTCCATTGGTTACCGTTTTCTTTTTTTGGGGATTTGTTGCCGCCAGTAACGATATTTTAATTCCGGTTTTCAAAAAAGCGTTTGATTTGACCCAAGGAGAAAGTCAACTGGTTTCGGTGGCTTTTTATGTGGCTTATACTGTTGGTTCTATTATTTATATGATCATTTCTTATTTGACGAAAGGTGATTTAATCAACCGATTGGGCTATAAGAATTCATTGGCATTGGGATTGGTTATTTCAGCTTTGGGAACCTTGTTATTCTATCCAGCTGCGAATATGCATTCTTTCCCTTTGATGCTTTCGGGATTGTTTACAGTGGCGCTCGGTTTTTCCTTGCAACAAACAGTAGCGAATCCGCTGGCCATTGCATTAGGACCGGTAACGACAGGTTCTCAGCGATTGACTTTAGCAGGTGGAATTAATAATTTGGGTACTACGATTGGTCCACTCATTGTGAGCTTTGCTATTTTCGGTGCCGCTTCTTCTGCTACGGCAGAAATGAATATTGAAAGTGTAAAAGTTCCCTATTTAGTGCTTGGTTGTGCCTTTTTGCTGGTTGCTTTGTTCTTAAAATTTTCTTCCTTGCCAGATAAACCGGCAGCGGTGATTGAGGAAGAAAAGGAGGCTAAATCTTCAAAGACATCCGCCTTGCATTTCCCGCAGTTGGTTTTGGGTATGATAGGGATATTTGTGTACGTGGGAGTAGAGGTTTCTACCGCGAGTAATTTGCCTGCTTATATGGAAAAAAGCATGGGTTTTTTAACCAAAGATGTTGCACCGTTTATCTCTTTGTATTGGGCGAGTTTGATGATAGGTCGTTGGACAGGTGCAGTTGAGGCGTTTACGGATAAAATGAATACACAACGAATTTTAAGATTCCTTGCACCTTATTTGGCTTTTGGTGTCTTTTTAGGGGTGAATCGCTTCATGAATCATGATTTAACCCCATTTTATGTCTATGGATTGATCATATTAGTCTTGATCGTTGCGGATATGGCCAGCAAAGGCAATCCCGCTCGCATGTTGTTGATCTTTTCTGTTTTGGGCATCGTAGCTTTATCTACCGGAATGGCAACCACTGGAATGGTCAGCGTGTATGCCTTCACAAGTGTTGGTTTGTTCTGCAGTACGCTGTGGCCGTGTATTTTCACCTTGGCGATTAGCGGTTTGGGGAAACACACAAGCCAAGGCAGCAGTTTCTTAATCATGATGATTATGGGCGGAGGAATTGTCAGTTGGTTCCAAGGTTATGTAGCAGATATGAGCAACATTCAATTTAGCTACATCGTCGGAATCGCTTGTTTTGCTTACTTGGCATTTTATGCTTGGAAAGTGAAAGGAATTTTGAACAGTCAAGGAATCAACTTCGATAAAAAAATAAGCGGCGGACATTAATGATTCCAGCTCGTTGAAAACGAATAATAGTGAAGCCGCGGATTTAAGGATTTCCGCGGTTTTTTTTTGCCATTATTTTAAAAAAGAAAGTTTCAACCTAAAAAATTAATCGCCCCGATTCGCAATTACCAATGCAATGATTCGCAATTGTTTAGTGACAATCTTCGCACCCTTTTTTCTTCTTCTTGCTGCGCAAGCGGAAAAATAAGTAAGACAAAGCGCCTAAAATGGATAGAAGGACAATGATTTCTTGCATTAAGCAAATAGATTAAATACGATGAATGCTCCAAGGTACGCAATGGCACCCATAACAACTAATTGCAGGATTGGCCATTTCCAAGAACCGGTTTCTCGTTTGACCACGGCCACGGTTGCCATGCATTGCAAAGCGTACACATAAAACACCATCAAGGACAAACCAGAGGCCAACGTAAAGACAGGCGTTCCATCGCTAAAGGTTTGAGCCCGCATTCGGTCGAGTAATTTCACTTCGTTTTCTTCTGCATCGTTGACGGAATAAATGGTCGCCAAGGTTCCGACAAATACTTCTCTCGCCGCAAAAGAGGTGATCAAAGCAATACCCACTTTCCAATCATAGCCCAAGGGGCGAATCACGGGTTCAATTTTTTGCCCCATGATACCGATGAACGAATTTTCTAGTCGAATGGCGCCCAATTCATTGTTGCTAGTAGATTCTGTCAAACCGAAATCCGCTGCCGCCAGTTTGGAAACATGGCCTTTTGGTCCGTAGGAAGCCGCAAACCAGAGAAGAATGGAAAGCGCAACGATGATTTTACCGGCATCAAAAACGAACCGACGTGTTTTCTCCCACATCATAGTGACCACATTCATCCAGCGCGGGCCACGATAAGGAGGCAATTCCAACATCAAGAAACTTTTTTCGTTGCTGTTGATCAAGCGTGACATGACAAATGCCACAATCAAGGCCGAAAACAAGCCAAGTAAGTACAAGCCCAATAAAACCAAACCTTGAACGCTGATGAATCCGAGCAATTTCGTATCGGGAATGACCAAAGCAATCAAGATGGTATAAACCGGAATGCGTGCGCTACAGCTCATCAATGGAGAAACAAAAATGGTAATTAAACGTTCTTTCCAATTGGAAATCGTTCGCGCTGCCATAATGCCGGGAATGGCACAGGCCAGACTAGAAATTAGTGGTACCACACTTCTTCCGTTCAATCCAAGGGGTCGCATCAAACGATCCATTAAAAAGATAACCCGGGCGAAATAGCCCGTTTCTTCTAAAATCCCCAAAAAGAAAAACAACAAGGCAATTTGTGGGATAAAAACCAGAACCCCGCCAATGCCCGGAATGATTCCTTCCACAAGTAAATCGGTTGCGATGCCCGCAGGCAAGTTAGCATCAAACCAAGAACTCAAACTTGAAATGCCAATTTCAATCCAATCCATGGGGTAACTGGCCAAATTGAAGATGGTTTGAAAAATGACAAATAGAGAAAGCACAAAAAAGAAATACCCAAAAATGGGGTGGGCCAACCATTTGTCGAGAAAGTAGTTTTGCTTGCTGTCGATATTTTTTGTCTGAACTTCGCCTACCAACGCTTGAATTTTCGTGCGTCGTTTTAAGGTGTCTTCATTTTCAGAGAAATTCGCTTGACCATACGGGAATTGATAATTGAATTCTAAATTGGAATCGACAATGGAGTCAACCGCTTGTATGAGTCGATCTTTTCCCAAACCAACTCGCGCATTGGATTCAATGATTTTAGCGTTCGGGTAATGCAAACGAAGTTTTTCAACATCCGTCGTCAATCCTGCTCGTGCCGATACATCGGACATGTTCAGCACCAAAACGGTTGGCAGGTTCATGACGTACAACTGGTCGAAAAGCAAGAGATTTCGTTCCAAATTGGAGGCATCCACCACCACAACAAATACATCTGGAAAGGCTTCATTATCCGGATTCGAAAGTACATCGAAAACAATTTTTTCTTCTGAACTTCGAGGAAAAACGCTGTAAGTACCTGGGAAATCGTAGGCCAATAATTTGTGTTTGGCACCTTTTATTTCACCCGTTTTTACCTCCACCGTAACCCCACTAAAATTTCCTACCTTTTGATTCAAGCCTGTTAGCAGGTTGAACAAGGAACTTTTACCGGTATTTGGATTGCCAAAAAGGGCGATTTTTTTCATTTACGAGAAGGTATATCAATCAAAACTTGCAAGGCTTCCTCCAAACGCAAGGAAATCAATGTTTGACCAATGCGAACAGCCATCGGCCCACGAAATGGAGCGCGAAGCGTAACTTCGACTGATTTTCCTTGCAGAAAACCAAGCGCCAAAAGTGCATTTTGACAATCACCAGATTGTAATCCTCTGATTGTCGCGCTTTCGCCAACTTTTAAGTCTGTTAATGTTTTGTTCATTTTACCGAAACAAAGTTACACGCTTCTTATTGAAATGTACTACCACAAAAAGGTCATTTTTAGGAATATTTAGGTTCCCAATTTCGCGCCGTTAGTACGCGGTGTAAAGTTAAAAATTCATTCGCATTGGCAATTTCTTGCGCGAAATTTTCGAAAATAACCGCTTGCTTTTCTCGGTTCGCAGCGGCTTCTATTTTGAAATCCAATTGATGAGGAAAGACGACAGCTGGATTGGATGCTTGATTTTCAGCTGACTGCAAAAACTGGCGCAGTAAATTCAAAGAATCATTGTCGCTCAATGCCAAATCTTCGGCCTGGATAGAAGTGAAAAAATCGATCTTTTTCTTTGCACGGGTAAGCAACACGTTCAATCGCCTACGACCACTTTTTCTGTTCAAAGGACCAAAATTCAGCAATAATTTATCTTCTTCGTTAGGCGCGTAACCTAAACTAATCAGCAAATGGCCACATTCGTCGCCTTGAATGTTCTCCAATGCACGGAAGAAACACGTATTTTGTTCGATTCTTTCCTCCAAAATTACTTGACTTTTTGATGAGAGAGATTTGAAAATGCAAGACAATTGGGTCTCGCTGAAAGCCACTACACCCAAGGAATCAGTTTGTAAAAGCTGTTTCTCTAACAATTTTGCTAGTGCTTGTGCTTCTTTTACATTTTCGCGCTCAACGAATTTTCCATCCGGAACAAAGTGGGTTTGTATCGCAGAGTTATGTCCGTTAGCGCTTGGATAAGCAATCAGTTGGTTCTCGTAGAAGTGTTCATTGGAAAAAGCGATGAGAGCAGGATGTTCGCTTCGGTAATGATGTTTTAACCGCACTTTTTCCCATGTAAAGCGTGCTTGGTGCAATAGATCAAGCGGTTCAGATTCGCCAGATTGAAAAAAGTGGGTAGGTGTCATTTGTTGTTCATCACCGACCACAATGGTTCTTTTGGAGCGGTACAGCGCACCGAGACTATTCACCAAAGGTATTTGTGTTGCTTCATCGAAAAGAGCATATTCGAAGGTTTCTTTTTCCAATGGAAAAAAATCAGCGACTTGAGCCGGACTGACCATCCAAATTGGAATCAAGGTATAAATCCACTCGGCCGCTTCGGAATTCAGTAATTCGCGCAACGAAGGATGACTGCGTGTTTTCGAAAATTCTTTCACGAGCAGTGATCGACCCTTTTTCAAACGTGCCTTGCGTTCCTTTTCCTCGGGAGATAATTTACGACTGGTGGTATTCAACAATGCAAAATGCGCATCGAAATTGGCTTTGATGCGAAGTGTAATTTCTTCAGCAAAATCGCTCGCTTCTTGTTCTTGCAAGCGAATAATTTCGTCCAAATCCACATTTAATTTGTCTGCATCGAAATCCGCAAAAGCGGGAAAGTGTCCAATGAAAGAGTACCAGGCACTTTTCAAGATTTCCTTCTCCAGGGAATCGATGAATGCGTGTCGGCTCATTTGTTTGTGCAACGCTTCCGGTAATTTTTGCAGGGCTTTTTGATGAACAATCAAGGCGGGAAAATCATTTTTTAATTGAGCGATTGCGGCTGAAATCGACCCATTTTCTTCTATTTGCAGTATCGCGCGTACCGCATGATAAAATGCATAGATTTCTTGGTTGCAATTAGCAAGTCGTCGATTGGCTTCCTTGCTTTCTTTTTCCCAAATTTTAAATTCTTCCGCCTCAATTCGTCTAGAAAGGTCTTTTACCCAAACTATTTCTGTTTCATCGGAAATACCAATTTCCAAAAGCTGTTTTTCAATTCCACCTAATTCTTCTTGCCTTTCGAGTAATTTTAACCACTGAACCAAAGCATCTTTTGCGGGCACAAATGAACTTTGCAAAAGCTGACTCATCCGACGTTTGAGTTTTATTTTCTCGAAGAAATTTCTTTTTTCGAAGGATTTCAGCAATGCATTCGTTTCCGTTTTTGAAGGTTCCTCTTTCCAATTTTTCTTTTCGTCGGAAAGCAAGTCCAGCTCTTTTTTTAATAGAAAATAAACCTTGCTTAGCTTTTTGAATTTTTTCTGTTCCACAGAATTGGGGCGCAGTGTTTTGAAATAATCTTTTTCTACTTCGTTGGCGAGCAATTGTGCGAAAGAGGCTTTCTTCATCCATTCGCTTAATTCCGATGGCGTATCCAATTCGATTGCAGCACGCAGTCCTAGAAAACTTTTTTCCAAACCTAAAATAGAAGCATCCAAAGATAAAAACGAATCGTTGGCAATCATTGATTTTGGGAGCAAAGCCAAGGATGGATTGAGGTTCTTTTGATAGATTAATTGGAGAAAATCAGCGTTCTCATCGAATGCCGCAATAGAAGCTGAAGCGCTATTGTACGCTGTTTCTAAAAGGTTTAATCCTTTTACGCGTGCTTGATAGTTTGAAAAAGAAAGTCCGCCGATCAAATCCTTTTTGGAAAGCAAATTCAATTTGAATTGCAAATTGTCCAATTTCTGTTTGGAAAGTTGCAATTGAAAGGGTTGCTTTTTCGCATAGCTTTCCAAGAATAGCCATGTTTTTTTTAATTGGTCTAAAAAAGATGAAGACGGGCTGTCGGTTCCAGGCAAAAATGCAAATTGACCGAGTTGAAATTGAGCTAGTTTCTTTTCTAATACCTCCAAAGCGACCCGTTTCTCCGAAACGACCAAGGTCTTTTTTTGATGGTGAAGCAACTTGGCAATAAAATTACTCAGCACTTGAGATTTGCCTGTTCCAGGAGGACCTTGGACCACCAAATTGGCTTCAGACCCTTTGGAGAATACTCGTTGCTGATCGTTGTCAGCGGCAAATAGCAATTGGTTTGTTAATTGAATATTTTCGCATGAATTGGGTGCTTGTAGGTGCAATAATTCAGCTAAAGCCGGAGAAAAATCGTGTTTGGTTTCTAAACTTTCCACATCGCGCAAGACATGGTACCGGTGGTGGTGAAAATTGCCCACGTGAAAAAGCGCATGAAAGGAGAAAGCAAAACCTTTTTGTTTGAATTGAGTGTCTAATTCTTCCCAATTGGCTTGAAAAAAAAGAAGGTCTGACCATTCGAAGTCAAATTCTTTTTGAAAAGAAATTTTTAAAAAAGGATTCAGAAAAGCTTCCTCTGGGTCGAAAGAAATATGATAGATCTGTTTGATTTTGTCCAAACGAATTTGAGCAGGACATAAAATAACAGGACTTTGGCAGGTTGTTCCTTTCCATTCCCATTCCAAAACACCATTGGAAATACAAAAAACAGCAGCGCCACTTTCCTTGAAAATCAGTTGAGATTTTTTAAAGATCCGATCTAATTCATGTGTTTTGGGCAAAGAAAATGCACTTTCTGTAACTGAAGTCAACAAACATTCCGATTCTTTGAGGTTGACCAAAACATCGTTTCGGTTGAAAACCTTCAATTCGTTGACCAAGTCCGAGATACTATGTTGTGCGTTTTTTACCAAAGATGACGGTTTCGATTGATTCCAAAATTTCTGTAGCGAATTTACACAAAGTCTTGAGAAGGAATCCTTTTGAGCGGTATAAAAAGTGCTAGAAAAGAGCATGAAAGCCTTGGTTGGTTTCCTTTTAGATTCCTTAAATTCTATTAAATTTGCCTTATGGATGAAAGTAAAATGAAATTCGGCACAAAAGCGATTCACGCTGGGGTTCAACCGGATCCAGCAACGGGTGCTATCATGACGCCAATTTACCAAACATCCACGTATGTTCAGGACGGCGTTGGTAATCACAAAGGGTATGAATATTCGAGAACATTGAATCCAACGCGCCATGCCTTGGAAAAAAATATCGCGGCCATTGAAAATGGTAAGTATGGCGCTTGTTTTGGTTCCGGTTTGGCAGCGATTGATTGCCTCATCAAAATGTTGAATCCAGGGGATGAGGTAATTTCTACCAATGATTTGTACGGAGGCACTTATCGCCTTTTTAATACGATTTTTGCGAAATATGGGATTAAATTTCATTACGTGAGCATGGCGTATGCCCCAGAAGTTCGAGCAAAAATCAACAAAAACACAAAATTAATTTGGGTGGAAACACCGACCAATCCCATGATGAATATCATCGATATCGAACTCATGGTTTCCATCGCAAAAGAAGCGAACGCCATGCTTTGTGTTGACAATACTTTTGCCACGCCGTATTTGCAAAACCCCTTAGATCTGGGGGCTGACGTGGTGATGCATTCGGCAACTAAATATTTGGGTGGCCATTCAGATGTCGTGATGGGTGCTTTGGTTACTTCCGACGAGGCAATCGCCAAAGAAATGTACCGAATTCAAAACTCCTCGGGCGCTGTAACTGCACCGATGGATTGTTTTTTGGTTTTAAGAGGAATAAAAACCTTGCATTTGCGTGTACTAAGACATTGCGAAAACGGGGAGAGAATAGCTCGTTATTTAGCGGCTCATCCCAAAATTGACAAAGTATATTGGCCTGGTTTTGAAACACACCCCAATCATGCCGTTGCGAAAAAACAAATGAGCGGATTCGGCGGGATGCTTTCTTTTACCTTGAAAGGCAATAAATTAGAAGACGCACACGAAGTAGTCAAACGAGTAGAAGTATTTGCTTTGGCAGAATCATTGGGAGGAGTTGAATCGTTGATTGGTCACCCTGCCACGATGACTCATGCGTCTATTCCAAAAGAAGAACGAGAAAAAACGGGTGTAGTGGATTCGTTGATTCGACTGAGCGTTGGCATTGAGGATGCTGATGATTTAATAGCAGATTTAGAGCAAGCACTGGCTTAAAAAAGAAAATATGAAACACAACAAATTTGCGGTAATTGGTGTAGGTCGTTATGGAATGAACATAGCGAAACGATTGGCCGAAAAAGGGGCACAGGTATTTGCCTTTGACCCGAGTGAAGAGCGCATCGAATCAATCAAAGATGATGTGGCTTTTGCCGTAGCATTGGATGCAACTGACAAAAAAGCATTGCAATCACAGAAGATCAATGACATGGATGCGGTTGTAGTTGCCATCGGAGAAAATTTTGAAGCGACTATTTTGACGTGTGTGCATTTGATGGATTTGGGTGTGAGTCGCATCATTGCGCGAGCGAGCGGGGAACACCAGAAATTGATTTTGGAGAAAATTGGAGTACCTGAAATTTTAACACCAGAGGATGAGGTCGCTTTTGTCGTGCGCGAAAAATTGATTAATCCCAGTATCTTGTCATTTTTGCAATTGCCGGATGATTATGAAATTGCAGAGATATTGGCACCCAAAGGAGCGATTGGCCGAACGATTGATAATATCGAATTTCGAAATCAATACGAATTGACTTTGGTCACTATTAAACGGGCTTTTTGCGTGAATAAAAATGGTGAGGAATGCAAGGAACAACATGTTTTGGGTGTTCCGTCGAGCGACACAAAAATAATTGCAGAGGATACGCTAGTGGTATTTGGAACCTCCAACAATGTACAACGGTTTATGGACATCAATGAACTTTAATAGGACTTGATTGTTTTTAAAACGGTAGGTTTCCATTTTTTGACAATTTTAAGTACCCATTTTTCAGAATCATATTCCAACGAATACTTAACTTGCGCCGTTTAAGTTTAAGGAAGATTCTCCAATATAAAATTATCGCCTTAAGTAGTTACTATTTTTAGTTATAAAGTAAAATGATTCAAAACATCTTAAAGTCCCTTATTGTTTCCGTATTTTTTGTTTCTCTAGCCGTAGGACAACAAACAGTTGACCCTCAAAATTGCCGAGTAGGCGAGTCTATAGAATATTGTCGTCAACATACCATATTAAACGAAATGATGAAAAACCCTGCGTTTAAAAAACAATGGGATAAGGACCAAGCACAAATTGCTGCAGAGTCTTCAGCGTTTGCAAAATCAAAAGAAGGAAAAGAAGGAATTCCGTCCAAAGGAATTGTCTACAGAATTCCAGTCGTATTTCATGTTTTGCATAACAATGGCGTAGAGAATATTTCAAGAGAACAAATAGTAGATGCACTCCGCATTTTGAACCGTGATTACCGAAGATTAAATGCGGATGCAAACGATGTAGCTCCAGCTTTTATTGGAAATCCAGCAGATATTGAGGTGGAGTTTGTCTTCGCGACAATTGCGCCTAATGGTGCTTGTTTCAATGGTATTACGCGAACAGAAAACGCCATTACGTCTAATGGAACCGACGGTAATAATCAAGTAGATGCGATTGTGGCAGGGAATGACGTGTACAACGGTGAATGGGCCGGGAATAAATACTTGAATATTTTCGTTTGTAAAAGCATCGGCGGTGCAGCCGGTTATACATACACGCCAAACAATTGGCTGGGAACCAGTATGAAAAATGGTATTTGGGTGTTACAAGATTATGTGGGTTCAATTGGTACAGGGGATGAGAATCGCAGTCGAACTTTGACGCACGAAGTAGGACATTGGTTGAATCTACCTCACGTTTGGGGAGGCACCAACAATCCTGGATTGGCTTCAAATTGCAGTCCTGGTTCAGACGATGGTGTAGCCGATACGCCCGAAACCATTGGTAATACTTCATGTTTATTGAATGCCAATACGTGTAGCTTGGATAATGCTTATTGGGGATTTGATCAAATTGATCCAGTAGAAAATTACATGAATTATTCCTATTGTTCAAAAATGTTTACACCGGGTCAAGCAACAAGAATGCGCAACGCGTTAAACTCATCAGTAGGAGGAAGAAATTACATACGTTCCGCAACCAATCTTGCTGCAACGGGTGCTGCCGGTAACGCCTATCTTTGCAGCGCAGACTTTAGATCATCCGCGCAATTTGTTTGTGCAGATGAGCCGGTTAATTTTGAGGACCTTTCTTTTAACAATGTTGTAAGCTGGAGCTGGTCATTGCCAGGTGCAATTCCATCCACATCCACAGATCCAAATCCAGTAGTTTCTTATCCTACTGCTGGGACTTATACAGTGATATTAACGGTAACCGACGGAACAACGAGCATGACTTCGACAAAAACGAATTACATGACTGTTTACCCTGCTGGAGTTGTTTTACCTTACCAAGAAAGTTTTGAAGGTTACACAACACTCAACAATGGATCGTCTTTTTGGCGACCAACAGGGGTGAATGCGAACTCTTTTGAAATTACCTCTACAGCAGCCTCTTTAGGCTCTAAATCTGTCAAATTGCACAATTACACATTACCGGCAGGAACCATAAGTGAATTGAATTCGAATCCATTCGATTTGTCTGCATTTGGCACTTCTGATGCTGTCACCATGAGTTTCAAATATGCTTACCGTAAAAAAACAACTAGTGATTTTGAATATTTGAGATTGAGTATTTCGAAAGATTGCGGAGATTCTTGGGTGATTCGTAAATCAATTATTGGCGCGAATTTGTCGTCTGTAACGGCTACAAATGATTGGACACCAAGCCCATCTGATTGGGTTCAAGTGCACGTTACTGGGATAACTTCAACGTATTTCGTTTCCAACCTACTTACGAAATTCACATTTTCCAGTGGTGGAGGAAACAATATATACTTGGATGAGATCAATTTATACCAAGGAGGCCCGCAAAATTTAAGTGTAGGTGAATTGGGTGATTTACAGAACGTAACGCTTTTCCCAAATCCAGCGGACGAGGAACTCAATGTGCGGTTTTCAACTAGTGCAAATACGAATGTTTCAATTGATTTTCTAGATATAACAGGGAAACAAATTCGTCATGAAAACATCCAAGCAACGGCTGGAGACAATTTGGTTTTAATGAATACCAATGACTTATCTGCCGGTATGTATTTCATGAATTTGCATGCAGGAAGTTTTCAAAAAACCATTCAATTTGTGGTGAAATAGGCTAAACAACATGAATTTAATATGGAAAGCCTTGCTATTGCAAGGCTTTTTTTATTGTGTGAACCACCTGTTAATTTTTTAAATTCTTTCAACAAAAAACTGTAGAAAACCTTTTGAATTTTTTTTGACGTTTTTGCGGAAGAAGGATTACCTTTTCTGAAATTAATAGCACTTCCTATGCCGAAAAAAAGAGAGAAGATTTATGTGCTCGACACATCCGTATTGATTCATGACCATCAGGCAATCACTAATTTTGAGAACAACCATGTCGCCATTCCGATTACCGTTTTGGAGGAACTGGATAAGTTCAAAGTAGGAAATGATTCGAAGAATTTTTCGGCGCGCGAGGTCATCCGTTTCATTGATAAAATGTCGGTAACCACCAGTTTGAAGGAGTGGATTAGTTTAGGGAAGGGCAAAGGGAATTTCAAGGTTATCTTGGAGACCAATCCCACGGGTATCAATGCAGAAGACATTTATGCCCAAGGAAAGAATGACCATAAAATCATTAATTCGGCCTTGTATTTGAAGGAAGTCGAGAAATTGAAAGACGTTATTCTCATTACCAAGGATATTAATTTGCGGATCAAAGCCAAAGCTCTTGGCATTGCAGCAGAAGATTATGAAACGGGTAAAGTATCCATCAATGAACTGGAAGATGCTTCTACGATGACGCTTGAAAACATTGATTCGGATGTAATTCGTGAAATTTTCACCCGTGGTCGAATCGATGAAGATGGTTTATTAGGCGATCGCAAAACACCGAATGGCTATTATATTTTAAAGAACGGCAAATCCTCTTCTTTGGCGGTTTACAATCCTTGGTTGGACCAAATTGAACGCATCGAAAAAGAGTTTATTTACGGAATTAAACCGAAGAATGCGGAACAAGCGTTTGCCTTGAATGCATTGATGAATCCAGACATCAAGCTTGTTGCTTTGCAAGGTGTTGCGGGTACAGGAAAAACCTTGTTGGCGTTGGCTGCAGCCTTGGAACAAGCCAAATTGTTTCAGCAAGTTATTTTAGCACGACCCATCGTGCCTCTCTCCAACAAGGAAATTGGATTTCTACCGGGTGATGCCAATGATAAAATTGGTCCGTACATGGAACCTTTGTGGGATAATTTGAAATTCATCAAATCGCAGTTCGGTGAAAATGAGAAAAAGCACAAAGCCATTTTGGACATGGAGCAACAAGGAAAAATCATCATTACGCCTTTGGCATTTATCCGTGGTAGAAGTTTGTCCAACATCATGTTCATCATCGATGAAGCGCAGAATTTAACGCCGCACGAAGTGAAAACCATCATTACACGAGCGGGTGAAGGAACCAAAATTGTGTTTACAGGTGACTGCCATCAAATTGATACACCGTACCTGGATGAAAACAGTAATGGATTATCTTATTTAATTGATCGTTTGAAAGGACAGCAATTGTTTGCCCACATAAAATTGGAAAAAGGAGAACGTTCGGAATTGGCAAATTTGGCCAATGATTTGTTGTAACTATTTGCCAAACAAAGTTTTCAAAGCGACAGATAATTCTTCAAATTGATAGTGAAACCCTTTTTCTTTCAATAGAGAATTATCATTGTGCGTGCCATCTAAAACGATTGTAGCTTGTTCGCCTAAAACCAATTTCATGACGAACGCTGGAATCTTTGGAAAGCGCATCGTTTTGCCATTGCTTTGCATCAACTCACGCGTAAACTCAGTATTGGAGACTTGTTTTCCAGTCAAGTTGAATGCGCCGTTCAGTTTCTGGTCGATAGCAAAAACGAAAGCACCTACAACGTCGTCGATGTGCACCCAACTCATCCATTGATTCCCTGAACCCAGAGGAGAAGCCAAACCAAGTTTCACCAATGGCAACAATTTTTGCAATGCACCGTCATTTTTGTCTAAAACCATTGAAATACGCAGTTTGCAAACAGGCACTTGGGTTTCAAAAAGGTCGGCGGCAAACTCCCATTCTTTCACCAATTGGGAGAGATAATCGGATCCGTAGGCATCATTCTCTT
The DNA here is from genome assembly GCA_041674745.1 of Crocinitomicaceae bacterium. GTDB lineage: Bacteria > Bacteroidota > Bacteroidia > Flavobacteriales_D > Crocinitomicaceae > UBA2040. The sequence continues at coordinate 177,728 of JBAYVD010000001.1, forward strand.
GCATTTTTTTTGTAGATTCCAATGGATAACAATTGATGCCAGATGCCGAAAGATACTGTTGTAGCGTGCTTACATTTTGAAAATGCTGGTGCAACAATTGGGTGGTTCCTATTCGTGAAGAGGATAAAACTTGCTTTCTGACATTGGTCCAGCGTTGAGCACCCACATTTTCACCACAAAGATTGATGAGTATTTCGGTGCCGTTTATTTTGCTAGAATCCAGTTGGCCATTTGCTGGATCCCAGGAAATATGATTCGATTTTTTCGGCGTTCGCGTAAAAATAAAAACGTCGTGATGATTCTCCGTGAGTATCTTTTCCAATGCTTTTCCAATTAAACCGGATCCACCCGCAATGATGATTTTTGCCATATTCTATAGAACAGTTGAAAGGGGCGGAATGTTCAAGAATGGAAAAAGAGACGTCCGTTGATCCATTCTGGATCCAAAAGTGCATTGTTCTTTTTATAAAAATCAATTGCCATTTGGTTCCATTCCAACACTTGCCAGTCCATTCGAGCCATTTTTCGGTCTTTTGCAATTTGCAGGACTCGCTCAAACAAAAGTTGCCCAACTCCTTTTCGACGATGCTCTTCACTAACATAAAAGTCTTCCAAATAGAGGGATTTGCCTTTCCAAGTGGAATACGAAGTATAAAAGAGAGCGAATCCTATAACCACGTTATTTTCTTCCGCCACAATGGCCTCACAGATGGGTTCTATGAAAAGATCCTTGTGTAAATTTTCAACCGTATTTGTGACTTGCTCGGGTGCCTTTTCGTATAGCGCTAATTCACGAATCAAACCAAAAATGGCGACAACATCTTTTTGTTCCGCGGACCGAATTTCCATTATTGAATACCTCCCAAATTGAATCGTAAACGAATACCAGTGCTCAAATTCCCAGTTTTATAAGAGCTGGCAATTTTTGGCGTATTGATCACTTGATCGTAGTAATACAAGACTGTTAAGTTTTTACCCAAACTGTAATCCGCCGTAAATTTGATGGAAACGACTCGTTGCCCAGCTGTGGCTTGATTGGTGTTTTCTACCACCTTACGAATAACGGTCAAATTATCCCGGAAAGAGAAATCAAAACGAAGGTTGACATCACTCGGTTTCACGTCCTTGATTGGTAATTTCACCTGGGTGAATTTATAACCTGAACCAACGACAATTTCATTTCCGAGAATTTCTGTAACTTGATTGTTGTTGAGTGACAAGGTAACGGATCTGTCTTTTTTGATTTCGAATTTGGTCAATAAGCCTTGTTCTTTCCCTTTACTTTTAATAATCCAAGTGGCATCCAAACCAATTAATGGAGAGAAACGTTCCGCCATGGTTACGTTTTGAATTTGATTTTGAGCAATGTAATTGTCATTCAAATCGCGCGCTGTTGGCAAGTTATTGGCATCGAAAGTAGCATTCAAATTGGTTTGAATACCTGAAACACTTGTAGTGGATGAATAACCGTGACGGATGACAAAGTTCTTCACATATTTTTTCATGAACTTGTATTTTGACAGTCCGTTGTAGTTAATGGTCCAATTCGGCAATGGAATGTTTGTCAAAGGATTGATTGTTTTGTCCTTCACAGATTTGTCTCCATACGCTGTTAAGAATGCACCTAACACAACTTCTTGTTGCGACTGGCCATAACCTTCGTAGAATCCATTTGTTTGCAGGGAAGAATTGGCATTTCGTCCGCCCACGTTTTTGGAAACATCTTTCAAATTAGCCCGCATTTGGTCAAACACAGCAGAAGAATATGTTTTGGTATCCATTTTAGTAAACGCAGAGCCCAATGTAATGTTGGTGTATGTCAAAGTTGAAATCTCAACCTTACTTTGCGCCTCGTATCGTTGGTTGGTTTCATCCCAACGGAAGAAATCGTTGGAGTTGATGTTGTACGTTCGGTTCATCGTTAACTCAATCGTAATGTCCTTGATCGGTTCCAAACTTGCACGTCCAGAGAAGTTAGTGCTGTGGGCAATGGTATGTTGTTTGTTCAAATCTTGGTTTTTTACCAACCATCCTCGTTCCGCACTGGAATTGGCAATATCGTAACCATTCTGTTTCCCAAATATGGTATACCCCTGCTTCCCAAAAATAAATCCGCCCAGCGTATTGTTGAAATTATTATCAAACCCGAGCACGTTAGCCGTGTTTTTATAACCAGGTAAAAGCGTACCATCATTTTGAGTATAGGTCCCGGATACGTTGCGAACAGACATCAACATGCGCAATCCAAATCCTGCAATTACATTGACAGGTTTATTTTTATTCTTTTCTTGACGAGCTTTTCGTTCTTCTCTTCGAAGTTCACGATGGTATTTACGGAGCTCACGTTTGGTCATGTTCGTAGTATCGACTAAGGCTTTTGGTGGTGCAGCGGCTGCTCGACCTTTCGTATTGTCCTGTCCTGCACGAACTCGTGTATTGGTAACGCCCCCATTCACCCGTTTCAGGTAAGGAACTTTGTTGTACAAATTGGTCATGTTCATTTGACCGGTAACACTCACATTTCGATTGTTTTGCATCACGTTACCATAAGCAGATTGGCCCAATGGAGACCGTTGCCAATTGTACGAACCACCATATTTCAAGTTGGCCGTCATGAAATCCAAGAAAGGAATTTTGTCAAACGGCACGTTATATGTCAAATTGTAATTATGCGAATAATCCGTCGTTTTTCCAAAGGTGCTCATCTGAGTGCGGATAGAATCTTTGAATTGTTGGTACCCTTCGGGGTCAGCTTTGCGGTCCACTTGGCCATTGGCTTCGTCAAACAAGGCTTTATTCGAAGCGTCAAATGTCGCTTTTAGGTTTTTCGTAATGTCATAACCCAAACTGTATTTTCGATTCCAGAAAAATTGCTTCGCATAAACAGGTGCAAATTCAAAATCAGGCACGAGATTGTTTCGAATCTGACGTTCGTTGTACATTCTTGTAACATCATTTGAGAAACCAATATTTTTAGGAGTTAAGTACAAATTCATGTCTTGAACAATTTTCCAATATTTGGATTTGGTCATGAATTTTACTTTTTTGAAAGGTTCAATTGGTTTCGCTTTGAACGAGTAGGCATAATTCAAATTTCCAGCCCAAGTTTTGGTTCGATCATAATTCAAATTGAAATCTTTGAGCAACAATTCACTGTAAGAATAACTGGCTGACCAGTTGGAAATACTCAATAGGTTGGCCGTTGCTCCTGGGCGAAGTTCTTTGCGCACATTGGTGAAATTATAGGATTTGCGTTCCGTTAAATTTTGTCCTTGACGCGCTTTCTCTTTTCGAATGGAGCGGTCGTACCCCGACAATTTTACATCTGGATTGAATGGGTCGTATTCTGGGTTTATAATTCCACGAGAATATCCGAAGAAGAATGGCATAGAAACTCTTGCACGTTTCCCGAAAAATTGGCCTAGCTGAATGTTAGTATTTACATCAAATCCAAATTTTTGATTTCGTTGACGCTCTTGCACTCGGCTTTCTACTGCTCCCCAATTGGTGCCAGAGTAATTAGCAGACATGGCAACATTGGCAAAATCAGCTAATTGCACCTGTGCCTGAGCCACAGCGGCAGATCCTCCATCGGTAACGAAATCGGTCAAACGAAGTTCGTTTACCCAGATTACCGCACATTTACTTTGACCGTCATCTGTCCATGTTTTGTTCAAGTCTTTGTCTGGGTTGCGAATACCAATCATCATGGTACGAATTCCTTGTAAGTTTGGACTCCCTTTTACTTTGATACGTCGTTTGGCATTTTGCGGATCAACACCAGTATATTCGGTCGTATAGGTGATAGCAACGTTTCCGTTTTCAACAGCCTTGTTTCGCTCTTTTTTTAGATTCAAGAGATCATCAAATACAATTTCTATGTCATTTAAGGTAGGCCAAACGTCGGTATCCACGGTGGCGCCCCAAGCGGTGGTTTTTAATGGAATTTCATATTCGTAATAGTTGTCGACGAAATCAGTACCCAAGCGAATAAATACCGTTAAGTCATCATCTTTCAAGGGTTGAGATTTTGTTTTTTCTTCCGCGTGAACAAACATCTTCAACTTCTTGTACGTGCGCACATCAAATTGCACATTTCTATATGCCGCTCTTGCGTCGCCATCTTTTAAATTACAAACTTCCAAGGAAAGTGATTGTTCATTCAACTGACGTTGGTTGGTTTGAGAAGGGTCAATTTCTCTTAAAATTCCTGGCGGAATCACATAAGCGATTGGTTCTCTTTCGTTGTTCTCCTCAATGTTAACCGCAGCAATGTTGAAAGTGGTAAGATTGGGGTCTGTTTGTTGCGTTTCTCCGGGCTCTGTTAAATCCAAAAGATATTTACGCCATTCGCCACGCACAAATTCCAATCGTGCGAAACGGAGTACCACTTCTTCATTGAAATCTTTCAGATACATGCGCATAAAACGAATTGATCTAAAATCATTGATGCCGTTTACGCGACGTTGGTATTCTTGAACAGGCACTTTAAATTGAATCCAACGTTCTGTTTTTGTTCCGTTTTTGAATTCTTGAATATTGGTAATGTAATTTTTACCTTCTACTAAGTCATTTTTACGCATACTAACTTTGTACTGAAAGTAGCTCTCGGATTCACCCAAATTATTGTCCTGGTTGATGTCTTCGTTGTCTGGCGAAACAGTCGCCATTGTATTGCTGTATTTCCCACCATTCAAGGCAGAAGACATCTCTGTCGTCGGCGAATTACCCTCTGTTCCGTTGTATCGCTTATACCGTTCCAGAATGTTCTTCAAATTCGTGTCGTAATTGTCGTCCAAATAGTAATTGTAATCATCCGTTGAAATATCGGCCAAAAGGGCTGTTTTCGCTTCTGCTGACAAAATGGTACTACTTTGCACCCAAGTCACGTAATTCGAAAAGGCAATTTGTTCTTCAGCACTTTTCCATCCATCCAAACCAACATCTTGGTTGCTACGTGAATCTGTGTTGTTGTCAAAAGCATTTACGACCACTTGTTGTGTAGAAACTTTCGACCAAATAGTAGTATCCAAATCATCATTCAATGAAGTACCGGTCGGTGGCAGTCCATTTTCGAAACTTTTACGAGAATCAGGCAAAACATCTTCGGAGACGTTTCCTAAATTGAAGTACAAATCTCCACCGCTGTGGTTCGTCGTTGGGTCTACATTTTCTGCATCTTCGTTGAAAGGATCCAATACCCAGAACTGAATGAATTCAATATTGTTTTGCTCAAAGTTATTCGTTGTTAACGCACGAGAAATTCCAGCCCAGCGGGCTTGAGGATTGGAAAAAGTTCCGTCTGGGTTGATGTTATTTGTTGTATCGTAATTGAATTGACCTCTATCTTTTGGATAATACGCCAAATCCAACGTTTGAATGTTGGTGATACTACCATAGGTTTGCTGCAAATTCGGGAAAATGTCCTTTTGTTGTACCAAACGCATTCGGCTATCGTCTTTCATGACTTGGTCATCCTGAATGTGTTTAGGCGTGTATTGGTTGTTTTGGAAAAATACCGGATCAATGTGGTACCAAGCCAATTTTGCGCGGTTGAATCCAGCACTCAAGGTTTTCACGGCGGCTTCAGGGAATAAATCCGATTGCCCTTGTGGAATAGAAGCCAAATGCCATGCAGACGCAGATTTCAAATCAATCGTGGATTGGGATCCTTCAAAATCATCTACGTAGGATATTCCTGCTTTATTAATGGCACGAGGAGATCCAGGAATTAGGTGAGCAAATTCTCCTGTAAAGGAAAGGAATGATTTTTCTCGGGTAGAAATAACCGGCAATAGATCGACTAATTTTGTCAAAAAGGGCAATTCTGTTTTGAAAGCGACATCCACACCAATGATATTGTTTTTGAAGGGTTCGCTTCCAATATCCACTTTTTGGGTGACTGGTCTTTCGAGCATACGCATCCAAGTAGCACCGACGTTAAAGTTCGGATTAAAGCGATAATTGTAGCGACCTCCAACGAGGGATCGAGCTTGAAAACCGAACACCGAATTACTTTCTACGGATACTTTGATAGGCGTATTGGATTCCAAAATTCCAGAATTCAAAATCTTTACACGACCTAAATTGTAGTCGACAGTGTAGTCAACACCTTCTGTCAATTTAATTCCTCCAGCGGTAACACTCACAGCACCTTCCGGCACATTCAAGGCATTTAGTGGAATGTCAGAAGTTACGGACGATTGAAATTCACCTTGCAAGGTAAATCGATTTTTACTCGGAATTTGTTGTGCTGCCGTTTTGGTGGAATCATACAATTCGGTAAATGCAATTCGATCCACGAAAACGTTGGGCATGTTTGCCTCTTGCAACTTGGTCTTCAGCGTTTTGCCAAAAGGTTCGATTGTCGAGAAGTAAACGCGTCCATTCCGCGTGTTAATTGTCCCACCATTCTCTTGACGGTTGCCATTGAATGTGATTGGCACAAAATCGAAAACCCCATCTTGGAAAGGTTGTTGGTTCAAATTGATGCGGTCCATCTCCAACAAAGTCACCAATTGTCGGTCATCCAATCCGGTGTAAGGGAAAAAAGGAACAAGCAAAGAAGTTTCAGGATTGTTGTAGTAGACATTCAATCGGAAACCTTGCTGATCCACTTGATAGGCGCCAATGGAATATACATTTTTCATCATCAAATCCCAAATTTTGTTTTTCGGATTGGTGATGGTTGGTTTCAACAATTTGACAATCAAGGCATTTTTTCCGTCGATACCGTCTGTGGAAAGTTCCCCAACTTTGTACGTTTGCCCACGGTAGGTGTATTCGTAAGCAACCCCTAAAACTTCATCGTTGTTCAATGGAATGTTCAAAGAGATATATCCCAATTGAGCATTGTAACTGTATTCTTGTTCTGTCAACTTTTTCGCATTCTCAACTTTCTCGTAGTGAACGGCTTGCTGAAAAGGGCCAGGTGAAGCAGTTTGCGCGGACAAAGCCGTTACGGCATTATTGAAACCCCGTATCAAGGGTTGATTGGAAGCCCAATCGTACAGTCCGTTGGCGCTATTGGCTGGAAATTCATTTTCCGTTGCACCGCCAGGATTTCCTTCTAAATTTGCAGATTTTCCTTCCCCTAAATCAGCAAAGGCTAAAATGTTTCGGGTGTTTTCGATGTTGTTGGTTCGATTGGTTAACCACACTTCAATTCGGGTAATGTTGACAGTTGACTGAACAATCGGGGCGGTCGACATGGCTTCATCGTAATGATCATGATGATACATGTTCAAGAAGTAATGTCGGTTTACCTCATAATTGTCAGCAGTAATGGAAAAAGGTTGTACTTGTGCCTTTCCTGAAATGTTGATTTCTTGACGTTTTCCTTTGGAAGAGGCGGCAATTAAATCAACTGTAGCCCGACCAAATTTCATTTGAGTGTACGCACCAAACAAAGTTTGGGAACCCTGAATCAAAGTGGTAGGCAAGGGCATTGAGACATTTCCCAATGCAATTTTCTGCATGATTTGATCTTCTTTCCCTGTGTACTCAAGTTTCGTAACATTGTCAAAATCAAAAGCGGCTTGTGTATTGTAACTAGCACCAATTTTTAATTTGGTTCCGATTTGTCCAACCAAATTCAATTGGATTTGCTGTTGGAAGTCGAATCGAGTTACTCTCCTTTGTTTCACGGGTAAAATTGGATTGTCGTAGCGAGAAGAATTAACACCAAACGACAATTCTACTGACCCTTGCGGACGAATGGTTATTTCATCCGAACCGAAGAAATTTTCAAAGGCTTTGGATTTAATTTTGATAGGATACTCAAGCGGTTGACCTTGCTCGGTTTGTTCGTCGATTTTCTCCTTCCAATTGTCCGATAGGGCTTTCTTTCTTTCGTATTCCAAATATTCTTCCAAAGTCATCATGGAAGGGTTTCGGAAATTTACTTTTCCTTTTCCTAACGTTTCTTGAAATACATATTTCCCACTGATTGGGTCATACACAATGGTTTGCTCCATGGAAGAAGGATCACCCAAGTCAAAACTTTGTGGTTGCGTAAGTGTTGGGTCGTTGACATTCTGGATAGGGAAACGCAAAGTCGTATCGCCACCTTGAGCGAAGACAGATACACCTACCAAAATCGCTGCGATATTCAGCCAGAATAGTCTTAACACTTTATTTTTATACAAGTATAGCAAAGTCAATATTTATAAAATTTTCAGGGCTTCTTTGATTAATCTTTCAACCGTAGCAGTTGGGTCAGCAACTTTATCCAACGCTTTTTCGGCCGACCTTTTGTCGAAACCAAGTGAAACCAATGCACCTAACGCTTCAAAGCGGGTTGTATTGTTTGTTGAAGTGACATTTTCAGAAGAAAAGTTAAATTTTAACATTTTATCCTTCAAATCGATGATAACTCGTTGAGCTGTTTTAACACCTATTCCTTTGATTCCTTGAATTGTACGGACGTCATCGGATTGAATCGCGTGGGCAATTTCTGTCGTTTGAAGAGAGGAAAGCATAATCATGGCTGTATTGGGTCCGATGCCTGAAACACTGATCAATTGGTTGAACATTTCACGTTCTTCCAATTCCATAAAACCATAGAGTATATGCGCATCTTCGCGCACGATCAATTTGGTGTAAATCCGAATATTTTCGTTCGACCCAATCAAGGAGAAAGAATACAAACTAATTTTCACTTCGTATCCAACGCCGCCACAATCTATGATAAGGCTGGTAGGATTTTTTTCAATCAATCGACCGGATAACTGTGCAATCATGTACTCGATTATTTGTTTTGAGCATCAACAACCGCCACCTTCACCATGTTAATGATTTCTCTCACACTGGCACCCAATTGCAAAACGTGTGCAGATTTTTTCAATCCAACCAGAATTGGGCCAATTGCATCACCATCGGTCACTTCTTGCAACAATTTGTAAGAAATATTTCCGGAAGACAAATTAGGGAAAATCAAGGTATTAACCGTTTTATTAGTCAAGTGAGAAAAAGAGAATTTTTCTAACATCAGTTCGTTGTTCAAGGCAAAATTGGCTTGTAATTCTCCATCTACGACCAAAGTTGGGTAGTTTTCATGCAATAGTTTTACTGCTTTACCCATTTTATCAGCATCCACACCAGGAGAGGATCCAAAGTTGGAATAACTCAAGAGCGCAATTCTTGGTGTCACTTTGAATTTCCGAACCATTTTGGCCACATTGCTTGTAATTTCAGCGATTTGTTCAGCATTCGGATTCACGTTCACCGTTGTATCGGCTAAGAAAAGCGGTCCTTTTTTCGTTACCAAGATATACATCCCAGCAATGGTTGTCACATCTTTTTGCAAACCAATGGTTTGAATAAACGGACGAACTACCTCGCGGTAATTTCGTGTCAAACCTGAAATGACCGCATCTGCGTGGCCTTGTTCTACCATCATGGCGCCGAAATGATTTCGTTCGCGCATGATTTGTATGGCTTCATACTCTGTAATTCCTTTTCGTTTTCGTTTTTCAAAAAAGGCTTTTCCGTATTGAATTCTTTTTTCTTCTTCCTCTTCGGATTTAGGATCGACGATTTCCACATTGAGAAAATCCAAGGAATATTCTTCAATTAAACGTTCAATTATCGGTCGTTTTCCAAGTAAAATTGGAACGGCAAATCCTTCTTCTTGAGCTGTTTGAGCCGCTTTCAAAATCTTGATATTATCAGCTTCGGCAAAAACAACTCGTTTTGGGTTGCTTTGAGCTTTTTCCGTAATCGTTCGAACAATTTTGTTATCCAAGCCCAATCGATTTTTCAGAATACCTTCGTACTCTTCCCAATTGGTGATTGGATTTTTGGCTACACCCGAAGCGATAGCGGCCTTGGCCACGGCCGGTGCGATGTAGTAAATCAAGCGTGGGTCCAATGGTTTTGGAATAATTTGCTCACGACCAAAAAGAATGTTTTTTTCACCGTAGGCTTCAATTACTTCTTCTGGAATGGTCTCTTTGGCAAGAGAGGCCAACGCTTTTACTGCCGCCAATTTCATTTCTTCGTTGATACAAGTGGCTCTCACATCCAATGCGCCGCGAAAAATATACGGGAAACCAAGTACGTTGTTTACTTGATTAGGATGGTCGGATCGACCTGTTGCAAGAATGATATCTTTCCGGGCGGAAGTAGCGTCTTTGTAAGAAATTTCAGGTTCAGGATTGGCCAATGCAAATACAATTGGGTCCTTCGCCATAGATTTGATCATATCTTTCGAAACAATACCACCTTTGGAAAGTCCAACAAAAACATCTGCTTTTTTGAAAGCAGATTCAAAGTCAATATCCATTTTGTGTTTGGCATAAGGCAATTTGCTCGCATCCAAATCTTCACGTCCGCTCCAAATCAATCCTTTGGAATCGTACATGTAGATATTTTCATTTTTTGCTCCAAGTGCAACGTACAATTTGGCGCAAGACATGGCCGCTGCTCCGGCGCCCGAAAAAACAATTTTTACACGATCAATTTTCTTTTTGGCAAGTTCCAGAGCATTCAACAAAGCAGCCGACGAAATGATGGCCGTACCGTGTTGATCATCGTGCATAATCGGAATATCCAACTCTGCTTTCAATCTTTCTTCAATTTCAAAGGCTTCGGGAGCCTTGATATCTTCTAAATTAATCCCCCCAAAAGTTGGTGCTATGGCTTTAACCGTTTGGATGAACAATTCTGGATCGGAGGCATCTACCTCAATATCAAAAACGTCGATATCAGCAAAAATTTTGAATAACAAGCCTTTTCCTTCCATCACCGGTTTGGATGCCTCGGGGCCGATATTCCCCAATCCAAGTACGGCCGTCCCATTGGAAATAACCGCCACGAGATTACCTTTTGCGGTATATTTGTATACATCCTCCTTGTTGTCAGCAATTTTTAAGCAGGGTTCTGCAACACCAGGCGAATAGGCTAATGACAAATCGCGCTGGGTAGAATAGGGTTTGGTTGGAATAACTTCAATCTTACCTGGCTTACCAGAAGAATGATAATCTAATGCATCTTGTTTTTTTATTTTTGGCATGTCCCTTTTTTGGAGGGCTAAAGATAAGAAAATCTTAAGAATCTAAGTCAATAAAAAAGGGAGCCAATTGCTTGACTCCCTTTTTAAATTTTTATTATTATGTCAAATTATTGAACTGAAATTTTTTGTGTGAATTTCACACCATCATTTACGATAGAAACGATGTAATTTCCAGTTGCCAAGTTATTCACTGGCATTTCAACTACTTGCGCACCATTTACATTTGTCAAAGTTTGAGTAGCCAACGTACGACCTGTCAAATCAACAATTGAAATTACGTAAGAACCATTTTGAGCTTCGAAAGAAACATTTACTTTATCCGTTGCTGGATTAGGGTAAATTTTGAAACCTTCTGTAGTCAATGTTTCAACGGATGCGGTAGTTCCTAATAAGTTGATATCATCCAACCACAAGTTGTTACCGTAATCTGAAGTGAATTGGAATTTAACAACCACACCTGTCATGTTTGCGTAAGCTGACAAGTTTACATTGTCAAGTACCCAATCAGTACTTGCACTTGGAATAAAGCTTGTAGTCGATGGAGCAAGTGTAGACAATGTAGCTCCTGATTTGTTGTAAACAGAAGTCCAAGTTGTACCACAGTCTGTAGAAACAAATACTTCCAATTTGTCATTTTCTGAAGAATACTGACGGTAAGCATGGCTAAATTTCAACGCTGGAGATGACCCCAAATCCACTTTTTGCAAAATCAATTTCATTGAATTTCCTGCAGCGATATCGTAGAATCTCGCGCGAATACTTCTGCTAGAACCTGCGAATCCACCAATATTACCGTAAGAGTAAGTTGGTCCATCAACAATACTAAACAAGTTTGGTCCCATTGCAGCTGGAGCTTCGAAAATTGCAGTTGTCAATTCACGAGAGTAACCTGTGCTTGGAATAAGTGGAGCTGACTCCATCCCTTCAACTACTGGAGCAGGAACTCCTGAAGCGTTCAATTTGTTGAAATTTTCAGTAGCGATAGAAATAGCCGCAGGGCTAGACCAATCTTGTCCACCGTTTACAGATAGAACAGTATAAGAAACAGAGCTAAGACCTGGCGTTAAAGTTGTCGCAGGGAAAGAAATGTTTGTAGATTGTCCTGGTGCAAGGCTACCACTGAATGTTTGTTGAACAGGTGTTCCACCGTTGATTGCGTAATTAGCAACTACCGAAGTAACGGTAGCAGTCGCATCGTTATTTACAAAATTAACAACCGGATTAAAAGAGTAATCACAATATCCAGCTCCTGCAGCAGAGGCTGAAACAGCTGCTACATCGATAAGTCCTGCAATAGGAACAATCGCTGTTTTTCCAGCTTGATGAATTGTTTTTGTGGCGTTGTTTTGCAAGTAAACAGCAAATGCAACTTCTGATTTGTCTCTGATGTAACTAGGAAGACTTGAAATTGTAATGCTAAAGTTTAGAGATCCGTTTGCAGGAATGGAAGCCAATGCAGCACCTGTAGTAGCGCCAGCAGCACCTGTAGTTGCATTGTACATTTCACGCATTACAAATTCAAATTGGGTTTCTCCGTTGCTACCTGGAGGTGTTGGCCAGATAACAGTGTTTTCAACCATGGTAACATAAATTTTGTCAGCCAAAGAAACTGCGCTACTTGTTACATTTTGAACTGTAATATTCACTGTAACAGAACTAGTTGAATTCCAGCTTTGTGTTGCAATGATATTGTAAGGTGTAGTCAAAGCTGCTGCAGCAGAAAGTGTAGAAGATGTAACGATTGTGTTCGGTGCACCCGGCGCCCCACCGTTCAACGAAGTGTTAGGAACACCTGTGATACCATAGTAAGTTACACGATCATCTGGACCAGCAGGAAAATCATTGTGCATTGGGTCGAATCCTGGCCAAGAAACTTGGTGAGAAACACGAACATAATTGGCTGTCCCAAAAGCATCAAGTGTTGCTTTCAACGCTGGATTTTGACTAGCACATGGTCCGCAAGAAGCTTGTGTAAAATGCTCTACCAATGGCACTTTTGGAACTTGCGCATTCACGCTTGTTGCTCCTGCCAAAGCAAACAAAATAAGTAATCTTTTTTTCATAATTTGTATATTTTCGTTATTCTTATAGATGAATATAGTTTGCGAATATACGGGATTGCGAATCGAATATCAAAAAATCGGAATCGATATTGTCATTTTTTATAGTAACTCTTGTAATCCTAAATAGAAATTACGTGTGAAGCAAATGTTAAAAGTTGTAATATTTTCGGGTGCGGGTATGAGTGCGGAAAGTGGAATTAGCACCTTTCGTGATGCCGGGGGTTTATGGGAAAATTACCGTATTGAAGAGGTTGCAACCCCCAACGCTTTTCGGCAAAATCCAGTTTTGGTGCAGCGTTTCTACAACGATCGTAGAAAACAAATTATTGAAACAGAACCCAATTCTGCACATGTATTGATTGCCGATTTAGAATCGAAATTTTCCGTAACCGTGATTACTCAAAATATTGACGATCTGCATGAAAGAGCGGGCTCGAGTTCAGTTGTACATTTGCATGGCAACATTCGGTACGGTAAAAGTTCAGGTCCTAATCCAGAGAAAAAATATTATCGATTGAAAGGATGGGAAATAACCACAGAAGATCGATGCGATGAAGGTTATCCTCTGCGTCCGCATGTGGTTTGGTTTGGTGAAGAAGTACCCATGTTAGAAAGAGCAGCAGAAATCATCCAGACTGCGGATTATTTGATTGTAATTGGAACTTCCTTAAATGTTTATCCTGCCGCAGGATTGATTCATGCAGCGCCAAAGCATTGTCAAAAAATTATCATTGACCCCCATGTGGACACGCTGAACCTTCCAAGCGATTTTTACGCAATCAAGGAAATAGCCAGTACTGGCTTAAAAAGATGGATTAAAGAAAATGAGTAGACGAAAGAATTACTTCTTTTTCCCTTTCAACGATTCTTTCACGTAATTTTCAATGGCAGCTGTCATCGAAGGTGAATTAGGCATGGGTGCACACAAATCCAAACGCAAATTGTTTTTCGTTACAGCATTGGCCGTTGTCGGTCCAAAAGCAGCAATGAGCGTATTGTTTTGCTTGAAATTCGGGAAGTTTTTCATCAAAGACTCAATTCCTCCTGGACTGAAGAAAACCAACATGTCGTAAAAAATATTTTCCAAATCCGACAAATCGGAAGCCACCGTTCTATACAAAACGGCTTTCGAAAAATTCATGTTGTGAGCCTCTAAGGTTTCTGGAATTTTGTCACGCAAAATATCGGTGCAGGGCAACAAAAACTTTTCGTTTTTGTGTTTTTTCATCACATCCATCAAATCCTCTATGGTTTGTTTACCAAAGAAAATTTTCCGTTTACGGTAAGTGACATATTTTTGTAGATAATAGGCAACCGCTTCTGAAATACAGAAATATTTCATGGTATCCGGCACTTCAAATCGAGTTTCAGTGGCAATGCGAAAGAAATGGTCTACAGCAATTTTAGATGTTAAAATAACCGCTGTGTGATCCGGAATATTAATTTTTTGAGAACGAAACTCTTGCGCACCAATTCCTTCCACGTGAATAAACGGGCGAAAGTCTATTTTTAACTTATATTTTTCGGCCAAATCGTAATAAGGAGATTTCTCTCCTTCAGGCTTCGGTTGCGAGACTAGTATAGTTTTGATCACTAAATTCCTCTTTAAAATATTCAACAATTCTTATACAATCCATTCATATAGAAACCATACCAATATGGCGAGAGGCATGATTTCCAGCGTGCAAAGATACAATAAAATATAATACCACTCCACTCGACTGCTTAACAAATAAAAGCTGGATCGAACGATGCGTTGAAGGCTCAATAAAATAAAAAATAAAAGGAAAAGGTATATCAGGTTGTCGGAGAACAAGGGATTCAAAACCCAAATTAAGTTGATTAAGAAAAAGACCAGTCCCACAAATTGAGGCAAAACCCACGTCAATTGCATCGGTATTTGGTAAATTTTTGAAAGCCCCGTCAAGGTGCCGATTATAAACATGGAGATAAAAGCCAAGAAGAAAAAACCAAAGGAAATTGTCATTGAAATGAGAATCAAATAGACATTTTCAGTAATTCCCTGTTTTTGCAATAAAAGAAATAGACTATGTGCTAAGGTGATAATGAAATTCAACGTCAAAAACCACGAAGCCGTTCCAAAAACCGGCCAGTTTTCCCGAATTCTCGATTCAATTTTCCGCGAACGAAAAAACAATTGAAACACGACCTCAAAACTTCGGGTATTGGCATTTTTAGCCAACACGATCAATAACAAGGAAAGAATCAAAAAGAAAAATGAGTACGAACCGAACAAACTTGTTTTTGGGTGCAAAGTCATATTTACCCACTGTTCTGTGGTGTTCCCAAAAAAGTTCAATCCGATTTGCGAAAACATTCCTTTCTATCTGTTGTTATTTTAACACGTGAACGAATTTCAGTTCTTTTTTAGGAGTAAATTATTCCTAAATTTGCCGAAATTACAAAGATATATTTGAATGGCAACTGATCAATATGTACATCCGGATTATTATAACATGGATGATTTGCTTACCGACGAACAAAAATTGGTTCGTGATTCGGCAAGAGCTTGGGTGAAAAAAGAGGTTTCTCCGATCATCGAGGAAAATTACGAAAACTGTACTTTCCCAAAACACCTACTAAAAGGGTTGGGCGAGATTGGTGCTTTTGGACCGTATATTCCAGAGGAATATGGCGGACCGGGTTTGGATCAAATCTCCTATGGGTTGATTATGCAAGAATTGGAACGTTGTGATTCTGGTTTGCGTTCAACGGCATCCGTTCAAAGTTCCTTGGTTATGTACCCAATTTGGAAATACGGAAACGAAGAACAACGCATGAAATACTTGCCAAAATTGGCAACAGGTGAAATGATGGGTTGTTTTGGTTTGACGGAACCAGATCATGGATCGAATCCAGGAGGAATGACGACAAATTTCAAAGATGCGGGCGACCACGTTATTTTGAATGGTGCGAAAATGTGGATTTCCAATGCGCCATTTGCAGATATTGCCGTGGTTTGGGCAAAGGACGAAACAGGACGTATTCACGGATTAGTAGTAGAAAGAGGTATGGAAGGTTTCTCAACGCCAGAAATGCATGGAAAATTATCGCTACGTGCTTCGGCAACAGGTGAGTTGATTTTCGTCAACGTGAAAGTACCGAAAACAAATATTTTACCGAATAAATCGGGATTAGGCGCACCACTTGGTTGCTTGGATTCAGCTCGATTTGGAATCGCTTGGGGTGCTTTGGGCGCTGCCATGGATTGCTATGATTTGGCATTACGATATTCAAAAGAAAGAACACAGTTTGGCGTGCCGATCGGAGGTTTTCAGTTGATTCAAAAGAAATTGGCAGAAATGATTACGGAAATCACAAAAGCACAATTGTTAACCTTCCGTTTGGGTCAATTGAGAAATGAAGGTCGCGCTACCTCTGCTCAAATTTCCATGGCGAAACGTAACAATGTGGAAATCGCGTTGAACATTGCCCGCGAAGCAAGACAAATTCACGGTGCGATGGGAATTACCAACGAATACTCTATTATGCGCCACATGGCCAACTTGGAATCGGTGGTAACGTACGAAGGTACACACGATATTCACTTGTTGATTACCGGAATGGACATTACTGGCATTCCAGCCTTTACAAGAGAAATGCCGAATTTGTAAATTCTACAACATAATTTGTAAAAAAAGGGATGAAAATTATTTCGTCCCTTTTTTTGGAATTAATTTTTCACACCTCCCTCAATCCCTCCTCGTAGGAGGGAGGCTGAAATTTCAACTTATTTTTAATTTCCCACATTGGATTAGACATTCTAAAACCATTGAAATCAAATTTAATTGATTTGAGAACTGGCTTCCCTCCTACGAGGATGGACCGAGGGAGGTGTGCACAAATTTTACATCAAACCGTTTCCCGAATATCTTTAATATTCAACTGCAAAGTCGTTTTATCGTTCCACACATTGCTTTCTAAGGTATACAAAACATCCACCGGCAGACCAGCTGCCAGCAAATCAATTTTGTCTGCCAAATTGAATCCGATGGCTTCCAAGGAAAATGCGCAATCGGGTTGGGTTAAGCTGAGCTTCAAGTGCTTTTCTTTCAAAACTTTTGTCGCGACCGCATAGACATTTGTGCTGAGAAATACGGGTTTCATGTTGCCTGGACCGTGCGGTTCCAACTGATCCAAGACACGTTTCAAACGGGGCAATTTCTGCAAAGATTCACCGGATTTAAAAATAGTGTTGAAATCAATTGCCAAGTCCACGTGTTCGGTAGGCGACAAATCTTCAAGCAGAATATTCGCCCGAACGATTTCTTCAAAACGGTTTTGAAAAGCTTGTATATTTTCTTTTTTCAAGGTAAGACCAGCCGCGTGGGTATGACCGCCGAATTTTTCCAACAAATCTTCGCAGGCCAGTAAACTTTTGTAAATATCGAAATCATTCACCGTACGGGCAGAACCAGTGAGCATTCCGTCGTTTTCGGAAAAGACAATGGTGGGGCGGAAATGTTTTTCAATTAAACGAGAAGCAACGATGCCTACCACGCCTTTACTCCAGCCATCTTTGTAAACAACTGTTGTTCGTCGAGCATCTGCGCCACCCGCTAGCGAGAATTCTTCTACCATTTCCAGGGCTTCTTTGGTGATGACTTCGTCCAAATCTCTGCGTTCGGTGTTGTGCGCATTGATATTTTCGGCAAATTGCTGAATTTTGGCTTCTTCGGATGAAATCATCAATTCTACCGAGTCGGAGCCCACGTTGATTCGTCCAGCGGCGTTGATGCGCGGTGCAAGGGTAAAAACGACATCCGTTAAAGTCAAGGGTTTCTTTTTCCCGGCAATATCGAGTAGTTTTTGAAAGTTGGGGCGCGTATTTTCGTTCAACAATTTCAATCCATGGTAGGTCAGAATACGGTTTTCACCAAGAACGGACACAATGTCCGCACCCGTAGCGATCGCAACAAAATCTAATAGTCCATAGATTTCATCCAAGTCTCCCTTATTTTTTTGATGAAAACCTTGAATAAGTTTAAAACCAACACCGCAGCCGCACAATTCTTTGAACGGATATTCGCAATCTACTTGTTTAGGGTTGAGAATAATAGCATCTGGCAAGTCTTCTCCTGGCTCATGGTGGTCGCAAACAATGACATCGATTCCTTGTGTCCGTGCCCAATCCAGTTCTTTTTTGTTTTTGATGCCACAATCCAGGGTAATAATCAATTGCACCCCATTTTTCACTGCTGTTTCCATTCCCTTCTGCGAAACGCCATAGCCTTCTGCGTAACGGTCTGGAATATAAAAAGTTAGATTTGTTAATTTTTTGGAAAAATAATTGTATAATAGCGCTACGGAACTTGTGCCATCTACATCATAATCTCCGTATAATTGTACTATATCATTTTGCTTTATGGCCAGATTCAAACGTTCGACAGCTAAATCCATGTTCTTCATAAGGAAGGGATTGTGCAGTTTTTGTAGGTCTGGACGAAAGAAATTCTGAGCATCCTGAAAGTTTTCAACGTTGCGTTGTAACAAAACTTCCGCCACGACCGTATCAACTTTCAGAACGTCGCTGAGACGATTCACTTCTACTTCGGGAATGGATTCAGCAATTAGCCAACGTTTTTGCATAGTGTTTTATTTTATAGTTAAGATATGAAAAATTTTGTCATCATTTGTTTCGTAGCACTTCCTTTTTTAGGCTTGGCACAAACATCGTACGAATTTTCCACGCCACTGCCTCCAGGAGGGGATGCTATTTTTGCACCGTTTCCTGAGCATTACGGGGAATACAAATCAGATCGTAGTGATATTGTTTTTGAATTATCAGAAAATGGTGTTTTTACGCTGAGTACCACCATCAATTTTGTTTCACGCGATTCCGTTTATGAATCCTCCAATTACCAAGTCCGCAATAATTTTTTATTCGGCATCGAAGGTATTGATTCTATTCCTGTAGTATTGCAAGACAATCGTTATTATTTCGGCATTCGTCACCGGGAAGAAGTGGTAGGGCCTAATTCTAAAAATGTTTTAATTCGTGTGTCGAAACAATCGTATTTATTGAATTTCTTCGAGGACGGTGCGTACCAACCTTGCTTATTCTCTATTGTAGATGGAGATTTGGCCATTCAATATTTTGATTACGCTACTGATACCGAAGTTTTTGCACACGTGCCGCAAAGCAAGAAAGACGACTTGAATTCAATGGAAACCGTGATTTTAAAACCACAACGTCATGATTTCGCCAACCTTAATTTTTCGGAAATGTTTGGTTCCGAAAGAAAATACAAGAAAGTACATTAACCTTGATATATCTATTTTTCGGAGATAGATAAGGAGGAGCGTAAGAAATTGCGCTCTTTTTTGTTGACTTCTTCTTGGGTTCGAACCCGATAGCGATCTTGCTCTGCGGTGCATTGAAGGAAAAGTCCAACCTTTTTTCATGCAGTGAAGGCTGACGATGCTTTCTGAAAGCGTCAACGAGTCCCTATTTCTTCTTAGAAATAAAAATGTAAATCCAAAATGCTCGCCCTAAACGTAAAATCAAAGGATAAAAAAAAAGCAACACGCCAACCATGCCCAATAGGATGAGATAAATAGAAATATCTCGTACGTAGACGGCCACAAGTAAAAAAGGCAATTCAAGAGCAACGATAATCGGGTAAGAAGTCCACAGCGCGCCAATCCAGAAACCGGGTTCTATTTCAAATATTTGACCACAACTGGGACAGCTTTCAGGCATGTCCAGGATCTTTTTGTATTGAAAGAGTCCCGGCCGGACAAACAAATTTCCTTTTCTACATTTGGGACATTTCAGTCGTAAAATAGCATACAGGTTATTCATTGTTGGGGTTTATTGTGCAATTCACGAATACGACTATTTAGGTCAACCTTTCCATTTTTTACAATGTAGGCTTTTTCTTGGGATTTCTGTTTGAAAAGATGTGTAAGAGAATGGTTTTTGGTGGGAATTGAGAAACTTGTCAGCACTATGATTTTTATGATTCATGTGATTATTGGGAGTATTGTGAAGATAGATTGAATCAAAACTTTGAAAATTATTATTAACTTAAATAGGATTTAAAGCATCGGCATCAAAAAAATCAAATGAATCACAGTGCTGACAAAGGGGAGTAGAATTGAAATATTACTTTACATGATAAACGAACAATATAAATATTCAGAATTAACGGCTAAAGTAATTGGATGTGCTATGACAGTCCATTCAGCTTTGGGCAACGGATTTCAAGAAATCATTTATCAACGGGCATTGGAGATTGAATTTTCCTTGGCGGAAATACCTTTTACGCGCGAGTTTGAAATGCCCATCTACTATCGCAACGAACAAATTGGAACACGCCGAGTGGATTTTTTGGTAGACGGCATTTTGTCTGTCGAAATCAAAGCCACGACAAAATTGGAGGATGTCCATTTTGCACAAGCCATCAATTATCTGGAAGCCTAAAATTTAGAAGTCGGTTTGCTCATCAATTTTGGGGAACGGAGTTTGAATTTTAAGCGGTTGGGGAACAAGAAGTTTAAAGTACACTAGGGTAAATAAAAAAACCTTCTCTCTTTCGAAAGAAGGTTTCATGCTCTTTTTTGAGATTCTAGCTCTTCACCAAAACCACCTTCGTATCCCCTTCTACCTCAATATCCGTTACCAATGCATCGCCGCTGAGTGTGGCAAATACAATGCTATCAGCTAGGACCTCGTTACAGATGAAATCGTTGTTGGCTTGGATAGCTTCTGTGATTTCAGGGGTACTTTCTAATTGGATGGAAATCCGATCCGTTACTTCAAACCCCGATTCTTTTCTGAAATTTTGAATACGGTTGACAAATTCACGTGCCAGCCCTTCTTGTTTCAAAGCAGGCGAAATGGTGATGTCCATGGCAACGGTGTAACTTCCTTCGGAAGCGACCAACATGCCTGGAATTTCTTGTGCAGAAATTTCAAAATCTTCGCGGATCAATTGGATGGATTCTCCGTCAATTTCTCCGTTCCATTCATTGGTTTTTTCGATGTTGGCGATATCTTCTTGGGTGAAAGCCTGTACCAATTGCGCTATGGCTTTCATTTGTTTCCCGTATTTCGGTCCGATGGTTTTGAAATTCGGTTTGATACCTTTCACCAAAACGGTGTTGCCTTCTTCCAATATTTCCAATTCTTTGACGTTCACTTCGGAAAGAATCAAATCTTGTACGTGCAAAATATTGCTCACGAAATCTTGGTCCAATGCTGGGACTAGAATTTTTTGCAAGGGTTGGCGAACACGAATTTTCTCTTTTTTACGCAAGCCCAGAACCAAAGAAGACACTTTTTGAGCAATCTCCATTTGTTTTTCCAAGGCTGGGTTGATATAGTTTTCGTTCACTTTCGGGAAATCCGCTAGGTGAACTGATTTTAGTGCAGCATCTCCTTTGATAACTTGCAAATCGGAGTACAATTGATCCATGTAGAACGGCGCAATCGGCGATCCTAAGATAGCTATCGTTTCCAAGCAGGTATACAAGGTTTGGTATGCCGATAACTTGTCCGTGCCTTCGTTTCCTTGTTTCCAGAATCGGCGGCGTGACAAACGGACAAACCAGTTGGACAAATGGTCGGTGGTGAAATCTTGTATGGCACGACCTGCGCGTGTCGGTTCGTAATTTTCAAAGGCATCTTGCACTTCTTTTACCAAAGAATTCAATTGCGACAAAATCCAACGATCGATTTCCGGTCGGTCTTCTAATGCCAAATTGGCTTCTGAATAATTGAATCCATCGATGTTCGCGTACAAAGCGAAGAAAGAATAGGTATTGTAAAGTGTTCCGAAGAATTTACGTTGAATTTCAGTGATACCGTCTTGGTCAAATTTCAAGTTGTCCCACGGTTGTGCATTCGTAATCATGTACCAACGTGTCGCATCTGGACCGTAGGTTGGCAACGTCACAAATGGATCCACGGCGTTGCCCAAACGTTTTGACATTTTCTGTCCGTTTTTGTCCAACACCAAACCATTTGAAACTACATTTTTGTAGGCGATCTTATCGAAAACCATTGTTGAAATGGCATGCAACGTATAGAACCAACCACGGGTTTGGTCCACGCCTTCTGCAATGAAATCAGCTGGGTAGGCTCCTTCTTGGTCGATCAAACCTTTGTTTTCAAACGGATAATGCCATTGTGCATACGGCATCGAACCCGAATCGAACCAAACGTCAATCAAATCCGCTTCGCGACGCATGGGTTCTCCTTTCGAAGAAACCAACACAATTTGGTCAACATAATTTTTGTGCAAATCCACTTGCGCATAATTCTCAGTTGACATGTCGCCAGGCATGAAATCCGCCAATGGATTTATGCTCATGATTCCAGCTGCAACTGCTTTGTCAGCAGCTGCTTTCAATTCTTCTACCGAACCGATAAAAGTTTCTTCCGTTCCATCTTCTGTTCGCCAAATTGGCAACGGAATTCCCCAGTAACGAGAGCGTGACAAGTTCCAGTCGTTGGCATTTTTCAACCAATTTCCAAAACGTCCTTCACCTGTGGCCGCTGGTTTCCAATTGATGGTTTCGTTCAATTCAAACATGCGGTCTTTTACCTCCGTTACTTTGATGAACCAAGAATCCAGTGGGTAATACAAAATCGGTTTGTCCGTTCTCCAGCAATGCGGGTAACTGTGGACATATTTTTCCACCTTAAAGGCTTTGTTTTCTTCTTTTAATTGAATGGCTATTTCCACGTCAGCGGAGCGTTCAGGTGCTTCGCCTTCGTTGTAATATTCATTTTTGACATATTTGCCCGAATAATCACCCAAACCTTGAATGAATTTCCCTTGCAAATCAACCAATGGAACGGCATTTCCGTTTTCGTCCAAAACCAACATTGGCGGCACTTCAGGCGTTGCTTCTTTGGCCACTTTGGCATCGTCTGCACCAAAGGTCGGAGCGGTGTGTACAATTCCAGTTCCATCCTCGATGGTCACAAAATCTCCTGAAATTACGCGGAATGCGTTTTCTGGGTTTTGATACGGCAAAGCCAAAGGCATCAATTGCTCGTAACGAATTCCCACCAAATCAGCTCCTTTGCATTCGCCCAAAATTTGGAAAGGAAATTTTTTGTCACCTTCTTTGAAATTTTCAAAATCAGCGGATTCCGAGGTTTCGAAGTAATTTTTTCCGAATTGTTTGCTCACCAAATTTTTCGCCAAAATCACTTTCATTGGTCGGAAAGTATATTGGTTGAACGTTTCCACCAAAACGTAATCGATTTTTGGACCAACCGTTAAGGCTGTGTTGGACGGCAATGTCCAAGGAGTGGTTGTCCAAGCGAGTAAAAACGTATTTTCATCAGCAGTGCCAAAGGGCGAAATAGTTCCGGGCACGATTTTAAATTGAGCCACAACGGTTGTGTCTGTTACATCTCTGTAGCTTCCGGGTTGGTTCACTTCATGCGATGACAAACCCGTTCCAGCTTTCGGGGAATACGGTTGGATGGTGTAGCCTTTGTAGATTAAGTTTTTATCATAAATCTGTTTCAGCAACCACCAAACGGATTCCATGTATTTTGAATCGTAGGTTACATACGGATCTTTCATGTCGACCCAGTACCCCATTTCTTGTGTCAAATTGTTCCAGACATCGGTGTACCGCATGACGGTTTCACGACAGGCTTTGTTGTAGTCTTCCACCGAGATTTTCGTTCCGATGTCTTCCTTGGTGATACCGAGTTCTTTTTCTACGCTCAATTCTACTGGAAGGCCGTGTGTATCCCAGCCAGCTTTTCGTTTTACTTGAAAACCTTGCAACGTTTTGTAACGGCAAAATATATCCTTGATGGTTCTTCCCATCACGTGGTGAATTCCCGGCAATCCATTCGCGGATGGCGGTCCTTCGTAGAAAACAAAACTTTCTTTTCCTTCACGAATGGCAATAGATTGCTCGAAAATAGAATTTGCTTTCCATTTTTCTAGCATCTTTTGCGCGACGTTGGGTAGGTCAAGACCTTTGTATTCAGGATATTTTTGCATTGTATTTCTGTTTGTTTGAGGGTGCAAATTTAGTAAAATGTTGTGGAAGAAGGAAGTGAATTGTAAAAGGGATTCACGCGAAATCAAGGAAGGGGACAATTCTTATTTTCGATTCTTCCGGCGCCGGGAATCCAATTTGAAATTAGAGTGTTCCAAATTTTCGAAAAATCCGCTATTTTTTGTCAGAACAAATCTTTTGATGTTTTAAATTCCTTTTTGTACCTTTCAGCCCTTAGGTCTCTCTTATTTCCATATTAATGAAAAAAAAAATTACCACAGTATTTGTCGTAATCCTATTCTCCATGGGGTACGCACAGGTTCCTGACACGACGAAAGTCATTCATTCGCTGAACGAAGTAGAATGGCTATTTCCTCCCGTTGGAACAGAATCCACTTCCAAAATTCCGCTTGAAAAAGCAGAGAATGAAGAAGTGATTATGGATCTCAATGAATTGAGAATTGCCGATTCTACCTTACTATTTTTTGGCGCAAAAGAAAACAACTCCGACACAACCGTGGTTATATACAGTTGGGATCTGGACGAAATTCAAAAAAAAGAACCGGACCGCAATTCCAAAGAAAGAAAAGCATTTGATGGTTCGCATCGGAAGGATTTTGAAAATTTGGATTGGCAAATGCTAGAATCCCGGACCCAACAGTATTTGAATGAATCCGAATCCATTTTGGGCACGCTGGTGATTGAAAATTATCCGCATCAGGGCGTTTCGGTTTTTTTAGGCGGACAGTCCAAATCGGCTCACAAAGCGTGGAAATCCTATTTGTATAAAACGAACCACATCAATTTGAAATCGAAAAAAGCGAAGAGTTGGTTCAACCGAAAAAGCATTCCTTATTACAAAGCCTCAGATGTCTATTTGTCAAACGTAACGCACCGAATGGGAGATTTGATTACGATTTTTCAAAAAGAAAATGGCTTGGTGAAAATGACCGTCATCTTCAAATTGGGCTATAATGTGTCCGTTAACAAAGAAAATTTTCCAGAAGAATATGCGCTTTTAAAAACCTATGTCGAACGCTTTTCGCAGATGAACTTTTTGGAATATTACGAAGAGAACATCCGCCACTTGAATCAGGCAATACAGGTTGTCAATAAGGTGGAGAAAAAAGAGACGAAAGTTTTGGAAAAGATGCAGAAAGAATTTGACCAAGCGAGTGAAAAAAGCAAATCCGACCCTTATCAAGCAACGGCCATCGAAGAACAGAAAAAATTGCTAGAAACCTTGAAGTTGGAAAGAGGAATGTACCTGTATCGAATGGGTCAATACAAGGTTAAAAATTCAGAAATTCGCATGAATGCAGGAAGATAGATCCATCTTAAGTGGGATTTAATCCGTAACTTACCTACATGATTGAAGAAGGATGGGTACGCGTTTATACAGGGGATGATTTTACGACATCCCTTTTGAAAGTTGAGTTGGAAGATGCTGGCATTGCAGTATACGTAAGAAGTGACAAAGATGCTGGATTGCTTGCAGGCTTTGCTTCTTCGGGTTTTGCGCAAATTTATGTGCCTGCTGAAAAAGAAGAGGAAGCACAAAAATGGGTGAACGCTTTTGAAGAGAAAATGAAGTAAATCTATTGACCAATCAATTCGTAGATTTTTTCGAGTTCCAAGTCCCGTTTACCAAATGTGGTTGCATCATACTCCAATAAAATGTCAGGTGTGATGCCGTTGAAATGAAGAGCAGGCGTGTCATATCGAATGATGTGGGTGGAAGTTTGTATTAAAATTCCGGATTGTGGAAGTTCGAGCAAGGGGTATTTTCCTACGCTTGCGTTGAGCCAATATTCGCCACCACCTGTTGTTTGCCCAATTAAAGTAGATTCACGCCGATGACGAGCGAAAGACGAAATAAGACTAGCGCCTGATGCGGTCAATTCATTGGTCAAAACAAACAATTTCCCATTGAAACCTAAGGTGGGATTGGGGTAAATGAAAAAGGTATTTACTTTTCCTTCATCCGTTTTTTCAAACGAATCCGATTTTAAAAGTCGAAGCATGGCATTTCCTATCGTTAACTTTTGTCGATCCTTCCAGGAAAAATAAGGCCGGAGATTCTGAGTAGGATACGTAAACGTAAAATACGAAGTGTCGGGTAACAAGTAGGAGAGAAAATCCATACACGTGAATAAATTTCCGCCAGGATTGTTGCGTAAATCGAGAATTAGTGTCTTTACATTGCTATCTGCAATCATTCGAAACACTTTTTCATAAAAGGAATTCTCTTTTCCTTGGATAGATTTGATGCGTAAATAACCCAACGAGTCATGCAAAACAGAATAGTAGGCTTGATTGCCTTGAACCAACACTTTTTTGTCGACTTCTACTTTTTGTCGGTAAGCACATGCTTGTACCACAGATGTATGAACAGTTCCTAATTCATTTTTAGCAACAACTGTGTAAACCGAATCAACAGGAATGTATTTCGTTAAGAACTCCGGAAACAAATTGTTCACGATGTACTTGCTTATTTGCCGACCGGTGCCATCATCCGGGTGGCAATTCATTAAAATTGCTAAAACACTATCAGCACGGTGCCCGTTTATGGAAATAATTTCATCGCCGATTTCCAGCGAAGACGGCAAACTATCCTGTACTTTTTGGTTGACCCAGATTTTCTCACCATTGGTAAAAATGAAATAGGGGAATACACTGTCTTTTTTGGTTGAAGTTGTGATTTTCCCGCTCCATGCAGAATACGAGGTGTGCAAACATTTCACCTCCATCAATACCTCACGAACGGCATTTTCATAGTCTACAGCTGATAGTGTTTCGGGTAATTTAGCCGTTACTTCTTTGATTTTTAGTCGAAAATCCAATTTTTGATCGAAGGCTAAATTCGATGGATGTCCCACTCGAAATGCAGAATCCATGTAGCGTAAGTCGATTAATAACTGAGTTTTGGATAAGTTTTGCCCAAATCCAAACAAAGAAATGAATAAAAAAGGCACGGATAGGAAACGCAATTGGAAGTATTTCATTGATTGTTTTTTTCTGAAGTAAGTGATCATTTCGTTCCTATCAACTCAAAAACGGTTTCCAGTTCTAGATCTCGAATTCCATAGGTTTGAGGGTCATAAAGAATGGGAAAATCCGGTTCGATGCCGTTGAAATGCTTCATCGGGAAGTCGCTTTGCATATGAGTAGTCGCCGTTTGAATTCGCAAGCCAGATTTGGGCAACTGAATCATGGCGTAGATACCAGCACTGTTCCAAAATTCTCCACCACCCGTTTTTTGTCCAATCACAACAGCTTTTGCATGATGTTTGGCATATGCCGTAATGAAACTGGAACCGGAAGCCGTATATCCATTGGTTAAAACGAAAATTTTGCCACCAAAGTGCAAACGTTCTTTTGGGTAAATTACGCTCGTAAAACGAGTTCCTGCTTGGGTTTTTTCGTAGGTGAATTTTTTAAATAGCTTCCACCGAAAATTGTTCCATCGACTTTTACGACGGTAGTGGGCACTGATGAAAGGGCGCATATTTTGCTTGGGAAACGTAATGGAAAAAGCGCAGGTATCGGCGGCAAAATAACTGATTAAATCAGCTGAACTAAACAGGGAACCTCCCGTGTTGTTGCGCAAATCTAGTACAAGATAATTCAGTTTTCGGTCGGCAATGCGCTGAAAAACGCGGTCGTAAAATTCTTGTTCTCGCGATTCGATGCTGGAAATTCGGAGATAGCCAATGGTGTCTTTTAACAAGGAAAAGTACGCTTGGTTGCCCAAAACATCAATTTCTTTGTCGATTTCTTCCTTCTTTTTGAAAACCCAACCGCTTTCTGTCGTTGAAACTAGCTTGCCTTCGTGGTTCCGACTTTGGACGTGAAAAACAGAATCTCGATCGATGCATTTTGCAAAAAGAGGAGGAAACAATTCATTGATCATTTGGGCAGAAAGGTCGAAGCCTACGCCATCTTGCGGATGATAATTTTTTAGAATAGTTAAAACACTATCAGTTTTGTGCCCGTTGATGGAAAGGACTTCGTCCCCGCGTTGCAAGGTCGATTGAACACTGTCGTTCATTTTTTCAAGAATCCAAATTTTGTGTCCATCCGTGAAAACATAAAAGGGAAAAAATTTAGTTGGAACATTCTTTTTAGGCGTGACTTTGCTCCAAGAATCTACATTGGTGTGCGAACAGTGCACTTCCATGAGAACTTCTCGAACCACATTTTCATATTGAATTTTAGAAATGGAATCGGGTAAATTTTTCGTCACCCGCGCAATACTGGGGGCGAATTCTATCTTAGGGTTTTCAATCAAATTCATGGGATGACCGTACCGAAACGCGGAATCCATGAATTGCAAATCCGCCAACAAATCACTTTTTGAAAATTGCTGACCAAAGGAAAGTAGACTGATCAAACAGCCACCAATAATCAGGAGCAACGAAAAAGGTATGCGCATCGGTTCAACTTTTTCCTAAAGATAGAAAAGCAATTGAAAATAATCGGACCTTTTTTGTCGCTCCTGCTAAAATGATTTGTTCAATCTCTATTCTCAGACATCAATGCCTTTGAGCATCTTGTTCCAATACAAATGAGGTAAAATATATTTTTTTAAGTACCACAAACGGCGATGTTCTTTGGAAGAATCTTTGATGAACATTTGCTTCAATTTTGGATCGGGTGTGAATTTCGATTCATAATCAAATTCTGCCAAGACCATTTTCCCATAACCGGTCACCAACGGACAAGAGGAGTAACCGTTGTAGGTTTTAATTCCTAATTTTTCAGACTGCATTAAGGCAGAAATGTTCCCTACGACCACCGGTACTTGTTTTCGAATGGCGGCACCTGTTTTTGCTGTTGGCAAAGCCGCGGCATCTCCAATTCCGAAAATATTGGGGTATTTGTTGTGTTGTAAAGTGTTAATGTTTACATCAATCCACCCTCCTTCGTTTGCGAGTGCGGAGTTTTTAATAAAATCTGGAGCGGTTTGCGGTGGTGCCAAGTGCATCATGTCGAAGTGGATTCCAAACAATCCATCCGCCCGACTGATTTCTACATCCTTGTTATTGAAATTAATGGTTTCATCAATAACAGTTCCTTCCGAGTGGTCTTGCATGATTACACAACCACCCGCCGCTGGATCTTTCGTTACTTTGTACCAAGCAATTTGTTTTTCGGCATCTACTTCTACCAAAGTATGATGATATCGAAGGTTGATGTCTTTCTTTTTCACCACTTCCATCAAGGTTTTCGCAATGGGTGCTACGCCAAAAATAACGCCACCTGGTAAAGCAAAAACGATATCTGTTTTCGATCGAACACCTGCTTTTTTGAAGTGCTCTTCCGCCAAATACATGATTTTTTGAGGAGCTCCCCCGCATTTTATGGGCGTTGCCGGCAACGTGAATAAGGCCGTTCCTCCCTTGAAGTTTTGTAAAACTTTCCAAGTAAATTTTGGATCAGTATAATTACTGCAGACTACTCCTTTGTCAATCGCTTCGGTTAATCCTTTTACCAATGTGGTATCGATTTTTATTCCTGGAGACACGACCAAATAGTCGTATTCAAAAACGTTTCCGTCTTTAGTTGTGACTGTATTTTTTTCTGGATCGAATGTATCAGCATATTCTTTTACCCATTCCACTCCTTTGGGCATAACGGATGCCATGGTGCGTTTGGTTTTTTCAAAGTTGTAGGTATTTGCCCCTACAAGAGTCCAAGCGGGTTGGTAATAGTGAAATTCAGCTGGCTCCAATAGCGTCACTTTAACATTTCCTTTTTTAAGGAATTGTGCAGCTGTCATGATACCACCGGTTCCTCCACCGACAATTAAAATTCGTTTCATATAAATTGTTTTAGCGGGCTAAATATCAAATTTATCGATAACAATCTCTGTAACAATTGTTACAAGTTTGAATTGAACATAAAAAAAGGCTCCAACTTGTGGAACCTTTTTGATTGTTTTACTTGTAAAATTAGAACTATAACAAAGTTGATGGACAAACATATTCCGTCAATTCATATTCGTTGGAAGCTTTGATAGCACTAAATCCGCCCAAAACATTCACTAAATTTTTGTAGCCTCTTGCTTGCAAGATGGAGATGAAAATCACAGAGCGGTAACCGCCAGCACAATGGATGTAACTTTTTTCTGTGTTGGAGATATCTTTCATGCTTTCATTGATATAATCCAAAGGTGCATTGGTCGCATTTACCACGTGCTCACTTTGGTATTCGCTGGCTTTGCGTACATCGACAATTTTCGCATGTTTCATTTTTGCCAAATCTTCTGGCGCAATCGAATTGATAGACTCAACGGGCATTCCAGCGGCAGACCAAGCGGCAATACCACCTTTCAAGAAACCTTGTGCATTGTCGTATCCAACACGTGCCATTCGCGTAATTACTTCTTCCTCACGACCTTCTTCTGCGACGATCAAAATTTCTTGTTTCACATCCGGTACGAGTGTTCCCAACCAAGTCGCGAAACTACCGTCGATGCCAATGAAAACGGATCCAGGAATAAATCCTTTGACGAATTCTTTTTCCGAACGCGTATCAATCACCAAGGCATTGGTTTCGGATGCAACCACTTCAAATTCAGTTGGATTCAATCCTCTTGTTCCTTGGTTTAGCACGCTATCCAACGATTCATATCCTTGAATGTTGATCAAAACATTTTGTGGGAAATAGGATGGAGGCGGCATCAAACCCGTCAATACTTCTTTTTTGAATTCTTCTTTGGTCATGTCGGGACGCAAAGCATAATTGGTTGCTTTTTGGTTGCCCAAGGTATCAAATCGTTCGCTGCTCATGTTTTTTCCGCATGCACTGCCTTGTCCGTGATTCGGGTAAACGATAATATCGTTGTTCAACGGCATAATTTTGTTGCGCAATGAATCAAACAAATGCCCTGCTAACATGTCTTGCGTTAATTCAGCAATTACTTTTTGAGCCAAGTCAGGTCGACCTACATCGCCGATAAACAAGGTGTCGCCAGAAAACAAAGCTGTTTCTTTACCGTTTTCGTCGCGCAATAAGTAGCAAGAACTTTCCATGGTATGTCCTGGCGTATGCAATACTTCAATGGTAATGTCGCCTACTTTGAAAATTTGTCCGTCGGTGGCAACAATTTTCTCAAAACCAGTTTCCATGGTTGTTGGGCCGTACACAATGGAAGCGCCCGTTTGTTTTGCCAAATCAATGTGACCCGACACGAAATCTGCGTGAAAATGCGTTTCAAAAATGTATTTTATTTTACCATTGTCATTTTGCGCTCTTTCCAAATAAGGAGCCGTATCACGCATGGGGTCAATAATCGCAATTTCGCCTTTTGATTCAATGTAGTAAGCCGCTTCAGCCAAACATCCGGTGTAAATTTGTTCTAACTTCATATCTTTTTGCTAATAAATGTGTTTCTTTCTATATCCCTCTTTTATCAAGAGTCAGACAAAAGTAGAGACTTCATTTCGAATGATTTGTGACTTGGGTTACATTGCTGAATGATACAAATCAGATTTGTTATACCCTAGAGGAACCAGAGAGACTAGCAACACATTTGTTATTATTCGTCCATTCGCGGCTTTTTTTTAACACAAACTTAATTGTGGCATTCTATTTGATTTAGATTGAATTAGGATATTTGAGAATAGTAATCCAAAGGTTGAATTATCAAAAAACGTTCGAATATGACAGTCTTCTCCAAACGAGTTTCCATGCGTTTCCAAATAGCCGTGTACCTCTTTATTTTCAGTTGGATTTTTACCAGCGTGATGCTATTTTTCGTTTCTTAATTTTTTCTCTGTCATTCAATTTCTTCCGTTTAAAAAGGCAGGAAATTGACTTTTAAAGCTTACTACTTCACCAATAGGATTTGAGTAGTTTCAATGGCGTCAATCCAATGTTTCACGTGCGGTTCGATTAGGACATAATCACCGTTCGATAATTCGTGTTTTTCACCGTTTTCATTTTCGAAAATAGCTTTACCAGAAACACAGACGGCTACAGCAGATGTTTTTGTGCTATGTTCGGCTAATCGCTCACTTTTTAAAATTTGAATGGAAATCGCCGTTCCTGCATTTTCACTTTTGAAAAGAAGGTTGGCAGAGACAGGTTTTTCGTTTTGGTGTAAAGAGGTAAGGTTCATATTGGGTTCTTATAGAATATTATACTTTAAAGATACTAAGATCATTTTATTCATTGTTTAGAAAGGAAGAAATGCGACTAAATAATTGTTCGACTACCTTTTTACAGGTTACGTTAACCAATTTAAGTTAAAACAAAAACAATTTACCGTGTTAATAGTTAACATTGTATACTATTGATAAATTATGATTCAAACAGAGTGGCCGCTGAGTAGGATTTTTGCGATTTTAACGAAGCAATACATTGGACAATTGGCTTTGCGCATGGCCGGAACACCGATCGAGCGTTATTATTTCCCATTGTATATTATCGGCAAAAATTCAGGCAAAATAAGTCAACAGGAATTGGCAGACCAAGTACTTACGGACAAAGTGAGTTTGGTTCGCGTATTGGATATACTCACCGAAGATGGCTGGGTGGAGCGTTTGGTAAATCCGGCAGATCGTAGACAGCATTTATTGTGTGTAACGGAAAAAGCAAAACCTTGGATTCAAGAAATTGAAGATGGATTGCGGGAAACCAATACATATTTTCTCGACTTTATTCCAGAAGAAAAGCGTACAGAATTCAAAGAAATGTTGTCCCTCATGGTGTGTAAATCGAAAAATTTACCAATCGAAGATATTGAAATTTTTTACAATCGACCAAATCAAAAATAAGCATGAAAAGTAAAGTGATTTTGACCGTTTTAGGTCTAGTATGGATGCTGTTTTCTTGCGGCAGTGATAACAAGGAAATTAAATCTGCTCCCAATGCGGGAATGAAATCTACCGTTGAGGTGGTTGAAATTGAACCAGGAGATGTCGCGCGCGTCATTTCTATTCCCGGCACCATTCTTCCCAATGAGGAAGTTCAATTGTTCAGTGAAGTATCGGGTCGTATCCAATCAATTAATTTTCAGGAAGGACAAACCATCAATAAAGGAGCGGTTTTGTTGGTCGTGGATACGGATATTTTAAAAGCGCAACGAGCCAGTTTGC
Organism: Crocinitomicaceae bacterium; assembly: GCA_041674745.1. Taxonomy (GTDB): domain Bacteria; phylum Bacteroidota; class Bacteroidia; order Flavobacteriales_D; family Crocinitomicaceae; genus UBA2040. The sequence continues at coordinate 210,907 of JBAYVD010000001.1, forward strand.
ACGTAGAAGCCGATTTGGCGCGGAAAGACGAAGCACGCAAAAAGGTTTTGTTGGACGCAAAAGGAATTAGTTTGGAAGAATATGAAAAATCGGCTTCTCAACTGGCGAACATCCAATCTCAAATTGATTTGGTCAATGTGCAAATTTCAAAAGCCACGCTTCGCGCACCATTTTCGGGTCGTATCGGATTGAGAAGAGTGAGTGAAGGCGCTTTCATTTCTCCAAGTACGGCTATTACAACCATCATTCAGGAAAATCCGATAAAAATTGAGTTTGCGATTTCTGAAAGTTATGCCAGCATCGTGAAAATCGGGCAGACCATTACTTTCAAGACAGACCATTCGCAAGATGATTTTTCGGCCGCAGTATATGCCTACGAACCGCTGATTGATGCCGAAACAAGAATGCTCACGCTGCGCGCAAAAGCACAGAATCACGGCAAATTGATGGTTGGAACATTTGTTTCAGTTGACTATGATTTAGGGAAGGAACAAAACGCCTTTATGGTGCCTTCCGAAAGCATTATTCCAGTTTTGAAAGGACAGAAAATCTTCGTTGTACGAAACGGTGAGGTGGTTGAAGTACCAGTGGAAATTGGGATACGAACCGCTGAAAAAGTACAGATAATTGGAGATGTAAAAGCGAGTGAAAAAGTACTAATAACCGGATTGTTAGCCGTTAGAGCTGGCACACCTGTCAACGTAAAAATCGTAAAAAAATGAATATAGCGTCATTAAGTATCAATCGACCTGTTCTGGCAACGGTGATGTCCATTGTTGTCGTCATTTTCGGTTTTATCGGTTTTACCTATTTGGGAATTCGAGAATTTCCTTCAGTCGATCCACCAATTATAACCGTAACGACCAATTACACGGGAGCCAATCCCGATGTCATCGAATCGCAAATTACAGAACCGCTGGAAGAATCCATCAATGGAGTAGCGGGTATTCAAACCATGAGTTCAATTAGCTCAGATGGACGAAGTACGGTGACGGTTGAATTTGACTTGAGTGTGGATTTGGATGCTGCTGCCAACGATGTCCGAGATAAAGTATCAGCAGCCGTTCGGAAACTTCCTGAAGACGCCGATCCGCCCATCGTAGCCAAATCAGATGCCAATTCAGATGCTATCTTTTCTTTGACGGTACAATCCGATCGCAAAACCTTATTGGAATTAACGGAATTGGGGAACAACGTCTTCAAAGAGCGTTTGCAAACCATCAAAGGGGTGAGTGAAATCCGAATTTGGGGCGAGAAGAAATTTGCCATGAAATTCAATTTGGATCCCGAAAAAATGGCGGGTTATAATCTGACGGTTGTGGAAGTCAACCAAGCTTTGTTGGCCCAAAATGTAGAGTTGCCCTCCGGACGAATTGAAGGAAATACGGTAGAATTGACCATTCGAACTTTTGGTCGATTGACTACAGAAGAGGAATTTAACAACTTGATTGTTGCCAAAAAAGGCATTGAAATCATTCGCTTAAAAGACATCGGTCGTGCGGTTTTGTCGCCTGAGAATGAACGGACGCTTTTGCGCGGGAATCATGGAACACCGATGATTGGTATTGCTGTGAATCCTCAACCGGGCGCCAATTACATTGAAATTGTCGATGAAATTTACAAAAAAGTGGACCAAATTAAAAAGGAATTACCCAAGGATGTCACCTTAGGAATTGCCTTGGATGCCACTCAAAACATTCGTAAATCCATTTCGGAAGTTGAGGAAACCATTCTAATTGCTTTTGGATTGGTTGTGCTGGTTATTTTCCTTTTCTTGCGCGATTGGCGAACGACTTTGATTCCGATTATTGCGATTCCAATCTCCTTGATTGGTACATTTTTCATCATGTATCTGTCGGATTTCTCGATTAATCTATTGACTTTATTGGGTATTGTTTTGGCTACTGGTCTGGTCGTCGATGACGCTATTGTGGTAATGGAAAACATCTTTGCCCGTGTTGAAAAAGGGGAAGATCCAAAAGAAGCAGCGCACAAAGGCTCAAAAGAGATTTTATTTGCCATTATTTCTACGACGATTACGCTAATTGCAGTTTTTTTACCCGTTATTTTTCTTCAAGGTTTGACAGGTCGGTTGTTCCGTGAGTTTGGGGTAGTCGTTGCTGGTTCCGTGGTGATTTCGGCCTTTATTTCCTTGACTTTGACACCAATGATGAGTTCACGTATTTTGAAAAAGAAGGAAAAACATTCTCATTTTTATCGGATGTCACAAAAAGTACTGGATGGATTGTTGAATGGTTACCGCAACTCTTTGACATCTTTCATGAAACGTCCGTGGATAGCACTTATTTTGATGGTCGTTTGTATCGCAACGATTTTTTTGAGCGGAAGAAGTCTACAAACAGAATTGGCTCCCATGGAGGACAAAAGTCGCTTTTTGATCATGTCGAATACACCGGAAGGAACTTCGTTCGAGCGGATGGATGAGCACCAATTGCAATTGATCAATTTGGTGGATACCATGGCTGAGAAAGACAATTTATTGGCCGTCACCTCACCAGGATTTGGTGCTTCGATTTCTGTCAACAAAGGTTTTGTCCGCATCAATTTAGTTCCGGCGAAAGATCGGAAAAGATCCCAAGCCGAAATAGTCGCTGACCTCTCCCCGAAAATTGCGGCTTACAATTTTGCCCGTTCCTTTATTATTCAAGAACAAACCATTGGTGGTGGTCGTCAGTCTGGACTGCCGGTGCAATATGTTCTCCAAGCTCCAAGTTTTGAGGCAATGAAAGAGGTGCTTCCAAAATTTATGCAGGCAGCGAGCACGGATCCTGCTTTTTCCATTGTAGATGTGGATTTGAAATTTAACAAACCAGAACTGCAAGTGGATATCAATAGAGACAAAGCTGCGAGTTTAGGAATTTCCGTTCAAGATATTGCGCAAACTTTGCAACTCTACTTTTCCGGACAACGATTTGGGTATTTCATTAAAAATGGAAAACAATACCAAGTAATTGGACAAGCCATGAAAGAAAAACGCGACGAGCCTTCCGATTTGAAAGGAATTCAGGTGCGAAGCGAAACGGGACAAATGGTGCCTTTGGACAATTTGGTCACCGTACGAAATGAGTCCAGTCCGCCTCAGCTTTTCCGATACAATCGATATGTTTCTGCGACCATTTCTGCCCAACCGAGCGAAGGATTGACCATTGGCGATGGGATCGAGGCGATGGATCAAATTTCATCGAAAGTGTTGCCTGAAAGTTTTTCGCATAGTTTAGCCGGAACGTCAAAAGAATTTGCCGAAAGTGGAGGCAGTTTGGTCTTTGCTTTCTTGTTGGCATTAATCTTGGTGTATTTGGTCTTAGCAGCCCAGTTTGAGAGCTTTCGAGATCCATTAATTATCATGTTCACAGTACCTTTAGCACTTGCTGGAGCGATGCTTTCTTTGTGGCTAACGGATCAAACCTTGAATATTTTCTCTGAAATTGGTATTATCGTTTTGGTTGGATTGGTGACGAAAAATGGAATTTTAATCGTTGAGTTTGCGAATCAAAGAAAGGACGAGGGATTGGCCATTAAAGCCGCTATTATTGATGCCGCCGCAACTCGATTTAGACCGATTTTAATGACAACCTTGGCGACCATACTTGGTGCTTTGCCAATCGCGTTGGCCTTGGGAGAAGCGTCCACCAGTCGTGTTCCAATGGGGATTTCCATCGTTGGGGGATTAGCATTTTCCTTGTTGTTGACCTTGTACGTGATTCCTGGACTATACATTTACGTTACTTCAAAAAAGAAAAAATGAAAGCAGTCGCATTAATTATAGTATTATTCATCTCGTCACTCAGTTTTTCGCAGGGCGTTTTGACTTTTGAAGAAGTGATTCAAAAAACATTGGAATACAATTTCGATATCCGAATTGTTCGAAATTCAGCGGAACAAATTGCCAATTTAAACAACATTGGCAACGCGGGTTATCTGCCAAAAGTTTCGGTGAATGCAGACCAGAATTTTGGGGTAGCAAATACGCGGCAAGAATTTATTTCGGGTCAAGTTAATGACGTGAACGGAGCGAAAAGTCAGGCTTTGAGTGCAAATATGCGCTTGGACTGGACCTTTTTTGATGGTTTCACCATGTTTGCGGCGGACAAACGCTTGCAATTGCAGGAGGATGCGGCTACACTTAATGTGAGTGCCCAAGTAGAAATGACGTTGTACCAAGTTTCCGTTTTATATCACTCTATTCAATTGCAAAGTCAAATGACCGCAGTATTTGAAGAAGCATTGGAATTGACCCGCCAAAGGTTTCAGTTATTGACGCTCAAACGAAAAAATGGGGCGGCGAGTGAGCTAGCTTTGTTACAGGCCAAAATGGATCTCGCTTCTGACAGTGCTAATTTGATTGCCCAACAAAAGTCGATTCGCGAAATGAAATTAAATTTGGCTTTGTTGATGGGCAATGCACGAGAAATTAATTTTAATCTTTCAACTGCTTCCACGCCACAAGTTGAAATTAATCGAGCATCCATTTCAAAACAAGCTTTGGACCAAAACACGACACTTTTGATTGAAAAATCGAATGTCGCCATCCGAGATATGCAGCGCAAAGAACTCCAAGGACGTTATTTCCCCCAGTTGAACTTATACGGCCAATATGCCTTTGGAACGTCACAGAGTCAAGCGGGATTTTTGGTTTCTAATCGAAGTTTGGGCCCTAGCTTTGGGATAAGTTTAAAATGGAATATTTTAGACCGCTTATCAACCTTTACTGAATTAAAAAACAACAGTTTACAACAAGAAGTAGCAGCGTTGTATGTCGAGAAAAAATCGCAGATGATTGCAAATGAATTGCAGGCTGCCTTTGACAATTACGACTACGCAAAACAATTGTATGAATTGGACCAAAACTCGTTACTTGACGCGGAAGAAATCTATGTCATTGCCCGGAAATCCTACGTAAATGGAGCAATCACAGATTTGGAATTGCGTGAAATTCAGTTTTCTGTCATTCAGACCAAAAACAGACAGTTGTCGGCTACTCTGGCTTTGCAAACCTCTATTTTGGACTTGTGGTTGTTGAGTGGTGATTTCAAAAAAATGCTGTAATTGAAGAGACGGAACCAGAAAGTTACCGCTGCTTCATGTAGCCTTTTTCGGTGGCTGGAATCTTTAGAATCCAGTCGTAGTAACCCACAAAATGAGAATCGAAGAATCCCTTTCGTAAGTAAAGATTTTCTGGAATGAAAACACGATTTTCAAACGATAAACCCTTGGCACCGGTTTGAGGCGCTATGCCGTCTTGTAGGCAAGGAGCATCTGAATTTGTAAGATTGAAGCGACTTCCGTATTGCCAAACTTGTTGCCATTCGTCAGGATTCACATAGCCACTTTTTGCATTTTCAGGAGCGAGGATGTAAAAACCGCCAAAGTTGATTTTGCCACGCAATACTTCAATCATCCCTAACGAATAGGCGTAACCCATGCTGTGGGCTACGATAAACAACGTATCATTTTCAGACTGATTGGGAAATGGATTTAACTCTTGAAGTAGGTTCATTCCTGCGATTCTTCCTTTCTTTTTACGGTAAGCAAAGCCGGCATGATTGGCAGACATTTTGAGCAGTTTTTCGGTTTGAGTCGTGGGTAAAATGAAACGAGTGAATTCATCATTTTTCACGCGCCAACAGGTATGTTTTTTTGGATTTTTACAACGTAAAGGGTAGGCTTGAGAAATGCGTGTAAAATTGATAAGTGATTTGTAATCAGATGTTGAAACGGAATGATGTCCATCCGCGTAAAACGTAAAAGATGGATTGATACGGTTTTGAAATTGCAAATTGATTTCGTTCCACGGTTGCCAATAATCGTAGCGGTCAAATTTGTAAATGTAATTGCTGGAATTTGGATATTCCAGTCCTTTCGACTGAATTCCTTTAAAACTTTCGCCAAAATTTTGCCCCGTTGACGTAGGTCGATAGCCATTGGCAAAAACCAAAATCCGCCGTGGAGGATTGACTTGATTCTTCAGGCTTTCAATTTTTTCACGATTGTACGTAAAAACTTCTTGACCAATGGTTTCCCCGTCAACAGATTTTCGTGTGTAGACCAAGTAATGCGTCCGCGCAAATCCTTGGAAATTTTCATTTTCCAAAATCAGGCTGTCGTTGGTGGCAACCAAATGCAAACTTGGTTCTTCCCCATTGGGTTTTTCCTGCAATTCAAAATACAAAACTTGACCTCTTTTCTTCATTTCCCACGTCCCCTTTTTTCGGACGAGAATTTCGGAACACAAATTGGCTTCACCTTGTTTGCGAATTTCAGCAATACTGAACAATTTTTGCTTGGCTTCGCGGTAGGTCAAATCTTGCAATTCTGGAATAGGGCCTGAAACTTTTTTGAAAATATCTAAGAAATCATTTCCCCAGCCAAAACTGTATTTTAATGGAAAAAAGGCAATGACCAAACTCAGCCAAAAGAGCATCCGCCGCCAACTATTTCTCCAATGTTTGCGTTCCCAAAGTTCTTTTATTTTTCTCCGCTGCCAAAAAAGCAGGAAAAGTAATCCAAAAAGAAAAAGAAAGTTGAGTATCGAAATATAGTATTTTCCGAAACGAAAGAAAGGCCGCATAATGGCATATTTAACGTCGAAACGATACGCCAAAAAATTCATTTTGAAGGGTTGCCGAAGTCCATTTGAGTAACTCTTCCCGTCCAAAATAATAGCTCCATTTTCATCTTCTTCCCAAAAATAATAGGCGATCGTACCGTTGTTGGTTTTTACATTTTCATACGCATCGAGTCGCGAGTAAATCGAGATGTCTCGCTGCAATTTCGTGATTTGGAAATGGGTCAATTTTGTACCATGAGTGGTATCCATTAGGTTCTCCGTAACCAGATGAGAAGCATGAATCCAATCGTCGTCTAGCGCACCCATCCCTTGTGCTAAAGTGCGTGCCAATTGAATGGCCAAACGGTTTTGACTCGTTTGATACGGAACAAAACCAATCGCCTTGTCCGGCACCATGAATCCCGTCAAACGAGCCTCCAAAAACCCAGGGATGATAAAAAGATAAAATGCATTACGATCGGCACCTGGATGCTCCGTGAAATATTGATCCCGCAACAAGCGCATCTGACCAGAATACCGATTGTGCAAGGAATCGGTTGAACTAAAAATAGTTTGGGGTGTAAAAACAGCGGTTTGAAAGGGCGGTGCAATTTCAACAGCCAAAGCAATGTTGGCTTGACTGTAAATTTGCTGGAGTTGTTCTTTTAATATCTTTTCTTTTAGCGGTTTATTCGACAGAGGAACCACGACCACGGATTTTTTCTTTTCGGGGTAAACCATCGTTTTGAGTTTCCCTATCAGCATCCCATTGTAGACGGCTAAAACATCATTAGAGACAGTGGGTTTGGATAGTATTAGAATGGCAGTGGTCTTGTCGATTCTCCGAGGAATTAACTCTTCTTGCCCAAAATAAAAGGTTACTTGCGACCAGTCGAGCGTGGTATCTCCATGCAATTGAACGCGCACAACATCGGATTTACCTTTGGCTAAAATTTTATAGGAGGAATGAATTTTCTGTCCGTTGGGAACCTGAAAAGTGGGATAATAATTTTGATAGAGAGTAGGTTTGGCAACGTCAAAGCCTTTATTTTGCTTCACAGACGGGTGAAAAGAAACCCAAATCAAAGAATCTTGCGCTTTCAAGTAAGTCGACGCAAAAAGAAAAGCAAAAAAAAGTAGATTCTTCACAAGTGCAAAGATAGAGTGAAATTTAGCTGATTGTGAAAGAATAAAGAAATTTTGGACACAAAAAAACCTCACCAAAGTTGGTGAGGTTTTAACAATAGTAAACTCTTTCTCAGTCTTAATGTGCCTTGGTTGAATGTCTTCTGAATTTTCCGTAGAAAAATCTGTGTTGCAAGCATTGCAGATGCGTGGTACAAAGGAAGAAAATCCATTCCCCTTACACAAGGGGGAAACCTAGTTAATTTAGGGGAATTCCCCCAAAAATGCGGGTATTTTTCCCGTTCGTTAATAGTTATTTTATGCTTTTTTTCTTGCAGTTTTGTATTGAACTAAACAAAAGTACTTATGTCAGGTGTGAATTCCCCATTGCCAAATGAAGACGAATTGAATTTGGTTTTATCGGTTGTGACGGTTTCTGAAGCTGCCAGAGCAGTTACTGACGGACAAAATTTAGTTCGATTGAACAATGCCTCATTTGATGTGGATGTGCAAACTATTTCAAAAAGTGAGCTAGAACTCTTGTACGATGAGGTAGCTGGATACGCGACTGCCGACAAAAAATGTCTAACCGCATTACGGATAAATTATGGTGCTGAAATGATCGGAGCGGATATCGTGATGAAATTGTATTACCAACCGATTTTTCTTTCCTTCAGTTCATTTGATGTAAGCACCTATTCGTATCTATACAATGAAACACAAGCAGGTTCGCTTTATTATTTTGAGAATGATGTATTTGTGCAAACCAATTCAGTGGATATGAAAAATGCGATGGACTTGTTTAAGGCGAATTTTACGGCCAAACACACTCCTGAAGCTGCCAATTTCACCGGCTTTGTAGAAGGAGAGGACGTAGCAGGAATCAGCATACCCTTTCAAACGATTTTTGCAGAATTAAATGACAATGACAACACAGAATTGGTACTTAAAAATGGTGTAACCGTGCTAAAAAATGTGGCTGCGTTTTCTGTGAAACAAATCATTTTATTCTTTTCAACGGAAATCAATGCTCGGGGCCAGTTTGCAGGAAAATTCGCAAATAGATCCATCTGGAATCCATCTGGAACGATGTACTATGGATTTGATCTGTTGTAAACCACCAAGTTTTTTTAAGCGGATTTAACTATATTCGTATCCATCTAAAAGTACTATGCATTTAAGCTTAATCGATACATTCATTCTCATCTTTTGCTTAATGGTGAATGTATTGGGGTACGTTTATTACTCCAAACTAAGTACTTTTTTCAAATTGCTTTTAATTCAAAGTTCAATTGCTTTATTTTTCATTTTGGCTGCCTTGTCGCATCATTACTACTACCTGTCCAGAGGACAAAAAGTAATTAATACCTGGATAATGAATGGGCAATTGTTGTTGGAGATGGAAATTACCTTTCTAGCGTTTTGGCAAGTGCTGATTGCGAGAAAGATTAGAGTACTCGTAATCATCGCAAATGTACTGTTCCTGACTGTTTATTTTTGGCAATTGTCTTACCAAGGTTTAAACGAATATGTAAATTGGGCAGATCTCACGGCTTGTATTTTCTTTACTGTGCTTGCCACAATTGCATTTTATAAATTTTCATTTGAATCCGTAACGGCATGGTGGAAGTCACCTGAAATTTGGGCCACCTTGGGCTTGCTTATCTACTTTGCTGGCAGTGTGCCATTTATCTCGATGAATAATTATTTACGAACCAATTATTTCGAAATCTGGTCTTTTGTTTACCATTACATCGCTGTCACATTGGGTTTAATGAAATATGCGTTTTTACTCATTTCGTTTATAATTCTGTATTTCGGCTTTAGAAAGCAGATTCCAGACGAAAAGTGAGCAGAATGAACAATTATTCTTGGTTAAATTTGATTGAAAGTTAATACGAAGTATGAATCCAATTTTAATAAGTATTGTAGCCGGAACATTGCTCATTCTACTTTTGGTAGCTGGAATTGTCATTACATTTTTTTATGCCAATCGACAGCGCATTCAACAAGAAAAAAATCTCGCGGAGGCTCAGTTGAGTTTTGAAAAGGAAATCCGACAAATGGAGTCAGAGGTAAGCGAAAATTTAATGGCCCAATTTGCGAACGAACTGCATGACAATGTTGGACAGTTGTTGACGGCGATGCACATTGAAATTGAAAACCAGAAATTTGATTTACCCGACAATGGGTCCAACTTCAATTCATTGGAAAGCTATCTTGCGGAAATAACGCATCAATTGCGACTCTTGGGCAAGTCATTGAATACTGATTTTATTGGTGACAGTGGATTATTGGCTGCCATTCAAATCGAAATAGAACGTTTGAATTCGCTTCGCCGTTTTGCCATTCAATTGACCGTACAGGGTGAAAAATCAAATTTGGAAAAGGACCAAGAACTCATAGTTTTTCGTATTTTTCAAGAGATAACTCAAAATGCATTGAAACACGCCAAAGCAAAAAATCTTTTCGTTCATTTAAATCTAACTGACTTCTCATTGGAAGTCAAAGACGATGGAGCAGGCTTTGATTATGAAAGGATTGTAACCCATAAAAAAGCCTCCGGTTTGAGGAACATTGTGAAAAGAGCCAAATTGGCGAATTTAGACTGTTTGATTACTTCGAATGTTGGACAGGGAACACGTTATTTTTTTGAGAAACCAAAGTTGTAAATACAAGATTTCGTTGAGCATGGAAAAAAAAGCAATTGTTTTAATTGACGATCACACCATTGTAAGAAGTGGTTTAAAAGTGTTGATCGAGAAATTGGGTCCATACTCTGTCGTTGGCGAATACGAGTCAGGCTTATCTTTTTGGGAGGCAATACCAACGATGGCTCGACCAGATCTTGTATTGATGGACTTGAATATGCCAGAAATGAGTGGAGAAGAATTGGTGGAGAAATTGCAAAATACTGATTTCGATTCCCCTATTCTGATCTTAACACTGAATAGTGACGAGGAGAGCATTATCCGTTTGTTTCGCCAAGGAGTTCGTGGGTTTTTAATGAAAAATTGCAGTGCAGTGGTTTTAAAAACAGCTATTGAATCGATTTTGAACGGCGGTTATTATCACAATGAATTCTTGACCTTGTCGCTGACCAACGACGTGACGCAAAAAACCAAAACACAGCAAGAAATTATTTTAGAAGACTTGACCGATCGGGAGCAAGAATTTTTGAAATTGGTCTGTGATCAACAAGAATTTACTTACGATCAAATCGCCGACATCATGAGTGTTACGGCGAGAACGGTGGATGGATACCGCGAGTCACTTTTCGATAAATTGGCGGTGAAATCCAAAACCGGGATGGTGCTTTTTGTCCTGAAGCACGATTTGTTGCAGTATTTGTAGGACCTCCCAAAACAACAAAAGCCCCCAACTTGGAGGCTTTTATATTTAAACGTGGTCCCACTTGGAATCGAACCAAGCACCTACTGATTATGAGTCAGTTGCTCTAACCGAATGAGCTATAGGACCAAAACACAGAATTTTCTGTATTTGTGGGTGCAAATATAGTGTTCTCGAGTTGAATTCCGCAAATTTTTGGAACTCTTTCTTTGGATTATCCTTTTACCCGACTGCGAAGATAGGCGATGTACAAAATTCCAAGAATGATCGACGCAAATAACAAATGCGAAACTTGAACCCAACTTGGTAAATCGAAATAAGCCAATACGACGCCAGAAGTCAATTCAATAGCCAGAATGCCAAATGCCCAACGAAAAATTCTTTCCTTTTCCGATTTTTCATTGATGTAAGCCAAAACAGCCAACATGATCAACACCAACCATGAGAAACTTCGGTGAACGAGGAAAGTTAAACCTAATTTTTCAGACCAAGTTTCACGTCCAAATCCTTGACGATACAAGGCATCAATCGATTCCCGCACTTGGGTTCCTAAAAACATTTGACCAACGGTGATGATTAAACTAATCACAAGTACAATTTTTAAATTGCGATTTATTGCGATTTCACGGCTTTGCTTTTTGCTCACTTTGTGAATGATGTACAATTCGATGCCGAGAATGAGTAATGCAGCTAATAAGTGAACGGTTATTGTCCAAGGCACCAAGTTGGAAGCAACAACGATGGACCCAAACCAACCTTGAAAAGCCATTAAAAGCGCATTTATTCCCGTTAAAATTAGTAAGGTTCTATTTTTTCGGTAGCGTACAATCGTCCAAATAAACAGGGACAAAACCAAGTTGCCGGCCAAAAATCCAACCAAGCGATTTCCATATTCCGTCCAAGTTCGTCGCGCATTGAAAGGTTCTTCCCCCAATAGGTAAGGGTCGTTTTTTAATTTTTCTGCCACATCACGCATGCCAATAGCGGATAAGAATCGGGTGAATTTTTCCGCTTTTTTCAACCGTTTATCCAACAAAGGTTCACGATAATTATCGGGCAATTGAGATTCTTGAGTCGGGGGAACCCATTGACCAAAACATTTCGGCCAATCCGGACAACCCATGCCACTTCCTGAGGTTCGAACGATGCTTCCCGCCACAATTACCAAGTAAATTAGGACCAAAGAAACCCAATGCCAGCGCGTATAACTTTTTGCAAATTCCATGGGCTAAATTTACGAATTGCCTTTTGAGAAATCAGGAAAAAAGATCGAGAAAAACAGATTAAATGTTGCATTAACGAAATTTCACAAGACCAAAGCTTATCTTCGTTAGATGGATTTGAAAGGGACAAAAATTGGAGTTATTTCTTTGGGTTGGTTGGGCTCACGTTTGGCGGAACATTTGAGTCAACGCGGTGCGCAAGTTTGGGGAACGTCTCGGGATAGTGAAAAAATGACCGAGCAGTCACTCGATAGAGCTGTTGAAGTTGTTTATTGGAACCAAGAGGAAGGACTCTCATCTGATTTGCAAGTTAAATTGAGAGCAGTTGATTTGCTCATTTTAAATTTGCCACCGAGTGTTTTCCAAAATGGAAATTATGCTGCGGGTTTGTTGCAATTTCTGCCATTTATTTCCAGCAAAGCCAACGTTATTTTTACCAGTTCCACGGGTGTTTATCCATCCAATATAACTGACGCCCGAGAAGATTACGAATTTGCCAACGGCGATATGAATCGATTGTTAGAAGCGGAATTGGCTTTGCGACAGGCCTGTGGAAAACGACTCACTATTTTACGCTTGGCTGGTCTAATAGGAGAAGATCGGCACCCAGTTCATTATTTGGTGAAAAAGGAGGTGAATGAAAACCCTGAAGGAAAAGTGAATCTCATTCACAGAAAAGATATCATTCAAATTATTGATCGGATAATTGAACGTGATTTTTGGGGAGAAATTCTCAATGTCTGTCATCCAGATCACCCGAGCAGAAAATCGTATTACACGGCGAAAGCTAAGTTATTTGCCTTAAGATTGCCTAAATTTGTTGAAGCGTCTAAGGATGAAGACAATAAAATTGTAAATTGCCATAAATTGATTTATGATTTAGGGTATTCTTCATTCGAATCGCTCTAAAAAAAGCAGGAATATGACGCATCTTTTTGAGAAAATGGTCGTCTAATGAAATGAAATGAAATATCGATTTCGAAATAGTTTGGTTCTGATGGTCATTGTTTTGTTGCAACAATTCAATGCCATGGCGACACATATTGTCGGTGGAGATATCTACTACGACTATTTGGGCAACAATCAATACAAATTTTATGTTTCCTTGTACCGAGATTGCAATACGATAAACGGTGCGGTTTATGACAATCCTCTTCCATTAGGCATTTTTAATTCTTCGAATGTCCGTGTCATGAACGTGAACATTTCCTTTCCAGGAAGTACCATTTTGCCAATTATTTTCAACAATCCTTGTGTTGTAGCGCCTTCAGGAATTTGCACCGAAAGAGCCGTCTACGTATCGAATGCAGTGACACTGCCACCCATTCCTGGCGGATACACCGTTGCTTACCAGCGTTGCTGTCGTCAACCAGCCATCATCAACATTATCGACGCTACCAATACAGGACTCACCATCGTAACACATATTCCAGGATCCGAAACCAATATGTGGGCGAATTCTAGCCCGCGTTTTACCAATTATCCACCTTTGGTTATTTGCAACAACGATGATTTAATTTTCAATCATTCTGCAACGGATCCAGATGGAGACCAGTTGACCTACTCCTTGGTTACACCTTATGCGGGAGCAACGGGTGGCGCTCCAGCACCCAATCCTATTCCGCCACCGAATTATCCTTTTGTTCAATGGGAAGTAGGTCATAGCGTTACCCAACAATTGGGGCCAGGTTCGAGTTTGCAAATCAATCCAGTCACGGGAATATTAACAGCGAGCCCTAACTTGACGGGGCTTTTTGTGGTTGGAATTCGGGTCGATGAATACCGCAACGGAGTTTATTTGGGAGGCAATACGCGTGATTTTCTTTTTCACGTAATCAATTGTGTCATTACTCTTCAAGCAATTTTGCCCTTGCAAACGGATTTACCGACTTTTCAGGGTTATTGTAATGGTTTGAATGTTGACTTTGTCAACAACAGTTACGGAGGCACAAATTATGAATGGGATTTTGGAGTTCCAGGGATCACAACCGACGTTAGTTCGGCATTTGCACCTTCTTATACCTATCCGTTACCGGGAACGTATGTCGCTCGATTGGTTGTAAATCCGGGATGGCCTTGTTCTGATACGGCTTATATGACGGTTGTGTTGGACAATACTTTTACCATAGACTTTACCGCAACCGATTCAGTCTGTTTTGAAAACAACAGTGTAGATTTTATGGGTATTGCCAGTGTACCGGTTGTACCAACCACCACCACTTATTCTTGGAATTTTGGTCCGAACGCTTCGATAAATAACGCCTCAACGCAAAATGTTAACAACGTCATTTTCAATCAATGGGGTAGTTTTCCGGTGACATTAACGGCCGATCGAAATCAATGTCATGCAGAGATTACGAAAGATGTCGTAATTTATGGCGCGCCTGTTTCTAATTTTTCAATGCCAAGTGATTATGAGTGCGACGGACAAACCATCTCATTCACCAGTACGTCGACCAACTCGTTTATTTATTATTGGAATTTTGGAGACCCAACAACGTTGGCAGATACCAGTCATCAAGCCAACCCAAGTTATACGTATGCCGGCCCAGGAAATTATACCATTCAATTAATTGCGGGTTCCACGGGGAATTGTTTCGATACCGTCCAATTTAATTATGAGATTTACCAGGATTTAATCCTGTCCTTTACACACCAAGATTCCTTGTGTATTACGGGTAACAGTTTTGATTTTGTGGGAACCGTGAGCGGACCTAGTATTGCTACCTATTCGTGGAATTTTGGCAATGCAGCCACCCCTTCAACCGGCACAGGAACAACGGTAAACAATGTTGTTTATAATACTCAAGGAAATCATACAGCAATTTTAACGGGTTCGTATTTGCAATGTTCGGAGTCTGTTTCATCAAACGTTTTTGTTTATGGAGAGCCAATCATAGCCTTTGGAATTGAGCCAGGTCTGCAATGTGCTCCGTTCATGGCACATTTCCTCGACATGAGTGTTTCAGATACGCCTATCGATTATTTGTGGAGTTTTGGTGACGGAACGACCTCTACACTTCAAAACCCTACGCACCTTTTTGCGAATCCGGGTATTTATCCAATTACCTTGAATATTCAGACCACGACGGGATGCCTTGCGGATTTAACACTTACGAAAAATGATTTGGTCAACGTTCGTCCGCGACCAACGGCTGGGTTCACGACCTCTACGGATGTTACAGATATTTGCAATTCCGAAGTCGTTTTCATCGATCATTCCATTGGGGCATCCCATATTTCTTATTATCCAGATGACAATGGTATTTTCGCAAGCGGAGTACCAGCGATTTTCCCTTATTTGTATCAAAGTTCGGGGTATAAAAATGTACTTCAAATCGTTGCAAACGAATACGGTTGTGAAGATAGTAGCACCTATAAATTATACATCGAACCTTTCACTATTTTTATTCCCAACGCCTTCACACCGGATGGAGACCAATTCAACAATGAATGGAAACCCGAAGTTGCTTTGCAAGCGACGGATTGGCATCTGCAAATCTTTGATCGTTGGGGCGAAAAAATCTGGGAAAGTTATGATCAGTCTGTCGGCTGGGATGGTTTTTATGGAAATGAAAAAGCCCCACAAGGAATTTACAATTACAAAGTCGACGTAACCTCGTGTGCAAAAGAGGACAAGTACGAAACGTTAATGGGACATTTCTCTTTGTTACGGTAGTATGTTTCCGAGTCGGTTTTTTTGAATGCCGTTGATTTTTATAAAATCTTTACATTTTTCTCTATAAGATTTACTTTTTTAATATTGATTTCCATCGACCTTTGATTTGTAAATAAAAGTCATAAAAGATGGGACCTTTTTTAAAAAGAGAGAATACCAACTTAGAAATTTCATTGTCCGTATCGCAATTTAACGAGGAATTGGTCTTAAACTTCAGAAATAACACATGTCACCCAATTAAACTTTTTGTTCCGCCTTTCCTAAATGAGACTGTTTTACAAATTAAGGGCTTAAATATTCTAAACAAGGCATATAGTCATAAGATAGGCGGTTTGGTTATCGATTGGAAAAAACTGGTCTCTATACCAGAATACCATTTAACTCTGCCAGCGCTGCATTCGGAAGGTATAAAACTTCAAAATCGACGTGTTACGTTATTGGATATTGGTAAAGAAGAGAATTGCCAAGTTTCGATTCGATACATTTTTCCTATGGATGAAGAATTTCAAAACGAAGAATTAATCGGCCAAATCAAAGAACACCAGCTTTGGACAGGTACATTGGAAAGTTCTAAATTTTCCAATGAATGGGTAAATTGCTTATTCAATGATCAATCCCAAGGTTAGTTTCACAAAAATGTTTTTATCCACTTTGGGTTGACTATATGGTCCATAATTGTAGAAACCACCCAATCCCATTGAAAAGCGATTCATCCCGATTATATCATTAATCAAAAGTCCAGCTTCGTAATATCCTTTTTCTAAACCGGTGAACGGTGCTGTGTAAAAATGGTTGGATTGATCCACCACATTACCAAATCCAACGGCGTGATGCAAGGAAATTTGAGGTTGGAATCTTTTACTCAAACTTTTCCATTTGTTGAAATTGAATCGGGTGAATAGACTTACTTGTTCCTGTAAATAAACAGAACTTGAGAGCAGTGTTTCAAATGTGTTTGGAACGGACACAGAAAAGGCAACTCGCTTGGCAGCAGAATTAAGCATGGTTTGCGCATAAGTCAAAAGTGCATCGCCAAATGTTTTACCAGCACTTATTCTGTAGACGAATTCACCGACGCCTCGAACCGTAATATTTTGTTTGATCTCTGTATAAATTCGCGAAAAAGTGGAGGAACTCGAATAAATTCCTGACAAGGCTTGTTCCGCTTTAACATACAAGATGGGAAATTTGGTTGGTGAAATGGCGACATATTTTTCACCGACAATCATGATTTTTTCGCGCATGCGCCAGCTGATTTCGGCTCCAAACAGGGCAACATCCATTCCTGAAATTTTACTCGACAAAGGGGATTCTAAGTAGTTGTATCCATTGTTAAAACCGATCCTACTATAGGAAGCAAAAATTCCCATTTTAAAATTTCCAGTTAGATAAGCAGAAAGTGTTGCTTTGGCCAATCGTTCACTGTCCATTTGATTGGCATAGAGATTTCGTGCGTTGTTGGAAGTGTACATGGAATACAAATCCTTTAAATAACTTCTACCTCCGCGTTCAATGACATCTTGCTGGTACACCAAAGAGAGATCAAATTGCTTTTTCGGCAGAATATGGATGTCTAAAAAACCACCGTATTTCCATGCTCTATCACGGGTTCCATAAGCGAAATAACCACTGAGTGTTGCCGGTTTAAATAGCAGTTTGGAGGTCTCTGCCCCCAATCCAACTCGAAAGGCTTCGTAATGGTTGAATTTGACAATACGATTGATATCCGTATTGAAATATTTCATCGGTATTTTGCCGTCCAGAACGACTTTTGCCAAGTACAATTTTTTGTCTAAATCCGATTCTTTAACAAGTGTATCCCAAATTTCGTATGTGTTTTTTTCTTTTTCGGTCAACTCATATTTTCGAAGTGGGCTCCAGTCATTGTCTTCTTTTTTTTCAGCTCCTTCCGCTATTTCTACTTCCGCATTTGTAAACAAGGAACGTTTGACTTTTTCGGGATTTATTTCCACTTCTTCAATATAAGTATTGGATTTTCCAACGACGTGTACCGGCTGATTTCCCACCACGAAAGAAATGAACGGAAATTGAAATTCTGAACTCAATTTACTAGGAAACCATTTCTTGCCTTCTAATTTCTGGTATTCCTGAATAATCGTAACGCGAAAAACACTGCCAGGATCTTTCGGCGTAGCAATTACTTTTTCCACAGCATAGCCGTCTGTGTTGATGTAAAGCGTTCCTTCCATTCCATCAAAATTTTTGTCTTTCCTTGGACGAAAAGCAATGTGGAAAACGGTGTCCCTGCCAACGTAAGTCGTGTCTTCTAAAATGAAAAGATATCGTTTCGTTCCACCGAGTGCTATCGGATTGATGAAAGTTCGTTTGCCAATATTAAACTGATTATCGTAGAAACTAAAGCTTTGCAAACTTTTGGCAAAAGTGGCGAAAAAGGGATCGGAAACACCTGACGCTTTGTAAGCGATGATTTCTTCGTGGTCCCTTGCGGGTGGAACAAAAGTTCGAATGGAAGTAGACTCAATCATGAATAAATGACTTTTTGTCAAGAAATCATTGATTTCTAATTCATCATTCGGTGGCTGAATCGAATCTGAATTCAGGGTATCTTTTTTCAAGGAATCGATGGCTCGACTAAGTCCTGTCGAATCACCATCGGCAATCACTTTGCTATAGCTTTTGTAGCGAAATGCATCGTGATCCATGGGATTGTTTTTTTTGCGATTTGCAATCACCAAATCCATAATGCGATGAGCAGGATTAACACCTGGAACGACCGTAACTTCTTGAATTTCCTGTGTTCTTAAACGGATGAGCAATTCGTTTCCACGGACATTGGCAAGCTGATAGGTGGTGTCTTTGTAGCCAGAGTAAACCAATCGTACAGAGGTGATGTTTTCATTGGTCAAAGAAAATCGGCCATCGAGGTCACACAAAAAAGCATTGCCGACATTCGGGAAAACTTTCACAAAAGGAATGACATCCAAAGAGGTTTCATCCTTGACCGAAAATTGTCGTTGACCGTAGACATGGCAGCAGAATAGAAGTATAACGAATGTAGTAATAGTAGTTTTCATATTATAAATATAACAAACTTTCTTTTGGTTATCTTTGAAAAATGTCCATTTCCCATGATCAGTTCAATTTAGCAAAACACCTCACGTTTCAGCGTGTGTGCAACGTTTTGAAATTGGGATTGAGTTTTCAATGGCAAAAATTGTCAAAAAATGGGAAAGCCAAAGCCTTGCCTTTGTCTTTGTCAATTGAACCTACAACAGCTTGCAATTTGGGTTGTCCAGAATGTCCAAGTGGGTTGAAACAATTCTCACGCCCAACAGGGAAATTGGCGCATGATTTGCATGAAAAGATTCTGGATGAGGTGAAAAGTTCGGTTTTCTACATCAATTATTATTTCCAAGGTGAACCGTTTCTGCACCCCGATTTTTTGGAATTGATCGGCGCGGCTAAAAAGCGCAAAATTTATACAGCCACTTCCACCAATGCCCATTTCATCGATGAAAAAAAGGCGGAGGAAATTGTGGCTTCGGGTTTGGATCGCTTGATTATTTCCTTGGATGGCTTGACGCAAAAAAGCTACGAACAATATAGAATAAACGGAAATTTGAACAAAGTGCTCGAAGCGACTAAACTTTTAGTCTTAGCGAAGTCTAAACTTAAAAGCAACACGCCCCATTTGATTTTTCAATTTCTCGCTGTTTCTGCCAATGAGCAAGATATTCCTCAATTGTTCAATAAAGCAAAAGAGCTGAAAGTCGATGAGGTCCGCATAAAAACGGCTCAGTTTTACTCCTTCGAAAACGGTAATCCACTCATGCCAAAAAACGAAAGGTACAGTCGATATACACTAGGTGCGGATGGCAAATACCGATTGAAAAATAAACTCAAAAACGAATGTTGGCGCATGTGGTCAGGCTCAGTCATTACCTGGGATGGAAAAGCAGTTCCGTGTTGTTTTGACAAAGACGCGGTGCATCGGTTGGGAGATTTGAACACCCATTCTTTTCAAGAAGTCTGGCAATCAAAAGAGTATGTTTCTTTCCGAAAATCTGTTTTCACCAAACGTCAGGACATTGATATTTGTAAGAATTGTACGGAAGGGACAAAAGTTTGGGCTTGAGAAATACCGTGAAACAAGCCAATAGAATATTTCCTGTAACTTCGACCAAGATTTCAATTCATTAATACTTGTAGTTTATGCCCTTTTCTTCTTTTGGTTTTCCACCCTCCATTTTAACGGTTCTCAAAGAACAAAATTACACGCAGCCTACGCCGATTCAACAAGCTGCAATTCCTGCTATATTGGAAAAAAAGGATGTATTGGGCATAGCTAAAACCGGTTCAGGAAAGACGGCGAGTTATGTTTTGCCGATTTTGATGAATTTGAAAAAATTGAAATCGTTTAACAACCGATTTGTGCCGGTTTTGGTGGTTGTGCCGACACGTGAGTTGGCAGTGCAAGTGGGAGAAGTATTCCAATTGTTCAGCAGTTGGTTGGAAGAGCCAATTAAAACAATGGCGGTTTTTGGTGGCGCTTCGATCAATCCTCAAATGATCGCCATGAACAAAGTGCAAGTTTTGGTGGCGACACCCGGTCGATTATTGGAATTGGTAGAATCCAAAGCGGTTCAATTGTCGGAAGTCGTGACTTTGGTAATGGACGAGGCAGACAAAATGTTGGACCTTGGTTTCAAAGAGGAAATGGACCGAATTTTAGCATTATTGCCTAAAAAACGACAGAATTTATTGTTCTCCGCCACCTTGAATAGTGATTTGGAAGCCATCAATCAATTGATTTTACACGACCCTATTGTCATTAAAATTGAAGAGAAGGAAACAGATATTGAGTTGATCAATCAAGTTGCGTATCTCGTTCCTGAGAGTGAAAAAGGACCTTTGTTGCGAAAATTAATCATTGAAAAAGAAATGAATCAAGTTTTGATTTTTGCCTCTTCAGTTTTCAAATGTGATGCCATTACCCATAAATTATTAGGAAACGGAATTGACGCCAGAGCCATTCACAGTAAAAAAAGTCAAGGTGCAAGGCAGGAAGCATTGAACCGATTTAAATCAGGAAAATTGAGAGTTTTGGTTGCAACGGATTTGCTTGCCAGAGGAATCGACATCGAATTCCTTCCTTTTGTCATCAATTACGAGTTGCCGCGTTCGCCGAAAGATTACATTCATCGAATTGGCCGAACGGGAAGAGCTGAATCTCCAGGAATGGCCATTTCGTTCGTTTCTCCTGAAGAGGAGCATCACTTTGGTGTGATTCAGAAGAAAATGAAAAAAAAGGTAGAGTTGAAGGATGGAAAAGAAGATTTGTGATATGTAATGAGAATATTTGGGCATAAAAAAACCTGAACGAAAGTTCAGGTTCTTATCACGTTTATTTTTTTTTAATTGGTAACCATGAACCAACCATTTAAATAATCATTGTCATCAATAGCAACTGATCCACCATTCTGAATAACAAAGCCAACGGTATACGTTCCAGCTGCTAAACCGGATATACAAGCGGATGCAGCAACTGGTTTTCTCTCGGTTCCGATTTCAATAATACTATAGGCTCCACCGACAAAATTTGTTATTGTACCTGTTCCTAGTTGGTATCCCAAACCAGTTCGAACGCTTGTTGCAGTCCCTGTCGTTGTTGCCAAGGGTGCGCTGGCGCATCCACAGATTTTTTGTCCAGCCGTTATTGTCAAAGTTTGAGTTGGTCCAGCAAAAACATAAGCAACAGCACTACCAGCAATGGGTGATCCTAAATAACCATTAATGTTTACAATGTTAGTAATTCCTTGGGCTCCTGCGGGACCTGTTGCCCCCGCCGGTCCTGTCGCACCAGTCGCTCCTGTCGCACCAGTCGCTCCTGTTGCCCCCGCCGGTCCTGTCGCACCAGTCGCACCCGCAGGACCTACCGCACCCGCTGGCCCCACTGGTCCAGTTGCTCCGGTTGCTCCGTCGTTACCTGCTGGTCCCATTGGGCCTATTGGTCCAGCTGGTCCTGCCGGACCTGGTGTGCCGGGTGTTCCGCTTGTTTCAGCATACAAAGCATACGGTACACTTAACATTTCTGAGGTTCCAGAAATAGTATAAGAAGATCCACCAGTAGGATCCGTTTCTGTTTTAATGAAATAGGGTCCAGCGCTCCAGTCAATTCCCGTCATGGATCCAGAAACAGTGGCTCCTGACCCGATTGAAAGCGATAGCAAACCATTCGCGTTGGTGGAAATATTTTGTGTTTCAATATACACTGCAGATCCAGTTGAAGAACCTTGAAGCAGACTGATTCGAACGCCTACAGGTGAATTAGCAACCAATGCTCCAGAGGAATTTCTGACAACGGCTTGATAACTCATTTTTTGAGGAGCTTGTGCAAACAGCGTAGTGCCCATAAAGATCATTCCGAATAAAAGTAATTTTGTTTTCATAGTATAAAATTTTAGTTTTTAATAATTTGATAAGAGCCCACTATTTTCCCATTTTTCGTGAAATTCAAAAAATAATTTGCGCGACTCAACTCCGTCATATCGATGTTGATTTGTTCCGTTTCAATTTTTTGAGCAGCAACTAATCGACCTGTTGCATCTGTTAAATTGTAACTCAACCTATCCAAGGAGGCTCCAGATAGATCAACATGAAGTTGCGCCACCACTGGATTTGGAAACAATTGAACCGTGAAATCTAGTTCGTTTTCGGCAATAGTTAAGTTGAAAAATTCCAACGGTTGTTGAACACCTTGGTGAACAGATCCTGAACTTCCAGATTGGGAAGTATAATCGATTTGGCCGACGGTGAAACTAACCGTTCCTCCGCCTCCACTTGCTTCACCTCCTGCTGAAACGGTGTTGCTCTGCGCAATCAGATTTCCACCAAAAAGCAGAGGAAGAAAGACAAGTAAAATTTGACTTTTTGTTCTCATATTTTTTCGTTTAAAGTTTGGTACTCTTAAGAATCAAATTTAAAAGCCACTAAGCATTTTGTCAATCAACCTTTTGTATCATATTTTAGCCAGAAACGAACAAAGACGTGAGCGGAATTTCCTACTTCATAGATTTCTAAAAAAATCGTACTTTTGCGCCTTCATTCTGGCGAATCGTGAAAAACAGCGTTAAATATTTCTTGCAATCAGTACTTGGGTTTTCAAGGTATTTGTATGTGTTTTCAAAATTCAAAATCGCCACGCTCCGTTGGGATAAAAAAGAAGGGGATTTTTTCTTGTTTCTTTCCTTATTAAAAAAACAGAATGGTGCCATTCTCGATGTGGGTGCGAACATTGGTATAATGACCGCCCACTTGAGTAAAAATTTTCCTTTAAATCGGATTTTTGCCATCGAACCCATGCCGGATAATTTATCGGTACTGAATAAAATCGTAGACAAAGAACAGTTGAAGAACGTTAAAATTGTTCCTTTTGCAGTGGGTGCTCAAGCAGGCAAATTGCAAATGATTTTACCACAAAATGGCAAAACAAAAATGCAAGGTTTAAGCCATGTGAAATGTGACGAAATTGAAGAATGGAATGAGGGTCAAGAATTCGAAGTGGAGGTGAAAACCTTAGATGAACTTTTTTCAAGTGAAAAGATTCAAGGTATCAAAATGGATGTGGAGAATTATGAATTTCATGCATTGACTGGAGCGATAAAGATATTGGAAGAGCAACGACCGATTGTTTACACCGAACTTTGGGACAATGAAAACCGAACAAAGTGCATGGAATTAATGGCACAATTGAATTATTGCACAAAAGTGGTTGTGGGCAAGAACTTGGTTGATTTTGATCGAATGATTCACAGCAATCAAAATTTCATTTTTCTCCCCAATTAAATGATCAAAACGGCGTTAAGCAGATAACATGCAGAAAAAGTTTTTCTCAAACCTTCTTTTGATGTTGGTCTTGAACCTGTTGGTCAAGCCAATTTCCATATTTGGTATTGATACCGGTGTTCAAAACCGAGTGGGTTCGGAGGCGTATGGTTTGTATTTTACTTTGCTGAATCTGTCCTTTCTTTTCAATATCCTTTTGGATGTGGGAATCAACAATTTCACGACCAAAAATGTCGCGCAATATCCACACATCGTTTCCCGGTACATGGGAAAAATGTTAAGTTTCAGATTTATTCTCTTTGCTGTTTATGCCCTTGTGACTTTTTTAGCTGCCTTTTTCTTGGGTTTCGAAAAAACCAATATGGGCATGCTGTTTCTTTTAGTGGTCAACCAATTCATTGCTATTTTGATTGCTTACATCCGAAGTCATTTTGCGGGTTGGCTGTATTTTCGATTGGATGCCATTTTTTCCGTTTTGGACCGCTTGTTACTCATCTTTTTGTGTGGAAGTGTCTTCGTGTGGAGCAACTATGGACATCCGTTTCAAATTGAATGGTTTGTTTGGCTTCAAACCTTGAGTTATGGCCTTTCGTTGGTTTTCGCTTATTGGGTGTTGAATCGCAAAATCGGTCGACCGAAAATTAAATTTGATTGGGTTTTTTCCATGGCAATTTTGCGTAAAAGTTTACCGTACGCCTTGCTTATTTTGTTCATGATGTTGTATACTCGAATGGATTCGATAATGCTTGAACGCTTGCATCTGAATGGAGCACACGAAACAGGGATTTATGCGCAAGGTTTTCGTTTGTTGGATGCCTTCTTTATGTTTGGGATGATTTTCACGGGTTTACTTTTACCGCTATTTACTTACCAAATGAAAGACCGTGTTGAGAATTTAAAACTGCTTCAATTGGCGAGTCAGTTGCTTGTGGGCGGAGCGATACTCGTTGGATTCTTGTGTTATTTCAATGCAGAAATCATCTTGTCTGCTATTTACAAAAATGATATTCAATCTACGATTCCTGCGTTTCGTTGGTTAATGATTTCATTCATTGCTATGGGTATTTCACTCATATTTGGCACCTATCTTACCGCTGCACATGAGATGCGGTTTTTAAATCGGTTAGCTTTTGCTGGAATTGTCATCAACTTTGGGTTTAATTTTTATTGGATTCCAATTTACGGAGCAGAAGGAGCTGCTTGGACAGCTTTGCTTACGCAAAGTACCATTGCTATTTTTCAAGCTGCATTCGTGATTCGAAATTTCGGTTTTTCTGATTTTAAAAAATACATTGTACAATTTAGCGTTTACATTGCGGGTTTGTGGATAGGTGTACAAATTTTACACCCATATTTACCTTTCCCTTTGCTCGTAGAATTGATAGTGGGAATAATTTTATTGATGGTAAGCGGACTATGGAATCCAAAAGAAATTATAGAATTGGTCCTCAAACGCAACCAAATTGGAGAAATAGTAGAATAAGATTGAATTTTTAACTTTATAGCGTTTAAGCGAAACTAAAATATGGAACAAAACGAAATACATCTGGAAGAAGAACGACAAAATTTGTTGGTTTTTATCTGGAAAAACAGAAAATTGATTTTAATAGTTACTGCAGCAGCCGCAGTAATTTCATTGGTTGTCTCTTTGTTTTTAACACCACTTTACTTGTCTCAAGCGGTGGTTTTTCCAGCCGCGACGAGTACGGTTTCTTTCTCTGAACAGCGAAATGCAAAAGCTTCTTCTATGGATTTTGGTGAAGAAGAGCAAGCCGAGCAATTGGTTCAAATTCTAAAATCCTCTAAAATCCGAAATCGTCTGGTGAGTAAATTTGATTTGTTCAAAAACTACGACATAGATATGGATGATGTGAACAAAAATTTCAAACTCAACAAACAATACGAAAAGCACATTCAGTTCAATCGAACTCGTTATGGTTCAATTGAAATTGATGTTTTGGACAAAGACCCAAAATTGGCTGCCACCATTGCAAATACAATCGTAGAGTTGATCGATACGGTAAAAAACGAAATGGTGCAAGAACGTACTATGCCAGCGTACGAAATCAACAAAAGAAAGAAAGACATGTTGGATGCAGAAATGCGCAAATTACAGCATCAAATGGATTCACTTTCCAATTTGGGCGTTGTGCCGATTGAATCCAGAGCAAACTTGTTTCAAGCTTACAATGAATCAAAAAGCCCTGCGGATAGAGTGTTTTTCAAAGCGCAAATCGATGTCAATTTGAAAGATGGTGCAAAATACGACGGGTTGCAAATGTTGCGCGACGAAGAAATTGTGAAATTGGCGAAGTTTGAAGATTCTTATGATCAAGCAGAATCAGATGCCAATACATTGTTCAATCATAAATTCATTGTAGAGTCGGCAGTTGTAGCGGATAAAAAAGATCAACCCAAACGAGCAATTATTGTAATTCTTACCACAATGGGTGCCTTCTTCTTTATGATTTTCGCCTTGTTAGTGCGTGATCGTTTGAACGACTTGAAAAAAGCAGCTTGACAACCTGGAAATCCCATATTACATTGGGACTGATTGGGCTACTTTACATTGTCTTCTCGTCTTATTTCATCGTGCAAAATCAAGCTTATTTTGCCTTGGCATCCATAGGATTGCTCGTGATTTATTTTGCGATTTATCATGTAGAGAATAGTTTTTTAGCTTTGGCATTTCTAACTCCGTTGAGCATCAACATTGAAGAATTCACGGATAGTTTTGGGTTATTTATTCCCACAGAGCCACTGCTTTTTGGGATGATTTTACTCATTTTATTGCAAGAAATCAAGAACCCATTAATACCTAAATATGTCTGGCATCACCCAATTGTTTTGGCAGTTGCCCTCTATTTGGTTTGGTTGTTCATGAGTACAATTGGTTCCTCCAATGTAGCTGCATCCGTCAAATTCCTACTCGTGAAAGTGTGGTATTTTGGCCCACTTTTGTTATTAGGACCCATTGTATTTGGCAAAAAGAAGAATATCCAGACATTTTTATGGCTCTTCTTAATCGGTATGTCCATAGTGATTTCCTACACAGTAATTCACCATATGCAATTTTCGTTTGGAGAAAAAGAAGGGCATTGGGTCATGTTTCCGTTTTTTAAAGATCACACGATTTATGGTGCGATTGTAGCGCTTACTTTGATGTTGGGTTTTGGATTGTATTTCAGTAAAAAACACCCACCACTCACCCAAGCGATTTTGATTATTATGATTCTTATCGTATTGATTGGGCTCTACTTTTCTTATACACGGGCCGCATGGCTGAGTGTGGTAGGTGCTCTTGGAATCGGACTTTTGATTAAGTTACGTGTGAAGTTTTCTTATTTGTTAGGAACGGCCGTTTTCCTAGGAACATTTTTATTTTTTACCTGGGATGCGATCCAAATGGAAATGGCTCGAAACAAAGAGGAACATACCACCGAAGACTTTGGGAAACGATTACAAAGCGCCACCAACGTGACAACAGATGCTTCCAATTTGGAAAGACTCAATCGATGGACGTGTGCTTTGGATATGTTTCAAGAAAGACCGATTTTGGGATTTGGGCCGGGAACATATGCTTTTGAGTACGCTCGTTTTCAGCATCCGGAAAATATTACCATTATCTCCACCAATTTTGGCGATGGAGGAAATGCGCATAGCGAATATTTAGGCGCTTTGGCAGAAACAGGAGCACCAGGCTTGTTTTTCTTTTTGTTGATCTTATTTTTTGTGTATTATACAGGAATCAATTTGTACAATAAATGGCCGGTTGAAGACAAAGAAATGAGGACTCTAATTGCATTTATGATTTTAGCGATTACCACCTATTTCATCCATGGCTTTTTGAACAACTATCTCGACACGGATAAAGCCTGCGTTCCAATATGGGGACTGGCAGCCATTTTTATTGCACTAGAAAAAAGAAGAAGCACCTTATCTTTATTTCAAGGAGAATAAAAAGTCGTTCATTTAAAAAAAATGCATTTTTTTCTGAAGATTCAATTGTGATTTACAAAAAATGAATATCTTTGCACCCACCAAAGAATGAAGGTGTCCCCTTCAAACGAAATGCCCGGGTGGCGGAACTGGTAGACGCGCTGGATTCAAAATCCTGTGCCTTCGGGCGTGCCGGTTCGATTCCGGCCTCGGGTACAAAGCCTCAACGAAAGTTGAGGCTTTTTTGTTTTATAAATTTAACCTCTGTTTTTCAATCTTTTAATTGCAAAAATTCAGCATAAAAGGCACGAATTTTAAAAGAGATCCTGGGAATGAAGATTGAATTTTTTTGTGATTTTTTTGTTTAAAAAAACCTAAAACGAGCCGGTTTCGGAATTCTGGGTAACAATATTCAATATTTTTGATTTCAACCGAAACAAAAAGGTCATGAGAAAGCAACAAAAACAAAGGATGTATGAAAATCCCATTTTGGAACTTTTGTCCCTAAGTGGTCCAAAAATGATGATCGTTTTTCATTTGATAGTCGCCACGTTATCGATCCTGTTTGGAAATAAAATAATGTATGGTTTTCCAATTGGCCGCCAATTTTTGCTTTTTTTCAGTGGCATTTTGGTTTGGACATTCACCGAGTATGTCATGCATCGGTATGTTTTTCATTGGGTAGGTAAATCGAAGGCGGGTAAAGCATTCCATTATGCCATGCACGGTTACCATCATGATCATCCTACAGATTACAACCGATTGTTTATGCCGCCAGTTCCAGCAATCCTTCTATTGAGCCTTTTTTTCGGACTTTTTTACATTTTCTTAGGTCCAAAGGCGTGGTATTTTACGCCAGGATTTGAAATAGGTTATTTGCTTTATTCATTGGTCCATTATGCCGTTCACACGAAAATGAAGTTCCGGTTTTTAATACCACTCAGTTTGCATCACGATATACATCACTTCAGGCATTCGGATAAAGCCTACGGCGTTTCTTCGCGATTTTGGGATCGAGTTTTCGGAACCTTGCCGGATCAAAAGATTCATAAACAGTGAGTAAGGATTTTAACAAAAATAGTGAAAAGATAGGGGGTATAGTTGGTAGGAAAACTGTTCTGTTTACCCTACATTTGAATTCGTAAAATGCAATTGGGTACAATGGATAAAGGTAGTATTTCAGGTGAATTCTCTAAATCAAAAATATCTGAGACCCCTGTTAATTTTGAAAGTGAAAGGGTAGCACATTTTGATAATATGCTCCCTGCCTTTCCGGATGAGGCGATATACATTTATTCTTTTGAAGAAAATAGAATGATTTATGCCCGTGGTTGGGAAAACATTCTAGGTTATCCTGATGCAGAGATAACGATGATGCAAATTGTGTTATTAACCACTCCTGAATACGCTCCGTTCGCAAATGAACTGAATGACAAAGCTTTGGATTTCATTTTGAAACAAAGGCAAGATTTGGAGCAATACAGTTTCACCATCGAATTAAAAAAAACGCACAAAAACGGCCATGAAATTCCTTTGATCACAAAAGTAAGCGTGTTTGAATCCAGGGATGGTGTAATGACAAGTATCATTGGTCGTTCCCAGATCAACAAAAGCATTAACCTAGGGAAAGTCATGCAATATGCAGCGTATGGTCCTAAAAAATCGAAATTCGAGGACGAGTTGAATAAGCAGCTTTTTCATCATTTCGCCATTTCAAAAAAGGAAAAAGAAGCTTTGTCCCTGGTCGCAAAGGGTTTTGCTTACAAAGAAATCGCAGAAATTCTGAATATTTCGCAGTCGGCCGTAGAAAAAAGAGTACAGCCATTAGTAAAAAGATTCAAAGTAAGAAGTACAGCTCATTTGATCAGTTTTGCCTACGAAAATCACATATTACCTTTTTAAAAAAAGCGATAGCTTATAATTGTATGCTTTGAACGGATTCCTTAGGAATACCGATTTCTTCTAGCATTTTAGACCATTGATTGACCAATTTAATGTCTGACTCGACTTCACCCAACACCCAAATAATCTTTTTGGATTGAATAATGGATTGGTTCGATGGATTGGCATCTAAAAGTGATTTAAATTTTTTGGGTGTAATTAAATCGTCGATAGGCTGACCGGGATTAATGTCATCAATGATGAGTACTGAGCAATCACGCCAGGTCCAAAGGTCGGTATCTCTAATTTTATCATCACTTTCATCGCAAAAAGAGCTGTACAATTTGGTGGCAGTCGTATACAAACAAGGAATATGTTGAACAGACAGTTCGGTGGCAATTCCAACACTCAAACTGGTTTTTCCTTTGTTTTTGGCGCCAAAAATCAACAAGTGATTGGTCGGATTGTTTTTATCCATAAAATCGAAAACACGTTGACGATCTTGTGGTAGTATACCAAAGGTCCACTGACTCAAACGAAACTGAAAAGGGTAATACGTATTTTGCAAGTACATTTTCGTTAAAAACCAATACCTAGCGGGTAGCAAAATGATTAAAAAAAGTGCCGAGAGAATAAGGATGGTACTATCATTATGAGACAAAACTTGACTAGCCGAAAATGCCCCAAGCCAGAAAAAGCACAAATCTGTAAAGGTATCAAAGGCAATATTTCCCCATGCTGGTTCAAAAATTGTTTTTTCGGCGGAAGGAATATAAATTAATTTGGCGGCTGTTTTTTTTCCAGCTAGTAAGGGGCCTAAAAAATTATATAACTCAAAAACAAGCCAAAATATGGAAACCAAAAGCCCTGTCATAAAGGCGGATGAACTGAAATAATTGAAGTGTTTTATCCAAGAGTACAACAAAATTACTGGAATAAAGCCCAACGAAAAATGACCAACTTGATTGGCCAACCAGGAATAAGTTAAGGTGACACCGCGATGAGAGTCCTTGCCGATAGCATCCGCTTTAATCTGACGAAAAATATCTCCTGAAGAAATACTAGGGGTAAATAGTGCTCTTATCATTTGCAAAAAGAAGGATGTAAAAGTTGAATAAAAACGTAAGGTGTTAAAATTAAGTAGGATTGTAATAGTAACAGGTAAGTTGGAAGAGTTTTTACCTGTGGATATACACAGTTTTACACTTTTTTCGAATGGAATAAAGTACTTTTGACTTCACACTGAAAAAAGGGTATTCTTTAAATAGACTGCCTACTTATTACTAAAAAATGACCTAACCACTTTTTTACTTTCTTCATGTTTCTAAAGTGATTGCTTACATTTTCAACGTAAAGTCCATTCATTTTTCCGTAAAATTGCAACATGGGAAAACGGTTGATTAAAAACATCAAAGGATTGGTTCAAGTTGGCGAAAATTTGCCTTTGATGCGCAAAGGAGCTGATATGAAAGAATTGCCCATCCTTGAAAACGCTTATTTGGCGCAAGAGGATGGCGTAATTGTTGATTATGGTAGTATGAGCGAATGGGGTGGGATTACCGATTGGCGGGATATCGAAGTAATTGATGCCGAAGGAAAATATGTCCTACCTGCTTTTTGTGATTCGCATACTCACCTGGTTTTCGCTAAAAGTCGGGAAGAAGAATTTGTCGATCGAATCAACGGGCTTTCGTACGAAGAAATTGCACTAAAAGGAGGCGGGATTCTCAACTCTGCCAAACGTTTGGCTGAAATGAGTGAAGACGAATTGTTTGACCTAGCGAAAACGCGCTTAGAGCGAATAAAATCCTATGGGACAGGCGCAGTGGAAATTAAATCAGGTTACGGACTTTCAGTCGAAGCAGAATTAAAGATGCTTCGTGTAATCAAGCGTTTGAAAGAAACTTCCGATATTGCGATCAAAGCAAATTTCTTAGGTGCTCATGCTTTTCCAAAGGAATTCAAGGACAATCACCAGGGCTACATTGATTTAATAATCAATGAAATGCTGCCGCGTATTGAAGCTGACGGTTTGGCCGACTATATTGATATTTTCTGTGAAAGAAATTACTATTCAGTGGAAGAAATGCATCGAATTTTGGAGGCAGGAGCGAAATATGGACTTCGTCCAAAAGTGCATGTCAATCAATTTTCCGTGATGGGCGGTATTCAAAAAGCGATCGAATTCAATGCGCTGTCAGTAGATCATTTGGAAGAAATTTCGGATGAAGACATTGAAGCATTGAAAAACTCAACGACCATGCCAACACTATTGCCAAGTTGTTCTCATTTTCTGAGTATTCCTTATAGTCAAGCCAGAAGAATGATCGACGCTGGATTACCCATTTCCTTAGCCAGTGATTTCAATCCAGGATCCACACCAAGTGGAAATCTTCAATTCGTTTGGTCCTTAGCCTGTGTGAAAATGAAAATGACGCCGGAAGAAGCCATCAACGCGTTAACCATCAATGCGGCCTACGCGATGGGACTTTCTGAAACACACGGATCCATTGCCTTGGGTAAAAAAACGCCATTGATTTTGACGAAGGAAATTCCTTCACTGGCCTATATTCCTTATGCTTTCGGTGATTCGCATGTGGAACGATTGATCGTGAATTGATCTTTTGAGAAACAAGCTAAAGTGGCGCTATATTTTTTCAGCGAAAGCTAAAATATGTCCATCCAAATCGGCAATGTAGCCAACTCGATCGCCCCAATCCCTTGTTTGCAAAGGACTGATTAGCCTACCGCCAAGTCGGATCGATCGATCCATGAAATCTTGTGGATTTTTCACTTTTAGGTATAACTCGCAGCGAGGGATTCCTATACCACTTGAAGGATGGACGGTTTTATCTTCAAGTATTTTAGCGATTCCATCATTGGGCATCAATCCTAGTTTGACATTTTCAAGTACCTGAAATTCGGTCATTCCGGGCACATCAATAGTAGGTGTAAGATTCAATACTTGCTCATAAAAATGCTTGCTCATCGACTGGTTTGCAACGTACAAAATGAATTCAATTTCTTGCATTTGTAACTTTATTTAAAAATCGAATGTACGGAAATTGAACGAAGCAATTCACAAACGGTTTAACGCTTAGGTCTTTAATTTTCATTTCTCAACCGTACAATAAGTGTGAATAACTTTAAGCCATCAATAGGTTTAACCAATTGCCAAAAAACCTTATTTTTCCGCAAAATTAAATGGATTTATTCTATTCTATGGAAGAAACAACGGTGGAATCAAAAATCGTGCGCTTGAAGAAAAGTCGCGTTATAGAACAAATGAAAGAGGCGAAAGTACTCTTGGTGCAAGGACCAAAAGGGATTGGTAAAACCGAATTCATTTTGGACATTTTGTCGGATTTGGACTGGTCGCATCAAATCTTATCCAAAAAGGATTACAAAGGCTTGGATACAGAAACAGAGATTTACGATTTCCTTTCTACGAAAATAGGGAATGCTGAAATAGTGGTATTGAAAGATGCTGAGCATTTTGGTCAATTGCAATTTCTGTTGGAAATGATTTTAGCCGAGGATCACCTAGCAAAGGTTATCTTATTGAGCTCCTTTCAAGCTCCCATTGACGAACTTCTTTTCGAAGCTTTAAAGGCGAATGACTTGGTCGTAGAGTTGACTCCTTTTGCATTTTACGAATTGGCGCAAACCAAAGGAATGGGCAGTTTGGAAAAGGAATTGGAAGATCGCTTGGTATTTGGCTCGTATCCCGCGGTGATTGAAAATCCTGAAAAGGCAGAGGAGATAATCAATGAATTGCTCGAGCAGATTTTAGTCACGCAGCTCGGCGCCAACGATCGAATCAACAAGAAGAAACAGATGATTGCTGTATTAAAAACGCTCGCTTTCCAAATGGGAGAAGTCCTTTCTTACAATGATATCGGCACACGTTGCGACTTGGACAATGAAACGGTTGAGCGCTACGTGGAATTGTTTGAAAAAGCCTTTTTATTGTACCGAATTCCTTCTTATTACGGTGGAAACAAGTACGAAATGAAAAAAGGAACGTCTGTTTATTTTGCCGATAACGGCCTGCGCAATGCATTGATCAACAACTTCAATTCCATGGAATGGCGAAACGATGCCACTCAGCTTTGGCGAAATTGGTTGCTGGTGGAGAAAATCAAATGGAACCAAAATTTGGGCAAGACCGTGGATTATTACACCTGGAAAACCCATACCAAACAAAATGTGGATTGCATCGAAATTGAAAATGGTCGAATGCGCGCCTATCAAACTTCATGGACGAAAAAGAAAACCGTTCGTTTCCCAGCTGGATTTTTAAAATATTACCCAAATGCTGAAACTTTTCAACTCAACAAAAGTACCTATTGGGGCTTTTTATCCTCTAAAAAATAATGCAAGGAAAAAAATTCATCACCCGAATAGCAGATTTCATTCTTGAAAATGAATGGCCACTGGAAGATTTGGTCATTATTCTTCCTTCGATCCGTGCCCGAAAATATTTGGAAACGGAATTGGCATCCAAATTTGAGCGGCCCATTTTTGCTCCCGAAATGCTGACAATCGACAGTTGGATCAAAAATGCTTCGACCTATAAAGTGGTGGATAAACTCAATATTTTATTTGAATTGTACCGCGTTCATTTAGAAATTGAAGAAGATACCGCCGATCGGAGTTTTGATGCGTTTTACAACTGGGCGACAATTCTTTTGGCCGATTTTGAGGAAATAGACAAGTATTTGGTCGATCCCAAACAACTTTTCAAAAATCTAAAAGATGTCAAAGACATTGAAAATTGGAGTTTCAATTCAGAAGAATTAAGCGAGACACAATTGAAATTTTTGGCTTTTTGGGAACGCTTGCCTCACTATTATGAAGGTCTTCGTGAACGCTTGAAGAAAAACAATTGGGCGTACGGCGGAATGGCGTTTCGGGAAGTAGCAGAAAACAACGAATTGGTTTCACCGCCAGAAGACAAGCGCATCTTCATCTTTGCAGGATTCAATGCGCTTTCTCTGTCAGAAATGACGATAATTCGGAAGCTACATGTGCGAGGAAAAGCTCATATTTTGCAAAACATCGACGAATTTTACTACAAGGCAAAACACCACGAAGCAGGACATTTTCAACGAACTTTCAATGACTTTTTGGGTCGAAAACCGGAGAATTTCATGGAAAACGACATGCTTACCGAAACCAAAAATATCGAATTAATTTCCTGTGCACAGAGCATTGCACAAGTAAAAGCGGCGGCCAGTATTTTGTCGAAAATGAATGAAAATGAACTCAATGAAACCGTGCTTTTGCTTGCGGATGAAACATTGGCTGGACCGATGATGAAGAATTTACCGTTGAACATCGGTCGTGCCAACATCACAATGGGTTTGCAATTGCGCGATACCTCGGTAAAATTGTGGGTGGATTTACTCTTCTCCATTCAAGAGAATTTCACCCGATTCAAAACCAAAAGTTTGTACCACAAAGATTTGTTCAAATTGTGGCAGCATCCTTTTTATCAAGCTTTTACGACCAAGGAAATCATAGGCAAACAGCGTTCTTTGGAGAACTATATTATTTCTAAAAATCGAATATTCCTTTCGCCCAACCACGTTTCCTTGGACAATTCGATCATCGAAAAGCTGATTCAAACCCTCTTGCAACCTTGGAACAACGATTTCGGAAAAGCCTTGCAACATATGCGGCAATTGAATCAATTGATTTACCCGGTTCTTCAAAAAGAAAATGAATTTGAAAAGGCAATTCTTCGGACGTTTGACAAAGCCGTTTTGACTTTTCAAAATACGTTAGGAGAAGATTTTCCTGAGATGAGTTTGCGTACCTTTAAGTTGCTTTTCCATCAAAATTGGAGTAAACAACGTATCGCTTACGAAGGAACGCCCACGGAAGGATTGCAAATGATGGGCTTGCTCGAAACGCGGATGTTGGATTTTAAGAACATTATTTGCTTGGGATTGAACGAAGGAACCATGCCTCCTGGAAATCCAATCCAAACCTTGATTCCGATGGATTTGAGACATTATTTCGGAATGCCAGGCACACGTGACAAACAAGGACTTTTTGCGCACCACTTTTACCGCTTGTTGCACAAAATGGAGAACATGACCATCACCTACACTGAAGCGCAAGAAAGTTTGAACAGTGGTGAACCAAGTCGGTACATCCAGCAAATGCGTATGGAATGGGAACGATTAGCACCCAACGTTTCACTAACGGAAAAAACATACGCATTGGAAGCATCTGCGGCCAAAACTCAACTCAATTCAATTCTGAAAACACCCGAGATTTTCGCAAAAATGGATCGAATTTTGGAGAATTCGATCTCTGCTAGCGCGCTCAACAAATATTTGAGTTGTCCAATGGATTTCTATTACCGCTACATTTTAGAGTACGGCGAGGAGGAAGAAGTAGAAGAAGAAATGAACAACAATACCTTGGGAACGATCATTCACGCAGTGTTGGAGATATTGTACGAACCTTTCGCACACAAAGATTCCGAAGGAAGGGACAAGCCAAATCCAAAATCATTGTCGCCGGTGGACATTGCTAGAATGGAAAAGGAATTTCCTGAATTGGTAAAAAAAGAATTCAAAAAGAACTATGATGACGACGAAAATTCGTTTGCCACGGGCAAGAATCATCTGAGTTACCAAATGGCCATTTCTTTGCTTCAACGCTTTTTCCAAGAAGAGAAAAAATGGTTGATGAAATTGAATCAACCGTTGATGATTCATTCTTTGGAACAGAAACTGGAAACGACTTTGAAATTGATTATTCACGGAGTAGAGAAAACGGTCAATCTAAAAGGCTTTATTGATCGCGTGGATGGTTTTGGAGATAAAACTCGCATCATCGATTACAAGAGTGGAAGGGTCAACCAAGAAGAGGTAAATACAAATAAAAATAACGTGGCCGAAAATTTATTGAAGGCCGCTGCCAAAGGAAAAGTGCTTCAACTTTGGATCTATGCGTATTTATTTCGCGAAACCTACGGATATTTACCTGATGAAGTGACAATTATCTCCTTCATCAATTATCCAGAAGCGCCATTGAGTCTTCAAACTGGAGAAATGACTTTGGAAGAATTTGTGGATGCTTTGCCCACGGTTTTGACAGAAATTTTCGAGGAAATGTACGACCCAACGATTCCGTTTGTGCACAATTCAGATCAATTTGTATCGTATTGTCAATATTGTTAGGGAATTGAAAAGGGGTTAATCGCCTTAAAATCAGGGATTAAAAAGTTGGGCACAAAAAAAATCCTGACATGCATTCAAAGAGGAGCAAAGGCATGTCAGGATTTTGCTTAAATAAAACCTTACTGCAATAACGAACAAAAAGTTGAATTGGTTGCTCGAAATCGAAAGTTTTTTACAATTTATTTTTGATAACTTAGTAAAGCGCTCGTTTTAAGGCACTTCTGTAATCTTTAATTTCTTCTCTATTAATCTTGTGTTCAGCGTTGATCAACAAGTTTAACAAATACAATAGATTTTCTTGATCTTCGATTCCTTCCAACGGGTATTCGTTCCCTTCTTCGTCCTCATCGTATTGACCTTCTACATCAAATGCTTCGTTTTCAGTCAAATATTCATACGTCAATCGCAAAACTTTCACCACCAAAGGGTCTTGTTCTTTTTTTGCTAATTCACGCAAGTCTTTCAAATCATCGATCAATCCTTTGGCAAGAATTCCTTCTTTCTCTACCTTTTTGATGATGGCTTCTATTTTTGTATTACCAAGTCCGGTTTTCATCTATTCACATTACAAAAGCCAAAAGTTGGCTTAATTTGAGCACAAATGTAAACAATTGGTCAGAATTCCGATTCATTTCTGGACACTTTGCTAAAAAAAGTTGCCATTCACAATTTTTGGTTAACAAATGTTTCATCTTTATTTAGGATTTACAAGCTAAAAAAGGAATGAAAGTTTATTTTTGTAAAAACCCTCTTCGGAATTGTTACAACTCATTACAAAAGCTATCATTACCGGTTTCTTGCTCAGCATCTTGATTGGGCCAGTATTTTTTGTATTGTTAGAAACAAGCATCAAAAAAGGAATTCGAGCGGCCATTGCGTTTGACATTGGCGTATTGCTAAGCGATGTGATCTATATTTTGATTGCGTTGAATTTTTATTTTGAAGTACAACACCTGACAGAAGGAGAAAATCAACATTTGCTAAAGATTATTGGAGGTTCGTTGTTCATCATTTATGGAGTTGCTACGTTTTTTAAGAAAACAAAAGATTCTAAAAAAGACAGCAAGGGTAACATTGTTCCGAACAGCGCGAGTTACCCCATGTTGGTTTTGAAAGGGTTTTTACTGAATTTGGCAAATCCATTGGTTATTTTTTATTGGTTTTCAGTGATGACTTTGGCAGAAAAAACAGAGGGAGACTCAACGGCGCCGGTAATTTTCTTTTTGGGAATTATTTTGGCTACTTTTTTTAGTTTCGATATCCTGAAAATCGTTGGCGCTAAACAGTTGCGTCCTTTGATGACTGACAAATTGTTAAAAGCGCTCAACCAATTGATTGGTATTGTATTTGCAGGATTCGGTATATTCCTGCTGATTCAAGGATTTTTAGGAAGAATGTAACCGTTCGGGTGCAAATCCGTTCTAAGTAATTAGATATAAAACAACAATGAATCACAAACTTTTCTTGATCCTTTTCTTTTTTCCTGTAATCGTTTTTTCGCAAGAAATCTTGAAGGAAAATTTGAGTAAAAAAGTCAATCTTTATTACGATTACAACAAAACCCAAACCCAAGCTTCCGGATATTACTACAAAGACGAATTGGGCGAGACCAATGAGAAACACGGTCACTGGAAGTACTTTGATCGAGCGGGAAATCTCGAAGAAGAACGCGATTATTACCGAGACGCCTTGAACGGTAGGGTGCAAATGTATTTTCCCAATAAAAAACCGCGTAGCGAGGGTTATTTTAAATTTGAAAAGCAAGATTCTGTCTACCGTGAATGGTATGAAAATGGAAATTTAGCCGTTCAAGGCGATTATCAACTCGATCAACCGGTTGGAAAATGGGAATATTTTTACCGTGATGGTCGCTTGAAATCCGTTGAAGAAGTATTGGATGGAGTGAATTATTTGCAGTTTTTTTACTTACCGGATTCCATGCATACACAGATTTTGAAGGATGGAAATGGGGAATTAAGAACCTTTTTCACCTCAGGATCTTTGAAGGAAATTTACAGTTACAAAAATGGTTTGAAAAACGGAAGTTTTGAAGAATACAGTCCAATGGGCTACTTGATGCTGACGGGTGCATTCAAAGAAGGCATCAAAGAGGGTGAATGGCAATATGCTTATTACACGGGCCAATTGGAAAAAATCAGCCACTACAAAAATGGTGCGCTGGAAGGCGACTACAAGTATTTCTATGACAATGGCAAAGTAAATGTGGAAGGTCAGTACCAAGACGGGAAAAAATTTGGAAAATGGACCTGGTACAACAACCAAGGTCAAAAAGACCAAGAAGGATTTTTCCTAGAAGATGAGCAAGATGGAAAATGGACCTATTTTTTCCCGACGGGAGAACTTTCTTACAATGCTGAATACAAGAAAGGAAAAGCACATGGCTTTTGGTCTTATTTCTACAAAGATGGAACCCACTTCAAAGAAGGAAGTTTTGCTGACGACCAAAAAGAAGGCGACTGGAAAACGTGGTACGAAAACGGAAACCTTTTGATGACAGGAAAATACGTCAAAGGCAAAGAAGAAGGTGAATGGAAGAACTACTGGGAAAACGGCACCTTGAAAAACAAAACAACGTTCAAAGCAGGGATGTTGGAGGGCGCTTGGGAATCTTTCCATCAGTCGGGTCGACCAAGTTTAAAAGGAACCTACAAAGAGAACATTAAAACGGGTGAATGGACATCTTTCTATGACAATGGTATGCCAAAAGAAATCATCAATTACAAAGTTGTGACGACCAAATCTGTCATGGATTATAGTGTAATGAAAGATTTTGAAAGGACAGATAGCGAGCGTCATGGAAAATACTATTCTTTCTCTCAAAAAGACTTTAAATTAATGGAAGAGGGCAATTATTCCAAAGGCGAAAAGGATGGAGAATGGATTGCGTATCATCCTGGCGGGAAAATGCCCGCGGTAATTTCTCATTACAAAAAAGGTCAATTGGATGGTGTACAAAAACAATTTGATCGAAAAGGATTGATTGTTTCCGAACTCGATTACAAAAACGGACTCCGCGACGGAATGTACCGAGGCTATGATAAAAAAGGCAAGGTAATCATTGAAAAGAAGTACAAAGATGGCTTAGAAGTGATAGAAGGTAGCGCCTCGGGCACTGGGTTTGGTTTGTAGTAAAATACGAATTTTTCAATTTAGAATGGGTAGTTTTTGAACGGCAATTTGAATTACAAAATTTCAAAAATTGCAATTTCGTAATTCGCAATTGTAAAATTGCGTACTTCACTAAACTCCATTAAATAAACCAGGAAGATTCGATGTAAACAACTTCACAGCAATCGCCAGAAGGATAATTCCAAATACTTTTTTCAAGATGGCGATACCGCCTTCTCCTAAGAATTTTTCCAACGGTTTTGTAGAGCGCAATACCAAATACACAAAGAAAACATTGATGAGTATCGCCAATACGATGTTAATCGTGTCAAATTCTGCGCGCAAGGTAATGATAGAAGTCATTGTTCCAGCGCCTGCAATAATAGGGAAGGCGAGCGGAACAATACTAGCCGTTTTTCCCGTCGCGGTATCACGAAACAATTGGACGCCTAAAATCATTTCCAAGGCCATAATAAAAAGAATTATAGAACCCGCAACGGCAAAACTACCGATGTCAACACCAAAAAGTGAAAGGATATTTTCTCCTAAAATTAAAAAG
The DNA here is from genome assembly GCA_041674745.1 of Crocinitomicaceae bacterium. Classification (GTDB taxonomy): domain Bacteria; phylum Bacteroidota; class Bacteroidia; order Flavobacteriales_D; family Crocinitomicaceae; genus UBA2040. The sequence goes on from JBAYVD010000001.1 coordinate 251,387, forward strand.
CCAATCATAATTCCTAATGAAACGAGGCTGGCCCGGAGCTCATGAATATCTCCAGTAGATTGTTTCAATTTTAATATGATGGGAATGGAGCCAACGATATCAATTACGGCAAAAAGAACCATCGTTGCTTTGAAAATCTCTGCCCAAGAGAAGGTAGTAAAGAAATTCATCTAAAGTAGTTTTATGTAATTTTCCACAACAGTCGGAAAATAAGTATGTTCCAAGATTTGCACTTTTTTCGCAATCATTTCTGAAGTGTCCGCATTATCGACAGAACAATAGAATTGTGCAATCAATTGTCCTTTGTCGTATTCTTGATTCACCAAATGTATGCTGATGCCGGTATTATTTTTTCCAGACTCTTTTACAGCTTGGTGAACACGCATGCCATACATCCCTGGACCGCCAAAATTTGGCAATAAAGAAGGATGAATATTGATAATTCGGTTAGGGTATTCTGCGATAAATTCATCCGGTATTTTACGGAGATAGCCGGCTAGAATAACGAAATCAATACCTTGGTTTTGACAGATACTGGACAAAACATTCGCTTGACTTACCTTTTCGTTGTCCAAAACAAAAACATCCAATCCTAGTCTTTCACAGGCTTCCACCACCGGAGCCTCTTTTTTATTGCTGATTAAAATTCCAATTTCAATCTCCGCATGATTTGCGAAAAAATCCACTAAATTCAAGGCATTGCTTCCTGAGCCTGATGCAAAAATGGCCAATCTTTTTTTGATCATGCCACAAAGGTAGAAAGGATTTTCTTGGGAATAAAAAAATAACCTTATATTGGTAATTAAAATAGAGTAAAATAGTCCGAAAAAGGGAGAAACTTATGCAAGGCATGATAAAATAAAAGCGTTTTATTTTGTTTATTGATTATATGTTTTTTTCTTTGCAAGCTGAATTAATTTTAAAACGAGAACAATGTCTGACATTAAAACAAGAGTAGTATCTATTATCGTAGATAAATTGGGAGTTGAAGAAAGCGAAGTAACGCAAGAGGCAAGCTTCACTAACGATCTAGGGGCTGACTCTCTAGATACAGTTGAATTGATTATGGAATTCGAAAAAGAATTCAACATCGCTATTCCAGATGATCAAGCTGAAAACATTCAAACAGTTGGTGCTGCAGTTTCTTACATTGAAGAGCACGCAAACTAAGAAGGCCTTTTTGGTTTAAAAAAAAATTGAATTTTTATGGAGTTAAAGAGAGTTGTTGTAACGGGCTTAGGCGCACTTACCCCTATTGGTAATACTCTTCCTGAATTTTGGGAAGGTTTGATAAATGGAAAAAGCGGGTGCGCACCTATCCAACAATTTGATGCTTCATTATTTAAAACACAATTTGCTTGTGAGGTTAAAAACTTCAATGTTGAAGATTTTATTGACCGAAAAGAAGCAAGAAAAATGGATCAATTTTCCCAGTATGCCATGGTTTCAGCTTCTGAAGCCATGGCTGATTCTGGATTAATGGAATCAGATCCAGATTTAGATTACATCGGTGTGATTTGGGGTTCGGGAATTGGAGGTTTAAAAACATTCCAAGACGAGGCGCAAAATTTCTTTGAAGGAGATGGAACACCAAGATTCAACCCTTTCTTTATCCCCAAAATGATTTCGGATATCGCAGCGGGACATATTTCAATTAAATATGGCTTGCGTGGACCCAATTACGTTACTGTTTCAGCTTGCGCTTCTGCCACAAATGCCATCATTGATTCTTTCAATTTGATTCGTTTAGGAAAAGCACATGCAATCGTAACAGGTGGCTCGGAAGCAGCGGTAAATGTTATGGGAATGGGTGGTTTTAATGCGTTGAAAGCTTTGTCTACCCGCAATGATAGCCCAACAACAGCTTCACGTCCTTTTGATTTGGACCGTGATGGTTTTGTTTTAGGCGAAGGTGCTGGTGCTTTGATTCTAGAAGAATACGAACACGCGGTAAAACGTGGCGCAAAAATTTATGCGGAAGTTATTGGCGGTGGAATGTCTGGCGATGCGTACCACATGACGGCTCCACATCCGGAAGGAATTGGCGCAAGAAATGTGATGCTTCGTGCTTTGGAGGATGCTGAAATTGATGCAACGGCGATTGATTATGTCAATGTTCATGGTACGTCGACTCCTTTGGGGGATGTCGCGGAAGTAAAAGCTATCCAACAAGTTTTTGGCGAACACGCTTACAATTTGAATATTTCTTCAACGAAATCGATGACAGGACACTTATTGGGTGCAGCTGGCGCTATTGAGGCAATTGCATGTATTATGGCTGTGAAAAACGACCTAGTACCGCCGACAATCAATCATTTCACCGATGACCCAGCTTTGGACAATAAATTGAATTTCACTTTTCACAAAGCTCAAAAACGTGTTGTCAATGTTGCGATTTCAAACACGTTTGGTTTCGGCGGACACAATACCAGTGTCATAGTGAAGAAATTCGTAGGATAAACTCTGTTTTATGGCCTTATCACTCTTTGATAAAGGAAAAACAAACGAAGAAAAATATCTTTCCAAATTCATTCGTTCGAAATTTGGTTACCGCATCAAGGACGTGGATTTATTCATTCGCGCCGTTACGCACAAATCTCTGTTATTTGAGAACGATACATTGGTTTCCAACGAACGTCTCGAATTTTTAGGCGACGCTGTCATTGATACCGTTATCGCTGAATATCTTTTCGTAAAGTTTCCAAATGAGGACGAAGGATATTTGACAAAAGTGAAGTCAAAAATTGTCAGTCGAAAGAATCATTCAGATATCGCAGAAAGTATTGGAATCAGTCAAGTCATCCGTTTTCAAAAGGGTCGATCCATCAATATGAGCACGATTGAAGGAAATGCATACGAAGCAATTATAGGGGCTATATTTTTGGACGGTGGCTTTAAATCGGCTAGTTCGGCTATTCAGGATCATATTTTACCCAAATACACGGATATTTCAAAAGTATTGGCCGAAGAAATTGACTTCAAATCCAAACTTTTTATTTGGTGTCAAAAAGGGAAAATGGAATTGCGTTTTGATACTGTTTCGGAAGAAAATCAAGGCGGATTTTGGAAATACACAATGGTCGTAAATGTCAACAACAAAAAATACGGTATGGGAACCGGAAGTTCCAAAAAAATGGCGGAGCAAGCTGCCTCCAAAGAAACATTGGAGCTGATCGGTGTTTTGTAAACCTGAAATTCCCTTTTTTATTTTCTTATTTATTTGTATTTTCAAGTAGAAATCAAGACATCTACTATGACGAATCAAGAATTGGGTCAATTCGGCGAAGATCTTGCCGCAGCCTATTTAAAGAAAAATGGTCACGAAATACTGGTCCGCAATTATCGCTTACAACATTTAGAAATTGATATTGTCACCCAATTTGACAATAAAATTCACGTGGTTGAAGTAAAAACCCGTCAAACGGCGGAAATTGGGGAACCATGGCGCGCAGTGACGAGAAGCAAGCAACGACAAATAATCAAGGTGGCAGATCATTATATCCAATCCAAAGACATTGCTTTGGAAACTCAGTTTGACATCGTCTCCATCGTCCACAACGGCTTCCGTACAGACCTTGAATATATCGATGATGCATTTACACCTTTCGTCTAGAATCGTTCAACAGAGAGGTCTACTATTTATATTTCGTTTATTCAATTATCCGAATTATCTTTGCGGAAATAAATAATGCTCGAGATGAACAAAAAAAGAGTGGGTGGTGATAAACCTTCCCGTAAGTCCGGCCCTGCTGGCAAAACATCCAAAACGACTACGCGCCCTAAAACAGCCGGCGCACAATCAAGACAAGCTGCAGGACAAGATCCTGACAAAAAAGCGGTCAATGCAAGAGACAAACGCAAGTACATCGATTTCAAACAGAAGCAGAAAAAGGGTGATCCTATGCCTAAATTTGACGATGACGCGATACGTTTGAATAAATACTTATCGAATGCAGGTGTTTGCTCTCGAAGAGAGGCCGATATCTACATCGCCAATGGTATCGTATCCGTAAATGGTGAAATCATTACGGAAATGGGGTACCGAGTGAAATCAACTGATATCGTGAAATACGGTGATGACTCAATTCGTTCAGCAACAAAACGCTATGTTATACTGAACAAACCGAAAGGTTTTATAACAGCCATGGATGATACCACAGGTAGAAAAACCGTTATGAGTTTGGTGCGTAAAGCGACAAAAGAACAATTGTATCCTGTTGGGAGAATGGAAAAAGAAGCCACCGGCTTACTATTTTTCACCAACGATGGCGATATGATGAAAAAATTGACGCATCCACAATACAAAGCGAAAAAAATCTATCATTTGGAGCTGGACAAACCAGTTAAAATGGAAGATTTGGAAAAATTGATGGCGGGAATCAACTTGGAAGATGGTAAAACCTATTTTGACAAAGCGGAATATGTTAAAGGCGATTCACGTGAAGTGGGCGTCGAGTTAACATCCGGAAAGAACAGTGTGGCACGTCGTGCTTTCGAAAGTATGGGTTATGTTGTCTTAAAAGTAGATCGCGTGCAATATGCTGGTTTGACGAAGAAAGATTTGCCACGTGGGCATTACCGAGTTTTATCAGAAAAAGAAGTGAATTTTTTAAAGATGTCATGAGACGTTTAGCAGGTTTATTATTCATACTAGTAGTAGCTTCTGCTTGCAACGACAAAGGAAGCAAAAATGAATTGGCGGAGTATTTTTATCCGTTGGAAGGTGAAGGCAAAGTCTATCTTTACCAAGACATTCACAATGGTTTAGCCGAAAGATTTCATCGGATTTATCGTTTGGTAGATTCCAAAGGAAAGCACATAATTGTGGAAATTTATACCGAGGATGGTCGCATTATTGAAGCGTACAATTATGGTGTTGATAGTTTGAACTTGGATGATCACATGATCGTTGATCGTGATGCTAAAAAACGCCAAGCAGAGTTGTTCAAAAACCGTTTGTTCCCAATGGACATGCAAGATCAAACCTATTTCGCTTCGCGTTTCCCCGGAATTCGCGATTCTACACTGATTTTGCATGAAATAGAACGACGTGTAAATCCAACGAAACCAAAAGAGTTTATATCGGTTATGGGAAAAAAGAGGGAAGCGTTGGTATTTGAAGACAATTTCAGAACGACGATATTCAATCCAATTACACACGACGAGGCCGAAATAAACGGACGTAATTATTCATACTTTGTGAAGGGTATCGGATTGGTTCGATGGCGAGATAACGAAAGCAAATCTGATTTTCAATTAAAGAAAATAATTTCGGAAGAAGATTGGATTCAATTAATTAAATAAAATATGCGTTTTTTAGGACTAGCAATTGTTGCACTTAGCATCAGTTTTATTGGACAAGCTCAAAGTGGCAAGAAAAAGGAATCAACGGCCAAAGGGACAATTTTTGTTTATTGGGGTTACAACCGAACTCATTATACAAAATCGAATTTACGTTGTGTTGGACCGGGTTACGATTTCACTCTTGCAGGCGCCAAAGCCATTGATAGACCAGAACCATTATCGGCCAAAATGTATTTGAGTTTGGATCATATTACGGTTCCCCAATTCAACCTCCGCATTGGGTATTATTTCAAGAAAAATTGGGCTTGGTCAATAGGTTATGACCATTTCAAATATGTGTTCAATGACCAAAATCACGTATCACTTTCTGGGCACATTGATCCAGGAGTGGATACCCTTTCCAATTGGAGTGGCACCTACAATGGAACGCCAGTAATTACAGATTACAAGAATTTTCATTACGAGAACACCAACGGTATGAATTACATTCGAGCGGAATTAATGCGTTCTTTTAATCTATACAAAGGAGGACGAGAAGGGAAATTTAAAGTCACGGGAAATCTAGGTTTGAGTACAGGTATAATTATGAGCGTGAACGATTTTAACTTTGCTGGCACATTTGACAGAGTTACCTATTCAATTTCTGGCTTTGGTGTTTCAGCCAGTTCAGGTCTTCGTTTGGAATTTTTCAAACACCTCTTTTTACAAGGCAATTTGAACACAGGTTTTGTGAATCAAATGCATGTACGTACACGACCGAACGACCCTTCTTCGTATGCAAAACAAAAACTCGGTTTTTTAGAATACAATTGTGTTCTAGGTGGTTTGTTTTATATCAAACCGAAGAAAAAATGCGACGATTGTCCTAGTTGGTAACTGTCACTTTTGGCCTTCCTCTAAAGTCGATTTTATAATAGAAGATTGGTAAAAACCCTAACTGGTAGCGCTGTGCAATTGGTTCTGCAGACGGGTCAGAAACATTGGGTGCGTACGTCAAAGAAAGTAGATTTTTCGTTCCAAGGACATTCACCAAATCCAAACCAATTTCGTGTGTCACGCGTTGTGCGTTCTTTTTCCAATTGATTTTCATATCCACTCTGAAGTAATCCTTGAATTGACGTGTATTGAAAGCAGAGTCCATATAAATTAATTCGTTGGCAGTTTTCGTGCTGGCTAAATCAACATAACCATAGCGTTTCCCGCCAGCATACGTTACTTTTAAACCAAGTGAAATGCTATTTTTCTGGTTCAATTTGAATTCTTTCCCTGCCAACAAGTTCGTTACGTAATTTCCATTGTAACTGGTATTTCGAAGTACTTTATCGCTTCCTAGGTATTTAGAATCATACAAGGTGCCTGAGAACAAGAAGAAGAAGCTTTTATCGAAGAATTTTTGAACCGTTACTTCCAAACCGTAATTGTATCCCGTCCCTGAATTCGTTAAAGTATCTGGAAAAAATCGTTGGAAACCGCTTCCCATGTTGACCATGGAGAAAGCGCTTGGATGAATTTCCACAGGAATGTTGTACAAATATTGATAGTAGACTTCTGAACGTACATTGAAGCTTTTTGAGAAGGATTTTTCATACCCCAAAGCAGAATGCAAACTCTTCGTAAAATCCATTTTTTGGTTGTGGGGATTAGCTGGGGATTCTGAAAGTAAATGGTAATTATACGAATACAAAGGTTGCATTTGACTATGTAATCCCGCTCCCAAAGAAATGGATTGGGCTTTTTTCATGCGGTATTTCCAACCTAATCTCGGTTCCAATGGGCTAATGCTATTGCTCAAAGAGAAATATTGTGCATGCAAACCTGCTGTAAAATCCATGTTTTCGTTAATTCTGTATTTCCATTGCACAAAGGGCTGGATCAACATGGAAGTCCCTTTGTAGTCCCAGCGGTTGTTGAAAGTACTATAATTTCCCATGTTAAGAGAATCTTGGTTGAGAACGGAATCTTTTTGATTCAAATAGTAGCCATCAAAGTTAATACCCGCTTTGATCAGGGAACGACGTGTAAATTTGTGCGTTACGGCCAAGTAATAAGATATTTTAGACGTTTTAAAATAGTAACCCATCAATGGGAACAAAGAATCCACTTTTATTTTTTGAACGCCATTTTCATCGTATACACTGCGGATTAAAAAATTATGGTGTGAATTGGATTCATCATGACTGTAGCCTAAGGTAGAAGTAAGGTACGTTTTTTCGTTCAAGGATTTTTTATAAACCAGACCGCTTGTAAGCATAGAGGTTCCAAAATATTGATCGCGATCTCCTTCGCCGTATAGTTCATCCGTTACTTCGGTTTGGTTGGATACTGTAATATCGATGTTACTTTTTCCCCCAATAGCGAAAAGGGCCAGAGTTCCGCCTTTTTTCAAAGCCCAATTTAATTTTAATGCACCATCCCCATAAACGGGTACTGCCGATGTTCCTATTTGAATGCCTAAACTTTGAAACATACTCAAGGTGGAATAACGGCCCATCACCAAATAACTTGATTTGTGCGATTTACTCAATGGACCTTCTGCCGCAATTTCAGTACCCAATAAACCAAATTGACCCGTAAATTCATGATTTTCGTTGTTCCCATTTCGCAGTTTCAAGTCAAATATTCCCGAAACACTGTTTCCATATTCGGCAGGAAATGCCGACATAAAGAAATCGGAATTTCCTAAAATTTTATTATTCAATGCAGACACAGGTCCACCTGAACTCCCAGCTGTCGCGAAATGACTTGGGTTTGGAATGTCAATCCCTTCCACTTTCCAAACTACGCCCAATGGTGAATTTCCACGGATTATAATGTCGTTTCGTGAATCATCTGCACCCTGAACACCAGCAAAATTGGAGGCCATACGAGCGGGGTCAGATCTGGAACCAGGATATCGATTGGTCTCTTCAACGCTAAACTGCTGAGCAGATACAGTAGCTAATTCATTGATAATTTCCCCTTTTTTACGAGCGGATACAACCACTTCTTCTATATCCGTGAAACTTTGTTGCATACCGATATTTACAATGGTTTCCTTGCCGGAATTGACTTCGATGGTAACGACTTTGGTATCGTATGTGAGCATGACAACACTCAAATCATGTTTGCCAATGGGAACATTCAAAATAGAGAAATTTCCATCCGCATTCGTAAGCGTAACAAATTTTCGAAGTGAGTCAGGGGTGGTAATTTTAACCTTTACTCCATACAAAGGATGATTTGTTTCTAAGTCAACTACCTTTCCTCTTACATTCTGTGAAAGTTGAGCAAACGTGGTAAAAACAGAAAATAGCACTATAAATGTGAATAAAAGTTTCTTCATGGTTGTAATTTAAGATTTCTTCTTCATGAATTCACGGTATTCTTCCGTAGTCCATTCTTTCAAATAGACTTCTTTAAAGTTAAAGAGATCCAGGGAGTTAACGTTTAAATTCCGTACGTAAGAATAGACGATTTCCAATTCACCGTTGTACCAAAGAGGGATAATCGGTGGATCTTTCATCAATTCCATTTCCGCTCGACTAAAGTATTCGCTGCGTTTGGATATTTTTGTTTCGCGCCGTGCTTTTTCAAAAAATTGATCAAAACTGGAATTTTGATATCTTGATTGGTTAATTGCGGAGGCCACACTTGATTTTTTAGGAACAAGTTTGCCATAAAAATTCGTCAGAAAAGATTCAACACTTGGATAATCCGCTGCCCACGCTCGTCTAAAAATATCGCCATTACCACTAGCTCCATCTTTCATCAGTTGATCAAAGCTAGAGCCGTCTATGTTGACATTAATGTTTAATACTTGAGCAATTTGCTTGGCAAATTCATCAGCAACGGCCGAATGAACGTCATTCAGATTAAAACGCAAACTGATAGAGCCGAATCCTGCCCCATTCGGATAGCCCGCTTCCGCTAAAAGTGCTTTTGCTTTTTCTGGATTAAAGGTATATGAATGTTTTGCGACACCTTGAAAGTCGTATCCCCGAAAAATATTACCCACGGGTGGCACAATCCCGAAATTGCCTAATTCATAATATTGATTCCGAAGAATATTTTGTCCAATTTTATCTTTGTTAACTGCGTAATTGAAAGCTTGACGCACTCGTTTATCTGAGAAACGAGGATCTGTCATATCAAAGAAATAAAAATTGGTTACCAATTGCGGGTTATTGTACAAAACGAAAATTGGCGGTTTGGAATTAAAATCATTCAATCTGCCCTCCAACAATTTGGTAATTCGGCTCGTAGGCAAACTTAAAATCAAATCTATTTTATGATTCTCAAATAAATCCAATTGTTGCAATTTCTTCGGATTAATAATGAAATCAATGGAATCCAAATAAGGAAGTGCAAACCCTTTTTTGTCAAACAAATAATACTCCTGATTCTTTACCAGTGAGATGCGCTCATCTTCTATATTTTCAGGCATTAAACAGAAAGGTCCTGTACCAATTACTTGATCACTATTGTCTGTAAGCTTACTCGATTGTATAGCACAACAAACCAAACTTAATTTTTGCAAGAAGTTATTGTCCTTTCTCTCAAGTTCCAAAATTACCTTTTTGCCTTGCGTTTTTAGTCCTTCAATTTTGGCGCTTTTTCCATTGAAAAAATCATCCGCTCCTTTCAGCGTATTCTGATACACCAAAGAATAAGCATTACTTGAAGATTTGTTTGATTTTTGAGTACAAGCTTTTTCAATGCTGTAAATCACATCTTGAGTTGTCAACAAACGATCTTGCTCACTGTCGCCAAAATCATGGAAATAAACATTTTCTCGTAAAGTAAATTCGTAAATTTTCCCGTCACCCTTGATATCAATCTTTTTAGCGAGTTGAGGGCGGACAGTTAAGTCTTTGGTATCCAATGATACTAAGCCTTCGAAAACTTGACTTAATATCATTTGAGAATCGTAATCGACAAGGTATTCGGGTTCTTGAGTCAAATCCGCAGATTCAACACAAAGACTTATTTTTCCGCCAGCAAAACTGGCCTCTTTTTTAGTGCTTGTGCATCCTACAGCAATCAGAATTAAAAAACTGGCGTACCATCTAACCATCATAAAAAACAAATTGTTTCAATGCAAGGATAAGAATAAATTGTTTTCCACCCCAAAATAAAGTTGAAAGATAAGGAATGATACAAACGTATGTTCGAATTGGCTTAAAAACTTTCAAATATTATTTGTTTAAAAGAGTGAAATTCGAAAAAGGCACGATGATTGTTTGCATATTATGAAAATAGAAGTTAATATTGTCTAGCTTAATCAAGATACTAGTAAGTTCTTGATATCAATGAATACTGTGAAAATGATAAAGAATATTGCTTTTTTGGCGCTTGTAGCAATAGGTTTTGCATCAAATGTCTTGGCAACTCTGTCCATAGAGGGAGTGTATCAAGGAAAAAATTTGTATGTTCAAAACCCGATGGATGCAGATGGCTTTGGTTTTTGTGCAACGAAGGTAACTGTTAACGGTGATGTTATGCCTGGAGGCACTAATGTGGCTGCTTTTTCAATCGATTTTTCTCAATTCAACATATCCATTGGAGAGTCGGTTTTTATTGTCATTGAACACAATGATGGATGCAAACCTAAAATTTTAAACCCGGAAGTATTATTGCCAAAAAGTACCTTTAAAGTAAACTCCATTTCAATTTCGGATGAGGGGAAATTGGTATGGGAATCGAGCATGGAAAAGGGAAAACTTCCATTCGTCATTGAGCAATACCGCTGGAATAAATGGGTTGCAATTGGTGAGGTACAAGGAAAGGGTACGGAAGGAAACAATCAATACGAATTTTTAGTTACTCCTCATTCAGGAGAAAACACAATCCGAATTGCCCAATTTGACCACACTGGCACGGGGCGTTATTCTTCAGAAGTGAAATTTAAATCCAATGTGGCGGTTGTTTCCAAAAAACCAGCGATTGTAAAAGATAAAATTGAATTTTTTGCAGATGAGAAACCCGTTGAAACCCGTTATGAAATTTACGATGCATATGGTAACATTGTGAAAAAAGGAGTTGGGAGTCTTGTGAACTGTACGAATTTAGTGAAAGGTGTTTACTATATAAATTACGATAACATCAACGAGAAATTTATCAAGAATTAATCCATATTGATTGACAATAAATTAATTGCCCTGAAGCGTTGCTTTGGGGCTTTTTCATGAAAAGACTATGTTGCGAAAAATTGAACACTTGGGCATTGCCGTTAAAAATTTAGAAGAATCCATCTCAATGTATGAGCAGTTGCTTGGGGTAGCCTGCTATAAAACGGAAATTGTTGAATCGGAAGCTGTACGTACGGCGTTTTTTCAGCTGGGAGATTCGAAAATAGAATTACTAGAAGCCAGTGACCCGAATTCAGCAATTGCTAGATTTTTAGACAAGCGAGGAGCAGGGTTTCATCACGTGGCTTTTGATGTGGAGGATATTGAAATGGAAATTGCTCGACTAAGAGGAATGGGCTTTCAACTGATTCATGAGCAGGCGAAAAGCGGAGCAGACAACAAAAGGATTGCCTTTCTGCACCCAAAAAGCACCGATGGATTATTGGTGGAACTTTGTCAAGAAAAGTAAGGGTGCTCGATCAATTCAGAAGTCAAATGGATTACTTGGTAACCTAATTTTTGTGCTGATTCAATGTGTTGAATGCTATCGTCTACAAACAGAATCTGCTCAGGTGGAAATCCAATGGTGCGGGAAACGTGCTCAAATATCGATGCATTGGGTTTTCGGTCTTTTATTTCTTGAGAGAGAAAGACGGTTTTGAAATAATGCTCCAGCGGCATTTCACTACTTTTTTTTAATTCTCTTCTCACTTTTTCCATGTGTAAATCATTGGTATTGCTCAATAGATATAGTTCATATTTTTGAGAGAGCTTTTGTAAGAATTCGAGTCGGTGTGCTGGAAAATCTAAAATCATCGCGTTCCATGCAAATACAACTTGGTTGGGATTACAACCTTGGGGAAGTAAATCCAATAAGCGATTGATAAAATGAAAGGAAGAAATTTTGCCCGTTTCTAAATCATCAAACAAATGGTTTTGTTGTGCTTGGGAATAGATTTCCTGAAAGTTGTTAATTCCCAAAGATTCAAACGCAGCAATCGTTTTTTGATAATCCAGATTGATTAGTACTCCGCCAAGATCAAATAGAATGGCTTTCACATGGTTGTTTATCATGATGCAAAGAAATAAAAAAAGGGCGGAAAACTCCGCCCTTCATGATATATTTAATTTGAGATAGTTTATTTCAATTCCAAATTCAAGTCAAAAGCAATTTTAGAAGAAACGGCTGGATCGTTGGGCATTTCAGGATTCGGTTGGAAACCTTTCACATTTAAAGCAGCGAAATCTATGTCAAATTTCCCGTTGATACGTGCTCCTGCTTCTGTGTAATCTACTTTTACTGCAACGTCTTGTTTGATCTCTTTACCAGAAATGGAAATGGTAATTGGAAGTACGCCATTTGCATATGCACCACATGTTACGGCAACTTTCGCATTTTGCGCTACATCGAAGAAATCAGGGGATGAAAGATGACCCAATAACATACCTTTTTTCTCTTCTGGCAACTCAGCGTCCATAGAAGCAATCGTTGTCATGTCAACGTTAAAAGTGCCACTAACCAATGAACCATCTACAAACTCGGCTGTCCCGCCAGCAAATTTTACACTTCCTGTATGGAAATAATCGGCCGTTTTACTACCAACCCAGCGCAATTCTGAATTTTCCGTGTTGACAGAAAGAGTTTTCATTTCAACCTTCACTTCTTCTTTCTCGGTAGACCCTCCACAAGAGGCTAATACCAATGCAGCTCCTGCCGCGATAAATAAATTAAATGTTTTCATATTTTATCTTTTTTTCAAATGTATGAAAAATTATTTAATTACCATGGTAACTAAATTGGAAATTTATTGAAAATAGTCATGCCTAAGTAATATTGGTTATTTTTGAATAAAGACTTGATATGAAATTTTTTCTGGAGGATGGAGCATCCTATATTGATACGGAATGTGGCCTCGATTTATCGATTCCCATTGGCGGAAATTTTCCAAAAGTAAAAGCTTGGTATTTGGATGATCCGAAAATAGAGCCAGTTCAAGCGGAAGGATTTATAGGGTCAGTTGAAGCTGGCGCCGCTGTAAATTTCAGAAACATTCAATTCAATCCGCATGCCCATGGCACGCATACGGAAAGCTTGGGTCATATTACTCGAGAGGTTCATTCCGTTAACACCATTTTGCATCCTCTATTTTACAAAGCGAAAGTTGTAAGCATTGTTCCAGAACAAATAAAAAACAAGTCGGCTGTAGACTTTGTAATTACCACTGCGCAATTTCGATCCCTTGAATTGGGCCACGATAAATATGAAGCATTGATTGTGCGCACACTACCAAATGATTCAAATAAATTGAATCGGGACTATAGCCATACGAATCCATGTTATTTTGAACGAGAGGTCGCAGAAATAGTCGTTGAGGCAGGAATTCGCCATTTTTTGGTCGATTTGCCATCGGTGGATCGTGAGGAAGATGAGGGTGTGCTGGCATTTCATCATTTGTTCTGGGGAGTACCAGAGAATCCGGCAGTAGATAGAACAATAACAGAATTCATTTTTGTGAACGATACGATTACCGATGGTGATTATCTTTTAAATCTTCAGGTTGCCCCTTTCGAGAATGACGCTTCGCCTAGTCGCCCTGTCCTGTATAAAATCTATGTAAAATAAAAAAGGGTTATCAAAACTGATAACCCTTTTTTTACTTCAGATTGGCTGAAGACCCAAGTTTTCATTGCCCGTAGTTAAGGCACAATTCTTTTGGGTAAATAAAATTCTGGTTACTTGTAAATGTCGTTACTCTTACAAGTCTCTAAATGCTTAATGAGAAGAACTATAAACTCTTATATCAAACTAAAAAATGAAACCGCCTCTCCAAGCAGCTACATCATCAAAGCAAAAAAAGAACATTAAAAATAACCAGAATTTTTCTCCTTATTTCCTATAACGAATATACAATGTCTATTTCGAACGGAATAAGACTATTTATCAAAACACACCTTCCATCGAATATTTCGTGTATGTTAATTAACCAAGCCTAAATTGTTTCGAGAATTTTAAAGAAAAGATCTCGTTTGGTTGGTGAAAGGGGAATATGAGAGCCGTCTTTCATCACCACAGAGCCACCGTCTACCTTGTTGTAGCGATCCACAAAATCGATATTAATAAGGTGTGATTGTTGGACCCGGAGGAAATTATAATTGGACAAAAGAACTTCATATTCTTTTAATGTTTTGGAAACGAATATCTTATTGCCGTTGTCCAGGAAAAAAGTGGTGTAGTTACGATCGGCTTCGCATCGAATGATGGAATCCAATTCTACAACATGAACACTTTCAAGTGTTTTGAGCACCAAACGTCGCTTTTTAGGTGTGGAGACATTGTATTGCAAAGCTTCCAATTGCAAATTGGATTGTTTTTGTTGAACATTTTCAACCGCTTTGTTGATAGCGGCATGCAATTCATCCGGATCAATTGGTTTTAATATATAATCGAGCGCAGAAAATTTAATGGCTTTAATCGCAAACTCTTCATGGGCAGTAATGAAAATCACGCAAAAATCTTTGTGTTGCGTAGCTTTTAGGACCTCAAAACCGGTTCCATCCGGCAATTGAATGTCCAATAAGACAATTTGAGGTTTCAAACGATCGATCGATTGAATGCCACTCTCTACACTACTTCCCTCGGTGCTAATCGCCAACGGATAATCAAATGACTGAATGATTTTGGCAATCAAATCCCTTGTTCTTTTTTCGTCGTCTATTATTAAAACATTTATCATATGATACGTACGTAAATTAGTTCAAATTAGTTCATTTATGCAGGGCAAAGAAATTATAACCCTTGTTCCAGATTGACTATTTCCCTCTAAATCTGAGATTTTTAAATAACCGTTGGTATTGTGTTTTTCGTTCAAAATTTTAATACGGTCCTGGGTGATTTGAAGAGCCATACTTGTATGTTCTTTGCTTTTTTTTAACCTTTCTGATTCCTCTCTGCCTATTCCATTGTCCTCAATTTCAATTTTCAACATGTCATTTTCTTTGGAGAACCGAATAGAAATATGACCATTCTCTAGGGTGTGCAATTGACCATGTTCAATTGAATTCTCTACAAAAGGCTGGGTAATCATGGGTGGAATTTTGACGTTGTCATAGATTAATTTTTCTGGACAAATGATTTCAAAATCAAAGCGGTCTTCAAATCTCAGTTTTTGGGTTTCCAAATATTTTTGAAGAATTTCTATTTCAGTTTCTAGACTGATAAATTCTTTTGGCGAATTTTCGAGTATCAAACGAATCAACCTCGAAAAATTGACGAGGAATTTGCTGGAGTTTTTCACGTCATTTTCAAAAATATAACTTTGAATAACAGACATCGCATTGAAAATGAAATGGGGATTCATTTGTGTGCGCAACAATATTTGAGACATTTCGGCTTCTCGCCGTTTCTGCTGCAAAGAAATTCTACGATTTCTGGAAATGACAATGACGACTCCAAGGAATACAATGATGACAAAACCCAAGATAATGTAAGTTTGTAGATTGTTCCGTAAAGAAATGTTTTCCAATTTGGTCTTCGTCAACTCTTTTTCACGTTTCTGCTTTTCTAATATGCTTGTTTGCTTCGCGATTAATTCATCACGTTGCTCACTTCTGTATATTTCATTCAGTTCTGCGATCCGACGAGCCGCAACATTTTTATTGTTTTTCTGGGAAAACATGACATAGCGCTCGAGATATTGTAGCGCTTTTGACTGATTGCCTTGTGCTTCATAAATTTCGGCAATTACAGGATAAATTTCGTGTGCTTTCTCCGTATTACCTAGTTTGTTTTGTGCTTCAATCGATAGGTTCAAATGATGTAAAGCTTCAGTATAACTCTTTCGCTTTTTTGCTATGATACCTTTTAATTCATATACTTCAGCTTTAATTTCTTCATTCAAACTTTGATTCAAATAGTTCAAAGCAACATCCAAATGTTGTATGGCGGCATCATATTCTTCTTTGTCTACATAGGTTTTGGCCAAATTTAATTCAGCAATGCCCAATCCACCGTTGCTTTTGGCGATTTTTAATTCCACAATTGCCCGTGCGCTTAATTCAAAGCTTTCGCTAAATTTTTTCTGCAAACGTTTAACATTCGATTGTGATACCAACGCCAATCCCTTTAATCTGAAATCAGAATAGACTTTCGCATAATTGTAGGAATTTTCAAAGTAATAAAGCGCTTCCTTCAAATTTTGAATAACAATTTGTTTTTCACCAACCCGTTTTGCAATTAATGGTAGCAATGAATAGTTTTGAGCGCCTTTTGCATAGGATAATGAGAGCAATTCTTTTGACAAAGCCAAATCAGGTTGACCAAAGAAATCGTAAACGGCCGATTGGAAATAATAACTCATTGCCAAATCAGATTTGTTCTGGGTTTTTTTTGCAGCATCAAAAGCTTTCTCAGCATAAAGCAAAGCTGCCTCTTTGTTTTTGTTCAGTGTTTCATTGTACGAAATATAGCAGCATGTTCGGCAAATTTCAGCATTGTCATTCAGTTTAATCCCAAGAATAAGTGCTTTTTTCAACCAAGAATCGGCTTGATGATGTTGGATTTTTACAGTGTAATAGTATCCGAGATTTTGTAGAATTTTTTGTTGTTTATGCAAGGACTCGTTCGATAAATTTACACCTTCGAAAGGTTGGATAGAGCGATAAAGCGAACTAAAATCTCTTTCCAATCGATAAACCAACGCATTGAACAAAGCGACATCTATTGTCGTTTTTGTTGAACCTTGTTTGGCGAAAAAGTTCACTTTTGACTGAATATCCTGCGTTTTTTTTAAATTCTTGTCAGAATAATATTCTCCCAATTCAATGAGTCGGATGATTTTGAGGTCTGTTTCTTTGGTTTCGCGTACAGCACGAATCATCTGTTTCTCCGATTGGGCAAAGGACAAAGAGGAACATCCCCAAATGAAGAAGAAGGGTAAAATGAATCGGAGTGCTGGAGAAATTAATTTCATTTTAAGTGCATTAAAGATAGAACTTTTTAGCGACAAGTCATCTTTCCATAGAAAGCCATTATCTTTGTGTCGAAATTAAACAGTAGCAAAAAATGGAGTACGATTTCAGGAAAATTGAAACCGAATGGCAAAAAAAGTGGGCCGAGAATAAAACCAACGAAGTGGTTGAAAACCCCAATCAACCAAAATTCTATGTTTTGGATATGTTTCCGTATCCATCCGGAGCAGGTTTGCACGTCGGTCATCCACTCGGCTACATCGCTTCTGATATTTTTTCGCGCTACAAAAAATTGAAAGGTTTCAATGTGCTACACCCAATGGGGTATGATTCGTTTGGATTGCCAGCGGAACAATATGCCATTCAAACCGGGCAGCATCCAGCAATTACTACTGAAACCAATATCGCTCGCTACCGAGAACAATTGGACAAAATGGGTTTCAGTTTCGATTGGGACCGTGAAGTGCGCACCTCTTCGCCAGACTATTACAAATGGACGCAGTGGATTTTCAAACAATTGTTCAACGCTTGGTTCAACAACGATACTCACAAAGCTGAAAATATTTCGAGCTTAATTACGCATTTTGAAACAAAAGGAAATACGGGCATCAACGCGTGTAGCGATTTTGAAAAAACTTTCTCGGCAGCAGAATGGAACAATTATTCCGAAGCCGAAAAAGAAAATACATTGCAAGAATACCGCCTGGCTTTTTTAGCGGATTCATGGGTAAACTGGTGTCCCGCTTTGGGAACGGTTTTGGCCAACGATGAAGTGGTAAACGGCGTTTCTGAGCGTGGTGGTCACCCTGTTGAACAAAAACTCATGCGCCAATGGTCGATGCGAATAAAAGCGTATGCTCAACGCCTGTTGGACGGATTGGAAACCCTGGATTGGACGGATTCTATCAAAGAAATTCAACGCAACTGGATCGGAAAGTCGGAAGGATGCTCCGTTTTCTTCCAGGTGGATAGTTTAGCATCCAGCAGCGAAGCGGTCCAGCTTCCAGCAGCGGAGCGGTCTAATTTATCAATCGAAGTCTTTACCACCCGCCCCGACACTATTTTCGGCGTTTCCTTCATGGTACTCGCTCCAGAACATCCTTTGGTGAATGTAATTACCACACCAGAACAAAAAGAAACCGTAGAAAATTACAAAAAAGAAGCTTCTTTAAAATCAGAACGCGACCGACAGTCGGACGTGAAAAACATTTCAGGTGCCAACACGGGCGCTTTTGCGATTCATCCTTTTACAGGCGAGAAAATTCAAATATGGATTGGTGATTACGTGTTGGCGAGTTACGGAACGGGGGCTGTAATGGCTGTTCCCTGTGGTGACCAGCGTGATTGGGATTTTGCGAAGCATTTTGGTATTGAAATCTTCAATATTTTTGATAATGTAGATATTTCTGAAGCTGCTTATACCGAAAAAGAAGGCGTGATTGCAAATTCCGATTTCTTGAGTGGATTGCCGATCAAAAAAGCCATGAAATTGGCCATTCATAAAATTGAAGAACAAGGCATCGGAAAAGGAAAAATCAATTACCGTTTGCGCGATGCGATTTTCTCTCGTCAGCGGTATTGGGGAGAACCTTTCCCGGTTTATTTTGAAAACGACTTGCCAAAATTGGTGAACGATGACCAATTGCCGATTCGTTTGCCCGAAGTAGACAAATATTTGCCAACCGAAGAAGGTGAACCACCTTTGGCGCGCGCGACGAAAGAAGCGTGGAAAGAGCAATTCCAAGGCGACCGCATGGATTACAACACCATGCCAGGTTGGGCCGGAAGTTCGTGGTATTTCTTGCGCTACATGGATCCAAAAAACGACAATGAATTCGTTGCCAAAGAAAAAGTAGACTATTGGAAGAACGTAGATTTGTACATCGGAGGAGCAGAACACGCAACCGGACACTTGTTGTATGCACGTTTCTGGACGAAATTCTTAAACGATTTAGGCTACATTCCGTTTGATGAACCTTTCCAAAAAATGATCAATCAGGGGATGATTTTGGGGAGAAGTAGTTTTGTTTATCGACTTAATTATATTACGGTGCCTTCAGGTCAGACTATTGAAAATGCAGACCCATTAATTTTTGTAAGTACTACTTTTTTAAAGGACTTTAAAATTAATCTATTGCTTAGAAAAAAAGTACAAGACATTCTCAATAAGTATAATAAAACATTAGAATTTATTCTTGATTTTCAGGCACTTCACGGGGACATTTCAATGGTAGACAATGACATACTTGATGTCGAAGCCTTCAAAAAATGGAGACCAGAATTCAAAGATGCAGAGTTCATCCGCGAAGACGACGGCACCTACCTCTGCGGTCACGAAGTAGAAAAAATGTCCAAGTCCAAATACAACGTACAAACCCCAGACGAACTCGTAGAGAAATTTGGGGCAGATACCTTGCGGATGTATGAGATGTTCTTAGGTCCATTGGAACAAAGCAAACCGTGGGATACCAAAGGAATCAACGGCGTGCACAATTTCCTGCGCAAGTTTTGGCGTTTGTTTCACGATGCAGAAAATAATTTTGCGTTGAGTGTTGGCGAACCGAGCAAAGACAATCTGAAAACTTTGCACAAAACCATCAAGAAGATAGGCGAAGATTTGGAGCGTTTTTCGTTCAACACAGGCGTTTCTACGTTCATGATTTGTGTCAACGAATTGACGGATCAGAAGTGCAACAACCGCGCTATTTTATCTGAATTGGTGGTCTTGCTTTCATCCTTTGCACCGCACATTTGCGAAGAATTGTGGAGGCAATTGGGCAATACGGAAACGGTTACTAAAGCCACCTTCCCGGTGTTTGACGAAAAGCACTTGGTAGAATCCAGTTTTGAATATCCCGTATCTTTCAATGGAAAATTGCGGTTTAAAGCCAATTTGGACCTTAGTTTAACCGTTCCTCAAATTCAAGAAGCCGTGATGGCCATGGAGGAATCACAGAAATATCTGGAAGGGAAGGAACCGAAAAAGGTGATCATTGTTCCTGGGCGAATTGTGAATTTTGTGGTGTAAACAGTAGTACCCAAGTTTATTTTAATTTTTATTGCATGGAAAATAATAATCAAGCGCATCCGAAAAGATGGAAAGTCGCTCTACTCATTTGGATTTTTATATTCCCGTTTATTTCGGTGGTCCCAATTCTATTACAACCTGTTTTGTTGCCATTAAAAACATGGCAAAGACCTTTGACCATGAGTTTAATTCTTGTGCCCATCATGGTGTATTTCTATTTGCCTTTTTTGCACAAGCGCTTTTTCAAGTGGTTGCGGAAGTGATTCAGTTACCCTATAATTTTGCCTTGCCGAAATAAATCATACGAAAAGAATCAATTTCTACGTTCTTGCAGAATAGGTTAGTTTATGTCAACGGATTTTGGCACACCATTTGAAGGTAACTTATTAACTAATAGTTTTTACGATGAAAAAGTTAATTTATTTATGCACGGCATTGGTAGGATTGGGAATGTTGGTCAGTGGTACCGAAGTAAAATACCCAGAAAGAGCCAATTCGGCCTTTGGTGTCGGTGAAAAGCTGCGTTACCGAATTACGTATGGATTCATGGATGCTGGAGAAGCGGTTTTAGAGATCAAAAGCACTTCTAAAAAAGGAAATGGACGTGAATTGTTTCAAGCAACGGGAACAGGTCGCACACTGGGCGGATTCAATGCATTTTACAAAGTAGAGGATGTGTACGAAACCTTTTTGGACAAACAGGGAATTTTCCCCTGGTTTTTCAAACGGCGCGTAGACGAAGGAGGATACAAAATCAACCAAGATTATACCTTCAAACATGATCAATACAAGGTAGAAAACGAAGAAGGAAAGGAATATAAAATACCAATGGGTATACAAGACATGATTTCTTCTTTCTATTATGCGCGCACGATTCGGATGGAATACATGAAAATTGATCAAGTTTTTGCCTTCAATTGTTTCATGGACGGAGAAATTTGGCCGTTGAAAGTGAAATACGTGGGGGATGAAACCATTCATATTCGTAAGGGCAAATTCAAATGTCATAAGTTCGTTCCCGTAGTGCAAACTGGGCGCTATTTCAAAAGCGAAGAAGATGTAAATTTTTGGGTAACAGCAGATGACAATAAAATTCCGATTTTGGTGAAAGCGAAAATTCCAGTAGGTGTAGTGAAAATGCACTTGGTAGAATGGGACAATTTAAAAAACCCATTTTCATCCAAAATCTAAATAAAACAAAAAAAAAGAATAAAAAAGGGAGACTTCGGTTTCCCTTTTTCGATTTTTATATATTTTAGTCCAGTTGATTTAATTGAGAAATATTTTAAAAAGAAGCTCGACGAATCATGAATTGAATTAATTTTGCTCTAAATTTCGAATATATGATAATGGAAGGATTCACATTGGTTGAAAAGGAAGTCATAGCCGACTTCCATTTTCCAGACGACGAAGTTTTGAAGAAAGAAAGTGATAAACACTTGCGCCAAAAAAGCTTGGATAAGGCAATTGCTTTGGGAAACATTGAACATCATAAAGTGCGAATTTATTTTGCAGATGATCAAGGTGAAAAATATGTAGAAACAACAATTTGGGGATTGACGGATCATGAAATCTTATTGAAAAAGAACGTCATGTTGCCCATACACCGCATTATTAAATTAGAAATATAATAGCAGTAATGACAAAGAAGCGTGCCATAGTAAGCTACGACAAGCTCGATATCGAGCAGAAGAAAGGAATTCTGAAAGAATTTCCGGATGGATACATTAACCACATGACGCAAATCAAAACACCGAATGGAGAGATTTTGGATGCGTTGATTTGGGAGACGGAGGAAACTATTTATTTGGTGAAATTCCCGAAAGTGATGAAACCAATTGTGACAGACGACGACGATGACGATGACGACGACGCGGTAGATGAAATCGATGACAAAGACATCAAAGACGATGATGACAGCGTTGACGATGACGACGACGAAGAATCGTATGACAAGCCGGAAGTAGATGAAGAAGACGACGAGGATTAATTCTCATTCATAAGCAATGAAAAAACGCCCTTTCCATATGGAAGGGGCGTTTTTGCTTTTGTTGTAATTTTATTTATTTCGCTTTGTAAATATTTCCTTTTTTGATTTGAGTACCCGAGGAGAGCGTCAAATTGAAAGTAGCAATGATTCCGTCGGTGGTGTTGTTCTTTTTAATGAGTAAACTCCCAGAAGTAGCTTCGATCAGTCCGGTAGTTGGAGAGTAAAAATCTGCTTGAAATTTTTTAGAACTTCCTATTGGGCCAATGTTTAAATTGTCTTGGGTGCCTGTCGGAAAATTGAGTTGAATATCCATGTAACCTGCCGCATTGGAGTCATTGCCGTTGGCCCAAAAAACACTGGTAGTCTGTGGGTCCGTTTGATAAACAACCGCAGTACCGGTCTTTTGCACATTGTCAATTTGAAAGCAAAATGAAATTCCTTCGCCACAAATTCCTTCTCCGTTGTATTGACATTTTTGATCTTGTGCTTTTTTTACGTTTTTCACGTAGTTATCAGCCGTTGGATCGGAGCAACCTTTTTTATTACACGACAGTGTCGCAGCAGAAATTAAAAGAAGGGCGAGTAGGGAGTGGAAATTTTTCATGACTTGGTTTTTTCAAAGTAAGACAAAATTCGTTCCAAAGTTAATTTTAAAATGGATTAAAAAAGCGCAACAAAATTTAGGACTAAACTTTTTACCTACGGCGCTGCTTTTCCGTGTCTATTAAAATTTGCAAATTTTATTTTTTGGCAAAATAGATGTCAATAGCAACCATTTAAACAGGTGCAAAATCAACTAATTCGTAATTCATTGATTAATGAATTCGTAATTGACTAGTCGTTCAACTTCAACACCGCTAAAAAGGCCTCTTGAGGCACTTCTACGCGACCAATTTGACGCATACGCTTTTTTCCTTCTTTTTGCTTTTCGAGTAGCTTACGTTTACGCGAAATATCTCCACCGTAACATTTTGCTGTTACATCTTTTCGCAAAGCTTTGATGGTTTCACGTGCAATGATTTTCGCACCAATCGCCGCTTGAATTGGAATTTCAAATTGTTGTCTTGGAATCAATTCTTTCAATTTCAAACAAATTCGTTTTCCTAAATCAAAAGCATTGCTTCGGTGAACCAGCGCTGAAAGTGCATCGACTTGTTCGGAGTTCAACAACAAGTCCATTTTGATGAGGTCAGAATTGCGGTAGCCAATTGGATGATAATCGAAAGACGCATATCCACGGGAAACACTTTTCAATCGATCATAGAAATCAAATACAATTTCCGCCAATGGCATTTCAAAGGTGATTTCAACGCGATCTTGCGTCAAATAAACTTGGTTGGTCAATTCACCGCGTTTTTCAATACACAAAGTCATGATTTGACCAACGTATTCGGATTTGGTGATGACTTGTGCTTTGATATACGGTTCTTCGATTCGCTCCATGCCAGATGGATCAGGCAATTCTGAAGGGTTGTTCACGATTAATCGATCTGCTGGATTTTTGCGCATGTAGGCATAATACGATACGTTGGGTACGGTTGTAATCACCGTCATGTTGAATTCACGCTCCAAACGTTCTTGGATAATTTCCATGTGCAACATGCCCAAGAAACCACAACGGAAACCGAAGCCCAAAGCCGCAGAAGATTCTGGTTCAAAAACCAACGAAGAATCGTTCAATTGCAATTTCTCCATGGAGTAACGCAATTCTTCGTAATCTTCCGTGTCGACCGGATAAATACCAGCAAATACCATTGGTTTCACATCTTCAAAACCTTTGATGGCGGTCGTACATGGATCGATAAAATTGGTAATCGTATCGCCCACTTTTACTTCGTTGGCGGCTTTGATTCCCGAAATTAGATAACCAACATCGCCGGCTTTCACTTCATTTCTCGGTTGTAAATCCATTTTCAGGATACCAATTTCATCTGCGAAGTAGGTTTTTCCTGTATTGAAAAATTTGATTTTCTCGCCTTTTTTGATGGTTCCATTTGTCACACGGT
Source organism: Crocinitomicaceae bacterium (assembly GCA_041674745.1). Taxonomy (GTDB): domain Bacteria; phylum Bacteroidota; class Bacteroidia; order Flavobacteriales_D; family Crocinitomicaceae; genus UBA2040. Next base: position 275,789 of record JBAYVD010000001.1, read on the forward strand.
AGTAAGCTATAATACCACGGAAAGGATTGAAAACAGAATCAAAAATCATGGCTTGCAAAGGAGCTTTTTCATCGCCTTTTGGAGCCGGAACTTTGTCGATAACGGCTTTTAGTATCGCATCAACACCCAACCCTGTTTTACCAGAGGCTTGGATAATGTCTTCCATGTTGCAACCAATCAAATCAATGATTTGGTCAGAAACTTCCTCGGGCATTGCGCCAGGAAGGTCCATTTTATTTAAAATAGGAATGATTTCTAAATCATGTTCCAAGGCCAAATACAAATTTGAAATCGTTTGCGCTTCAATTCCTTGGGATGCATCTACAATCAGCAACGCTCCTTCGCAGGCAGCAATCGATCGAGAAACTTCATAGGAAAAATCAACGTGTCCTGGAGTGTCAATCAAATTCAAAATATAATCTTCGCCTTCAAACATGTAGTTCATTTGAATGGCGTGACTTTTAATCGTAATTCCTCGCTCACGTTCGATGTCCATGTCGTCCAAAGCTTGCGCTTTCATATCGCGATCGGCGATGGTTCCTGTGGTTTGCAACAAACGGTCGGCCAAGGTGCTTTTACCATGGTCAATGTGTGCGATGATACAAAAATTTCGAATGTTTTTCATAGAATGATACTCCCCATAATTGGGCGACAAAATTACGGTAAATATTTCAGATTTAACGCATGATGATGGAAAGTCAGTCTAAACTGATTTGAGTTGTGCTTTGAATAAAGTAGAGTTTAAATTTTTTAATTAGTACAAAAAAAATTAAATTTGTTATAATTCAAATTACTTGCTATGAACTCAAATCTCAAATCTCAAAACTGGATTTATTGCCTTTTCCTAAGTTTTTTTGTTGCAATTTGGCTTTACCACAAGATTCTTTGGTTAAAGAATCGTTGCCAGACCATTTAGTTACAAGGTTAAATTATAAATTGCTTGATTGGTCAAAAATAGATAATCCGGAATTTGATAATTTTAGTTTAAAGGAAATACTAAATTCACAGGGGAAATCGGAATTGGAATTCCTGAATTTTTCAGAATTCGATCTTGGAAAATTACAATTGAATAAATTATTTCAAGACTATTTTACTAAAGATTCAATTTCAATTTCTAGAACCGGTGAAAAAGTAAATGTACCTCCATTTTGGGCAACATTTAAAATAAAGGTTCCTGAAGGCTTTGAATTATGGAGGTTTAGTAAAATATTAAAAGAACAATATCCAATAGTGATTTTTGTAGACCCTCCTGTGAAAGTCATTCCTTTGGATATACCAGATGATGAATATTTTGGGAATCAGACATCATTGTACAATTTCAATATGCCCCAAAGCGGAATAAACATAGACAGTGCTTGGAATATTGAAACAGGAAAACGATTTGTAAAAGTTGGAGTATATGACACTGGTATTGATGCAGGGCATGAAGATTTAAGCACACCATATTTAACTGGAAAATCCTATATTTTCTCGAATAACGCAATTTCAGCCTACGATGATGCAAAGTATGATGCTTTTGGACATGGCACAAAAGTAGCTGGTATTATTGGTGCAAAACGATACAATGGCCTAGGTGTATCAGGAATCGCTGGAGGAGACCAAAATGACACTACGGGAGTTAGTCTTGTTAGTATGAAAGTAATGTGCGATGGTAGTGAAGGAGACTATTCCTGGAACAACATTGCTCGTGCAATAATAGATGGTGCTAGAAATGTAGGAAGTTATCAAGATTGGTATACATTGCTAAACCCTCCTAATAACTATGATTCAAATAATTGGAAATATGCTGAAGGATTTGGATTACATATCGCAAATCATAGTTACAGAATTGACGTTGCTAATTTAAAGCATGAAACACCAAAGACAATCGGGAATGGTGGGGGTGTATCAAATGGGCCAGGTGGGCCATCACTAAATGACTATTGTTATTTGTGCAGGGAAGCTTATTTGTTTAGTTTGCAAAATGGTATGTTAAATGTGGCTAGTAGAGGAAATCACTTTGGGGATGAAAGTGTTGAACCACTTTCAGGACCAAGTAATTTTTTGCCTATTAATGGCTTTCATGATTCATGGTTTCTAAATGTTGGTGCATCTGGTACGGATGGAAAAAGATTAAATTCTGTTGTGAATGGAAGCTCAAGTATTCCCCATTGGCAATCCCCTACAGGGTTCGGCATAGATATTATTGCTCCAGGATCGCTTGAAAATGTTGTTACAACCCGCAGTGGTAATGAGATGCCGTATACTTCTGATAAATATTCTACTTTTGCAGGAACTTCTGCATCAGCGCCACATGCAGCAGGAGTGGCTGCACTTTTAATGAGTAAATACAATAAAATATGCTATTCACTATTAAATTTAGATCCAGCGGATATTGAATATATCCTTGAAAAATCCGCTACGCATGTAGCGGTAACCCCAGGATATGATGATTCCACTGGATGGGGGAGACTCAATGCAAAAGCAGCTTTAGACATGATTGATTTTCCAACGTTGCAAATCATTCACCCATCATTGCCACCTTCAAATTTTCAGATTACAGCAATTGATACAATTTCTCTGCATTTAGGTTATCCTCTTTATGACAATGAATTAGGTCCATTGGGTTCAAATTTTCCTTTACAATTGAACAAGGACTATAAAGTGGAACGGTATGAAGCGAATTTCACCTATGATTTTTCACCATTTATGAGCCCAAGTTCAGAACTATTAGATTTATGGGTACGAAATAGCCAAACAAATACTCTACGTAAAATGAATGATACATCATGGATGTTTGTATCCACAGTTTCAGGAAATCAGCCTTTTTGGCAGCCAATACCCGATACATTTGGCATTGAGCCTATTGCAGAAATTGTTAATTTAACAGGCAACACTGTCCAGTTTAAGGGGTATTTCTACAAATTTGATAAAAAATATCAATACGATATTGGCTCAGGAGTGTTAAACCCAGTGCCATTAAATTTTTGGTATCCTATTAATCCTTATTTGGAAATTCCGCAGGTCGCTTACACATTGTATATTAAGGATTCTTTGGCATTATCTCGTTATGATTTTCCTTGTGACTCATCGAATATACCCTATGATTTATTCGCAGGTATCTCGGAGCAGAACCTAAACACAATGGAGTTGTATCCTAACCCTACAAATGATTTTGTCACACTGAAATTGAAAAATAATAATTTTGGTGGGTCGATTTTGGTCAGGGATTCTAGAGGAACGGTGGTTTGTGAAGAGAAAATGGAAAAATGGATATTCCAAAAATCAATTGATATGAATTCTCTATCAAAAGGGATTTATTTCATTGAGTTTTGCAATAAAAACGAAGTTTGTTTAACTAAAAAAATAATTAAATTATGAAAAAGTTAATATTACTTTGGGTATTTTTATTTTTAAAATTTATGGGAGTGAGTCAGGTTTGGCAAACTTTACCGATAAATTATTATTCAGCTATAACTTATTTGGGATGGGATTATGGGGATGTTTTAACGAGCCATCGTCAACATTTTAAAATAAATCCGTTTGATAATTCCGTGTGGGGAGTGTCGCATGCAAATGTAATTCGTTTGGACGACGCGGGCAATTTTGAAATTTGGAATCATTCGAATGCAGCCACTTTGCCTGATGCCTACCGGTATACGGATATAAATTTTATTGGAGGAAATACTTTTTTAGTTTCAAAGGAATTTGGACTATTTCAATTTGATGGTTTGAATTGGGGTTTGTTGAGTGGCTTGGATAATGGATATTTTTTGAGCACGGATTTAGACACACTTTGGATGAGCAGATCTTCGGGAAATTTTATATCTTATTATTCTGGAAATATTTACCCTAGCTCAAATCTAGGGGCCGATCGAATGATTTCAAAAAATGGCTACTTATACGGCTCAGGTGGTAGTTTCCAAGGTGCATTCATGAATTTAACTAATTCAACACCGTATTTTTATGACCCGTTGGTAGATCCGTATTACTTGGATTATAAAAATTACGATTTTAAATTTTTGCCGAATTCGGATACTTTGTATACATCTGGAGACCGCGGATTTTCAATCGCTTTACATGGGATTTTCATTGATACAATTACCAAATTCAATACCATCAACATGCCAGATTTGGCTATCACAGAGTTTGAATTTGATGCCTTAGGCAATATTTGGGCAGTTTTTTCTCAACCATCTGCAACAGATCAACAACCCGAACGCATTGGGTATTTGGATCGCAGTACACATACTTGGTTACAGTTTTATGACCAAACTAATTCCCCTGTGGCTTTTGCTCAAAGATCAACGATAGAATTGGATACCAATGGAAATTTATGGGTAGCTGATGGTGCCGAGCTTCATGTTCTAGAAATTGGCGGAAATTTGCCAGCGTGGTTGGGTACAAATGAAATAACCAAGGAGGAAAATTGGGCAAGAATTTTTCCTAATCCAAGTAATGGGGAATTGCAGGTAGAATCGAATTTTTCAGTCAAGGAAATCACATTTTTTAATCTCTTAGGAAATGAAATAAATCGGTTTTCATCCAACGATGAACTGAATTTAACAAGTGGTGTTTTTCTCGTTGAAATAAAAGGAGAGAAAGGAGAAATATTCAGAAAAAAGGTGGTTATTCATTAATTATTTGAAATCAAAGTTGCTACAATAAAATAAAGGAGAACGGGCGTCCTCCTTTATTTGTACCTAAACCTAAACTACTACTACTTATGAAAACTAAATTTTGAGTCTTTTTCTGGGAACTGTCAGAAGTGAATCTGTTTGTTCTACATACAAATATATGTACTTTTCTTTATTAAATGCAAATTGCAATGATAACTTTTAACATATTTTCTTTTAATCGTGAATTAACAATTGGATTCCTAAAACTTACTAGGCATGCATACTAGTTTTTAGTTATTATGCATTGCATATAAAATTTTATCCGCTAAAACATTGCTCAATAAGAGATAGGATTCGTTCGTCCAGCCTCCTACGTGGGGCGATAGAATTACATTTTTAGAATCGACGAGGTCTTGAAATTCCGCTGGAAATTTTTTCGTAAAAAAGTTTTCGAAGCTACTTTCCTCATATTCCAAAACATCCAACCCAACCCCTTTTATTTTGTGATTTTTCAGTCCTTTTAAAACGGTTTGAATTTCCACTACTTTTCCTCGAGATAAATTCAATAAGTAAAATGGTTTTTCGCAGGCTTCCAAAAAGTCGGCATTGAAGTAAGAAATCGTTTCTTCATTTTGTGGAACATGAAAACTGATGACTTCCGCTTGATTTTGAATCGCTTCCAATGTACTTTCCATCACGAAGTGGTCTCCGTATCCGCTTTTGTATTTATCATAAGCCAAAACTTTCACATCGAAGCCTCTCAATTTTTTCGCAAAAGCGGCCCCGTTGTTACCATAACCGATTATCCCAACGGTTTTCCCGTCCAATTCTTCCCCTCGGTTTCCTTCTCGATCCCAAAGGCTATTTTTTATTTCTTGGTGCGCCGTGTGCAAATGATTCATGACCGACAAAAGCATGCCTAGTGCATGTTCTGCAACGGCGTTTCGATTTCCTTCTGGGCTGTTGAATAAGTCAATGTTGTTTTCCGCGCAAAAGGCAAGGTCAATGTTTTCCATACCTGCTCCAGAGCGCGCAATGAATTTCAAATTGGCACAGGTTTTCAATCGTTTTTCATCCAAAGGAAAACGGGAGCGAATGACCAATCCATCGCAGGTCTTCATTTTTTCAAATACGACCTCGTTGCTTTCACTTTCAACGTGAAGACAAGTCATCCCTTCTGCGGTAAGACGTTCACTTAAAATGGGGTGTACAGTATCAACAAATAAAACGATCATTTACATTTTAAAAAGTAGCATGCCAACGCTGAAATAAATAAATAGACCGAGTACGTCATTGAGGGTTGTAACGAAAGGACCCGTAGCCAAAGCGGGGTCGATATTGTATCGGTCTAAAATCAACGGGATTAATGTACCGAAGATTCCAGCAAAAATGATGACCGTGAAAAGCGAGATACTCACTACTAGCCCCAATTGCGCATTCCCAAATACATAGGCAATTCCGTAAATTATTACAGAAAGTAAACTTCCATTGACGAGTCCAACGAGGGTTTCTTTGGCAATCCGTTTTGCTATCGACCCAAACAAATCTTGGCCTTTGGCGAGTGATTGAACGACAATGGCGGAAGATTGTACCCCGACATTTCCGCCCATGGCTGTAATCAAAGGAATGAAAAAGGCCAATGCTGGAACCGCAGAGATACCGCCTTCGAATCCGGAAATAACTTGAGCGCCTAAGATTCCACCCAGCATACCAATCAGCAACCAAGGAAGTCGAGCACGAGAAATGCGCCAAACGCTTGAATTTGATTCAATTTTTTCAGAGATACCGGAAGCTAACTGGAAATCTTTGTCAGCTTCTTCCTTGATGAAATCGACGATGTCATCAATGGTAATCCGACCAACTAATTTGCCTTGTAAATCGACAACGGGTACAGCAACCAAATCATATTTCTCCATCACTTTCGCAACTTCCTCATCGCTGTCATTGGTTTTTACGGATATGATATTTTTGTCTGTGTACAGTTCACGAATTTTGCTTTTCGGATCAGCAAATAATAATCGTTTTAAGGAAAGTAAACCCACCAAACGATTGGAGTCGTCAACAACATAAATCGTAAATACTTGTTCTACATCTTCTGCCTGACGGCGCAATTCGACTAAACAGCGATTGACTGGCCAATCCATTCTCGCTTGAATGAATTCTTTCTGCATCAAACCACCGGCGGTGTCTTCATCGTAGTTCAACAAGTCAACGATGTCTTCTGCCGCTTCGTCATCCTCCATATGAGAAATGACCTCTTGAATTTTGTCTTCGGAAAAATCTCCTAGGATATCGGCGGCATCATCTGAGTCAAGATTTTCGAGCTGGTCGGCCATTTCTTTAGAAGAAAGCGAAGCGAGAAATCGATCCCGAATGTCTTCTTCCAATTCCATAAGGACATCCGATTGGGTGTCTTCTGGCAGGCAGTAATAAATGTATTTTGCAGCATCAAGGTCCAACTGGTCAATGATTTCTGCAATATCGGCGTAGTGTAATTCAAGAATATTGACCTTAATCCATGAACGATCATCACGCGCTACTGCATCGTTGAGTTCATCGAGAAATTGTTTGGTCAATTCGAAACGCATGGCCTAAATTTTGATGCAAAGATAGTACAAAGCAATCGAATGAATCCCTTTTGTATCACGACTTTGTTTTCGATAACGCGTCATTGGGTACGAGAAAGAGTCCTAAAAAGAAAGCGAAAAGCGAAACACCCGTTTGCGTTTCAAGGGTGTCTTCCATGAAAAAAGAAGCGAAAATGGCCCCAAAAATGCAGAAAGCAATGAGTTGTCTCGCTTGAAAATTGATTTTAAGAAAGGAATACAAGAAACTTAAAAAAAGCAGCGATCCTAAAATACCAAAGGACAACTGTACCGTCAAAAACATATTGTGTGCTCGAAACCAATATTCGGGAAGTAGTTGGGTTTTGTGCTTGGTGTATTGTGCATTGAAAGCATCCTGAACATCACCTGTACCCACGCCTAGAATCGGATTTTCTTGAATAATATGAATCGCTGTTTTCCAATATTCAATGCGCTGTAGCAAAGACTGTCCGTTGGGGTTGCTCGAATTTTCTAGTTGGTAACGAATCGCGTTGAAGCGAGAAAAAATCCCTTTTTCCAACAATTCAGGAGAAACCAAACCGTTTTCAATATTTTGAATATCAGATGAAGATAACTTACTCAAACCTTCTGCATCTTTTTTCAAATCCTTTGCCGTCATATAACGGTAAAAGGTTTCTTGAATGGCACGCCCTTTTTTATCCTTGCCTTTGTACGGTATTTTGAAATATTTTGGCCAATCCTCAATGAGCTCTTCCGGGCTTATGTGCAGGTAAATGGGTTTTCCATTTTCGAATAGAGGGTTTTCTAAATCGTTGTAGTAATAATGTCCTTTAGCGGTCCAATGCTCCACTTTTATGCCCGAAAGATCCTTGGGATTGTTGAGGCTTTGCAAGAGTAAAATGGCAAGAATGAAAAGTAGAAATCCACTGGAGATAATCGTAAGTCGGAGCCATTTTCGCTGCCATAAGTAATAGATTCCGCCAAACACAACTCCGGCGATGATTGATATAAGACCGGATACCACTTGACTATAAAAAGTATAAATCAACAGCCAAATGGCTACTAGGATGAATGGGATAATCCATTTTCGGTAATGCCAGGCAAAATAGAGACTGATAAAAGAGCCAATTGCGACCAAAATTCCAAATCGGATATGAGAGCCAAATTGTGACATTTCACGGAATTTTTCGGGTGAATTTTGAGAAATGAAATGTAAAAAATAGTTGAAATTGTAACCGGTGCAAATGAGCAAACTGATGAGAAATGTGATGAGAATGGTATGAATTTCTGTTTTTTTGGAAATAGGATGAGCTACCAACGCCAAAGGAACCGCTAAAAGAGGCAGTTTTATGCGCAAATCGTGCAGACCATATTCCCAATTGCTGGACCAAGCCATCGCGACCACGTGCAAAAGAAAAAAGCCTAGTAAAAATTGAACGGTGCGATTTTGTTGGATGTTTTTCCAGTAATCTGAAAACTTCCCTTCCAGGATTAAATTACTTGCGCCCCAGATTGCACCGATGGACATCAAAACTTTGTTCATAGGCAACCCAAAAGCCAGCACCATCATACCTAAAATATGAAGATGATGGTGAATTTTTACACCAAACCAACGTTCAAGCATTCCAAAGAATTAAGGATTTACTATTTTTTTATAAGCAGCATTGTCTTGCAAAATCTCAACCGCTTTTTCGATAAAATCATCTGTTTTGAATGAGTTAACAACGCGACCTTTTTGAAAATAGTATCGAGAAACGATTTCATTTTCCAATAACTCTTCAATTTCACTTTTGAATTTTTCCAAATCGCGCTCTTTGGATGGAACAACTTTGGCTAATAGCGATTCGTATTCTGCGCTTGCATCCTTGTAATAACCTTCTTCTTCCGCCGTTTCTTTCATTTTCTTCAACATTTCCTCAGAGGCTGTAGAATAGGTGAATTCTTGTGCTAACGCATATTTTTTAAAATCTTCGTAATCTGCCTCGGTCAGTTTATAGGTGCTAGCCTCAGCAATAGTCGGGTGAGATTTGGTGTAATTGGTCGACCAATCGAAAATAATATTGTCAACGTAAAGTGTTGCCGTCAATCGACTCAATTCTCCTTTGTCAATCTTCACATCCGGTTCGATGCCTCTTCCATCAATTACTTCTCGACCGTTGGCGGTTTTGAATTTTTTCAAAAGAGAATCGGCAATTTCAGCTGGTTTTGATCCATCTTCTTTGTCGTAATATTCAAGACGTTGCACACATCGTCCAGATGGCGTATAGTATTTGGCAATGGTCAATTTCATCTTGGAGCCATATTTCAAATCATACACACGTTGCACCAATCCTTTTCCATAAGAAGTGGTGCCTAAAATTGCAGCGCGATCCAAATCTTGTAAACTTCCAGCAACAATCTCACTAGCCGAAGCACTATTCTCGTCGATTAATACAATTACTGGAATGTCTAAATCTTGCGGATTATTGGAGGTTTTGTACACACGATTTTCTTCTTCTACTCGGCCTTTGGTCGTCACGACTGTTTGACCCCGTTTTACAAACAAATTTACAATCTTCACAGCTTCTATGAGAAGTCCACCGCCATTTCCTCGTAAGTCAAGCACCAGTTCAGTCATTCCTTGGCTTTTTAGATCTGTGAACGCTTTTTCAACATCAGCAGCAGCCGTTTGTGTGAAACTGTTTAATTTGATATAACCGATGTTGTCTTTGATGATTCCAGAATAAGGTACGTCGGGTAATTTTATTTCGTCCCGTGTTACGGATAAAGTTTGCTTTGTCCCATCGCGTTCGATCTCCACTTTGATGGTGGTACCTTTTGGCCCTTTTAACGCTGTAGAAACGACATCTGAGCTTTTGTCTTCCATGGAAATCCCGTCGATGGAAAGTATTTTGTCACCCGCTCTTAGGCCTGCTTGTACAGATGGACTTCCTTCGTAGGGTTCTATAATGTACGTGTTTCCTTTAATTTTTCGAATTACCGCTCCGATACCACCATATTGTCCTGTGGTCATCAAACGGTAATCCTCCATGTCATTTTCGTGATAATATACGGTGTACGGATCGAGTTCCTTCAACATCGCGTCGATACCGACTTTTGACAACTTACCCGGTTGTGGTTCGTCCACGTAATACATTTCCAGGTTTTGATAAATTAAGTCAATCAATTCCAAATTTTTAACCACTTCAAATCCATTGGATTGAGCAGTGAAAGGAGACTGAAGAACAAAAAGTAATAAAATAGATGCGAAGAAATGTCTAAGATTTTGTTGGTTGTTCATGTTTGATATTTTCTATGAGAAGCGCTAAAAATTGATCTGTTTTTTTGAAGAGTTCATCATATTTTAGGTCCTCTTTGTTTGTGTACAAAAGGAAAAAAGACAAATGAAGTCCATTTTTGACAAGTAACGTTTCCAAATTTAATTTATTCTTTCGAATGGCCTCTTTGATTTTGCGTTTAATGTGATTTCGGTCTTTCGCTTTTTTAAAATTCCGTTTGGGTACTCCGATGACAACTTGAAAAGGGGTTGGTTGGCTTTCTGAGGACAGTAGATAGTGCGCAGTAAAAGGAAATTTGTGCATTTTTTTCCCTTCTTTGAACAGCGAAGCAATTTTTTTTTCGCTACACAATTTGTAATTTTTGCCTAGTTTCTGATTGATTAGCACATTTTCATTTTCTGAAACCATGGAAAAAAATTGAGTCGTATTTTACCTGCAATTAATCGAGACGAGGAAGGTTAATCATTTCTCTTACTATAAAACAAGCAGGAAAAGTTTTGTTGGAAGCATCCCGAATTTTTTCGGCATCGTTGTAGTTTCTACAATCACCAGCTTTTAACAAATAATTAGGTGCATTGTATATAATATAGGTCTCCACCGTCGGGTTCATGCTAATGAAGCGAGAACGAAGCGCATCTATTTTTTTCTTATCAGAATCAAAAGCCAACTGAACACGGTAACCGGCAATTTGAGGAATGCCACTAGCAGAAAGTGGGAATGCTTGTTTGCGAACCAAACCGTCGACACGTGGATCTTTTATGATTTCAATTCCTTCTGTTTGTCCAAAGGAATTTAAGGATAGTAAAACAAACAGTATATGAATAGCATTTTTCATGGTGTTGTGCAAAAAATATGATTTTACAAAAATAAACAATTCGGGTTATCCAAAAGTAAAATTAAAAACCTTTTCACGGGTAGGCAATTCTCGGTCAATAATCATTCCAGAAATTTGATTCGACTCTATTTCAGGGAGATTGTTAAAAAAAATTAATTAATCCAATGCGCGTCCACAACATTCCTTATTTAGAATCATTTTAAATTAGACAAAACGTTTCTAAAAATTGTCATAATAATGTCAGTAGGTATACTGATTCTACTAAATTTGCAAGCGTTGGAAAAACCAATTTCGGATTCCAATTACAGTTTTTTAAATGAAAATATCTATCAGTCAGATGTTTAGAAACTTTAACAAATGGTGTTTAGGATTGTTGACCGTTGCGTTAACGACCTTTACTTTCAATTCCTCGGCACAAGGAGAGGCACTTTTCAAAGCGAAATGTGCAAGTTGCCACCAACCTCATAAGAATGGAACTGGTCCAAAGCTTTTCGAAGTCCGCAAAAAGTGGGCAGACGGAGGAGCGAAGGAAGGGTCCATTTATCAATGGGTAAATAATTGGCAAACCGCAGCAGCGAACGATCCATACGCGAAAAGCGTATCGGCTTGGTCGCCTACGGCGATGAACCAATTCCCAGAATTGAACGAGGCAGACATTATTTCCATAATGGATTGGGTAGATGCTCAACCAGACCCAGCTACAGCCGCTGCAACCACTCCAGGTGTTGCAATGGAACCAGGTATGGTAGAAGAAGAACCTAGTAAAACGTGGGTATGGGTATTGTTGGCAACGATTTTCTTTGTTGTAATCTCTGCAGTAGGTGGCGTTCGTCGACAATTGAAACAAGCCACTGAAATTTCAAATGGTGAAACACCTAAGGAAGCCCTTAGCTACATGGGAGAGTTCAAATCTTGGGCATACCACAACAAAGCAATTGTAGGAGTTTCTACTTTGATTGTTTTCATTACCTTATTGGTATGGGGGATTCAAGGCTTAGGAAATATCGGTGTGGTTCAAGGTTACCAACCTTCTCAGCCGATTCAATTCCCGCACGCTATTCATACCGGTGTCAATGGGATTGATTGTAAATATTGCCACAACTCTGTAGACAAATCCAAAACAGCTGGATTGCCATCGGTGAATGTTTGTATGAATTGTCACAAACAAATTAATGGTGTTACACCAGCCCAGCAAGAAAAAATTGCAAAAATTTACGAAGCAGCAGGCTGGGATCCAGCAGGAGCGGGTAAATACACAGGTGTAACAAAAGAAATCGTTTGGAACAAAGTACATGCTTTGCCGGATCACGTATATTTCCCGCATTCACAACACGTTGCTGTAGCAGGAATTGATTGTAAACAATGTCACGGAGATATGACGAAACAAGTTGAAAATGTGAAAATTCAACCGGTGGAGGAATTGAACAAAATCGAAGGAAATGTTCAATTGACACGACCAACGATGACAATGGGATGGTGTATCGAATGTCACGGTGTGAAAGAAATTTCGACTGGGTCATTGGATTCAAAAAACAGTGGTTACTACAATGAAATCCACAGACGTTTATTGAACAACGACAAAAAACTTTACTCTGAATATTTGAAAGATGGTAAAGTAACAGTGAAAGAATTGGGTGGCTGGGAATGTGCTAAATGCCACTATTAATAAGAATTTAAGAATCGAAGTACTCGAATATAGATTATGGGAATGACTAGAAAATATTGGAAAGGTCTCGAAGAATTGAAAGAGACACCAGAGTTCCTCAAAAGCAGAGACGAAGAGTTTCCGAAAGAAACTACGGTTGAAGATTTTTTAAGTGATGACAGTCTTGCTGAAACATCAACAGCAAGAAGAGATTTCTTGAAATTCTTAGGTTTTAGTGTTGCAGCGGCAACTGTGGCAGCTTGTGAAGCGCCAGTTGTAAAGGCAATTCCTTACGTAAACAAACCAGAAAACGTAACACCGGGTATGCCAACTTGGTATGCATCGACTTATTATGATGGTAATTCTTACGCAAGTATCTTAGTGAAAACGCGTGAGGGTCGACCTATCTTCATTAAAGGAAATAAAGATCACGGAATTACAAAAGGTGCAACGAATCCTCAGATTATTGCTTCCGTTTTGGGATTGTATGATAGCGCAAGATTGACCAATCCTACAAAAGGAGGTGAGGCAACAACTTGGTCAGCTATTGATAAAGATATAACAGCTGCTATTGCAAAAGTGAAAGCCAAAAATGGAAAAGTTGTATTGGTATCCAATTCAATTATTAGTCCATCAACTGGAACGGCGATTGCGGGTTTAGCAACTTCTTTAGGGTCAACTCCTGAAAACGAAACATTCCAACACATTCAATACGATGCGCAATCTTATGCGGGAATTCGTAAAGCGAACTTGGAATCGTTCGGAGAAGCATTTATTCCTGATTACGATTTTTCAAAAGCGAAAACAGTTGTCAGTGTTGGAGCGGACTTCATGAATTCTTGGTTGTTGCCAACGCAATTCATAGGTCAATACATGTCACGTCGTAACCCAGATGGGGAATGGATGACGAAACACTACCAGTTTGAGACAAATATGTCCATTACTGGATCAAATGCGGACGAGCGAGGGATGATTAAACCATCGCAACAAGCAAATGTGTTGGCTTATCTATTGAATGCAATGGGTGCTTCGGTAAACGGAGTTTCCACGGAATTGTCAGCTCAAGCGAAAAAAGTAGCCGACGAAGCCGTTAAATCATTGAAAGCATCAAAAGGTGCCGCTTTGGTTGTTGCTGGTTCAAACAATGCTGCGGTTCAAATCTTAGCCAACAAATTGAACTCGATTTTAGGATCGTATGGTTCCACAATCAACACAGCAGATAAAATCAATTTGTTCCAATCGCAAGATGACAAAATGAATGCATTTGTTGCCGATGTGATTGCTGGCAAAGGTGCTGACTTGGTTTTATTCTACGGAGTGAATCCAGTTTACACACATGCTGACGGAGCGAAATTTGGTGAGGCATTGAAGAAAATGAAAAATACAATTTCGTTTTCACAATACGCAGATGAAACAGCAGCGAATTGCGAATACATTTGCCCTGATCACCACGCATTGGAATCTTGGAATGATTTTAACCCAAAAACAAGTCATTACGCAGTAGCTCAACCGACAATTCGTCCTTTGCACAATACAGCACAGGCGCAAGAGTCGATGATGGTATGGGCAGGAATGGCTGATAGAGGTGGAAAAGATTCGAAAGTATTTTACAATGTAATCGAGGGAAATTGGGATACTTATGGATTCCAAATGCAAACAGAATATACTGATTTAGCCACGTACTGGGGTGTTGTCGTACACAACAGTGTTGGAACAGATACACCAGCAATGGGTGAAACCGTTTCATTCAATGAAGCAGCTACGAGCGGTTTAGCAGGAAAATTGCCAGCAACAGCAGCTTTGGAAGTTGAATTGTACCAAAAATCAGGAATTGGTCTAGGAGATCAAGCGAACAACCCTTGGTTGCAAGAGCTTCCAGATCCAATTACAAAAGTAACTTGGGACAACTACATTACCATGAATCCTGTTGAGATGAATGGTACCTATGCTACAACTTTTGACCAAGAACACGGATTAAATTTGGCAACGGTTACTGTGAATGGTAAATCCGTTACCTTACCGGTTTATCCAACACCAGGTCAAGCACCAGGAACAGTTGGTATCGCTTTGGGTTATGGTCGTGGAGCAAATGGAGAAAACATTGGACGCGCGGCTTTCCAAACGAAAGAATATGGAGGTTACGTCCAAAATGAAAAAGGAAATCCAACGCCAATTGGGGCGAATGTATTTGCTTTTGTAGGCAAAGAAAACGGAACAAATGTTTATTCGGCTTCGGCTTCTATTAAAAAAGAAGAAGGAATGTATCCAATTGCGGCGACTCAAATTCACCATACGGTGATGGCTCGTCATTCAATTGTTCGTGAAACAACCTTGTCGACTTACAATTCTAAAGGAAAAGAAGCATACAATCCAGCATATACCTTACAAAAATTGGATGCAAACGGTCACCACGTGGAAGCGCCAATGAGCGAATTCGATTTGTGGGATTCACATCCAGTTGAGAAAATTGGCCACCGTTGGGCAATGACTATTGACTTGAGCTCTTGCTACGGTTGTGGTTCTTGTTTGATCGCTTGTCAGTCTGAAAACAACGTTCCAGTTGTAGGAAAAGACGAAGTAAGAAGAGGTCGTGAAATGCACTGGTTGCGAATTGACCGTTACTTCTCTTCGGATGAAGAAGCCGCTGTAGGAACTAGAAAAAATAAAGATACTTTCTCTTTTGATGCAGCAGAAATTGCAGCAGAAAATCCGAAAGTCGTTCATATGCCAATGATGTGTCACCACTGTAATCACGCACCTTGTGAAACAGTTTGTCCAGTAGCAGCTACCAATCATAGCAATGAAGGGTTGAATCAAATGGCCTACAACAGATGTATTGGTACTAGATATTGTGCGAACAACTGTCCATATAAAGTGCGTCGCTTCAACTGGTTCAACTACCCATCTTATAAAAAATTCACAGAAATCAACCCTGCACAAGACGATTTAGGTCGTATGGTGTTGAATCCAGATGTTACGGTTCGTACGCGAGGTGTCATGGAGAAATGTTCTTTCTGTGTTCAAAGAATTCAAGCAGGTAAATTAGTTGCCAAAACAGAAGAGCGTCCAGTGATGGATGGAGATGTTACAACTGCCTGTGCAGATGCATGTCCAGCAAACGCAATCATCGTTGGTGACTGGAATGACTTGAAATCATTGGTTCGCACAAGTTCAGATGACAAACGAGCTTATCAAGCCTTAGAAGAAGTCGGCGTGAAACCAAATATGTGGTACAAAACCAAAGTTCGAAATGAAGAAAACAAGGAATTGGATCATCTTCAAGTAGAACCGCCTGTTGCGCACCACGGAGGAAGCGAAGAAAAAGCACATCATTAATTAAGAAATAAATTAGACTGTAATGCATAAGGAAGCAGCAATTAGAGAACCCCTCATTTTAGGACACAAGTCCTTCCATGATGTTACTGAGGATGTATGCCGTCCGATCGAAGACAAAGCCCCAAAAATGTGGTATATCTTGTTCGGAATCGCCGCCATCATTGGTTTGTACGGAGTAGGTTGTATCCTCTACCTTTTGGGAACAGGGGTTGGAGTTTGGGGATTGAATAAGACCATTGGATGGGCTTGGGATATTACCAACTTCGTTTGGTGGGTTGGTATCGGTCACGCCGGAACCTTAATCTCAGCCGTATTGTTATTGTTCCGTCAAAAATGGAGAATGGCGATCAATCGATCCGCTGAAGCGATGACCATTTTTGCCGTATTTATGGCAGGTTTGTTTCCATTGATTCACATGGGTCGTTTGTGGTTAGGATACTGGGTATTGCCTTTGCCAAATCAATTCGGTTCTTTGTGGGTAAACTTTAACTCACCTTTGTTGTGGGATGTATTCGCGATTTCAACATACCTTTCAGTATCCTTGGTTTTCTGGTACATCGGTTTGATTCCTGATTTCGCAACCATTCGTGATAGAGCTAAAAAACCAATTTCTAAAAAAATGTACGGTATACTTTCTTTTGGCTGGTCTGGAAGAGCGAAACACTGGAATCGTTTTGAATTGGTATCGTTGGTTTTAGCTGGTTTGGCAACACCATTGGTATTCTCGGTTCACTCGATTGTATCTTTTGACTTTGCTACATCAGTTATCCCAGGATGGCATACGACGATTTTCCCTCCGTACTTCGTTGCTGGAGCGGTATTCTCAGGATTTGCCATGGTACAAACGTTGATGTTGGTGATGCGTAAAGCAATGGGTCTTGAGGCGTATATCCATACAAAACACGTTGAATACATGAACATTGTCATCATGGTGACGGGTTCAATCGTTGGAACGGCCTACATTACAGAGTTGTTTATCTCATGGTATTCAGGAGTTGAATACGAAGCCTATGCATTCATCAATCGTGCAACAGGTCCTTACTGGTGGGCTTATTGGAGTATGATGACCTGTAACGTTGTTTCTCCACAGTTGATGTGGTTCAAAAAATTGAGAACGAGTTTAGTATTTACTTTTATCATTTCGATTGTAGTAAATATCGGTATGTGGTTTGAGCGTTACGTAATTATCGTGACATCTCTTCACCGAGATTATCTTCCTTCTTCTTGGAGTATGCACTACCCAAGTCATATCGATATCGGTGTGTATGTTGGAACCATCGGATTGTTCTTTGTGTTTTTCTTATTGTTTGCTCGTTTCTTCCCAGTATTGGCTTTAAATGAGGTAAAATCAATTTTGAAAAGTTCAGGAGAATCTTATAAAAATGCACCGGATACGCACCACGGACACGGTCATTCAGCAATCGAAAATAATAACGAACATTAAGACAAGTCATGGCAGAGAGAGTATTTTATGCAATGTATGACGACGATGATATCCTCAAAGATGGGGCGAAACATTTGGTGTCAAAAGGAGTAAAAGTTTCAGAAGTTTTTTCTCCATTTCCGATCCACGGAATTGATCCGATTATTGGTATCAAAAACACACGATTGGGCATCATGGCCTTCGTTTATGGTTTGACAGGTTTGTTGTTAGCAACCATTGGAATGCGTTATTTCATGGTAGTAGATTGGCCAATGAACATTGGTGGTAAACCAAATTTTACCTATATGGACAATATTTTGGCGTTCATACCAATCACGTTCGAGTTTACGGTTTTGTGTGCTGCACACGGTATGGCGATTACCTATATGTTGAGAAACAGAACTTTACCAGGTATTGCACCGCAAAATCCAGATCCACGTACAACGGATGATCGATTTGTTATGGAAATCCGTTTATCTGAAAACACAAAATTTTCAGCAGACGATTTACAGAACATGTTGAAAGAAACGGGAATTGTAGAACTAGATCAAAAAGAATTAAATTAATTTGCCAAGAACCTATTTCGGTAGGTACGTCTGACAAAGTAAAAAGATAAGACAGATGAAAATGAATGTAAAGGCAATCATTAAAGGAGCGTTGGGTATTTCAACCGTGATGTTGATGGCTTCTTGTGTTAGCAATCCGGATAGTTCTGGGTTAGAATATATGCCTGATATGTACCGTTCAGCAGCGATTGAGCCGTATGTAGATTATGGTGAGATTCGTGGACGTGAGAACGAAGCTATTAAAATGAAAATTTCAGCATTGGTGCCACCAAGCCATACAATTCCTTACGTAGGAACAGACAAGGAAAACATTTTATTGATGCTCCCTTACGCAAGAAAAGCAAATATTTCTTTCCGTGAAACTCACGGAATGTATGGAGCCGAACTGACAACTGAAAATGAATATGCAAAAGCAATGGCTGATGTAAATCCTTTGAAATTGACGGCTGAAAATCAAGAAGCAATGTTCAAAAAAGGAAAAGAATTGTATGCTTCTAAATGTATGCATTGTCACGGTGAAAAGGGAGATGGAAACGGTCCAATGGTAGCAAGCAATGCCTACGCAGGAGTTCCAAATTACGTTGACCGTGCAGCCATTGGTGATGGTCAAATTTTTTACTCCATTTATTACGGATTGAACGCAATGGGTGGTCATTCATCTATCTTGAACAAAAGAGAAATTTGGACGTTGGTTCATTACGTTCGTAAGTTCATGAATCCTACTTATGGTACGTTTGGCGCTGATGGTGCACCAGCAGTAGCTGTAGTAGCTGACACAACAATTACTAAATAGAACAAAAACGCTTTTAACTCTATAAAAATGGAATTCAAAATAGCAAATAAGGCAAAAATGGTGACTTTAATACTGATGGCGATGGGCTTATTGAGCTTGTTGATTGGTGTTATTGCAAACTTGGGAGAGCACAATTTGCCACAGCGTTTGCTGGCAAATGGTTTGGTGAATGGTTTTTATTTCTTTGCTCTTGGATTGGGGGCTTTGTTTTTCTTGGCTTTACAATATGCTACGGAAACAGGATGGTATGCCTCAATTAAACGTATCATTGAAGCGCAAGCCGGTTTTTTACCTTACGGAATGGGACTTTTAGCAATAGTTTTGTTAATCATCACGTTAATGGATGGTGCACATATCTATATCTGGATGGATCAAGTAGTAGTAGCTTCAGATGAAATTATTAAAGAAAAATCTACTTTCTTAAACAAAGGTTTTTTCTGGATTAGAACAATCGCTTATATGGCGACATACTTCATCTTCTTAAGAGGATTCAAGAAAAGATCATTGGAAGAAGACAAAGTTGGTGGAACAGAAATTCACTTTACGAACTATAGAAAAGGTGCGGTTTTTTTGGTATTCTTTGCTGTATTCAGTTCTACATCTGCATGGGATTGGTTGATGTCAATTGATGTTCACTGGTTCTCTACTTTGTTTGGCTGGTATGTATTCTCTGGAATGTGGTGTTCAGCTATGGTAGTAATGGTTTTGACCACTTTGTATTTGAAAAAATTGGGCTACATGCCGAAAGTAAACGAAAGTCATATTCACGATTTAGGAAAATGGGTTTTTGCAACGTCATTTTTATGGTCTTATTTGTTCTTTTCTCAATATATGTTGATTTGGTATGCGAATATTCCTGAAGAAACAACGTATTATTTGGCTAGACTACAAGATTTTAAATTCATTTACTTCTTCATGTTCATCATTAATTTCGCATTCCCAATGTTGATTTTGATGTCCAGAGATGCAAAACGGAATTATGGAATTCTAACCTTTGTTGGATTGGTTATTTTGGCTGGTCACTGGTTGGATGTTTGGATCATGGTTTCTGCAGGTTCAATGGGAGCAAAAGCGAAAATTGGATTCATTGAAATTGGAATGGTTTTGTTGGTTGCTGGTTTCTTTATTCGTACGATATTGACGAATTTATCGAAAGCACCTCTTACACCGGTGAATCACCCGTTCTTGGACGAAAGTATTCACCACGAAATTTAATTTAGAAGTAGATTAGCGTTAAAGAAGAATAGAAATGGGAACGAAATTAATAGTTATTATAGCACTTGTCCTTGGAGCGGTTGCAATTGCACAGTTGATGCGCTTGTATGAAGCTTCCATCAAAATGAGCAAGTCAGACGAGTCTGAAGTGAATTCAAAAGATAACAATTTGAATGGAAAGTTAATGTTGGCTTTCATGGCATTCTTGTTTTTGGGTTTCATTTGGTTGATGATGCGATTTGGATGGACAGGACGTGGTGAAGCTGCATCTGTTCACGGTAGAGCATACGATTGGTTGTTGAATTTGAATTTTTGGATTATCATTTTGGTATTCTTCTTGACAAATGCGCTTTTATTTGGTTTTGCTTGGAAATATATTAAGAAACCAGGCGTTAAAGCCTTTTATTTCCCGCACAACAACAAGTTAGAGATGATCTGGACGATTGTTCCCGCGGTTGTTTTGGCTGTAATCATCATTCTAGGTTTAAGAACTTGGGGAGATATCACGGCGCCTTCCGGTAAAGAAGCATTGCGTGTTGAGCTGTTCTCCAAACAGTTTGACTGGACAGCTCGCTATGCGGGTGATGATAATCAATTGGGAAAATTCGATTACAAATTGACAACCGATGCGAATGAGTTGGCGTTGATGACGACCGCAACGATAGATACTGCAATTTTGTATATGGAATCAGGTCCAAATGGAATTAAAACAATTGAGTCAAAATTGAATGACAATAAATTGATTATGATTCCGGATGAAAGAGCTAAAATGGTAGAGGATTTAAGTCGCAAACAACGTTTAATTCGATTGTTGTACCAAATGCGCGAGAAACACAATGGTAAAATTGATGCGATGGCGTATGATGACGTGATTCAAAAAGATACTTTGTATTTATGTGAAAACCAACCGTATGAATTCTCCTTCAGAGCGAAAGACGTAATTCACTCGGCGTATTTCCCACATTTTAGAGCACAGATGAATACGGTACCGGGATTGGTAACTCGTTTCAAATTTACCCCAGACATTACTACGAAAGCAATGCGTGAGAAGAAAAACAACCCAGCATTTAATTACGTTTTGATGTGCAACAAAATTTGTGGAGGCGCGCATTATAAAATGAAAATGATCGTGGTTGTTTTGCCGAAAGGAGAATACGATGCTTGGATGAATGCGAAAAAAGTAACTGGAACGTTTAAATCAATTTTCCAACCAGTTGTTGAAGCGCCAGCTCCAGCATCAGCACCGGCAGCTGATACCACAGCAACAACACCAGTAGTTTAAATAGAATTTATCAATTAAATAGAAAGAAAATGGCGGCAGTAGCGCACGAAGCACACGGACATCATGATTCACACGGACATCACGATGACCACGCACACCACGAAGAAGGTTTCGTTTCGAAATACATTTTTAGTCAAGATCATAAAATGATTGGAAAGCAGTTTTTGATGACTGCGATCTTTATGGGAATAGTAGCAATGCTATTGTCCATTTTATTTAGAATTCAATTGGCTTGGCCAGGAGAAGCGTCTGACTTCGTTTCATTCTTTTTAGGTGAAACATGGGCTCCAGGAGGAGTAATGAAAGAAGATATGTACCTTGGTTTGGTAACGATTCATGGTACAATCATGGTGTTCTTCCTTTTAACAGGTGGATTATCTGGTACTTTCTCAAATTTATTGATTCCCTTGCAATTGGGAGCGCGTGATATGGCTTCAGGATTCCTGAACATGTTATCGTACTGGTTTTTCTTGGTCTCTTCCGTGATCATGTTAATTTCCTTATTTGTTGAATCGGGTCCAGCAATGGCAGGTTGGACAATTTATCCACCGCTTTCAGCCCTACCTCAAGCCGTTAGTGGTTCTGGAACAGGTATGACATTGTGGTTGGTGGCCATGACAATTTTCATCGCTTCTTCATTGATTGGTTCATTGAACTATATCGTAACCGTATTGAATTTAAGAACAAAAGGGATGAGCATGACTAGAATGCCATTGACGATTTGGGCTTTCTTTGTAACGGCAATTTTAGGGGTACTTTCTTTCCCTGTATTGTTGTCTGCAGCGTTATTACTTATGATGGATAGATTGGCAGGAACGAGTTTCTACTTATCGGATATCATCGTTGGTGGTGAAATGTTGACCAATCATGGAGGTTCACCGTTGTTGTACCAACATTTATTCTGGTTCTTGGGTCACCCTGAGGTATACATTGTATTGTTACCCGCTTTGGGTCTTTCATCGGAAATTATATCTACCAATGCTCGTAAACCTATCTTTGGTTACAGAGCGATGATTGGTTCAATTTTGGCGATTGGTTTCTTATCCTTTATTGTTTGGGGTCACCACATGTTTGTAACGGGTATGAGTCCTTTCTTAGGTTCCGTATTCGTATTTACAACCTTGTTGATAGCGATTCCTTCTGCAGTGAAAGTGTTTAACTACATCACCACTTTGTGGAAAGGATCTTTGCATATGACAACAGCCATGATGTTTGCTATCGGATTGGTATCAACCTTTATCACCGGGGGTGTGACAGGGATTATTTTGGCTGATTCAGCATTGGATATTGCTGTTCACGATACGTACTTTGTTATTGCTCACTTCCACATTGTAATGGGTATGTCTGCCGTGTTTGGTATGTTTGCTGGTGTTTATCACTGGTTCCCAAAAATGTTTGGACGAATGATGAACTTGAGATTGGGTTATGCGCACTTCTGGGTTACAATCGTAGGTGCTTATGGAGTTTTCTTCCCGATGCACTTTGTTGGTTTAGCAGGAGCGCCTAGAAGATATTATGATTATTCTGTATACGGAGAGTTCGACACAGAATCATTTAACATGATTATGGACTTGAATGTGATCATTACTTTCTTTGCAATTTTAGCGGCATTGGGTCAGATATTGTTCTTGTTCAATTTCTTCTATTCAATTTTTAGAGGGCCAAGAGCTCCTCAAAATCCTTGGAGATCGAATACGTTGGAATGGACAACACCAGTAGAACACGTTCATGGTAACTGGCCAGGTGAATTGCCAACGGTTTATAGATGGCCGTATGACTATTCTAAACCAGGTGCAGCAGACGATTTTATTCCTCAAATCGTTCCTTTGGCTGAAGGCGAAGAAGAACACTAGAATTTAGTAATAAATATTTTCAAAGACCTTTCCTTCCGAATTGAATCGGGGTGGAAAGGTTTTTGTATTTTTGGGTAAATCAATTTAAGTGGAAGAATCCTTTGATTATCGCGAGGAAGCGGAACAAAATGCAGATCAAGATTACGACAAAGTCTTGCGTCCGAAACGGCTGAATGATTTTGCTGGTCAACCTAGTATTGTAGAGAATTTAGAGATTTTTGTAAAAGCCGCTACATTAAGAAACGAGCCATTGGATCATGTTTTGTTGCATGGACCCCCGGGATTGGGTAAAACCACTTTAGCGAATATCATTGCCAACGAGTTGGGGGTTGGATTTAAAGTCACGAGTGGTCCGGTTTTGGACAAACCCGGTGATTTGGCTGGATTGTTGACCAATTTAGAAAAAGGCGATGTGTTGTTCATCGACGAAATTCATCGACTTTCGCCTGTGGTGGAGGAATATTTGTATTCAGCCATGGAGGATTATTGTATTGACATCATGATCGATACAGGTCCGAATGCAAGAACTGTCCAAATCGGATTGAATCCATTCACGCTAATTGGAGCCACAACGCGTTCAGGTTTATTAACTTCGCCATTACGCGCTCGTTTTGGCATCAATTCTAGATTGAATTATTACGATTCAAAAACATTGACAAATATTGTGGAGCGTTCTGCTGGTTTGTTAAATATCGAAATTGAAGAGTCGGCAGCGTATCAGATAGCCAGTAGGAGTAGAGGAACGCCACGTATTGCAAATGCATTGTTGAGACGTGTAAGAGATTTTGCCCAGATAAAAGGAAATGGAACGATTACCTTGGATATCACTGAATACGGATTGGAGGCTTTGAATGTTGACAAAAACGGTTTGGATGAAATGGACAACCGAATGCTTCTAACCATTATAGAAAAATTTGCGGGTGGCCCGGTTGGCTTGACGACGATTGCAACAGCCATTGGAGAAAACGCCGGAACTTTGGAAGAAGTGTATGAGCCTTTTTTAATTCAAGAAGGTTTCTTAATGCGAACGCCAAGAGGAAGAAAGGTGACTGAAAAAGCTTATCGTCATTTGGGATTTGACCGAGGTTGGAGTCAAGGCGGATTATTTTAATGAAATTTTGAACCGAGAAAAAAATACACGATTTGTAAAGCAGAAGGCCCAAGATTTGGGCTTTTTCTTTTGTGGCATATCCAAAGCAGAGTTTCTTGAGGAAGAAGCACCTCGGCTGGAACAATGGTTGAATCGGACTTACCAGGGCAAAATGTCCTACATGGAAAATCATTTTGACAAACGTTTAGACCCAAGACTTTTGGTGGATGGAGCAAAAAGTGTAGTTTCACTTTTATTGAATTATTTCCCTGAAGAAAATCAAAACTCGGAGGCCCCAAAAATTTCAAAATATGCCTTTGGCGAGGATTACCACTTTGTCATTAAAGACAAATTAAAAGAATTCATGCAATCCATTCAAGATGAAATTGGTGAAGTTTCAGGAAGAGTCTTTGTGGATTCTGCTCCAGTTATGGACAAAGCGTGGGCGAAGAAAAGCGGAATGGGTTGGATTGGAAAAAACACCAATTTAATTCATCCTAAAAATGGTTCATTTTTCTTTATTGCAGAACTAATTTTAGATATCGAATTGGATTACGATGGACCCATAAAAGATTATTGCGGAACGTGCACGAAGTGTATCGATGCATGTCCAACTGATGCAATTGTGGAGCCTTATATTGTGGATGGTTCGAAATGTATTTCGTATTTGACGATTGAATTAAAAGATCAAATTTTACCTGGCGAATTCAAAGATAAGATGGAGAATTGGATGTTTGGTTGTGATATCTGCCAAGATGTGTGTCCATGGAATCGTTTTTCAAAACCTACTCAAGAAAATCGCTTTCGTCCAAGCGCTGAACTACTTCATATGAATCGCGATGATTGGCAGGATTTAACGAACGAAGTATTTGATTCTTTGTTTAAAAATAGTGCCGTGAACCGTACCAAGATGGAAGGGTTGAAAAGAAATATTGATTTTCTATCTCATGCCAAAGACCGTAAATAAGCGTTGTTTGAAGTAGTCAATTCAAACCAAATGACGCATATAGAACTGGACTTTTACACAGAATTCTTTTGATAATCAGACAAATAATTTTTTCATTTTCAGAATTTAATGTTGTATTTTTCGGTTTAAATTGAACTATATGACTACAGATGTAATTGTTACTCAGCCTCTTTCCATGAGCATGAGTCCTTATACAGGCTCATGGACCAAAGCTGAAGCGGCGCATTTATTGAGAAGATGTATGTTTGGCCCAACATTTTCTCAAATTCAAAACGCCGTTTCCGCAGGAATGAATGCTACAGTCACCTCCTTATTGACTATTCCGGCAATCAATCCACCATTGACGTATGACCCAAACGAAGCGGTTGTTCCGCTAGGAAGCACTTGGGTGAATAGTCCCTACAATACTGGAAATTCTCAACCAACTGAAGATGCTCGTTACAAATCCTTAGCGGCCTGGACGATGGAATTGAACAACAGTTCATCCATGGATATTTCAGCTAAAATGTGTTTATTTTGGCAAAATCATTTCGCTGTTGCGGGGGCTTTTGATTCACGAGCGACTTATAATTATTTGATGATATTGCGCACCCATGCTTTGGGGAATTTCAAACAAATGATAAAAGACATTACCATTGATCCGGCCATGCTCTTGTTTTTGAATGGTGCTTCGAACAATGTTTATTCACCCAATGAGAATTTCTCGCGCGAGTTGTTGGAATTGTATACGCTGGGTAAAGGTCCACAAATAGGACCAGGAGATTATTCAACCTATACAGAATCGGATATAGCTGCGGGCGCAAAAATATTTACGGGCTTTTTGGTGGACGGTTTAAGGAGTGATAGCGCAAATTCACCCTCTTCCATTTACTTTTCAAGTTTACATGATAACACGACAAAACAATTGTCTTATCACTTTGGAAATGCAACAGTAGCTGGTGCAGGTGCAATTGAATACTCCAACTACATAGATGTTATTTTCCAACAACCTTCTTGCGCAACCTTCATTTGCACGAAATTATACCGGTATTTTGTAAATTATGATTTGACACCAGCTGTTTTGACGGACATTATTCCCATTATGGCGCAAACCTTAACTGTCAATAATTTCAATATTTTGCCGGTGATGGAACAGTTATTGAAAAGTGAACATTTTTATGACATAGCCGTGCGCGGAGCGTTGATAAAAAGTCCAATGGAAGCCGTTTTTTCTTGGTTTAGTTCATCTCAATCTGTTCCAAATGTAAACATTCCTACTAATTACGAAATGTACTTGAATTTGTATTGGTTCACCGGCGTTTTGGGTCAAACCTATTTGTCACCACCCAATGTAGGTGGCTGGTCGGCCTATTACCAAGCACCCTCTTTTTATAAATTGTGGTTGAATTCGACTTATTTGAAAGTGAGATTTGACTTGGCAACTTGGTTGACACAATACAATGGAATCGATGTTGGAGGCAACTTTTATAAAGTAAAAGCATTGAATGTGGTAGACGATTTGTCCATACCCAATGATGCGGTTAGTGTAATTGATGATTTAGCGGATATGTATTGCCCAAAATCATTAACCGCTGCTGATAAATTGGTGCTTAAAGCAATATTAACGAATGGACTTCCGGATTTTGAATGGACGATTCAGTACAACGATTATGCAGCCAATAGTTCGAACACGGCATTCTCAGATCCTGTTCGTCTCCGAGTAGAATTAGTATTATCCAGATTGTTTAAAATGGCGGAATTTCAAACCATTTAATTCCAGTAAAGTCGATAGATATGAAAAGAAGACATTTTGTAAGAAACGTATCACTAGCTGGAGTAACTACCCCATTTTTAGTGAACAATATGAAAATGCAAGCCGTAACACAAAAACTGTTTGGCTATGCAAAAATGGCAGAAGACCGAGTTTTGGTTATCATCCGTTTGAATGGCGGAAACGACGGATTGAATACGGTGATTCCGAGAGATCAATATGCGAATTTGCTTTTGCAACGCCCCAATATTATAATTCCAAATACCCAAGTTTTGCCGTTGACAACGGAGGTTGGTTTGCATCCTGTAATGACAGGAATGAAAAACATGTTTGACAATGGAAAATTGTCCATCATCCAAAATGTGGGTTACCCAGAGCAAAATCGTTCTCATTTCAGATCCATGGATATTTGGACGTCGGGAATGATGGACCCAGCAAATACGACGGGTTGGTTAGGCAGACCTTTTGACAACGACTACCCAAATTACCCAGACGATTATCCCAATGCATCGTATCCAGATCCATTCGCAATCACAATGGGGTACGATGTTTCAGCTACTTGCCAAGGACTAATGGGTAATTTTTCCCAGAGTGTGCAAGATCCTTTTGCCACCTTCTCACTCCAAACCTCTGCCGCGCTTAACGATGGAACGTACTATGGATCCAACATGGAATATATTTCTACCATGATTGGTCAAGCAAATGCTTATGGAAGCCAAGTGAATGCTGCGGCAACAGCAGGAACGAGTCTTTCTGCGATGTATGACCCTACTAACCCTTTAGCTGTGCAATTGAAATATGTGGCTCAAATGATTTCAGGCGGATTGAATACAAAGGTTTATGTGCTTAATTTGGATGGTTTTGACACGCATGACGGACAAGTAGTGGATGGTCAAACAGCTACCGGAAATCACGCCGATTTGATGAAAAAAGTGTCTGATGCCATTGCGGCTTTCTCAGATGATATAAATTTAATGGGACTCAATACGCGCGTCGCGGGAATTACATTCTCTGAATTTGGTCGTCAAGTGGCTTCGAATGCCAGTTTTGGAACCGATCACGGTGATGCTGCTCCGATGTTTTTGTTTGGTTCTTGTGTAAATTCTG
The DNA here is from genome assembly GCA_041674745.1 of Crocinitomicaceae bacterium. GTDB lineage: Bacteria > Bacteroidota > Bacteroidia > Flavobacteriales_D > Crocinitomicaceae > UBA2040. The sequence goes on from JBAYVD010000001.1 coordinate 304,094, forward strand.
GAATCCTCGGACCAAATCCAGTAATTGATAGTGTTATTAATTCACAAGCAGGAGTACCCATGCAAATCGATTTTAGGGATATTTACGCCTCTATATTAAAAGATTGGTTTTTGGTCGACCCAACGGAAGTTCAAACGATGTTTGAACATTCAGTAACCTTCTACAATGTTTTAGGCGCTTGTAATTTAGGCGTAGACGAAACGTTTATGAATGAGAAAATCAAATTGGTATTGTATCCAAACCCAAGTGTAAATCAAACAACAGTTCGATTGAATGTAAACAGCGAGTGGGTGAAAGTGGAAGCATACGACATGAGGGGTTCGCGGATTGCCGTTCTTTTTGATGATCAATTGGACGCAGGAGAACACAATATTCCGTTGAATATTAGTGATTTTCCAACGGGTCAGTATTTGATCCGAGTGCTAAAAGAATCAGGTAATTTGGAAGCAAATTTCTCCAAAGTGAAATAAATACCAGAACTTTTGAAATAAAAAGTCGGCACCGAATATACTTTGAGCCGACTTTTTTGTGTTTTAATGCGATTATATTATCTGCCACCTGCCTTCATCATATCCTCGAAGGTGGTAATTTCATAGGCTTCAGGAACCGTCAGATCAAACAATTCGCGGCTTGTTTTGCCCAATGACTTTTCCAAATTTAAGGCCGTCATTTTCAATGTTAATCCATTTAAGTACGTATCGAATTCCAAAGGCATTCCTGGAATTTGATCATTTGCAAATTGAAAGTTTTTCCGATTGACAATAAAGTCTTCTGTGTACCAGGCTGTCAAGACAAGACCTTCTTCTGATTTTAAAATTGCTTTTTTGCAAGAAAAGCCTAAAATGGTTTTAGTTTCATTCGTCAATTCGATTGAAAAAGTCGGTTCACTTGTTTTGGCTGTTTTATTTTTATCGTCTAGTGTTTGCAAGATGGCTTTTTTACCAAACATTCCCGCCATTAATGTCAAAGATTGGTTGGCATACTGATCGGTAATTACGGTCGTTTTCATCATCGTACCCATTTGCATTTCGGATCGACTGCAAGATGAATTGAAAAAAACCTCCATGGTGGAACCTTCAAACATCCCAGCCATCATTTGAGTTTGCGGGTTGTCTTCATCGGGTTTTATTTCAACTTTGTACGTTATGTGAGCTTCAATACCTTGCGAAAAACAGAGATTGAATGCTGATAGATATAACAGGATGAATACGCTAAATTTGTTCATGATTTAAAATTTTACAAAATATACAAACAATGTACTATATGTAAATCAAATAACAAAAAGAAACGATTAAATAGCTGATTATCCGCCGAAAATAGCTTTGTAAATGTCATTTCCATTGGCATAAACCATCAAGGTTAACAAGATGCCAAAGCCAACGTATTGTGCATATTCGAGTACTTTTTGTGGAGCCTCTTTCCCTGTAATGATTTCGTACAGTAAGAAAACAACATGTCCGCCATCCAGGGCCGGAATCGGTAAAATATTCATGAATGCCAAAATGATAGAGATCAAAGCTGTGTTCAACCAAAATATTTGCCAATCCCAGGTAGGAGGGAATAATTTTCCGATCGATCCAAAACCACCGATTGAACTGGCTCCTTTTTTCGTGAACAAGTATTTCAACTGAGAACCATAATCGCTCAATGTTTGAAATCCGTAAGCGGTACCTTTGGAAATACTTTCACCAAACGTGTATTTTATGTCTTGAACTTTGGTCGTATCCACTTCTGCATCCGCTTTTTTCGGGTAAAAACCGATCGTTCCTTCCTTAGAAACCAATATTGGTTTGACCAACGTATCCTTTCCACGAACAAATGTTACGGATACTTTTTCCCCTTTGTTTTCGTACAAAGCAGCTACAGTTTGATCGAAATATTCAATTGGGTGTCCACCAATTTCGAGCAATTTATCATTTTTCTTAAGAATGCCATGTGCCGTTGATTTGGTCTTCGGCAACAAGGAATCAACCACGTTACTTTTCATTCTAAATTCAAATGGTGACATAGCACCTGATTTGAAAAGTTGAAAATCTATATCTTCAGGTAAAGTAATCGTGGCTGTTTTTCCATCCAAATGTTTTACAACAAATTTACGGGCACCGCGCAGCATAATTTCCTTGTTGACATCTCTTGCATTGGTAATCATTACATCTCCAGCTTTCAACACCACATCGCCTGTTTGAAAACCGTATTGATGCAACATGGGCGCCACGGCCAAACCACTTGCAACATCGTTTGGATTCAATTTCTCTTCGCCGTAGGAAAAGAATACCAAAATGTAAATAAGACAACCCAAAATTAAATTCACAGTTACTCCGCCGAGCATGATAATCAATCGTTGCCAAGCTGGTTTAGAGCGAAATTCCCAAGGTTGAGCGGGAAGTGCCATTTGTTCTTTGTCCATGGATTCATCCACCATTCCAGATATTTTCACATATCCACCCAGCGGCAACCAACCAATTCCCCATTCTGTATCACCGATTTTTTTCTTAGCAATGGAAAACCACGGATCGAAGAAAAGGTAAAATTTCTCCACGCGTGTTTTGAACAATTTCGCAGGAATATAGTGACCGAACTCGTGAAGAATTACCAATATTGAAAGTGATAATAGAAGCTGAGCGGCTTGAATAAGGATGTCCATTCTTTTAGTTAAAAATTAGTGTCGTAAAGATAGTTTTTCAAATTGAATTCATTTGCTCTTCATAAATTCCATTTCGGATGAAATAATCGAGCATGGCTTCTTTGACAAGATGTTGTTGTTCTCTGTCTTGCAAAGGCGGCAGTGGTTTAATCAATTTAAAATGTGGCCAATTATCTTCATCCCGTTCGATGAATTCATAATAGCCCATAGGTTCTAATAAAGTGCAAATCGCAATGTGAAGCAAATCTGTCTTTTCTTGTTTGGTAAACGTGCGATGACCGGAGCCAAATTCATCTACGCCAATCAAGAATAAAATGGCTTGTACATCCATTCCTTCTCCAAATTGTACTTCGAGATGCGTTTTTAATTTCTGAAAGCGTATTTCTATTTCGTAATCCACGGAGCAAAAGTAAGCATTCCAAGCGTCTAGGTCATTACCTATGATTGATTTCATCACAAATATTCTTAAGAATTTAATGTTTTCGTTTATACTTTTTACCTTAGTAAAAAAATTAGCTATGATAAACGGTAAAATTTTAGGAATTGCTTTTTCGGCGGCCATGTTGATGGCTTCCTGTGCTGGAGAACCAAAAGAAGAAACACAAGATCAACCAGAAGTTTGTATGTACACCTACAATCCAGGATCAACGACGATGGAATGGACGGCATTTAAATTCACAGAAAAAACACCTGTGAAAGGAACCTTCACCGAAATCAATGTTGACGGTGAAGAAGCCGCGGAAGATCCATTGGATTTGTTGAAAAGTTTGAGTTTTTCTATTCCAGTTTCGTCAATTTCTTCCCAAAATGAAGAGCGAGATGCAAAAATTGTAAAACATTTTTTTGGTACGATAGGCACAGAAAAGATTACGGCTAAAATACGAGGTTTTAACGCTAACGGTGGAGATTTAAAAGTTGAAATCACCATGAATGGAGTCTCTTTTCCCGTGAAAGGAAACTATACCTTGGTCGATGGAAAATTTGATTTTAGCACAAAAATTGATGTGGCGGACTGGAATGCCATGTCAGGAATTACGGCGTTGAACACCATTTGCAAAGATTTGCATACAGGTGCTGATAAAGTATCGAAATTGTGGTCTGAAGTAGATTTAACTTTCAGCACGACGCTTACCAAAGAATGCAACTAACACCAGAATCTCTTTAACAAAAACGACTGAAGAACTTTTGATCTCAGTCGTTTTTTTGTGCGCTACATTTCGTAATCTTGTGTATGAATTTTATTGATATTTTATTGCTTATCCCGTTGGTTTATGCCGCTTGGAAAGGGTTTCAGAAAGGATTGATCATTGAGGTTTTTACTTTGATGGCCTTTTTTGTTGGGATCTATGCGGGAATACATTTTTCAGATTACGCCGCCGAATGGTTGAAAGAAAAATTGGATTTAAGTAGCGATTATTTACCGATTGCTGCTTTCACAGTTACATTTTTGGTCATTGGCGCCTTGGTTTTCTTCGCTGGAAAAGCCATTGAACAAGTGGTAAAAATAACGGCCTTGAGCCCCATGAATAAAATGGGTGGTTTGGTTTTTGGTAGTTTGAAGATGTTGCTCATTCTTAGCGTATTCTTATCGGTATTGGAGTCGTACAGCGAGAAAAACAACTTGATTTCTGTAGAAACAAAAGAAGCATCGGTTTTGTATCACCCAGTGCAAACGATTGGATTGTATACAGTTCCTGGATTGAGGTCTAGCACTATATTCCTCGAAAATGCGTTAAAATCAGAAGCCGATAGCACTGGGTTGAGCGTTCAACAAGTATTTCGAGCGAAACAATTGGCGGATAGCTTAGGAATCGAACCAAAAGACGCGTTGGAATTACGCGAAATCTATAGAAAACATGAATAAATTTCTTGCCGTCTTCCTTTTCTTTATTGTGTTTGCTGCGCAATCGCAAAGCACCATCCAGCTTTCTACCTCGGTGAAACCCTTGGACAATTTGTTCAACATTAAAAAAGTGAATGTTACCAAATCTGGACCGTACATTGGGGTTCAACGAGGTCAATTTATGGTACTCGAAATTGGCGGTGAAAAACAATGGAAACGAGTGACTTGGAAAAAGCCAAAAACGCACGCCTTTCGTTTGGGAGCCAATTATAATTTCTTGAAAAATGTCATTGGTTACGACGTGGCGTATTGGTTCAAATTGGGTCGTTTGGATTTAACCTATGGCGCCAATATTGTCTGTCGAACGGATTTTATCAATTATCGATTTGGCATTGCCCCAGTCATTGGCTATAAATTGCAACAGTTTCATTTGCAAACCGGTTTTCATTTTCTCACGGATCCGCAATATAGTTTCCCGACCAATTCATTGTTTATTTCGCTGCGCTATGTTTTCATCAATGAAAGCAAATGGAAGGTTTCTAAAAACCAGAAGAAAAAAGAAAACGATGGTATTTTCAATCGTTCCAAGCAATAAGATTGGATGAGTCACACACTGCTTTCTTCGCCTTTACAAGGATTTACTGATTATCGTTTTCGGAACGCATTGAATCGGCATTTTGGCGGAATCGACACGTATTATTCACCTTACATTCGGTTGAATGGCAAACTGGAAATTAAACCGGCCTATCAGCGCGATATTTTACCGGAAAACAACCGCGACTTGGAAGTCATTCCACAAATCATGACCAATGATGCCGATGAATTTTTATTTGTTTCCAAGTATGTTCAATCTTTAGGCTACAAAGAACTCAACTGGAATTTGGGTTGTCCGTATCCGATGGTGACCAATCGTTGTATGGGTTCAGGATTGATTGCGGATGCGCAACGAATTGATCGAATTTTGGAACGAGTGCATGCCGAGTCAGATATCATCGTTTCGATGAAAATGCGCATGGGTTACGAAAATCCAACGGAAATTTTGGATGTTTTTCCCCTTTTAGAAAAATATCCCATCAAGAATATTGCTATTCACGCACGAATCGGGAAACAGCTTTACAAAGGTGATGTAGATTTGGATTCTTTTGAAAAATGTTTGAACAATACCAGCCATAAAATCTATTACAACGGTGATATTACGAGTGTTGCAGCTTACCAGGAATTGGTCGAACGATTTCCAACCATCGATCATTGGATGATGGGTCGCGGATTGATTTCGGATCCATTTTTGCCTAGTAAAATCAAAAGCAATTCCAACGAATTACCCGTCAATAAATACCAAATTTTCAGAGCCTTCCACGATGAATTGTACGATGAATTTTCCGCGGCTTTGTCGGGTTCCACGAATATTTTGACCAAAATGCATTCATATTGGGAATATTTTGAAACCATTTTCCCCGATATCAAGAAACCGCTCAAGAAAATCAAAAAAGCCCGCACTGTAGAAGTTTATCTGGACGCGGTGGATGAAATTTTAGAGACGGAAATGGTTTCAGAATAAACTTCCTTGTTCGTAGCGATCCATTTTATAATCCAACAAGATTTCAGGAGAATTATGGTTGGGGCTTGACATCAATTTTGGGTTAATGACATGCGCAGCGAACAAATCGTTGGATGTAAGTTGAAAAAAATCTTTGACATCAATGGCTTTAGCATGAAGCCAATCTTCCAATTGGTCATCCGCAAGCATGATTGGCATCCGTTTTTTAGAATTGTGAATTTCTGCCATAAATTCATTGGCTTCGGATGTCAAAATGGTAAAGGTGTGTTTTTTTTCCAGAGAAATCGGATCCAAATATTCGTCGTAGAGTCCAGCCATCGAAAACAAAGCATCCGTTTTCGGGTATACGAAATACGGAATTTTTTCTTTTCCTTTTGTTTGGTATTCGAAAAACCCAGTGGACGGAACGATGCAATGTTTTCGTCCAATCAAATGCTTGAAAGATGGTTTTTCCAAAACCGTTTCGCTTCGTGCATTGATGGTTTTACTGGCAATTTCCGATGGATTTCCACCCGAAAACCAATAGGGAACCAATCCCCAGTTCATCACCGAAATTTCAGGCTCCTTCGTAACGATCCGCCAAGCGGGATAAGCAAATGCACTGGCGTGAAATAACGGTTCTTCTGTTATTTCACTGGGCACTGCTCTCTTGTATTTTTTAGAAAGGTCTACATTTTTGGAGGTGAGGGAGTTGCTGTAACACATGGGATGCGTATTTTTTAGTTATTTGGAGTGCTTCATACATTGGATGTGCTGTGTACCCGTTATTTGGAGTGCTTTGCACATTGGACGTGCTTTGTACCGGTTATTTGAAGTGCTTCGCACATTGCTGAAATTACAAATGTGCGAAGCACTTCAAATTTAAGCGTCGTATACGTCCAATGCCGTAGGCTTCAAATAAATGGTACAAAGCACATCCAATTCTTTTTTCTAATCCTATTTTTCACTAAATTAAAGTTTAAAAATTAAAAAATGGCAACTTACTCTACTTTTGAAGAACTGAAGGTTTGGCAAACATCTCGGATCTTGAACAAAGATTTATTCCAATTATTCATGGACAAGGATGATCGAAAATTTGGATTTTTAATCAACCACATTTTTAAAACGGCTGGAAGCGTGATGGACAATATTGCTGAAGGGCACGGCAGACAAGGAACAAAGGAATTCATCTTATTTTTATCCTATTCAACCGGTAGTGCAGACGAATTGAGATCACAATTGTACCGAGCTATGGATTTGGAAATCATTTCTATCCCTGATTTTGAAAAAATGCGCAAGCAATGTATTGATATTGTTGCCCAGCTGAACTACTTTTCAAACTATCTGAAGCAATGTGAACACAGAGGAAACAAATTCAAACGTTGAATGGTGCTTCGCACATTGGACGAGCTGTGTACCGGTTATTTGAAGTGCTTCGCACATTGCTGAAATTACAAATGTGCGAAGCACTTCAAATTTAAGCATCATGCACGTCCAATGCCGCAGGCTTCAAATAGTTCACGCAACCACGTCCAATTTAAGCGTCGTGCACGTCCAATGCCGCAGGCTTCAAATAACCGTCACAATATCAATCCAATTTATTTCATATATTCAGGGATTTAACCTATCTTTGCCCCCTCAAAAGCGAAAGGCATGTCAATAGGCGTAAAAATATTTTCAGGAAGAGCATCGAAAGGGTTAGCAGAACAAATTGCTAGAAAGTACGGAGTTTCTTTAGGAGACGTGAAAGTAATGGATTTTAGCGATGGCGAATTTCAACCATCTTTTGAGGAAACCGTTCGTGGACAAGACGTTTTCATCGTTCAAAGCACCATGCCGCCGACTGAAAATTTATTTGAATTGTTGTTGATGATCGATGCGGCTCGCAGAGCTTCTGCTCGAAAAATCATCGCGGTGATTCCTTACTTTGGATTTGCTCGTCAAGACCGTAAAGACAAACCAAGAGTTGCCATCGGCGCCAAATTGGTTGCCAACATGCTGATGTCTGCAGGAGTGGATCGTGTAATGACCATGGATTTACACGCCGATCAAATTCAAGGATTTTTTGAAGTGCCAGTGGATCACTTGTTTGCTTCAACCATCTTTTTAGAAGAAATTAAAAATTTAAATACAGGAAATCTAATCATCGCGGCGCCAGATGCTGGTGGAGCGAAACGGGCGAATTCCTACGCGAAAAAAATGGATTTGGGTTTGGCCCTTTGTCACAAACAAAGAGCAAGACCGAATGAAGTTGCCGAAATGACCGTGATTGGTGATGTGAAAGGCAAAGACGTAATCTTGGTAGACGATATGTGCGATACGGCAGGAACATTGACAGCAGCCGCTGATTTGTTTATGTCGCAAGGCGCTTTGAGTGTGCGTGCATTTTGCACACACGCCGTGTTATCAGGACCAGCGTATGAGCGCATCGAAAAATCAAGATTAACTGAATTGATTGTTACAGATACCATTCCTTTGAAGCAAAAAAGCGACAAAATACGAGTGGTAACTGTTTCGGACTTGTTTGCGGATGTGATTCGCAGAATGGTCAACAATCAATCTATCAGTTCACACTTTGTAATATCTTAAATATATATAATGAAAAAAGTACAATTGAGCGGTTCGGTTCGTCCGAACGTAGGGAAAAAAGGAGCGAAAGCGACTAGAGACGCTGGGTTAGTTCCTTGTGTGCTTTATGGACAAGGCGAACAAACAGCTTTTTCTGTAACCACAAATGACATCGAAAAAATCGTTTATTCACCAGATGTTTACCAAGTAGAATTGGACATCGAAGGTAAAAAAGCGGTAGGTATCATCCAAGAGTTGCAACAACATCCAGTGAAAGGTACAATCCAACACGTAGATTTCTTGGAGTTGAACGACAAAAAAGAAGTAAGAGTTGGTTTGCCAGTTCGTTTGACAGGTGCATCTCGTGGTGTATTGGCAGGTGGACGTTTGATGCAAATCTTCCGTCGTTTGTCTATCCAAGCTTTGCCAGCGGATTTACCAGAAGAAATCGTAATTGATATTACTAAATTGCGTATCGGTCAAGCGATTCGTATCAAAGATATCGCAAACGACAAAGTAAAATTCTTAGATGCTGCCAACGCAGTAATCGTTTCCGTTGCCCGTTCTCGTACATCAGTTGCGGATGACGGTGACGACGATGAGGATGAAATGGATGTAGAAGCAACTACTGAAGTTACTGAAACTGAAGCAGGAGAATAAGTAAAATCTCTCGAAAATACAAACGGGCAATCCAAATGGGTTGCCCGTTTTTTTAGTTGAATATTTTTTTCAATTACGAAAAAACACATAAAGTCATCGAAATCGAGCAATAAACAGAGAGAATTTATTTAATAATTTTTTTGGTTACTTTTTCATTTCCAACGGTTAATTCAAGAAAATAGACACCGCTGGATAAGTGCGATAAATTTTGCAACTGAATGGTTTGAAGTCCGTTTTCGGATGGGTAATTTGCATCCAGAACGATTCTTCCAGACGCGTCCAGTAGTTTAATTTGAACCGTTTCGTTGAGTGTTGAGTGAAATACGATTTCGATACGCTCATTGAATGGATTGGGATAGATTTCAAAATTGATGAGCGAAAGTTCTGGAGTTGCTAAATAACCACAATTGTATGCGTTTCCGGGCATATTTGAGTCCAACCAAGTCAATCGTCTGTTTAGCCAGCTTTTTAGCTTCGTAATTTCCTCTGTGTAGGTCAACGAAGGCGGTTGAACCTCAAATGTTCCTGTTGGAACGCCTAAATTTCCCCAAACTAGAAAATGTGCATCTTGGCTTTGTGCAATTTGAGATGAAATCGAATCGATAAATTGATACAAATACGTTTCGCTTAAAATTGAATTTCGAAGTTCAGCATACCGGCAATGAAGTTCATTTGCAAAGGTAGAATCCTCCATTAAACGAATGTACCAACCCGGACAATTTACCCCTCCTGGAATGTTCATGTACATAAACCCAGATCCATCTTCGGAGCCCGCCCACATATCTTTGAATGCCCAATCAAAATCCCATACTGGTCCCGCTTTCAACTTTCCATAACTTCCATCAGCATTGTCTTTCGTTTTGTAAAAGAATCTGCTTTTTTTAAATCCATCTACATTTCTTGCGAGCTCATTGATAATAAAGTAATCGATAAAAGAATTGACATGAATGTATTTTCGATATCCTTCAAGCGAATCTTTAAAGCTGGTGGAATACAAAGCTGTTTCGAAATCATTCATGAAATTTTGAATGTACGTTTTTTGTTCTGCAACAATTTCGTCAGGTTTTGGATAGTAATAAACAAAATGCACATCCAAACCAGGAAAACCACTTGGCGAATAATTGGATTGCCAAGAGTCGGAGTTGTTCCAATAATCTGTTTTAATAATGTATCCGCCGGTAACGTCAAGGCCAGAAATTTCGTTGGAATCCAATTTTGGAATATCCACGCGACCAGCATCTCGTTTGATTTTTTCGGTCAACAGATAAATTCCTTTGTATTCGCCGTCCAAAATCACATCTACGTGACGATAACGAACACTGTAATGTCCCATTTCGTCAAATAAAGTGTAGGGCAAAGCATTTCTAGCAAACGATTTGTCGTTGTAGTTGGCGATGAGAAGCCAGTCATTTTCGGCAGGCATACCCAATAAAGATGAATCAATGGAATTACCAACGGAATCTCTCAACTCAATTGAAAATGGTTTTTGTGGCAAGATGAGCGAATAGTTTCCTCGGTATTCAATTCCGATTTTACCGTTGTATTCGTTGAACGGGTCAGTGGTATGATTGATCATTCCTGGACCATTGAAAATCATTCCCATGTCAGCGGTCACTTTTGTATCGGCCAAGATGAAATTGCCATTTGTAGAGATGACAACAATAGGCAAATTGGATTCTTCGAATACAAAATAACTGGAGGGAGCATTACCAAACGTGATCGACCAGTCCAATAAATTACCCTCGTCTGACGTGTAATTATCGGTAACGATTAGTTTCCAAATCCCATTTGGGTTTTGCAAATTATTTACGAAACCGATTTGCTCCATCGGTTTGTAAATACCTGTAAACGGGGCCGACCCAGTTGAAACAAGGGCGCTAGCATTTTGATTAAAACAGGTGTTAATCATGTCATCATCGTCTTCTCCAATGCCAGATGAAAGAACTTTTGTCGTTCCATCGGGCGCAACAATCTTTATTGTTAAATCAGCTAAATAGTTGTGCGTCAGGTTCAAACATATGGATTCTAATCCAAAATTAGCGGTATCAATTTGTGATTGTGGTAAGGAAACAAGGATGGGAAACTCCATACTCTGATTATCCAAAATAGGTCCAGAACTACCCGTAAACGTTTGGGAAAAAGAATAGGACCCAACGAAAAAAAACGCTAACAACAATCTGAACTTAATCCTCATCTATACATTATTATATTCAAAAGGAGAGGCAAAGGAATGACTACGCTCCCAAAAACAAAGCCTTCAACTCGGTCGCTTCGGATGGTTTCATTTTCCCAGCAAGAATCAAACTTAACTGTTTTCTCCGTAAAGCTCCTTCGTATCGTTGAATTTCTTCTTCCGTTTCAGGAATCAATTCTGGCACATGAATGCTGCCACCATTTTGATCCACGGCCACAAACGTATAGATGGCTTCGTTGCACTTGATGCGCTCGCCCGTTACAAAATCTTCTACGAAAACATCAATGAAAATCTCCATGGATGTATTGAACGCTCTCGAAACTTTGGCTTCCAAGGTAACGATTGAGGAATGCGCAATCGGGTGATTGAACGAAACATTGTTGACGGAAGCCGTTACCACAACGCGTTTGCAATGCCGATGGGCAGCAATGCTCGCAATGACGTCCATCCAAGCCAATAGTTGACCACCGAATAGATTGTTGTGTGTGTTGGTATCATTGGGCAAAACGACTTTGGTTGTTACTGCTTTGCTTTCTGCGGCTGTTTTTGCTGGAATTGCCATTTTTTTTGGTGCAAAATTAATGAATTATTTGAAGCTTGGTGCATTGGATGTGCTTTGTATCGGTTATTTATGGTGCTGCGCACATTGGATGTTTATTGTACCGGTTATTTGAAGTGCTTCGCACATTTTATATTCGAAAATGTGCGAAGCACTTCAAATTTAAGCGTCGTACACGTCCAATGCCGACGAAGGCTTCAAATAGCTCAGCAATCCACGTCCAATGCGAAGCACTTCAAATTTAAGCGTCGTACATGACCAATGCCGAAGGCTTCAAATGACAATAATCAAGCACGTCCAATTTATTTCAACAATTCCGGATATTTCGCTTTAAAAGCATTCAACCGTGGAATCGAAACCGCGCGAACATAACTTTGGTCTGGGTGTAGCTTTTCATAATTTTGATGATATCCTTCAGCTATATAGAATTTTTCAAACGGCACCACTTCGGTTGTAATTCGCGTAAAGATCTTGTTTTTCAACAATTCCATTATATAAGCATCGGCCAATTGTTTTTCGCTATCGTTTTGGTAAAAAATAATGGAACGATATTGCGGTCCGCGATCTGGACCTTGTTGGTTTAAAGTGGTTGGATCGTGCGACCCGAAGAAAACTTTTACCAGGGTAGAATAGGATACAATTGTGGAATCATAATAGACTTTCACACTTTCAGCATGGTGCGTTCTTCCCGAACCAACCATTTCATACGTTGGGTTTTTTTCTGTACCGCCTGCATAACCAGATTCTACTTCACCGACGCCTTTCACAGATTCAAAAACGGCTTCTACGCACCAAAAGCAGCCACTGGCAAAATAACCCACAGCATTTGTTTTGATAGGTTTTCCAGATTTTTTTTGTTGAATTTCTTGAACATCTCCAGCTACAGTTGCGGATGAATTTTGACACGCCATAGCGCCAAATACAAGGAGGGATAAAATAATTGCTTTCATAAAATATAAACGTTTGAACGATGTGTTTGGTTTTTAAAACCTACAATTCGTCATCGCCTATTTTATCACCGCGCAATTGTCTAAAACGCTTGCGCGCTTCGATGGTGTACAAACTTCCTTTGTAATCGAATAGAATTTTGCGGTAATACTCGGCAGCTTTCTCGTCGTCGTTCAAATGATGCTGATAAATATCACCCAATTGAAAAACGGCATCGTCCGCTAAAATGTCGAATTGATAGTATTTCAACAACTCTTCCAAGTATTGGACGGCTTCGGTCCACTTTCCTTGCACTTGCATGGCATACGATTTTTTCAAAAGGATATCATCGCCCAAGGAATGGTAGTTGTAGACCGTCTGAATGCTATCGAAATAGGTAAATGCTTCGTCGTATTTGTGCTGTTCGATCAATAAATCACCTTTTGAAAACCAGTACATGGCTTCGTAATTGCTGTCCAACCCATAATTCTCGGTGATCAACAAGGACAATTGCATGGCATCGTTGGCGATTAGTTTGGTCGTTGATTGTTTCAAAACATCCAACTGCGATTGAGCAAAATCGAACTCACCATCGTAATAATAAATGCGGGCATTTTTAAATTTGGCTTCTTGACCAATCGGTTCGTATTTGAAATCTTTGTCAATTTGCATGTAATAAATAGACGCCTCCCAAATATCGGCATTCAACACATCAATATCGGCCAATTGCATTTTCGTTTCGGCCTTTTGCATATCCGTCAGTCCCGGAAAGGTCAACGCTTCAGTTAATCGTTGGATACCGGAAGCTGGTTTATTTCCATAAAAAGCTTCAATGTGTGCCAATTCTACAATCAAGTCGAGGGTTGTGTTTTTTTTACCCAAACGATTCAACGTCGATTCGTATTCGGCAATTGTTTCGGCTACATCTTCCTGAGAATAATTCTTGTCTGTTGTTACTTCTACATAACGGGTGTTGAGCAAAGCGATTTCGGCAGGGTAGAAAAGTCGTTTTCCAGGACCCAAATCACGAACATATTGAAAGGCTTTTCGTGCGACAGTATATTCTTTGTTTTCCAAACACATTTTCCCCAAATCAAAAACGCGCATGCCTTGGCCTTCTTCGCGTCGGTCCATGGCTTGCGTTTGAAGCAATGCCGCATTGAAATTTCGTTTTTGGATATACAGCCATATCAGCATGTTGCTGTATGTTCCGTTGTCGGGATTTTTTTGAACTTTCTCTAAAAGATTGGTGCGCAATAAAGTGTATTCTTTGTTGTCGTCTTCCGAAAAATCGATTTTGCGTGCCAAAACGTTTTGAACATAGGAAGCGTAGGACGGATATTTGTCCAGTAAATCCATGTACGCTTCAATCATTTTTTCAGATTGCCCCGTGGCTCCGTACAAATCCGCAAATTGAATTTGCAAAGGGTAGGTTGATTTTAGCAATTTCTCACCTCTTTCCAAGGTTTGAAGTGCGAAATCGTTCTTGTTGTTCGCACGAAATGCATTGTAGACGTTTACGATGGAATTGGCATTGTTGGGCAGATCGTCGATGAGGTTTTCGTAAACCTTGTTCGCTTTGTTTTGTTCCCCGTTATCTTCGTAAAATTGACCCAATAGAACAGGATAGTCATAATCAAAACGCTGGTTACTCACTTGCTTTTTGAGCAGTTTTTCGGCGTCCTTCAGTTCGTTTGTTTGCTTGTAGCAATCATACAATCTTAAAAAGTTGAACTTCGATGGATCTTGATCAAAAACCTTTTCACAGTAAGGAATCGCTTTTACGTAATCTCCTCGTTCGTAATAAGCTTCGGCCAATTGAGCATCATTCCCTTGCGAAAAAGCGGGAAATGAAAACCATACAAGCAAGAAACCCAAGAGAAATTTCATTCGAAGAGATATGTGTTAAAGACTAAAGCTTTTGATTTTTTGCCTGCATTTTCATCGAAAAATCATGAATTTCAGCATTTAACTCTTTATATGTAGCAACATTGGTCTTTTTTGAGTCAAAATAGCCTTTCGCCAAAACGACCAATTTATCGAATTTCGATTTTTCATAGTTCAAATATTCACCATATTTTGCACGGTCACCATCGCCGTTTTCAATATCATGCTTCAATTGACGCAAGGTTTCTTTTACTTCATCGCAACCGAGAACGATTTTATCGAATTCCAAAAACATGTGCTTAAAAGCTCTGCGCATATTTTTGTAGCGCGTCATTTTTTCTGCAAAAACCATGTCAATGGTATCTTCAATGTAGTAGTTTTTAATGCGCGTTTCGTTGTCAATCGCTTCAATGGAATACTGTTGAGCTGAATCTAATTTATTGGTTAATAGCTCATTTTTCAAACTATCCAAGCTGGTGTTTAGTTTGTCAATGGTAGCCAATTGGTTGGATTTATTTACATCGGAACACGATGCTAAGACCAAAAAGGAGAATAAAAGAATGGATAGTGTCTTCACTTTTTTACGTAAATATAAAGTAAAAACTCAGCTAAGCCGCGATTTTAAGAATAATTAAGAACCCTTAGGAAATGGAATCAAATCCTAGGAAAGGGTGCAAAACTTCCGGCAATTTGATGTCATTTTCTGTTTGGAAATTCTCCAACAAAGCCGCCACAATTCTAGGCAACGCCAAAGCAGAACCATTCAAGGTATGACACAATTGGGTTTTTTTGTCTTCCCCTTTGAAACGCAATTTCAATCGAGTGGATTGGAAAGTGTCGAAACGAGAAACGGAACTTACTTCCAACCATTTTTTCTGTGCGGCAGAATACACTTCAAAATCATACGTCATCGCAGAAGCGAAACCTGTATCACCACCACAAAGACGCAAGATGCGGAATTGCAGGCCTAATTTGGTTAACAAACCTTTCACATGCTCCATCATTTCTTCCAAAGCGGCGGCAGAATTATCCGGGTGTTCGATTCGAACAATTTCCACCTTGTCAAATTGGTGCAAACGATTCAAGCCACGCACATCTTTTCCATAAGAACCCGCTTCTCTTCGGAAACAAGGCGTGTAACCCGTCATTTTAATGGAAAATTTTGAATCGGGCAAAATGACATCTCGGTAAATGTTTGTCAGCGGAACTTCCGCCGTCGGAATCAAATACAAATCATCGATAGTAGAATGGTACATTTGACCTTCTTTGTCGGGTAATTGACCGGTTCCAATTCCAGATGCTTCATTCACCATGTGAGGAACTTGGTATTCTTCGTAACCCGCTTTACCGGCTTCTAGCAAGAAGAAGTTGATCAATGCTCGTTGCAATTTGGCTACTTTGCCTTTGTATACAGGGAAACCAGCTCCGGTGATTTTTACACCCAATTCAAAATCAATTAGGTCATATTTTTTGGTCAATTCCCAATGAGGCAAAGGTTCAAATCCAAATTTCGGTTCGTCTCCAGCCTCGTAAACGGTTTCATTGTCCAATTCACTTTTGCCTGCTTTCACCAATTCGTTGGGTACATTTGGCAATGTGTATAACAATGTCTGAATTTGATTTTCCAAGGCATCTACCTCCAACTTTAAAGCAGATTCTTGCTCTTTTAAATCTGTCGTTTTTGCTTTGGCAGCATTCGCTTCCTCCGCTTTTCCTTGTTTGAAAAGAACACCAATTTCTTTGGCTAAACCATTCAATTCGGCCGCGATCGATTCCAGGTCCGTTTTTTTTGAGCGCCATTGCATGTCAGCTGCCAGGATTTCATCCAAGGTAGCAGTGGCATCCATGTTTCGTTTTTTTAATCCATCGATGATGGCATTTTTCTCGTTCCGAATTCTGGTAATTTCAAGCATGGTGATTCATTTCTTTTCGAGCGCGAATTTACAAATTTGCACGTGAATTATTATACTCTTGTTGGTTTTGATTTAAAAATCAATAACATAAAAAAAAGCGTGTCGGCTGAACCAACACGCTTCTTAATTTCTATCGAAGTTTGTTATGCTTCAGCTGTTTCAAATGGAACAACCGATACAAACGAACGATTATCTTTTTTCTTACGGAATTCTACCAAACCATCAGTCAAAGCAAACAACGTATGGTCTTTTCCAATTCCAACGTTTGTTCCTGGGTGATGTTGTGTTCCTCTTTGGCGAATGATAATGTTTCCAGCGATAGCTGCTTGACCTCCAAAGATTTTCACCCCTAGACGTTTACTTGCTGATTCACGACCATTTCTTGAACTACCTGCTCCTTTTTTATGTGCCATTGTCTTATCTTTTTATCCCACCGAGATGGGCGTTTTTAACTCTGTTTTAATTAAGCATTAATGCTTTTAATTGCAATAGAAGTAAAAGATTGACGGTGACCATTTTTCTTGCGGTACCCTTTTCTTCTCTTCTTGCGGAAAACGATTACTTTGTCTCCTTTAACGTGGCCAAGTACCTCTGCGGTAACTTTAGCTCCTTCTATAGCCGGGGCGCCAAGTGTAATTTTTCCATCGTTGTCTACAAGCAAAACTTTATCGAATTCGATTTTAGCTCCTGCTTCTTCTTTCAAACGATGAACATACAACTTTTGGTCTTTTTGCACTTTAAACTGCTGCCCTGCTATCTCTACAATTGCGTACATATAGCTGTTTTTAATTAAATTGTGTTCTTAATTTGGACGGCAAAGATACATTTTTCTTTTGAGACAGCAAATAATGTTCTATTTTTTTTTGTGCGGTTATTTGAAGCTTGCGGCATTGGGATGTGTATTGTACTGATTATTTAGGGTGCTTGGCACATTGGACGTGCTTTGTACCGGTTATTTGAAGTGCTTCGCACATTGGATGTGCTGTGTACCAGTTATTTGAAGTGCTTCGCACATTTTCGAAAATAAAATGTGCGAAGCACTTCAAATTTAAGCGTTGTATACGTCCAATGCCGCAGGCTCCAAATAACGAAACCAACTGCATCCAATGCCGAAAGATTCAAATAGCTCAGCAATCCACGTTCAATAAGCAGCATGTCAAATTTTCATCGACCTTCGCAATGCTCTCGCTTTTCGTTTGACTTGCAATTGGGGCCAATAATTCACGAAAAACACCCCGAGTAAAACCACAAACATGGAAACGATTTGTCCTAAATTGATGCTTTCTTTGAAGTAGAAACCAATGAAAACAGCTACAATGGGAATGAAATACGTGACACTACTAGCAAAAAGAGCATCGCGCGTTGAAATCAATTGATTGAATAAGATCACAGCAAAAGCTGTTCCGAACACACCTAAAATGGCAATGTAACCAATGCCTTCCCACGCATGTGGATTTGTTTTTAAAGTGTCAAGGGTTCCGAATAGTCCATTGGCAATAAGTGCTGGAATCAAAACTAAAAGTAGCGCTATGGAAGTAATTTCCACCGCTTTGAAATGTTGCAGTTTGTGTTTGATGGTGTTCAAACTAATACCATAAAGTAGTGTAGCAAAAACAATGGCTAACACATGGATCAGGCCACCATTGTTGGGTTCTAATTTTCCCGCATACATTAAAAGAATCATTCCAACGGTGCCGATGACCAAACCAATGATTTGAACGGCCGTCAAATGAACTTTGAAAATAAAAAAGCCGATCAACACGGTGAAAATGGGCGTAAAACTGTTGAGCATGCCAGCATAACCGGATGAAATGGACGTTTCAGCATAGGTGAATAAAAAGGCAGGAACAAAATTGCCACAGGTGCCTACAATAAAAAGGAATAATACATCCGATGCTTTTTTGATTTTTTTTAAAGCTCGAAACGCGAAAGGAATAAGAACGGTTCCAGCGAAAAACATGCGCAACGCGCCAACTTGCATATCAGAGAAAATTGGTTCACCACTAACGGTGTGCATGCCTCGTTTCATCAAGATAAAGGAAGAACCCCAAACACAGGCCAGGAGCACCAAAATAAACCAACTTTTCGTTTCGGATTTCATGGCGCAAAAATACGGGGAATATTTTGGAAATAAAGGTGCGATTCGCTTTGTGTTACGATAAGGTTAAATTTTATCCAAAGAAGTCGATAAAATTTCTTACCCGCTTGATATGCAAGCAAAATGAGTAAATTTGCCTGAAATGGCAAAGGTCAAAAAATACAATCTAACGCTGGAACCCGAATTTGATTTCGACATGATTGGAATTTGTTCGCATCACAGTGATTATCGTTTAGCGTGGGGAATCAACGAAGCGATGGGGTTGCATTTGTCCAAAGCCGAAGAAGAGTTTGCTACTGACAAGGCAAAAAAACACAGCAGTTCGTACCATAGTTTTTATGAATATTATGACGAAGAAAATATGTGTTCTTATTTTTTAATTAAAAATGCCTCTGGCCCACGTTTTTTAGTGGCGGAGCAACCGAAAATAGATTATTTCCTTTTTATAAAGGAACCAAATACCGTGGACGCGGATCACTGGGTAAAAAAACTAAATGCGATTTCAAGTGTTTTAGCAGCCTATGATTTTGACCCAGAAGAATTCGAATCCATGCAATCCATCAGTTTATAAGTATTTAAAAAGTATATGTTATCTAAAAAGACAAAAATCGTTGCGACACTAGGTCCAGCCAGTAATCAACCAGCCGTATTAAAAGAAATGTTCCTTCAAGGAGTCAATGTTTGTCGTTTGAATTTTTCACACGGTTCGCATGAAGATCATTTGGCGAATATTCAGTTAATCCGAAAATTGAACCAAGAAACAGGCTTGAATGTTGCCATTCTTGCGGATTTACAAGGTCCAAAAATTCGAACACACGAAATTGAAAACAATGGTGTTGAATTAGTGGAGGATGCAGAAGTGAGCATCGTTTCAGAGCGAGTTTTGGGGACAAAAGATTTGTTTTCCATTAGCTATGAGCGATTGCCCAAAGACATTCGTCCGAAAGAGCGTATTTTGTTAGACGATGGTAAAATCATTTTGGAAGCAATTTCAACGGATGGCATAACAATTAAGGCGAAAGTCATAAATGGAGGAATACTTTCTTCAAAAAAAGGAGTGAATTTGCCGAATACGAAAATTTCCATGCCTTCTTTAACAGAAAAAGACAAAGAGGATTTGAAATTTGCTTTGGAGCAGGATGTCGATTGGATTGCGCTTTCATTTGTGCGTTCGGCAAGAGATATTATTGAATTGAAACATTTGATTTCTCAAGCAAAAGCGAAAGCCAAAGTGATTTCAAAAATTGAAAAACCAGAAGCGTTAAAAGACATTGATGATATCATAGACCAAAGCGATGCTGTGATGGTAGCGCGAGGTGATTTGGGTGTGGAGATTCCCTACCAAAATGTGCCTTTGATTCAAAAAATGCTCATCAACAAATGTCGTTTGAATGCGAAACCAATTATTGTGGCAACGCAAATGATGGAAAGTATGATTGAAAACATCACACCGTCCAGAGCGGAGGTGAATGATGTTGCCAACGCTGTTTTGGACGGTGCGGATGCGGTGATGCTTTCTGGAGAAACCTCTGTTGGGAAACACCCAATTGAAGTCATAAGAACCATGGCGAATATTGTTTCTGAAATGGAAACGTTTGATGGAATCTACAACAAAGAAGAGTTGCCAGAAAAAAACCAAGAACGTTTCATTACGGACTCTATTTGTTTCAATGCGGTTCGATTGGCGCAACGAACGGACACCAATGCGATCATTACGATGTCATTTTCGGGTTATACGGCGTATAAAATTGCTTCACAACGACCGAAAGCACCTGTTTTTGTTTTCACCAGCAACCGAGACATTTTAACACAACTCAATTTGATTTGGGGTGTGCACGCATTTTTCTACGACAAAACGGTTTCTACCGATCACACCATTGCCGATATCAAATACTTGATGAAAAAACAAGGTTTGTTGAAATTGGGAGATTTGGTGATCAATATTGCTTCCATTCCACTGGAAGAAAGCGGAAAATCAAACATGTTGAAATTGAGCTATGTGGAATAGAATTGTATGCATTGAATAAACACATGGGCTTGGATGATTTCAGGCCCATTTTTTAATATAAAAAACCAAATAGCCACAACGGGATTTTATTTCGGAAGCCAATTTCAATGTTATCAGCTGCTATATAAGCATTGTCAATTTCTTTTATTTGAGTGGTGGTTTTTCCTTTTCCTCCTACCTCAAAAGTGTATTTTTCATTTACTAAAAAGTCGCTGACTTTACTTGTTTTCACCTCGTTTTTGGCGGCCAATTGGTTGAAAAAAAACGTTTCGCGAATATTTCCTTCATTTCCTCTATCATCACCTATGGCATAAACCATGTTGGTGTTTTCTAGGTAAATTTTATCTGGTTTTGCCAAATAGTTATTTCCTTTTGCGTTGGTTTTTAAACTTTTGGTCATGCTTGCTTTTTCCAAATAGTCCAAATATTGCAAGGTAGAATTGCGCGAGGTAGTTTCTAGACTTTCCGACAATTTGGCAATATTGGGAATATAGGGCAAAGATGTGGCTACCACGTACAGCAATTTTTTGATTTTTTGCAAGGTGCGAAATTCTGTGCTAAAAACCGATGGAATGTCGGATTCTATAGTAAGATTGATGACGCTTTTTATTTTCCCATAATACGAGGTTTCTCCCTCCAAATAAAAAGGGTAATATCCTGATTCTAAGTATTTTCTAAAGTGTGGGATGATTTTCGTTTCTGAACATATTTTTTCAGCAATTGCGAGATGATTTTCCAAAAGGTCTGGCAATCGAAAAGAAGGAATATCTAACACATCCTGCAAAGCAAGATACTCTCGAAAAGACAATCCTTGCAAATTATACGTGACAGCTCTACGACTCAAATCGGCGTCTCCTTTGTAGATTTCGAGCAAGGAAGAGCTCGTGAAAACAATGTGTAAGTCGTCATACCGATCGTATAAATTTTTAATTTCTATCGACCAGTTTGGGTATTTGTGTACTTCATCCAAATAAAGATATTTTCCACCGTTCAAATGAAATTCTTCAGCCATGTCCACTAAGGTGTTGGCTTGAAAATACAAGTCGTCTAGACTCACGTATAAGGTTTCATCATTCAACGCTCGATTTAGCTTTATGTGTTGATACAAAAGTGTAGTTTTTCCTACACCTCTGGCACCTTTCAGGGCAATCAAACGATCTGTCCACACAATATCATTGTACAAATACCGCACGTATCTCACTTCCATTTTGGAAATTTTTTCTCTGAATTGATGAAATAATTTGTTCATATTGTATTTTTTAACATACAAAGATAATTAATAAATGTATATTTTAAAATACGAATGTATTATTTTATGTATTAAATAAAATATTTTTATATGATTAAAATATATTTTTAAAAATATAAAAGCATTAATAAAACGTATTTTTAAAAATACGTTTTACAATATATCAACTTAAATAATTGATAATCAATTTATTATTATGTATTTTTTTAAATCAAGATTGTTGAATTTTTCAAGAAAAATATTCATCCTACCGAACAAAACGCCCTTTCAACCGTTCAATCAAAGTGAAAAATCACGTATATTTGCACCCATAAAAAACACACGTCAAATGAACAAATTTTCCAAACGACACATTGGCCCAAATGAGGCTGAAAAATCAGAGATGTTGGCCAAAATTGGCGTAGCATCTGTTGCCGAGTTGATCGACAAAACCATTCCCGCGCACATCCGCTTAGGTCGCGAATTGAACGTTGATTCGGCCATGACGGAGCAGGAATATTTGAACCACATTACGGAATTGGGCAATAAAAATGTTGTAAACAAATCTTTTATCGGTTTGGGTTACAATGAAACAATTGTTCCTCCGGTTGTACAGCGCAACGTTCTAGAAAATCCAGGATGGTACACAGCTTACACACCCTACCAAGCCGAAATTTCGCAAGGAAGATTGGAAGCCTTGTTGAATTTCCAAACCATGGTTTTGGAATTGACCGGAATGGAAATTGCCAATGCATCCCTTTTGGATGAGTCCACAGCTGGTTCAGAAGCCATGTTGATGTTCTGGAATTCTCGTTCAAGAGACGAGGTGAAAGCAGGAAGAAACAAATTTTTCGTTTCTGAATTTGCCTTCCCACAAACGATTGAAGTTATTGCAGGTCGCGCTAAAAATTTAGGAATTGAATTGGTGGTAGCGAATCCGGAAACATTTGAAGGAGATGCTACTTACTTTGGTGCATTGATTCAATACCCAGACGCATTGGGTCGAGTAAAAGATATTGAAGGATTTATCACAAAAATGAAGACCAATGGAATTCGTGTAGCGGTAGCGGCGGATATTTTATCCTTGGTTCTTTTGAAAGCGCCAGGTCACATGGGGGCGGATGTTGTTTTGGGTTCTACACAACGATTTGGCGTTCCAATGGGGTATGGTGGACCTCACGCGGCTTACTTCGCAGTGAAAGATGAATACAAGCGCAACATGCCAGGACGAATCATTGGAGTTTCTAAAGATGAGGATGGCAACATGGCTTTGCGTATGGCCTTGCAAACACGTGAGCAACACATTAAAAGAGACAAAGCCACTTCGAATATTTGTACTGCCCAAGCTTTGTTAGCGGTGATGGCAAGTATGTATGCTGTTTACCACGGACCAGATGGAATGCGTGAGATCGCGTTACATGTTCACGGTTTGGCGAGCAAAACAGCAGAAGGATTAGAAAAATTAGGCGTTGAATTGGGCGGAAGCACTTACTTTGATACCCTTTGGGTAAAAGGAGTACCGGCTTTTGAAATTCAATCAGCAGCCGAGGCAGCCGGAATGAATTTCCGATTGATCAATAAAAATGAATTGAGCATCTCTTTCGGTGAACCCCACACGGTTGCCGATGTTGAAACGATTCTAGGCATTTTTGCTCAGGTTTTGGCGAAAGATTCAATGGCAGTATCAAACGATAGCACGGTACATTTAGCACCCAATTTGTTGCGTCATGACGGAGTTTTCACACATCCAACCTTCAGCAAATACCATTCAGAATCAAAAATGATGCGTTATTTGAAGCGTTTGGAAAACAAAGATCTTTCTTTGGTTCATTCCATGATTCCTTTGGGATCTTGTACAATGAAATTGAACGCCGCTGCGGAATTGATGCCAATCACCAATCCACAATTTGCGAATATGCACCCATTTGCTCCGGTTCATCAAGCAGAGGGTTACCACGAAATGTTCCGACAATTGGAAAAAGATTTGTCAGAATGTACTGGTTTTGCTGGTGTTTCTTTGCAACCGAATTCAGGTGCGCAAGGTGAATACGCAGGATTGATGGTGATCAAAGCCTTCCATTTGTCCAACGGCGATACACAACGAACAAAAATGATTATTCCTTCATCGGCACACGGAACCAATCCTGCCTCAGCAGTGATGGCTGGATTCGAGGTTGTTGTGACAGGTTGTGATGAAAATGGAAACATTGATATCGACCAATTGAAAACGGTAGCCGACGAAATCGGGACGAATTTGGCCGGTATCATGGTGACGTATCCATCGACGCACGGTGTTTACGAAGAAGGAATCAAGGAAATTACCAGCATCATTCACCAAAATGGTGGCCAAGTATACATGGATGGCGCCAACATGAATGCACAAGTTGGTTTGACGAATCCAGGAAACATTGGAGCAGACGTTTGTCACTTGAATTTGCACAAAACATTTGCCATTCCTCACGGTGGTGGTGGACCAGGCGTTGGACCCATTGGTGTTGCGGCACATTTGGTTCCGTTCCTTCCAGGAAATCCAGTAATCAAAGCCGGTGGCGAAAAAGCAATCGAAGCGATTTCTGGCGCACCGTACGGAAGTGCCTTGATTTTATTGATCTCCTATGCTTACATCAAAATGTTGGGAGCAAAAGGATTGAGAGAATCAACGGAAATAGCCATTTTGAACGCCAATTACATTGCTGCAAGTTTGAAAGGACATTACGACATTCTTTACGCAGGTAAAAATGGTACTGTCGCGCACGAAATGATTTTGGATTGCCGAGATTTCAAAAAAACATCCGATGTGGAAGTAGCCGATATGGCAAAACGTTTGATTGATTACGGATTCCACGCACCAACGGTTTCTTTCCCAGTTGCCAGTACTTTGATGGTTGAACCAACGGAGAGTGAAGACAAAGAAGAATTGGATCGTTTCATTGAAGCCATGATTAAAATTCGAGAAGAAATTCGCGAAATTGAAAACGGTCATGCAGACAAAGTGAACAACTTATTGAAAAATGCACCGCACACAGCGGATTGTATTATCAACAAAGATTGGAACTACCCGTATTCTCCGCAAGAAGCAGCGTATCCAGTTGACTATTTGAGAGAGTTCAAATATTGGGTGCCGGTACGTCGAGTAGACAATGCCTACGGTGATAGAAATTTAATTTGTTCTTGCCCAAGTGTTGAAAGCTATTTGCACTTAGCAGAATAGAAAATTTAGTAGATACAAAAAACGTCCTACCAATTTTGGGAGGACGTTTTTTTGTGCACAGTATTTTGGAATGAGGTTCGATTACGTTTAATGGAAATTTGCAGAAGTTTACCGCATCAAATTGACATGGCCATTCACCAATTTCCGTTCATCGGTTTTTTCATCCTTGAAATCAATTCTCCAGCTGTAAATTCCAGCCTGAGCAGGATGTTGATTAAAGGTGCCATCCCAGCCAATGGATAAATCGTTGGTTTCAAAAATTAAATGTCCCCAGCGGTCGTAAATGCTCATTTTGAAACTACCGGGATCGATTCCGGCGGTGATGATGGGTTGGAAAACATTGTTGAACTCATCATTGTCTGGGGTGAAAGAATTGGGAACATAGAGCAACAATTGGTCTTGCACGCGAATGATTTTGGAAGTCGTATCCTGACATCCTTCTGATGAGGTAACCAGCAAAATGACTTGATAATTTCCCACTTCGCCAATCGGGAATTGATGCTCGGGATTGATTTCGTAGCTGTAGGTCGAATCCCCAAAACTCCAATAATTGTAAGCGTTGTTGGTGGAAATGTTCGTGAAATTGACGGTTGGATCGTCTGAGTATGCGGTTGATAAATCACTCGTGAATTCTGCCACAGGCAAAGGATCCACGCAGATCATATCGGGAATCGTGAGTTCGGTGTAACACAAGGAATTTCCCGTTAAAATCCCCAAAGTGACATCAAAACAAGTCGGACTTTCAAAAATGTGATTGATGCCAACAGAATTGGTTTCAATGGTGCCGTCTTCCAAAGTCCAAATCACTGTAGATGAAGGTTCAAAGGTGCTTTGGTTGATGAAATTTACTTCCAAAGGAACACAGCCTTTGATGAGATCAGATGAAAACTGAACAATCGGGTTTTCTGTAATTTCAACAAAAACTTTTGTTGTATCATTGACGCAAGGTGATTGTGCCGAAAGAACGTAATCGAATTCATATGTGCCGGCATTCAAATTCGACAAGTCCAGCGCACTGAAAGCGGTATTGAATTGATTGGAAGGGACAACCGAATTTTCTATCCAAAAAGGAGGTAAATCAACAACCGAAGCTGTCGCATAGGGGAGTAATAATTCGGTTACACCAACGGTGTTGCACCAATTCAAGGTCGTTGGTCCAACGTGAATGGGTTGCTTGTGCACTGTAAAGTCGAAAAGACTCGTATCGTTGGGGCAATACGTGCCGTAAACAACGTACATCGCTTCCTGATTGCCGAGAATTCCAGCCAACGTGAGTTGACCCGAAGCTGAAAGATTTCCGCCAAGTGCGCTGCCATTGTCCCACCAAGTGCCTCCCGCATTCGCATTTGCACTCAAATAGGCATTCAAATCTTGTATTCCATTGGTTTCACACCAGGTTGCTAAACTGTCGTTACCAGCGGATTTTTGCGTTTCAAAAGTTACATTGATTTGGTCGCTGCTGGAGCAAAAGTTGGCGTTTGTTACCGTCACTTGATAATTTCCCGTTGTGTCAACAGCAAGTGTTTGGCCCGTAGAACCGCCTGTCCAAGAATAAGTCAAACCTGGATTTTGCGCATCCAAAACAACCGTCGCGCCGACACATTCAAATTGGTCGGGACCTAAATTCACAACAGGATTTGTGGAATAGGTAACGACAATCGTATCATTCGAAACACAAACCGGTCGAAAAGCAATATCGTCCAAAAGAAAATCATTCCCACTTCCTCCCGTATTTTGATTCAAGATACAAATGTCTATCGTTGAATTGGCACCTGAATTCCAAATTTGGAAAAATTGCTGCCAAACACAACCACTTGTCGATGTTGTAAAAACGGGTCCTGTTGGATTTCCATTGATCGAAAATTGAAGTTGCGCTGCATTGATATCGTTCAAAGCGTTGGAAACCCAGGTGCTCAATTGATAGTTGGTGTTTGGTTGAACGGTTACCGTTTGACACCAAACAGTGGTATTCGCCGTCGATGCGCCGTTGACAACCATCATGTTTACGCCAGGCGTTGGTGTATGATCATTGCAAGAAGAAAAGTTACTGTGGGCTAAATTGGGCGATGTGGCGATCGCATAGGTTCCAGCATTGGAAACCAAACCCCAAGACCCACCAGTTCCTAAAATATAATTGGTGGTAAAACCCGTGTTGCCACTTTCAAAATCACCATTTACCACGGTATTTGGACCCAAAAAAGTCCCGATGACGCTGTACGTTCCGGGTGTCGAAATGGTGCGAAGAGGATTGGTAGAGTTG
Organism: Crocinitomicaceae bacterium; assembly: GCA_041674745.1. Lineage (GTDB taxonomy): Bacteria > Bacteroidota > Bacteroidia > Flavobacteriales_D > Crocinitomicaceae > UBA2040. Next base: position 331,631 of record JBAYVD010000001.1, read on the forward strand.
TTATTCCACAAATAGGACGTATACGCTCCAGCCGCTCCAGCATTGAGCGACAGTGTTTGCGTTGAACAAAGCGTAGTATCAGGACCTAAATTGATCGGCGGTATGGTACACTGCGCAACCGTTTCTATTGGTGTAAACAATAAAAAAGATGAAAGAAGATAAAATACAAAATAGATGAACTTCCTTGATTCCATTGGTCTATTAATCAATACCACAAGGATACAAATTTTTCGCGTGAAAGAGCGATTAATTAGCGCTCAATTCTTGATAGGCTTTCTCCAAGGTTTCCAAAAATACGGAAGGATCTTGTGCGCCTGAAACGCCGTATTTTCGGTCAAAAACGAAAAAAGGAACGCCCGAAATACCCAAGTTTCGAGCCTCTTGAATATCGGCCCGAACCACTGCGCTGTAGGCGTCACTGGTCAAAATACCTCGAACTTCTTCGGCATCCAAGCCAATTTCCGTTCCGATTGTCACCAAGGTTTCCAAATCGGCTACATCCAAACCAAGGGTAAAATGCGCCGCCAATAATTTTTCTTTCGCCAAACCTTGCAAACCTTTTTCTTTCGCGAAATGGATCAAGCGAGAAGCATCGAAGGTGTTGGAGATTTTTGCACGATCAAAATCGTAAATCAAACCCACTTCTTTCGCCATTTTGGCAACATTGTCGTGCATTCGTTTCGATTCTTTCAAGCTAATTCCCTTGTTGTCGGCCAAATACTGGTACATGCCAATGGATTGATCCATATCTTTTGGAATCGTAGAATCCAATTGAAAACTTTTCCATTCAATTTCTACCCAATCGTTGTGTTCAAATTTCGCGAGCGCTTCTTCAAATTTTCGTTTACCAACATAGCAAAACGGGCAAGCCACATCACTCCATATTTCTATTTTCATTTTTTTAGGGGAATTTGTTTCAAGCGAAAGTTCCTTTTCTTGCGAAAAACAAGCTGAAAGTGTAAAAGTCAAGAAGCTCAACAAAAGGAATTTCATCCAACAAAGCTATTGAATCTTTGCACAAATTGAAAATTGAGCCCCAAGGTTTAACGAATTTTATTGAAATGGGCGAAAGTGATTTTGAGATTCATAAAATAAGTCATAGTTTAGCAATTAGTAACCTAATGTACTGAATTAAAGCGCTGAAATCATGAAAAAATATCTAATCATTTTAATTTTGAGCCTCCGGTTTTTTGGACTTTCTCAAAATGACAGTTTGATGCCCAATCACCATGCTGATTATTATTGTAATTATGCTGATGATTACGGGGTGATGAATTTTACTTTTAATTTTATAAATACCAACCCATCGGAAGACACGCTACTCATGTTTGACTCATTCTACAATGATTACATGGGCTTTATGAGGCTTGACGGAGATAAGGTATATTTTACCGCGGATTCTATTTATTTTCAGAATTCAATTATTATGTCGAGTTTATTACACAATGATTCTGCAGTGATGTATGCGATGAACCATGAAATACTGCTATATGATTATGCAGTAGAGGTTGGAGATACAATTTCCATTTTTTTTGGAGATACAAATCAAAGTGGAATAGGAAGTCATATTTTAGTATCGGCAATAGATACGATACTAATAAATGGAATTGCCAGAAAAAGAATTTTCTCACAAAATAACACCGGCGGTATTGAAGACTGCTGGATAAAGGGAATAGGAAGTGTAAATAACCCGTTAACACAGTATTTCTTTAGAAGAATGGTTCCATTTGAGTCAGGTAATTCCGTTCAATGTGTGAATGGGGTATATCAAGGCAATTCAGGTACAAGTTTCATACATTACTCCGTGTTTCCAAATGGATGCACTGCCCAACTAGAAGAAAAACTTCAGTTTGAATTTTTACTTTCGCCCAATCCATTGGTTGGAGAAAAATTCACAATTCAAACCAAATTCGATTTGCAAAAAGAGAACATTTCCATTTTTGATGAAATGGGTAGACAAATGGATCGTTTTGATTGGTTGGATATGGGAAACAATTCGTTTGAAATAAATGTACCTACAATTCAAGCAGGAGTTTATTATGTGCAAATTAATAGTGAGCAAGGTAAAACAACCGAAAAGCTAATTGTGCTAAAGTAAATGGAGAAAAATCATGAAAAACAATCCACAACAATCTAATCATCAATTTCGATTGAGAGCACTGAACAAAAAATGGCACCTTTTACTTTTGTCAATCTTTTTTTTACTCTTAAGTCCACGTTTTGTATTTGGTCAAAGTGATGTAAAATATTGTTTCGATTCACTGACAAGTAATTGTATACTTTATTATTCCGCCCCCCCATTTTTCTTCACTAACTATTGACACGAATTCAAATCCATCTAATATTTGGCAAATTGGGGCGCCTCAAAAACTGGTTCTAAACAGCGCGTACAGTTCGCCTAATGTGATTATAACGGATACGGTGAATTCTTACCCAATCAATGATACCTCTTCGTTCATTATCAAATTTTTAAATGATAGCTTCATTTGTGATTGGCAATATTTATCTATCGATTTTTCATTCGATTTTTATGTCGATTCAGATACTTTAACGGATTTTGGAAAAATTGAATTTTCACCGGATAATGGATTTTCTTGGATAGATGTAATTAATGATCCGTTTTATTCAGGATTAATAAGTTGGGACACTTGGAGTCAAAGTGGGGCAACTCAATATCCACGACCAATTTTATCTGGTTCCTCTGGAGAATGGTATCATGCAATTACATATGGTATGCATGCAATCCCAATCTCTTTTGGTCTTCAGGCTTGTGATACACTAACATGGCGATTTAGCTTTATAAGCGATGCCGTTCAGACAAATAAAGACGGATTGATGTTTGATAATATTTCGATTGGAATAACATACCCAATTGGCCTTGAAGAAAACAAACTCAACCCCAACCGCACACTTCTAAAAATTGTAGACCTCATGGGTAGAGAAACGGAATACCAACCCAATTCAACTTTGATTTACATCTATAGTGATGGTTCTCGGGAGAAGGTTTTTAAAGTGGAGTAAATAGACTTCAGGCGATTCATATAGGAATGAAAAACAACTTTTCAGTTGATTGGTAGGTATGGTTACTGGTTTTTTTGAAGTGAGTCCTACTCAAAATTTGTACCTTAGCGGAAAATGAAACCTGTCGAAAATACCGCCTGTCTGACGTGCAAAGCACGGAGCAAATCTATTTTTTCCAGTTGCAGTTTCGAAGTTTTGGCGAATTTGGATGAAATGAAAACCTGTCAAGTCTACCAAAAAGGCGAGGAATTGTTTCAAATGGGGCATCACCCCAAAGGAATTTTTTGTGTGATCAGCGGGAAAATCAAAGTCTACCAAAAAGGTTTTGACGGGAAGGAACAAATTGTTCATTTGATTTCTGCGGGCAACATCATGGGACATCGGGCGCTTTTTGGTGACGATACCTATTCCTGTTCCGCCATTGCGCTGGAAGAATGCAAAGTCTGTTTTCTACCGAAATCGAAATTTTACGACATGATTTCCAAAGATGGTAAATTGACGTTCAAAATTGCGCAATTGCTGGCGCATGAACTCAAAGAAGCCGAAGAAATCATCACCAGTACGGCACAACAACCCGTGATGGAGCGCGTTGCCAAAATGTTGATCGTTTTGCAAAAGCAGTATGGATTCTTGGCGGATGAAGCAACGTTGAACATAGAAATGAAACGCGACGATTTCGCCAACATGGTGGGAAGCACGCGGGAAACGGTGACGCGGTATCTCTACAAATTGAAAAAAGACGGCCTCATAGATATCATCGGAAAAAAAATTAAAATACTGGATTACAATAAATTAACAACTTTATCCAAAGAAGGTTAAGACGCCAGTTAGTGTGATGCCCATCACATTTTTCATCACAAAAAGGACGTTAATTTGCTCAAAAATTATTTATGAGCACAGCGGTAGATCTTCATACTTCATTTCAAGAAAAAATTGACAAGGATTTAAAAATCGAACCAAAAGATGCGATGCCGGAAGATTATCGGAAGCATTTGATTCGACAAATTTCCCAACACGCACACTCCGAAGTAATCGGTATGCAGCCGGAAGGAAATTGGATTTCTCGTGCACCGAGTTTGCGCGCCAAACAAATTCTCTTAGCCAAAATTCAAGACGAAGGTGGTCACGGTTTGTATTTGTACAGTGCTTGTGAAACGTTGGGCATTTCAAGAGAAGAATTGATTGATCAATTGCAAACAGGCGCTGCGAAATATTCCAATATTTTCAATTATCCAGCAGTGACTTGGGCCGATATGGGCGCCATTGGTTGGCTGGTAGATGGTGCCGCCATTGTGAATCAAGTTTCCTTGCAACGAACTTCCTACGGACCCTATGCTCGTGCCATGGTGCGCATTTGCAAAGAAGAATCTTTTCACCAACGCCAAGGATATGAAATCATGGCGAACATGATGAAAGGCACGAAAGAACAACGTGAAATGGCGCAAGATGCGATGAATCGTTGGTGGTGGCCTTCCTTGATGATGTTCGGCCCACACGATGGCGACAGTCCACGGTCGGGCAATGCTTTTACCTGGAAAATCAAACGTCAAAGCAACGATATTTTACGTCAACGCTTCATTGACAAAACGGTTCAGCAAGCGGAAGTAATTGGTTTAACCATTCCCGATAAAGATTTAAAATGGAACGAGGAAAAACAATCCTATGACCACGGCGAAATCAATTGGGATGAATTCAAACGCGTCATCAATGGCGACGGACCATGCAACAAACAACGCATGGATCACCACATCAAATACCACAACGAAGGCAAATGGGTGCGCGAAGCGGCCTTGGCTTTTCAACAAAAACAAGCGAAATAATTCTAGTCAAAAAACAAACGAATATGACACAAGATACACAATTGGACCTTTGGGAAGTTTTCATCCAAGGCAAAGCAGGCGGCGATCACAAACATGCAGGAAGCGTACATGCTTCGGATGGTAAAATGGCGCTTCAAAATGCACGAGATATTTACACACGGAGAAACGAAGGTAGCAGCATTTGGGTCATTCCTTCCAAATATGTAGTGGCTTCCTTGTCAGAAGATGCTGACATGTTGTTTGATCCAGCGGAAGACAAAATTTACCGTCATCCTACGTTTTATGTGATGCCAGAAGGCGCACAACAAATTTAATTTCAGCGCAGCATGACAACACAAGAAGCACTTTTTAAATACACACTTCGTTTGGGCGACAATGGCTTGATTCAGGGTCAGCGCCTTTCAGAATGGTGCAGTCGCGGTCCAATTTTGGAAGAAGATTTGGCGATTACCAACTTGGCTTTGGACAATATCGGGCGGGCACAAGCCTTTTTGAAATATGCCGGAGAAGTAGAAGGAAAACAAAAAACAGAAGACGATTTGGCTTTCAAACGTGGCGAACGCGAATTTTACAACTTGTTGATGACGGAATTGCCCATCGGTGATTTTGCCTATACGGTTGCAAAACAAGTTTTAATTTCTGCTTACGAATATTTCTTGTACACGGAATTGTCTAATTCTACCGACGAAATCATCGCTGGAATTTCCCAAAAAGCCATCAAAGAAGTGCGCTATCATTTGGCGCATGCCAAAGATTGGAGCGAGCGATTGGGCAACGGAACGGAAGAAAGCAAAGCACGTTTGCAGAAAGCCTACGACGAACTTTGGAGTTACACAGGTGAATTTTTCGAAACAACGGAAGAAGAAAAAGTGTTAGCTCCATCAAAAGTGGCGGCAACAACCAAAAATTTCGAAGCCAAATGGAACGATATGATAAACGAGATTTTTACAATTTCTTCGATCACACCGCCCACAGCTGGCTGGATGCAATCTGGAAGTCAAAACGGAATCCACACAGAACATTTGGGACATCTTTTGTCTGAAATGCAATATTTACAACGCGCTTATCCCGACGCAAAATGGTAAAAGATCTGCAGAGCAAAGAAGCGATTTTTCAACTGTTGTCGCAAATCGTTGATCCAGAAATCCCAGTGGTGACCATTGAGGAAATGGGCATGTTGCGCGATGTGGTAATCACTGAAAATGCGTGCGAAGTAATTATTACCCCAACGTATACCGCTTGTCCAGCCATGGGTATTATCGAAGACGATATCCAATCGGTTTTGCGGGAAAACGGTGTTGAAAATGTAACAGTGACCTTGGTTTATTCGCCTGCGTGGACAACCGATTTGATGACGGAAGCGACGAAAGAAAAATTGAAAAATTACGGCATCGCCGCACCGATGCATTCCGCTTGTTCCACATGGATGACAGCTGCAGAACATGTTACTTGTCCGCGGTGCAATTCTCAACACACCCAATTGATTTCAAAATTCGGATCGACGGCTTGCAAAGCCTTGTATGCTTGTCAAGATTGCTTGGAGCCGTTCGATTATTTCAAGTGTCACTGATTCGACGCTTTCATACATAAAAAACAATTAAAATGCCTATTTATCATACATTAGGAACGATTCCAGAAAAACGTCACACCGTGTGTCGCCAACCCAACGGCAATTTGTACCAAGAAGAATTGGTGGGAACGCAAGGATTTGCCGGAATGTCCTCCTTGGTTTATCACTTGTATCCGCCCACACGCGTGAAACAAAAAGAGAAAGCGTATTCTATCGCACCAAAAGTGGTCGTAGAAACCAGTTTGGACTGCATGAGTTTTCAAGGATTTGACATTCAACCCGAGAAAGATTATATCAAAAGCCGTAAAACGCTGTTTGTGAATGCGGCGATGCACATCGGTTTGGCACGACCAACGGAAGGCACACCGTACTTTTTCAAAAATGCGGATGCGGATGAAATGATTTTTGTTCACGAAGGCGAAGGAACGGTGCACACGATGTACGGTAAATTGAATTTCAAATACGGTGATTACATTATTATTCCCCGTGGAACGGTGTACAAAATCGAATTCAAATCCGACAAAAACAGATTGCTTTACGTAGAGAGTTTTACACCGATTTTCACTCCAAGCCGTTACCGAAATCAATTCGGTCAATTGTTGGAGCATTCACCATTTTGTGAAAGAGATATTGTTCGTCCAAGCAACTTGAAAACCTACGATGAGCAAGGAGAATTTGATGTATTAATCAAGAAAAAAGGAATGATTTTCCCGTATACGTATGCAAGTCATCCGTTTGATGTAGCAGGTTGGGATGGTTATCATTATCCTTACATCTTCTCCATTTTCAATTTCGAACCGATAACGGGACGCATTCACTTGCCACCGCCGATTCACCAAACTTTTGAAAATGCGAATTTCGTCATCTGTTCTTTTGTGCCGAGAATGTACGATTATCATCCAGATGCCATTCCAGCGCCCTATCACCACAGCAACATCGATAGCGACGAACTCTTGTATTACGTCGACGGAGATTTCATGAGTAGAAACAACATCGAGAAAGGTCAAATTACGTTGCACCCAGGCGGTTTGCCACACGGACCACATCCAGGCGCGATTGAGCGGAGCATTGGCAAAAAAGAAACCAAAGAATTAGCGGTCATGATTGATCCATTTGCTCCCGTGATGATTACGGAAGAAGCCATGAAAATTGATGTAAAAGATTATTACAAATCTTGGTTGGAAGAGTAAATAGTATTAGAAATAAGCAGTTTAAAAAAATAGAATATGTCAACAGCAGATTTAAAAAACGTAGAGAATTTCAACTACGGAATCGAAAAAATATTTGAAGAAGCACAAGATTTTTTGCCCATCAACGGAACGGACTACGTGGAATTGTATGTCGGCAACGCCAAACAAGCAGCCCATTATTACAAAACTGCATTCGGTTTCGAAAGTTACGCCTACGCAGGACTGGAGACAGGAAGTCGTGAAAGTTGCTCGTATGTGGTGAAGCAAGACAAAATCAAGTTGATATTAACGACACCTTTCAATCCAGAAAGTGAAATTTCGGATCACATTCGCAGACACGGTGATGGCGTAAAAGTGATTGCACTTTGGGTAGAAGATGCGCGTTCAGCCTACGCAGAAACCGTAAAAAGAGGTGCCGTAAGCGTGATGGAACCAACCGTTTTTTCAGATGAAAACGGAGAAGTCGTGAAAGCTTCCATTCAAACCTATGGCGACACCATTCACACCTTTGTTGAACGTAAAAACTACCACGGCGTATTCCTTCCCGGTTTCGAAAAATGGGAAAGTGAATACAACCCAGGAACAAAAGGATTGAAATTCATTGATCACATGGTGGGAAATGTAGAATTGGGCGACATGAACAAATGGGCTGAATTTTACGCCAATACCATGGGATTTGCCAACTTGGTAACATTTGACGACAAAGACATTTCCACGCAATATACTGCTTTGATGTCGAAAGTGATGACCAACGGAAATGGTCGAATCAAATTCCCGATCAACGAACCAGCAAAAGGTTTGAAAAAATCGCAAGTGGAAGAATACTTGGATTTTTATGGTGGAGCAGGTTGTCAGCACATTGCTGTCGCGACGGATGACATCGTTTTCACCGTTTCCGAAATGCGGAAATCAGGTGTTGAATTCCTGCATGTTCCAGGCGCGTATTACGATACCGTTTCCAATCGTGTGGGAGAAATTGCTGAAGACATGGCGATTCTGAAATCTTTGGGCATCATGGTGGACCGGGACGAAGAAGGGTATTTGTTGCAAATTTTCACCAAACCAGTAGAAGATCGTCCGACTTTGTTCTTCGAAATTATTCAACGAAAAGGAGCGAAATCGTTTGGAAAAGGAAATTTCCAAGCCTTGTTTGAAAGTATCGAAGCGGAACAAGAACGTCGCGGAACACTTTAATAGACCAAAAAAATCATGAGCAGCCAAAAGGTACGCGTTACCAAAAAGTTTCAGTTCGATATGGCGCATGCGCTGTTTGGTTACGATGGCCCGTGTAAAAATATTCACGGTCATACCTACTATTTGGAAGTCACGCTGATGGGTTGGCCGAACGTGGAAGAAGCCAATCCAAAACAAGGGATGGTACTTGATTTTGGCGATTTAAAAGCGGTCATCAAAAAGCACATTTTGGAGCCGTATGACCACGCTTTGGTCTTAAATAAAAATGCGGGTTATGCCAAATCAGGCATTTTTACCCAAGAATTTGAAAAAGTAGTATCGGTTCCGTTTCAACCCACTTGTGAAAATCTTGTCATTTATTTTGTAGAAAAAATTCGAGATGAGTTTCCAAGTTCAACGCAACTGATACGCGTCCGTTTGGACGAAACACCTACGTCGTATGCCGAATGGCATCTATCCGACAACATCTAAAAAACAAACAAAATTATGCGCACGATCATAGAGCCATTTAGAATAAAATCAGTTGAACCCATACAATTTACAACCAAAGAAGAACGAGTTGAATTACTAAAAGAAGCGCATTACAACGCATTTTTGCTTAAATCAAAGGATGTTATCATTGATCTTTTGACGGATAGTGGAACAGGTGCCATGAGCAGCAATCAATGGGCCGGAATTATGTTGGGCGATGAATCGTATGCAGGAAGTCCAAGTTTTTTCCGCTTCGAAAGTACCATTCAAAGTATCATGGGTTTACCCATTGTCATTCCGACACACCAAGGTCGTGCAGCAGAGAAAATTCTTTACAGCATAACAGGCGGTCCCGGAAAAGTATTCATTAGCAATACGCTTTTTGATACCACGAGAGCCAATATCGAATTTTCAGGAGCAGAAGGAATTGACTTGATTTGCGAAGAAGGCAAACAAACTGGTGTTCCTGCCCCATTCAAAGGAAACATGGATTTGGTGGCGTTGGAATCGACCATCAAAATCAAAGGTCGCGAAAACATTGCCATGGTCATCATGACGGTAACGAACAATTCGGGCGGCGGCCAGCCGGTAAGTATGCAAAATATTCGCGAAGCTTCCGCCATTTGCAAATCCCACGACGTTCCATTTTACTTAGACGCTTGTCGATTTGCCGAGAATGCTTATTTCATCAAAAGAAGAGAAGCAGGATACGCCGAAAAACCAGTGCCTGAAATCGTAGCGGAAATGTTTTCCTACGCGGAAGGATGCACCATGAGTGCAAAAAAAGATGCCTTCGCCAACATTGGTGGATTTTTGGCCTTGCGGAACGAAGAATTGGCCGTGAAATGCAGAAATTTATTGGTCATTACCGAAGGTTTTCCAACCTATGGAGGATTGGCAGGAAGAGATTTGGAAGCGATTGCAACGGGATTGGAAGAAGTTTTGGATGAAAATTACTTGCATTACCGAATCACGAGCCAAGAATATTTGATCAACAAATTAATTGAAGCGGGCGTTCCCGTGATGCAACCTGCCGGCGGACATGCGGTTTATTTGGATGCAAAAAAATTCATGTCACACATTCCGGTATCCCACTATCCAGGTCAAGCTTTGGTGTGCGCGTTGTACGTGGAAGGCGGCATTCGCAGCGTAGAAATCGGATCATTTATGTTCGGCAAATACGATGAAAATGGCGCTTTAATTCCTGGACAACACGAGTTGGTGCGTTTGGCCATTCCGCGACGTGTGTATACACAAAGTCACATCGATTATGTGGCCGAAGTCATTATTGACGTCTTCAACAACAGAGAAAATAGCAAAGGTTTACGCATCACGGAAGAGTCGGAATTGCTTCGACACTTTACGGCGAAACTGGCAACCATCGAATAAATTAGTTTACAATGGCAATTTTACCTCCAATCAATTTCAAAAAATGGATTGATGAAAACCGACATTTATTAAAACCGCCGGTTGGAAATCAAGTCGTTTACAAAGACAGTGAATTTATGATCATGGTAGTGGGAGGTCCCAATGCTCGGAAAGAATTTCACTATAACCAAGGAGAAGAATTTTTCTACCAATTGGAAGGCGATATGCAATTGCCCATCCGTGAGAATGGTAAAACAAGCGTCATTGACATCAAAGAGGGAGAGATATTCTTGTTGCCAGCGGGTGTCGAACATTCTCCACAACGGTTCCCTAATACCGTTGGACTCGTCGTAGAGAGGGTGCGTGAAATCGATGAAATGGATGCCTGTTCTTGGTATTGTGAAAATTGTGATGAGGTGCTCTATCGAGGAGAATTTCATTGCGATGATATCGTCGGACAATTGCCGGTTTTAATGCAATCTTTTTATGATGATTTGAATTTACGAACGTGTAAAAGTTGCGGGACTGTAATGGAAATCCCATCTTTGAAAAAAGTTTAGTTCAAATCCAATTTAAGTAATACTAAAAATGAACTCTACGGACAAAACAGCAATAATCATTGGAGCCGGATTGGTTGGTTCCTTGTGGTCGATTTACCTGAAGCAAGCAGGCTACAAAGTCGATGTATATGAACGACGTTCAGACATGCGATTGAATACCATTTCGGCAGGAAAATCAATCAATTTAGCCACTTCTTATCGAGGTTGGAAAGCATTGGATACAGTAGGAGTGGGTGATGAAATTCGCGCCATTGCGTTGCCCATGTTTGGTCGAACATTGCACAATCTGAATGGAGATTTAGCGTATCAACCTTACGGAAGCAGCGAACAGGCGATTTATTCCGTTTCTCGTGGGGAATTGAATGCCAAATTAATGACCTTGGCTGAAAAGGAAAGTCAAACGAAGTTCCATTTCAACGAAGAATGCATACACGTCGATTTAAAAGCAGGAACAGCCAGTTTTAAAAACACGACTACCGGCGAAATTTCCAAAGCAACTGCGGATGTTGTTTTTGCCAGTGACGGTGCTTTTTCCGCGGCACGATATTCCGCTTTACAAAAAGTGGATCGCTTCACCTTCTCTCAAACCTACATTGAAGATGGTTACCGCGAAATTTTGTTGCCAGCCAACGAAGACGGCACATCAAAACTAGGTACAGATTCTTTGCACATTTGGCCGAGAGGACGATTCATGCTCATTGCCTTGCCCAACTTTGACGGTTCATTTACATGCACGCTTTTCATGCCGTTTGAAAACCATGAATATTGCTTCAAGAACTTGGATTCCAAAGAAAAAGTAAATCACTTCTTCAGTGAGGTATTCCCTGATTTTTACGCCATGATGCCACATGTGGCGGACGCTTGGGAAGATCATCCACTATCGTCTTTGGCTTTGATTCGCTGTTTCCCTTGGACGCACGAGAAATTAGCCTTGATGGGAGACGCGGCGCATGCAACGGTTCCTTTCTTCGGACAAGGAATGAATGCCGGTTTTGAAGATTGCACCGTGATGTGGGAATTGATGGAAAAGCACAATGAAGATTGGCCATTAGTTTTCAAAGAATATGAAAAAAGCAGAAAACCAAATGGCGATGCCATGCAGGATTTGTCGTTGAAAAACTACTTGGTGATGCGTGATAAAGTGATGGATCCCATGTACCAATTGCAACAAAAAATTGAACGAAGAATACACGATTTATACCCAAAACAATATTTTCCACTATATTCAATGGTTTCTTTTAGCGATATTGCATACGCGAAAGCTTTGCAAAAAGGAACCGCTCAAGGTGATTTGATCTTGAAAATGATAGAAGAAAATCATTTGAATGATGCATCAGAAATTGATGGAATCATCCATGAAAAATTTAAAAATTTAATATAGAAAATCATGACTACAGTCAATTTTGTGGCAGACGACAACAACGAAACAGACTTCGTAAAAGCGTTAAAGAAAAATGTAAAAGATTATTTCACGACCAATAATATTTCGACAAAAGCAAATGTGAGAATGGTGATCAAAACCATAGTAATGTTATCACTTTATGTGGTGCCTTTCGTTGTTTTGTTAGTCGTTCCCGTTCCGATTTGGCTAGCCTTGGTGCTGGTTGTGGTAGCGGGAATTGGAATTGCAGGTGTAGGCATGAGCGTCATGCACGACGGAAGCCATGGAGCGTATTCAAAACGTCAATGGGTCAACAATCTATTTGGCGGCACCAATTATCTTTTGGGTTCCAATGAGTTGAATTGGAAATTGCAACACAATGTTTTACACCATTCCTACACGAATATTTCGGGCATGGACGAAGACATTGACGAAAAAGGAATCATCCGTCTTTCGGAAAATACACCGTTAAGAAAGTACCACAAATACCAACATGTGTATGCTTTCTTCTTATATGGATTGATGACTTTGGCCATGTTGATCAAAGATTTTTCAAAATTGCGAGAATACAATGAAAAAGGACTATTGGAAGGACAGGATAAAACCTTAAAAACCGAGTTCATCAAAATGTTGTTCCGAAAAGGAGCTTACCTATTGGTTGTTTTTGGTTTGCCGCTTTGGTTAACAGATTTTACTTGGTATCAAGTGTTAGCAGGTTTCTTGTTGTCACATTGGGTGGCCAGCATCATTTTGAGTTTTGTATTCCAAATGGCACACGTGGTGGAAGGACCGGAGCAAAATGAAATGACCAATCTCATTCACAGCGACTGGCATGTGCACCAATTGCGTACAACAGCAGATTTTGCGCGGAAAAATAAGATTTTAAGCTGGTATGTTGGCGGTTTGAACTTTCAGGTGGAACACCACCTTTTCCCTTCTATTTGTCACATTCATTACCCAAAAATTGCACCGATTGTGGAAGCAACCGCGAAAGAATACGGCATTCCTTACCACGTCAACAAAAGTTTTGGCAGTGCATTTTTCTCTCATCTTCGTCATTTGAAAGATTTGGGCAGCAACGAACGAATTAGTTACGGTATCAAATAAAAGTATGACAAAAGATAGAAATGAAATCCTCGATCTAATCGATGCGAAATACGCGGCAATTGGCCAAAATCCAAATGTTCACTTGGAAGGTCTTGTGCACGCGAACCCAATTACGTATTGGGATTACATTATGCCAGACGCGCTATTGAGTCTACAAGTTCAACGCACAACATTGCCGGATGAAATGGTTTTCATTATGTATCACCAAATCAATGAGTTGTTGTTCAAAATGATTCTTTGGGAAATCGATCAAGTGAGCGAAGCGAAAGAAGTAGAAGCCACTTTTTTTACAGAAAAATTGCGTCGAGTAAGTCGGTATTTCGACATGCTTTCTACCTCATTCGATATCATGGGCGAGGGAATGGGTGTTGATCAATACATGAAATTTAGGAATACCTTGACGCCAGCAAGTGGTTTCCAAAGCGCCAATTACCGTTTGATAGAATTTGCCTCTACGGAAATTATCAATCTGATTGACAATCGCTTTCGCGCTACTATTGACCGAAATACACCGATCGAACATGCTTTCGAACATTTGTATTGGCAAGCTGCCGGGAAAGACCATGCAACCGGAGAAAAATCGATTCTCTTGAAGAATTTTGAGAAACGCTACAAAGGAGAATTTCTCGAAAAAATGGATGCTTACAACACCACCAATCTGTGGACAAAATTCCAACAGTTGCCAGAAAATGTGCGCCAGGATGCGGATTTAATTGCGGCAATGCGGCATTATGATTACACGGTGAATGTTACTTGGGTGATGGCGCATTACCATGCAGCGGCGAAATATTTGGGAGAAGCAGATGCAACCGGCGGCAGCGATTGGCGAAAATACATGCACCCTAAATACCAACGTAGAATTTTCTTTCCAGGACTTTGGTCTGCGGATGAATTGGCCAATTGGGGTGAAAACGTCTGACAAAAAAAAAGAATTAACGAGTTTACGCGATCGGTTGAAAGTCTTGGATGAAACCTTACTTGCAACGTTGCGGCAACGAGAGGCGATAGCGAAAGAAATAGCAAAGATCAAATTGGATTTGCAACTAGCAATAGAACAGCCCGATGTGTGGAAAGCCACTGTGAAAACAAGGGGCACACAAGCAGAAAGTTTGGGTTTACGCGCTGCGTTTGTGGAAGATCTTTTTTCCAAAATACACGAAGAGTCGGTTCGCATTCAACAACAAGAAATAGCACGAATAAAATGAAACGTTCCATTGAATTAATGGCGCCAGCAGGTTCATATGAAGCCTTGATGGGAGCAATAAAAGCAGGTTGTAACTCCGTTTATTTCGGAATTGAACAATTGAACATGCGCGCGCGTTCGAGCAACAATTTTACCTTAGAAGATTTGAAGAAAATAGCCCAAATCGGAAAGGAAAACAACGTCAAAACCTATTTAACCCTCAATACTATTCTGTATGACCACGACATCAACTTGATGAAAACAATCGTGGATGCCGCCAAAGAAAATGGAATAACCGCCATTATTGCAGCCGATCATGCCGCGATGAATTACGCGAAAAAAGTTGGAATGGAAATACACATTTCTACGCAAGCCAATGTTTCCAATATTGACACTGTAGAGTTTTACGCCAATTTTGCGGATGTTATTGTGTTAGCCCGCGAATTGAGCTTGATGCAGGTGAGCGAAATCAGCCGAGAAATAAAACGAAGAAATATTTTGGGACCATCTGGTAAATTGGTGGAATTAGAGATTTTCGCTCACGGCGCACTTTGCATGGCGGTTTCGGGTAAATGTTACCTGAGTTTGCATACGAATTTTGCATCGGCAAATCGAGGCGCTTGCGTTCAAAATTGCCGTCGATCTTATATTGTCCAAGACAAAGAAGAGGGAATTGAATTTGAGGTCGACAACGAATTTATCATGTCTGCTCAAGATTTGTGCACCATTGATTTCATTGATAAAATCCTCGACGCCGGGGTGAATGTTTTGAAAATTGAAGGACGCGGACGAGCCGTGGACTATGTTTATGTTGCTACCAAATGCTATAGTGAAGCCATTGACGCGTATTTGGAAGGAACGTACACGCAAGAAAAAATTGAACATTGGCGAGAAGAATTGGCGACCGTTTTCAATCGTGGTTTTTGGGATGGTTACTATTTAGGACGGAAAATGGGGGAGTGGAGCAATGAAAATGGTTCCAAATCTTCCAAACGAAAAATATATGTAGCCAAAGCCTTGAAACATTACGATCATGTGGGCGTTGGTGAATTCAAATGTGAATCGCATTCGCTTTCCATTGGCGATGAAGTCATGATTTCGGGACCCACAACGGGTTATCTCAACTTGAAAATTGAAGAGTTACGCATCGACAATCAACCGGTCGAAAAAGTGGTCAAAGGAGATGTGTTTTCCATCAAAACCGATGAAAAGGTTCGTCCAAGTGACAAATTGTACAAGTTGATTCCGGAGGAAAAATGATTCAAATCTCACAACAGCGCGACAAATGTATCGGTTGCAACGCGTGCGTGGAAGCGGCAGCCTACCGGTGGCGGGTTTCCAAGAAAGATGGAAAATGCACACTTGTAGGCGGGAAGGAAAACAAAGGATTCTACATTGCAGCAGTCGACGACGATGAGTGGGACGACTTGCATCTCGCAGCAAGAAACTGCCCAGTGAAGATCATTAAGTTCAAAGCACTTTAGCGGCAACGGAATTTCTCCATTTTCACATTAAAACGGAATTAAGCGATTAATACAATTTTGTTCCTACCTTTAGCGCACGAAAAACAGTATGAAATCCATCAACTTTATCCCAGAAACAGCCGAACAAAAAGAATTTGTAAGCGAGTTAAAGAAAAACGTCAAGAAATATTTTGCCGAGCAAGGAATTTCGACCAAAGCCAATTTTAAAATGGTGGTGAAGACCGTGATTTTAATTTCACTTTACCTTGCACCATTTTTCATCTTATTGTTTGCTTCCGTGCCAGGTTGGTTCGCGATTGTTTTGGTTATTCTTTCTGGATTGGGCGTTGCTGGCATTGGCATGGGCGTGATGCACGATGCTTGTCATGGAGCGTATTCCAAACGAAAATGGGTGAATGATGTTTTGGGTGGAACCAATTATTTGTTGGGTTCAAACGCTTTAAATTGGGTCTTGCAACACAATGTTCTGCATCATTCTTTCACCAATATTGCCGGAATGGATGAAGACATCGATGTAAAAGGATTGATCCGAATGTCTGAAACCACACCTTTGAAAAAAGTACACCGCTACCAGCATTATTACGTATTTTTCCTGTATGGGTTGATGACTTTGAGCATGCTTTTCAAAGATTTCGAGAAATTGTACCACTACAACAAAGAAGGTTTGTTGGTGAGTCAAAATAAAAAGATAAAATCCGAACTCACGAAAATGATCGTTCGCAAATTGCTGTACATTTTCGTAGCCATCGTTTTACCGATTTTAATCACGGATTACACCTGGTACCAAGTCTTGTTCGGTTTCTTCTTATCGCACTGGGTGGCAAGCGTTATTTTGAGTTTTATTTTCCAATTGGCGCATGTAGTCGATGGACCCGAGTTGAGTGTTGAAACAGAAACAATTCCAAATGACTGGCACGTTCACCAATTGAAAACTACTGCGAATTTTGCCCGCAACAGCAAATTTTTAGGTTGGTATTTGGGCGGTTTGAATTTTCAAGTAGAACACCATTTGTTTCCATCCATTTGCCACGTGCATTATAGCAAATTGGCACCGATTGTGGAGGCTACGGCCAAACAATTTGGTATTCCGTATCATGTCAACAAAACCTTGGGTAGTGCGCTACGTTCTCACCTTCGTCATTTGAAAAACTTAGGAAGAAATGAGCAAATTAGTGCAGTTGGGTAGGATTTACTTTTCTGGACTCCCACTCCGCAAAGCTCACAACATATCGTCGGTCAAAACTTTTATATTTCTCACTCCAAAACTCGTGGGAAACGCGCATAAATTTTTCTAGGATTTTTACAGAAGGAACATTGTCAATGGAGACATCCGCCGTGATGATTTCAAAATTCATTTGGTTGAATCCGTAATCCAAAAGGGCAAAAGCGATTTCTGTACCGTATCCTTTTTTCCAGAATTTTTCGCGCAAACGATAGCCAATTTCAGGATCGTCGTCCTCGTTGGACAGATATGCCGCCACTCCAATCAATTCATTGGAATGTTGTTCAACAGCCGCCAAAATGATTTTGTCTGTATGGAGAAAATCTGCCGAGCTGTGTTCATCAAAATTGGCATCACTTTCTTCGCGAGACATCACAGGAACCGGCACTGGGTTCATAACATTTGGATTGCTCATCATATCAAAATATCCTTCTCGGTCGACTTCTTGAAGTCGGCGTAAGATGAGCCTGTTTGTATTAATCTCCATAATAAACATATGTATTTTATGACTTTTTTGAAAACGCCTCTCCGGATTCTCCTTGCAAAAGGGAAGAATTCAAATCCTACTTACATAAAAAAACGCCTCTCTTTTGGAGAAGCGTTTCTGAATTATTTAAATTTGAGTTTCTTACAACCCAAAAGCGCTTTTCACTTGATCTACGTAGTCTAATTTCTCCCACGTAAACAATTCTACTTCTTTTGAAACTTTTGTTCCGTCAGGAGCTGTAAATACCTTTGTAACCACTTCATTCTTTCTTCCCATGTGACCATAAGCCGCTGTTTCAGAATAAATCGGGTTACGCAATTTCAAACGTTGTTCGATAAAGTACGGACGCAAATCAAAAATGGATTCAATTTTACGTGCGATTTCTCCGTCTGTCATGTCCACTTTCGCGGTTCCGTATGTATTAACGAAAACACCACAAGGCTTCGCTACACCGATGGCGTAAGAAACTTGTACCAATACTTCGTCACACAATCCAGCTGCCACCATGTTTTTTGCAATGTGACGCGTAGCGTAGGCTGCAGAACGGTCCACTTTGCTTGGATCTTTTCCAGAGAAAGCACCACCACCGTGTGCACCTTTTCCACCGTAGGTATCCACGATGATTTTACGACCTGTCAAACCTGTGTCTCCATGCGGCCCGCCGATCACGAATTTACCTGTTGGGTTGATGTGGTATTGAATCTCATTGGTGAACAAAGCTTGAATACTAGCAGGCAATTTTGCTTTCACACGTGGAATAACGATTTCAATAATATCTTTTTTGATTTTCGCTAACATTTCTGGCTCCGAAGCGAAATCATCGTGTTGTGTAGAAACAACGATGGTATC
The DNA here is from genome assembly GCA_041674745.1 of Crocinitomicaceae bacterium. Lineage (GTDB taxonomy): Bacteria > Bacteroidota > Bacteroidia > Flavobacteriales_D > Crocinitomicaceae > UBA2040. The sequence goes on from JBAYVD010000001.1 coordinate 350,538, forward strand.
AATTCTTTGCGGAACATTGTCATCCGAATATTCAATCGTAACTTGCGATTTAGCATCTGGACGCAAATAAGCAATCACTTCTGGCTCGTTGTGACGAATAGCCGCCATTTCTTGCAAAATAGTATGCGACAAATCCAAGGCCAATGGCATGTAATTTTCGGTTTCTTTGGTTGCGTAACCAAACATCATCCCTTGGTCACCCGCACCTTGCTCTTCTGGATTCGAACGGTCAACACCTTGATTGATATCAGAGGATTGTTCGTGAATCGCAGACAAGATCCCGCAAGAATTCGCTTCGAACATGTATTCTGATTTTGTGTACCCAATTTTACGAATTACCTCGCGAGCAATGGATTGTACATCCAAATACGTTTTGGTATTTACTTCACCTGCCAAGATTACTTGACCCGTTGTTACCAAGGTTTCGCAAGCCACTTTCGACGTTGGGTCAAAAGCCATGAAATTATCGATTAATGCATCCGAAATTTGATCGGCAACTTTATCTGGGTGTCCTTCAGAAACTGATTCTGAGGTAAACAAATATGACATTCTTTTTACTTTAGTTGTTAAAAACGAATTACAAAATTAAGGAAAAAAAAGAGAATTGAGACCAAAGAATAAAGGGACAAAATCAATTCTCATTTCAAGCGAAAAAAATGCATGAAATTTTTAAAATTCGCAAAGGCTAAAAGTTTAGTCTTGAAATTGAAAATCAATATATTAAGCTTAAAATACTACCAAAATATTCAAGAACTTTCAATCCTCTAGAATTCCAAATTATTCCTGTTCGGAGTGTTCCATGCCATTTACCTTGCAGCAAGTTGGCAAAGCTTCATAAGCTTCTGGGTTTGCTTTTACATCGTCTGCGTCATATCCTAGGTCGGAAATGATTTTTTTTATCTCTTCCAACGAAATCTTGGCAGTGGTATATTTCACCGTTAAATTTTTTGTAGGGATATCCAAGTCTGCAAATTTAATTCCTACCGTATAATTCAATTTCCCTTCCAAACGTTCTTTACAAGATTCACATTCCGCTGTGGTATGAATCACAATTTCTCCCACTTTTTTCTGGCCAAAAGCAGTCAAGGTTAAAAGGGCAAAAACCATTACAAGTACATTTTTCATCTTTTCTAATTTTAAATTTTTTCTTCTTTGTATACAAGGGCAAATCGAAATCCGCCATAAATCATAGTTCCCATCACAGGTGCCCATACGCGGGTAGCATCAAAAGTCGTGCTAAATGGATTCTGCGCACCCAAAATGGGATTTGTTTGTTTGTAATTTCCTAAGTTTTCACCACCAATGTAGAACTCCCATCGTTTGTAAACATGGGTAATTTGTCCGCTGATCATCGGGAAAACTGAACTTTCGTTTTGGGTGGTCAAACTGCCGTCGGAAAGCAAGGTTTCCGGTAAACGAGATTTCCCGAATACGGAAGTGGTGGCGTCAACCAACCAACGTTTGTTTCTGCTGCGGTAGCTAATATTGACAAAACCACGGTGATTCGGTACCATCACTTTTTCCTGTAGTTTTCCATTGTAAATGGATTTCACATCCAAATATTTGTAAGCCGTTCGCACATCAATTGTTTTCCCAATGGCAAAAGAAAATTCTGCTTGAAAACTGTGTGAATATGATTTGTCAGACAAATTGTAAAACACAATTTGGGTTTTGGAAACATCACGGTCCACCACTAATTGATTTTCGAAAAAAGTGTAATAATAATCCAAAACCAATGAAGCTTTTTGCTTGAACAACTTGAATTCTTGGACAACCGATCCACCTACATTCCAAGAGATTTCGGGTTTGATTTCTTTCGGTGCTACCCACGTTCGTCCAGTCGCCAACAAGGATAAATTGTCAATCATGTAATTGGGAACGCGCCAGCCGCGGCCCGCCGTAAAGCGCAGATCTGTTTTTTCCGTCAACGTATACTTGGTGTGCAATCGAGGAGAAAAGATGGGGCCGTATAAATTGTGGTAATCCAAACGTGCCCCCAAAACATTCACCAATCGAATACCCGTGTAGGTATATTCGCCAAACACACCTGGCACAAGCTCCAGACGATTATCGCTGATACTATCTTGATTTTGCGAAAAGTCGGCTACAACCGAACTGATTCCCATTCTTGTTTTGTGAATCGTCGATCCAAATATATCGTCATAAATGGCGTTGACATACCCACGTTTTTCGACACCAGAAAAATTCCGAACGCCAAATTGAGCATCCGTTTCTTGGTACTTTAAGTTGTACACTACACCGATAGATCGATACGGTTTTCCTTGAAAGAGGAAGCCCGTTTTGGCGAAAACATCCACGTGTTTGGTATTGTTGAGAACGCCATATGGAAACACTTGAGGAATTCCTTTGTAGTTTGGGTCGTAAAAATTTTGACCTCCAACTTTTTCATCCAAATAGGCATTCACTCCAAACTGCGATTCAAAGCGGTCGCCGTGATACGCCCAACGGTTAAGAAAGGCAGCGTTGTAGCCCGTCGGAATATCTCTGAAACCATCCTTATTTTGATCAATTGTTGTTTGAAGTGAAGAACCGTGGGCAAAAATCCCCGTACTCCATTTTTTATTTAGTCGAATACCGGAGTGAACATTCAATTCTCCGCGACCAAAAATATTCCCATATCCATTCACGAACAGCTTTTCCATTTGGTCGGGTTTTTTCAACTCGAGGTTAATCAAGCCGGCCATAGATTCGTATCCATTTACAACGGTTCCAGTTCCTTTTGTAATTTGAATGGAATTGACCCACGTTCCAGGAATGCTATTCAAACCAAATGCACTTTCCAAGCCGCGCAAATAAGGAACATTTTCCATTTGAATTTGGGTGTAAACTCCAGAAAGACCCATCATTTGGATTTGTTTCGCGCCCGAAACGGCATCTGAGATACTGACATCCACGGAAGCATTCGTTTCGAAAGATTCGGATAAATTGCAGCAGGCTGCTTTTTTCAGTTCGTCGGATGAAATTTCTTCCACCAAAAGCGTTTTCAATTTGGAGATACTTTTACTTCCTTTTTTGTACGCCACAACGATTTCAGGAATTAACTGAACCGAATATAGGACGATTTGAAAACTTGAAAACCGGTCGTTTTTGGCAAGAATCAGCGTTTCGGGATAAAACCCCCTAGCCGTAATCACCATCGTATCGGGTAATTCCTTAGGAAGATCGAATTCAAATTTTCCGTCTTCGTCGGTTATTTTTTTAATTTGACTTTGGAGCAAAACAATTTTTGCACCAAAAATCTTGCTTTTTTGTAGGGTATCGCTTCCGTACACAATTCCATGTACTTGGGAGAATCCATTAAAGGTGAAAAGCAAAAAACTTACAATAAGTCTTTGTTTCATGATTTTTGAAAATGAGGTAAATAATCTATTGGATTACACCTAATTTCTAAATCCGGAATACTTGATTTTTGATGAGAATTTCTTTGCCACTCAGCTTGGGTGGCGGGTTCGCTAAATTGTCCGTAGAAATTTCAGCTACAACAATAGGCTCGATGGTATGCTCGTATTCAGCAGTAGGAAGGGCAAATAGCATAAAACTAAATACCGAATGTTGCTGAAAATAGTCAAAGTCGGTTTGAATGAAATGAACTTCATCCGAACAGCACTCCTTTTCGATTTCAACGCTTTCCTTTTGGCAACACGCCGGAAGATTTTTGGTGATTGCTTCACAATGATGCTCTTGTTGGATGAAATAACTTTGTTCTATTCCATCCTTGGAACAAAAATGAGAATACACGCCCATACCAATGCTTCCCACAAAAGTGAAAATCACTAGAATCAATAAAAGCGTTTGGCGTAAAAATCGCATACGACAAATTTAAGGCTTATTAACGGAAGGAAAAATTTAATCCTTGCCCATTCTTGGAAGTTTAACGTAAATTTGTAGTTCAAAATTCAAAACACGATGAAAGTTCCAGTTACTGTTTACGCCGAAATGACGCCCAATCCAAGAACGATGAAGTTCGTGGCCAATAAATATTTGTTGGTTCCAGGCGATTCGGCTGAATTCACATCGATGGCCGAAGCAAAAGGATTTTCCCCTTTGGCTGAAGCTATGTTCAATTTTCCGTTTGTGAAAGGGGTGTTCATCGCGGCGAATTTTGTTACGATAACCATTTCGGATGATTTATCGTGGGATTTTGTTTTAATGGAATTGCGTGAATTCATCAAAGATTGGTTGCAAGATGCCAAGGAAGTGTTGATTCAAATGCCACAACCAAAACCAGTAGAAAGCAAAAATGCGTCGGAAGGCAAAGTATACGCGCCCTCTGAGTACGATGATGCTATTCGTGATTTATTGGATGAATATGTACGTCCAGCAGTAGAAAATGATGGAGGTGCAATCGATTTCAGAAGTTTCGAAGATGGAACGGTAACGGTTGTTTTGCGCGGAGCTTGTTCAGGATGTCCCTCCTCAACAGCAACCTTGAAAGGTGGAATTGAAACGCTATTAAAATCTCATTTACCTGAAGTAAAAGAAGTGGTAGCGGAAGAAGCTTAATCAATTACGAATGGAAGAATTAAGAATTAAGAATTACGAATTACGAATTTTTGACACTAATTCGTAATTCAATCATTCGTAATTCAATCATTCGTAATTCGCAATTAATTACAGCCATCTAAACAAATCGTTCATCCAGCGTTGTGACCACTCGTCTGAACCGAAATCTTTTTGCATTTTTGCTTTGAATTCTTCTGGCGTAAAAATGTCCTTTTTCTTCGTGTTCACGGCAAAAATTTCTGCTTTCGGCTCGTTGAATTCTACTTTTTTAGCAAAATAGATAATTCCACCGTCCTCAGTAGCCAAACCTAGAATGGCACCGGGTAATCCAAAAAAACCTTCAGGCCCAACAGATGGAACAATGTCAATGGTGAACCAAGCATAGATACGTGTTGAATCATTTTTCTCGTATACAGCTTTTTGGCATCGGTACTTGTCAATGGTTCGTTTGTTGTCTGTTATTTTCCATTGACGTAGGGCGTTTGAATCTTTCAAAATTACTTGTTGACCACCCACATCGAGTACGGTCAATTTTTCATTTTCTGTAAAGTTTTGCATCACCGTGCTTTTTGATGTCATCCAACTCATCCGGTCTACTGCATCTGATTCAATAGGACGAAAGATAGAAATGGTGTCGTTGAAGAACAATTCGAATTCTTCTACTTTAAATTTCTTTCCATCCAACCAGTCAGCCATGCGGTCGTCTGAGAATTTTTTTTCAAGATTGGTTTTTCGTTCAAATACAATTCTTCCCGAGGTAATAATTTGAGCCTGCGAAAAGAATAGATTCAATAAAAACCCTAATAAGAGTATCGTTTTAGTGCCAGCCATCTTCTGCATCGTTTTCAGTCGTTTTGTTATTGTTAAATCGGTAAGTCAATTTTGCCAAGAAATACCGAGAAATAATTTTTGTATTGTTGTCGGTCACCACATTTTGACTAACATTTCGAGAAGCCGAAATATTTTGATTCAAAATGTCATTGGCTAACAAGGACAATTCCAGATTTCGTGTTTTTAAGAAAGATTTGGTCACAGCAGCGTTTACAATGAAAAAATTGTTGTTGTATCCAGCAGCTCGCTGGCCATTCTTCGTATAATTGCAATTCGCTTGCAATTTAAAGCCATGTTTCAAACGCCAAGTTGCACCAAAGAAATAATCTTGCGAAGTATAAGCTTTCGTGCTGAAATTTGCTAATGTATTTCTCGGTTGGTTATAGGTGAAATCAGCTCGTGCCTCAAACTCCAAAGAGTCTGCTCGGTAATTAACATTCATGGAGGGACCGAAATAAATGTTCGTTGCAATGTTTTTGTCGCTATTCAAGTAGCTCGTATATTGAGAAACGGACCCTGAAACGTTCGGTGAGATCATGATTTTTCGACCCCAAAGTGGAATCCCTGCTCCAATCCAAAACGATCCATTCGAGGCATTTTTCACATTCACTCTTCGACTCACTTGTTGACCAATTGAATTGAAGGATGTCGAATCACCAAAAGCATTTTGTGTTAAGTTACCATTCACGCCCATGTATATGTAGCGACCACTCAAGGCATTCCAGGTATTGAAATTTAAATTGACTTGGTGAGAATAATCAGGGCGTAGATTCGGATTCCCTGTCTGAACGCGGTTTGGATTCGTATTGTCAGGTACAGGCACCAAATCGGAAATCGCCGGTTGTCTGGAGTTAGTTTGGTAATTCAAACGGATGTGGGTACTTCGATTAGGGTTGAAGCGCATTGAAAACAATGGAAGGAAATTGGTGAAATTTTGGTGAACCAACGTGTCTGTTACCCGATTTTGATTGTCAATATTGATATTCCGAACGCGAACACCACCATGAATCGTATATTTTTTGGTTTCGTACCACAATTGTGCACCGACACGGTGTTGTGTTTTTACATTGTCAAAACTGTTGGAGAATTTGTTGTTGACCATGTCGTACAACCCTGTGGATGCGTTAAAGTCTTTGGTTTCTTTAATCTGAGCAGAATTACCTAAATCCAAACTGTATTCGGTTTGAACTTTGAATTTTTTCCCCAAGGGTTCGAAATAACTCACGCGTATCGAATTGTCGACTGAATTACGATTGTTGATTTTATTCTGATCATAACCCAATGTTGAAAACGAAGTATCTGCGAAAATATTGGTGGAGTTCAAGTTTCCATTGATTTTATTATCACTCAAGGAGATATCGTAATTTGCCGAAAATTCTCGCCTTTCCTTCATAAATTTCCGGTTGAATTTGAGTTGGTTAGACAAGGTAATTCCTTTTGATTTGTTGTTGTTAAGAACATCGTTTGAACGCGAAAAAACATTGTCTATATCGCGCCAAGAAGAATAGTCCAGGCTTTTTTGGGTAACATCGGTTATTTTCAAACTTGGTCGAATTTCCAAAGTGGTCAAAGAATCCAGTTTGCTTTTAAATCGCAAATTGATGTTGTGCGACTGATTATCGGTAATTACCCGAGTGGAATCATCTGAGAAATAAGAGGTGTCCTGAACAAAGTATTGCGACCGACTTCGGCTAACGGCATTGTTCTTGGAGTTGTAGTAAGAATAATTAAATCCAAAATCGGTTTGTTTTTTCTTTCCAAATTTGTCTGAATAATAAATTCCTGCTTTCAAGGTTTTGGGAATTCCTGCAGTATTACCGTTGTCGTAATACATGACATCTCCATCATCTCCAAAAGAAATATTACTGAATTCATTGTCCAAGCCAAATTTATCTTTATCACCAAAACCAAAATCACTTTTTGGCGTATTAGCGGAAAGTAAGAAAATAGATATTTTCTGTGTTTTGTTAAACTTGTTCATCAATAACTCGCCTTCATAAAACTGATTGAAGTCGGATGCGGCCGAGACTCGCCCAAAATAGCCCTTTTTGGCTTCGTCCTTCAGTCGTAAATCGAGCACTTGGATAGTTTCTTCACCATCCGCCGCATTTTCTTGTTTTTTCTCATAAACTTGCACCGTTTCAACACCAGAAGCGCCCAAGTTTTTAGTAGCAATGGTCGGGTCGGATCCGAAAAACTCATCACCGTCAACGAGTACTTGATCAATGGCTTTTCCCTGCGATTTTATTTTTCCGTCCTTGTCAATTTCCAAGCCAGGCAATTTTTTCAATAAATCCTCCACGACCGCATTTTCGGCCACATGAAAGGAATCCGCAGCATACACCAAAGTATCTCCGTTGTAGTAGATTGGATTTTTGTTGGCATATATAATGACTTCTTCCAATTCTTGCGCTTTTGAAGGCATGTTGATGGATGGAATGTTTATTTCGAAATTGTCTTTGTGCCCAAATATATAATAGGTTTTATCATCAAATTCAGGATGACTGATTGTCAAAGCAAAGGTATCGATATCAAAATTCCGCAAGGTAAATTTACCTTCAGAATCCGTTCTAACAAAACCGAGTAAAAGCGAGTCGCGCACACGCACAGCCATGGCTACAGCATTTTTAAGGGGCTTAATTCCGGTTGTATCGTGCACGGTTCCCTGAATAATCATTTCTTGGGAAAACGCATTTGAAACGAAAAGAAGGAAAACTATGAGTAGAGTAGACTTCAATTTTAACATTAATTCAATTTTGAGATGCACAATAATAGGTGAAAATAAACTTTTTCCAACACTAAAAAAAGTTAAAGGTTAAATAATTAGGTAAACGGTATTTAATGGAGGGTCAATGACAAAGGGCGCTTCAAGAATTTTATTTTGCGACAATTTTTAAGCCCGTTAGCACCTGAAATTCCAATTTTCGTTCATCCATCATTTTTTCAAATTCAATGGAAAGGGGTGTGTTGATCATTTTAGCCTCATTCGTTTTTAACTGTTTGAAGATGTTGTCCGCATACTGAACAGCGAGGGCTGACGCGTAGCCACTTTCGCCAGGTCCACCAACAATTAAATAATCCACTGGGCCATCCGAAGCAAATCCTTGAAAAGTCGTTGCAAAAACTCCTTTCTGATTTAAAACGTTTTCGGCAATTTCCATTGAACAATCATACGTTTCAACCGATTTGAATTCTACTTTTTCTAAATCTTCCTCATAAACGGCCTTTCGTTCCATAGTGGAAGTTACTTCCCCTGTTTTTTTATAAAAACTGATACGCTCTCTGAATTGACCTTGTGCTTTTTCAGCATCAATAAACCGTTCTACACTCATGATCCGTTTTCCATTTTCAAAATAGAAAAGGCGAATTCCGGCATCACCTGTTTTTCCGTTTTTGAATTTCTCTTCTATTTTCATGATATGCTGGTCTTTGTCGAGGTAAGCAAAAACTTCCTCTGAAGATCCATCGTTGTGCTGATAAGACAAACTGTTCGCCACGGTTAAACTCTCTGCTTCCGCATTGATTTTATCCACCTTGGCTTGAATTTCGTTCGTTAATTGATTACCAGGTGTATTTTTTTTGTCCGTTTCTACCAGCGAATTATCCGGGCTATTTTGGCAAGAAAAGCCAATCAATAATATAGAGAGAAAGAAAAGTTTGTTCAGCATAGGTCTATTTTTGATTCTATAAGTACAATTCCTAACAAAAGTAACAAAGTAAATTTTGCAAACGAACGATTTCTTGAACTTTGTCCTTGCAAACCAAAGTTAATAAACAGAAAAAAGGAGATCAGTTTTGAACTCCTTTTTCAATGGTAGCGGTTCCGATAGGTATCGGAAGACTCGAACGGACAAGTCAAACCAAATTTCTAGAAAACAAAAATGGGAAGCTATTTCTAACTTCCCATTTTCAATGGTAGACTACACAGTTGAATTATCTAACCTTATGACTGACTTAAAAGGTATAATTAGTATATACGAATTCATAGAACTGAAGGCAAATAAATGGATACAATCTTAAGAATAAATTGTGCGATAATTTTGGACTAAAAAGTTCATTTTCAATACGCCATACTCTACAATGATTTTTTCAATTAGTATTGAATTCTAAAATTGTTTTATATTTGTTTTGAATTATGACAGAAAATTCAGAAAACAAAACCATTTTCAATCGTAATAAAATTGGAAATCTTTTCATTTATCTATCGGATAATATTGAAAATCTATTTCTTACGAAGTTATTAAAGTTGACCTACATAATTGATGAGATTGCAGTTAAAGAAACTGGTGCACCAGTTACGTGGCTTCGTTATAAAGTTTGGAAAATGGGACCAGTACCACGGAAAATTCATGCAAATATCACGTTCGAGCAAGGAGATTTTTTCTCTGAGTATATTGATGTGGAATATGTTGAAGAGGTTAGAGGTCGGAAAATTGAGTCAAATAACACTTTTGATGATTCTGAATTCTCTGATTATGAAATTGAATTAATAGATAGAGTAATCAAAAATTATGGTAGTCTCAATTCTAATGAGTTAATTGAATTGCTCCATGAAACTGATAGTTTATGGCATAAAGTTGTTGTGGAAAAGAATCTACAGCAAATTTTTGATTCTGAAGAAGAATCAACATCTCCATATACGATAGACTTAAAAGAAGCAATTTCTGACCCATTTTTGAAGGAAATGTTTGATGAGATGCTTGAAAATATTAAGTTCAGAGAGGAACTAGTTATCTAATCTGATGTACGTTAAAAAGAATATCGTTTATGTTCTTCGTTATGATTTTGGAAATGGCGAACCAATCAAACCTAGATATTTAATTGTAATCGATAATGATAATGAATCATCGTTGGTTTTATCAGTTGTAACATCTCAAAATCATATTCCTGACTATTTGATTAAACATGGTTGTATACTTGAACCCGAAAACAGGATTCATTGCCATGTCTTTCTGAAGAATGAGGTTATTGGAGAAGCAGGATTCAAGTTTCCACTTGATAGTTTTATTTATGTTAATTCGTCTGGAATTTTTGATGCTAATTCTCAACTACTTCAACAAAAATATTCAAACATTAGTGAAGTAAAGGATTGTTTGACTAACGAAGAATTCAGCAATTTAATTTATTGCATTTATAAAAGTGCATATATCCCAAGAGGAATAAAGAGAAAAATCGAGGCAACTTTACATGACATTTGTGAATAGAAAATGGCGGAGTATTCTAAAGAGTTTTTAGATTCAAAAAACTGGGCTGATTGGCAACCTGATTTTTCAGTATTGCATATTTTTCAACAAATGAAAGAGGGAGAAACAGTTGACCAAATTTGTGAAGGTTTTGGATTCATTGCCATCAAAAAATTAGACAATCAATGTATTTTAATTTTTAGAGATTATAAGATTTCATTAGCGGAATTAACGAAAATTTGATTGATAGTCCTTATTATTCGTTCTAGGAGGCTAATTAATTCCTGAAAATAAAACGTTTAGGACTACTTACCTTCCACAAAATCAACAATCTGTACTAGTTGGTCACAATAGATTCCTTCGTATGTTTTTACTACTTCATGATTTTTATTGATGAAAGATATTGTGTAATCATCCACCCAACGCAATTGAATTCTTACCCATCCTTTGTGAATTAGACCGTTAACTAGAAAGGATAGACCACCTTGAAATTCATCATCTGGACACAAGGCTGTAAAATGCTCTGCACCCCAAGCCATTAATGCATATGGGTCACCATGATTTATTTGATTAACAATTGTTGTCGCTATTGCCATTCTTTCTGAATTTTCCATTTTTAATAATTTTAGTCTATTGAACCGAAACTTCTTACAATATCAGCTACAGTTGTAATTGCTATTTATGAACGTAAATCCCAATAGACTAGGGCTTTATAAGGAGCTTCACAAGTTGTTTGAAATTCCGAATGCTGATTTTTGAATTCTGATGCTTGAAAAAAATGAAGTGATACTTTATTATTTACTCAATAAAGATAAGTAATACTTTATTAATAAAGCAAATAAAACTTTATTAATTTATATAAAAAATAAAGTTTAGCTTTACTTTTTATATAAATTTAAAATGGCGGTACTGAGATTGAAGGAAATAATGAGGGATAAAGGTCTGTCCAGAGAGCAATTAGCCTCCGCAGTAGATGTATCTATTACTACGATTAGCAACATAAGTACAGAGAAGAATTTACCTTCTCTTTCGTTACTTATTGCTATCGCAGAATTTATGGATGTTGATATTCGAGAAATGTTTGTTCCTACAAAAGAGTCCAATGTTACAATTGAAGAGCTTAATGAAGCAAAATTCTTAATTGAAAAAGGGCTGTCATTATTGAAGTAAACAATCAGTTTTAAGTTCAAATTCCTTTTACCAAAAACAAAAAATAGAATTTGAACACTTAAGATTAAGTTTCCTATGAATGAATTTATATTTTTGCACTCAAGAATGAAAAAAAACAAAATTAAAGTAGTAGAATTATTCGCTGGTGTAGGTGGTTTTAGGATAGGACTTGAAGGCTACCCAGAGCATAAAGAGTCACTGTATAAGGTCGTTTGGAGCAACCAATGGGAGCCATCAACTAAAATTCAACATGCGAATTTAGTATATGCTCAAATATGGGGTGCTGAAAACCACTGTGGGCATGATATTTCGACAGTTGAAATTAAAGATATTCCAGACCACGATTTGTTAGTTGGTGGATTTCCATGTCAGGATTATTCAGTTGCAACTACGCTCAAAAATAGCGCTGGATTAATTGGCAAAAAGGGAGTTCTGTGGTGGCAAATACACCGAATTCTTGAACTTAAACAGGATAAAAAACCTAAATATCTTGTTTTAGAGAACGTTGACCGCTTATTAAAGTCACCATCCTCTCAGCGAGGAAGAGATTTTGCAATGATATTATCCTCACTAAATCAACTTGGATATGCAGTTGAATGGAAGGTTATTAATGCGGCTGATTATGGTATGCCTCAGAGAAGAAGAAGGGTTTTTATTGTTGGTTACCACGAATCAACTAAAATATACAAGAATTTAAAGAAGATAAAGTCAAAAGAAGACTGGTTACTTAACCAAAGCATTACTGCAAAATCATTCCCTGGAACATTAACTGGAGGTAAAACAATTACTGGTAATATTAGTGATGATTTAGTTGAGGTATCTGACAATTTTAATAAGGGTGAAAAATTATCCCCGTTTTTGAATTCAGGTGTTATGTTTCAGGGTGAATTTTGGACTCATAAGTATACTCCAAAATATAATGGAAAGTATACTGTACTTGGTGATATATTAATTCCCGAAAGTGAGGTGCCAAATGAATATTATATCGAAGACGAAGAAATTGACAAATGGAAATATCTTAAAGGCTCTAAAAGCGAAGAACGCTACAATAAAGCCAATGACTTTTACTACAAGTATGCAGAAGGAGGTATGATTTTTCCCGATGCTTTAGATAATGCTTCAAGAACTATAATAACTGGGGAAGGTGGTAAATCAGCATCTAGATTTAAACATGTTGTCAAAGTAAATGGCAGAATGAGGAGGTTAACCCCGATTGAATTAGAAAGGTTAAACATGTTTCCTGACAACCACACTAAGTTGGAGGGGATTACAGATACCAAACGAGCTTTTTTTATGGGGAATGCTTTGGTTGTAGGTGTAGTCGAAAGAATTGGCAAGGTATTAGCACAAGAGGTTATCTTAAAATAAGTGTTGAACCTACATTGTTGTCTGTTAAGTATTTAATTTTTAAAACAAGGTTAATTGGTTTTTCGTTTTTTCCAGACGTAAAATATACGTTTCCTTGACTAAGAGAATTTAATTCATCAATTTCGATTTTTCCGTTTTTATTTGATGCTCTTACTTCTTTTTCTATTTCAGACAGTCTAGCTCTAGTCAATCCTGCATCTTCTAATAATCTAAGTAGTTTGTCTCGATAAATTCCCGTGATTTTAAAGCTTAACACACCTTTAGAAATATCTGTTACATCATTGACCATTATATCTGTAATGAGGTAGTAAACAGTAGTGATTTTATTTTCATCAAATAACCACCCTTGATGCCAAACATCATACTTTAAATAAGATAACTCAAAAGCAAATGTTGGTAATGAACCGTTTAGATAGTCTAATTGAGCTTTTTCATCAACGAAAAATTTTCTAAAGTCATTTTCAAGAATCAGGTCTACACCCTTATTCTGCAGATTCTTGTCAGTAATTCTAGTAGTTTTAAAGCTAGAATGCTCAAAATATTTTTGGTAAAATTCATCCAGTGAAGAACCTAAAATTTGTTCTTTTAATAAGTCATTATCAAAACTAGATTGAGACACACTATTGATTTATAACAATATGTCCAATTTTTTTTCTTGGAGCGAGCTGGTGTTGTTTAATGTGAAATGATGAAGGTGGTTCGAGTCCAATAATTAATAAGGGAGTCGTTAATACGTTCATTAATGGAGGTAGATAGTCTAAATACTTTTCATAAGTCCCTATTGCTCCATCAAATCCTCCCAAACGTCTCATTTCAGCCGTTGCAGTGATTATGACACCTATTTTGGTTTGTATTGCTTTCTGCACATGGTTCAATTCGCTAGCAAGAACGGGTTTGGTTAGGTTCCAAGCAATAACTGAAGCATGATTAAAACCAACTTCGATGGAAATGTCGTCTTTGGCAAAATCCAATCTCCAAGTATCGCCAAGATACATTGTGTCTTGAAAAATACCTGATTCTGATTGCCAACCTTTTTCTTCGAATCTTTCTTTTAGTATATCATTGATGGCTTTAGAAAGACTCATTGGTGTTCTTTCAATATTGTTAACTCCGTATCCGTTATGCTTTTCAATTAAATCTTGGTCTGAGATTCCTGAAATAATTTGCATTAGCTCCGAAAATTGGTCAACAAATTCTGGTTCGTTAAGAATCACCCCAGCATGTCTATGTGAATGTACCTTAAAGTTCATTTTCAATATCTTTTAAGATTTCATGGATGCTTAATTCCAAGGCTCTAGATATTTTAAATAACACTGAAACCGAAATATTCCTCCTCCCTTTTTCAATACTGAAAATATAGGTTCTGTCTAGGTCAGCTAAAGATGCTAAGGTCTCTTGTGAAATCCCTTTTGATTCCCTTGCCTTTTTTAGGTTAATTCCAATTTGCTTAGAGATGTCCATAGAGACAAAGGTCACAATTCATTGACAATTGTACAACGGACTATAGTCCACACCCATCTAAATGTAAATGATGAATTTTATCAGAAGTAATTTGGAATTCTTACTATTTTTAATCGAAGGAAAATTTGAGAACAACATAGACGTTTCTACTTTTAATCTAATTTGTTGATTTTCGTATAGTATTTCTTTAATTAAACAGGTAGTAATCTAATAAACAAATAGTTTTCCTATATGCCGTTTTAACCGCACCTTCATTTGTAAGTTTGTCAGAATGTTCTTCTAAAATTGATTTAAGCTCCCCAAGACAAAATTCTTTATGCTGGTTGACTACTTCCTTTGGTAAATGTGAAAACGCTTCAATATATTCTTTCAAATGAGTTTCTTTAAAACTGGAATGCTGTCCATTTTTAAGTTGATTATAAATTAGGGTACGAATTATTGTTTTGTCTACATTTCCTTTAAAGTTATATTTTGCTTTTATCTCGCTAATGCCTGTTTCCTCGGTGATTCCAGTTTCTGAAACTTCATAGCGTATTGTTCCTTGTTCTTTAAGGACTAAGAATAAATCTAAGTTACTAAGCTTTTCGATAATATTTTTCTTTGTTGTTTTCTTTACGTCAGGACCATTTTGTTCCTTTAAGATTTGACAGGCTTGTTCAATTGTGAGTTCAGATTTTTTGATTAGATTTAGTATTGGTAGATAAAAAGTGTCTCGATACACAATATCTTTTAACATGCTTTTCGGATTTGGACACGCATCATTTAAAAAACTTAGATGGTAGTCTCTGTTGTGAAGTGATGTCGGCTCTTTAATGATATGTGCAATGGAGCCACCGCCTTCAAGTTCTATGTTTCCTTTTATTACATAGGCTGGAGCTCCTTCTTTTTCTACAAAATGTCCTTCCATTATTAAGTTTAGTTTGCTTAAAATCTCAGGGCTTAAAGAAAGTTTTGCATTATTTGCATTAACCTCACCTGTTTTAGAATTTATAATTGCAACATTTTCGGGACCGATGTCTACAATAGTATTAATTTGTTGGATTAAGTGTTGAGCATGCCTATTGATTTCTTTGGACATCAGAGCTCGCAAATCACTTGGTTTGATTTTTAAAACTTCTCCAGGGTATCTGTAGTATATATCTCCAGCAGTATATGAATCCGTTTCGTCATTAAAATTTGACCTTACAATAACAGGTTTAAATGTTGGTTGGTTAATATTCAAAAAACCAAGTAATTTCCCATCATGTCTATGAGTGAAAAAGAAAAAAGAACTCAATCCATCTAAAAATTCTGAGACGACCATATTAACATATTTATTGTCCAGATTTTCGTATTTATCTTTTATTCCAACTAACTCTTGATTGTCTGGGTCAATTCCAAAAATTATAATTCCTCCTTTATTATTCGCAAGTCCCGCCATCGTTTTTAAATAAGCTTTTGACATACCATTCTGAGTAGAATTAAAACCTTTTTTAAATTCAAAGTAATCGTCTTCGTCAAGAGTTGTTATTGTTTTTCCATCTTTAACGGATAACGAGTTCGTGAATTTTTTAATCACATCAAGCTTTATTGAATCTTGTTCCATACTTTAAATTTTAGCCAGTAATTCATTTAAATTCACCCCCATTGAGTCGGAAATTCTTTTTAACATTGAGACTTTCATCTCTTGTCTGCCAAGTTCATATTTTCTTAGATTTTGTGCATCAATTTCGGCTTTATAAGCAACTTCTTCGATACTCATCTCTTTCTCTTTTCTAATCTCTCTAATTCTCTTGCCCAATTCAATTACGAAATCTGGAATTTCAGTCTTTCTTTTTGCCATATTTCAAAACTGCAAACAAGACGTTGAAATAAACCAATTGAAAATAACAGGTTGAATACAACCTTATTTAAGTATATTTGAACTAAATTATTGATAACTAAATAACCCAAAACATGAAAACTTCAATCATAAAAAAAATTGGATATATTGCTGTTTCAGCATTCACTATTTTAGCCTGTTCCAATATTACTGACGACAATCAAACTTCAGAGAATCCAAATTTAGAAGTAGAAACTCCCGTTTATGGAGAATTTACCGACAAAAGAAACAACAAAACCTATCAGACAACTGATATAGATGGAACAATTTGGATGGCAGAGAATCTTGACGTTTCGACATTTCGAAATGGAGATACAATTCTTGAAATAAAGCCAATGTTTGATAAAGATAGAATGATGAATACTAAATGGCAAAATGCACTCAACTACGATAACATCCCAGCTTGCTGTTACATATATACTGAGGAAGGTAATAATCTTTCCAAGGTAAATGTTATCACTCGTTACGGGAAAATATACAACAAGTATGCAGTTTCAGACCCAAGAGGACTTGCGCCTGAAGGTTGGCACATTGCGACAGAAGAAGAATGGAAAAATCTTGAGAAGAAATATAAGGAGAATACTTTATTCGCAATACAGAAGAAGGGAGAGTGGATAAAACAGGATAATTATACAGAAGAAGCGCAAGCCATGATTAACATGTCTGGATTTAGCGCATTAGCGGGCGGGAAGAGAACTGATTCTGGGGTTTGCCATGATGGTGCAATGGCATGGGCATCATGGTGGTTTGATAAGGCGAATTTATCTGTTCTAGGACATGCAATTCTAACTCCGAGTGACGAATCTTTCAAACTATACTCTCTCGATGGTGACTGGATTAGGGGCACAATAAACCACAGCTCCTACGTGAGATGCGTAAAGGATAAATGATTTATTCTCTACTTGGTTAATGATAAAATCACATTAAATTAATTGACATTTAAAACAAAACTGATGAGAACAATAATTTTAATTTTTACGCTTTGCTTGTTTGGCAAAGCATACACACAGACAACAGAACTGACAATAACCATAAAGACGTTTGATGTAGTAGACGACCATGGAACTCAAGTTCCCTATATCGACTACATTGATAATAACGGACAATTTCAGAGATTCTCCTTTGCCCTTCCTAAGGTTGGAGCGGATGAATATTCTGAGATAATGATTGATGATGCACTTCTGATTAAAGTGGAAAGTGCCTCTGATTATGGAGAATTTGTGTTGATTGAATCGTATGAGTTCCACGAGGATGTTGCAAAGGCTTTGATTGGTAAGAAGGTTCACATTAAATATGACAAAGTTGATTCAAATAACTATCTGAACTCAATTAGCATTGTTGATTGAAAGGGGATGCGATTGACAAAATTATATACTATTAAGGCTCTCGATTTCTGAGAGCCTTTTTTGCTTGTAATACTCTGATAGCGGTCAAAGAGGTTAGGTTGCTTGTAACCTTTCTGATTTTTTTCGTTATAAAAGTATATCGAGCCCCAATGAATGCAACTGTGATTTTATGCGTGTCTTCCTTGTTACTCTTCGGGTGCAGTGATTCTAAGAAGGAAAGTGTTGCAATTGCCAAAGAAACGAGAGATGAAGTGCTAATGCTCGATAACCCCAGCCTATTCATGGGCTCAAATTTTGCAGAGTTCATTCAGATGAATCACAAGCTTGGCAACTATCAAATTATGCTTCAATTCACCTTCAAGGAGACAAGAGAGCGATTTACGGCCCCTGAGTTGATTGATTTCTTCAAGAACATGCAATTTAGTTACCCACTTCATTTAATCTCTAAGAATGAGGAAAACGGGCTAATAACGCTGTTTTACAGAACCACCATTGATGCAACTGAGAGAACAATCCAGTTGAATGTTAAGGTTGAGAATGATACTTGCAAGCTTGTTCTGGATGTATTGAACCCTGGGGAGCCCTTTATTGGCATTAGATAGCTTAATTTGGAGTTCTAAATTGAGGCCCTATATTCGGTCGCTTTATAAGCCTCAAATGCCCTGTAGCCCTTTTGTCGGTGGTGCACCAAACGAGATGGAAAATCCATTTTTGTGACAAATACTTCAACCAACAGAAATCATCAATACAGAAAATTTTTTCTACCAAATTTTTATCCCAAACTTTTAAGGTAAATATTGAGCGTCAAAAAAGCCCTAAAACAGATTGCTATTGGCGGTCATTAAGTAGCATAGAAATAATTATTCACTGATAAACAGTGTTTTAAGTGTTGTAATTGCCGTTTATACGCCATAAACGATAAAGTCCTACTCGCATCATTTTTTTTTCTCCAGTTGCATCAATCGAATTAAACATTCCCTTTTTAGAAAATTTAGGCGTAAACCACTGAACCTCCGTAACTTTGCTGATTTGATTCGTTATATGCATATAGAATGGGGCAATTATTTCTGAGCGTTATTCTGATAATATGGTTGCTCCTATTTGCTTGTCTAATCAGGGATAAAAATAGCAATGCAAATTCATCACTAAAAACATACTATATGGAGAACACACAAGAGGTAAAAGATAAAGTACTTGACCGCTTAATTATCATGACGAAATGCATGAACAGGATTTTCTCAACGGCAAAATCAACTGGAAAAACGGAGTGGCAACTTTTGGTGGAGCTAAGTGACGAATTATCTTCTGCAGAAGTTGATTTACAAGATGACCTTGGCGACAATAAGTCTGATATATTTGGCGACTTCCATTGATTTGATGTCTGTTTTTAAGCTCCATCTGTTGCCGTAACTTTTCTGAATTAATTCGTTATTAATGTATGAGATTCGACCTAAACAATCATCTACTTACTGAACTAATTCGCATGACCAAGTGCTTAGTTAATCTAATGTCAGAAGTGAAAAATGAAGGTGCGGATTTGAAAAATATTTTGCTTGATATTCAAATCGAGCTATTCAGCACCGAGAGCATAGTTAAAGCAAAGCAATTAAAATTGATTGAAGAAGTATTTGACCCAATCACTCGATGCAATATGCCCCAGGGTGTAATTAAGTTAAAGCTCAAAGGCGGTGTCCCAGAATTGTTTTTCCTTAACTGAAAGAAATGGATATTTATCGTCATACTAATCCGCAAGGAGTTGAACTCTTTCACCTAATTCATTTTGCATACAAGGATGAACTCGGAATTGAACGAAAGAAATTGGTTTCTTCAATTCCTACAGAGCTAATGAAAAGCTCCAATGAGAAAATCTATGGTCTTTTCGAATTGCAGTCCAAGAGAATTGAATCAGATTGGAAGATGGACATACTTGAGTCATTGGGTCGGTCAGTTGCGGAGATTCCACTAAGCCATCAATTCTGCTACCCAAGCTCTCTTCTGAGCAAGGATGGAACATTGACAGCAAGCAAACTGCATCAACTCGTTAAGGGCTTTGAGGACCTCCAATTGAAGCCAGGGAATTACTTATCTGAAAATCATTGTCCAGTCAAGCATTTTGTTCTTTGCTCGAAGTTCTATCAGTACCGAGAATTCTCAAAAGAGCGATTTATCCGTGATGTGAAATTAATCACAAGGAGTGAATTTGAAGTATCAATGGAAACAAGTAAACAATGGAATGAATATCAAAGGTACTTGAAGAGCAAGGTTGGCTTTCTGAACACAAAGACTGTGGATGGATATAACTGCAACATACTCTTCCATGGCAAAGGACCAGTTTTTGAGTTCATCTATTGATTCAATTGAAATCAACATGCTCATTCGTTTTTAGCATAAACCAAAGCCTTCTTTTTTAATGCTTCCTTGGTCATTGCTGTTAGCTTGTAGCTTGATGGTCTCTCGCTTGGCTTTAAGGAGCTTAATACACCAAACATCTTTTTTGCTCTTTCAATGTCATTGTCATGTGTTGAAAGGTAGAATTTAGTGAAATCCCACATATTCAATCTATGCGTAGTAAGCCCATATCTATCATCAACTAACTCACTTGCGTACAACTCGGCATAGGCATCAGAAATCGCTCTCAGTTCTTTCATTTCATCAGGTTTGATTTCTTTTTTCTTTTGCTTGAGCATCGTGTTAATGTATTTCTCAATTGATTGTATTTTGTATCCATCTGAATCTCTATAGTCGTTCTCTACAAGCACATTGAATACCTCATAGGCTGATTCTGTTGAATACCCTTTTTTTGTTGCATACGCAGTTATTCTGTCCAAAGAAGGCTGTTCCCTATAATTGAAGAAATACTTGTTGGTAGCTTGTTCCTTCACCCTTTGAGTAGCTCCGTCCACATTTGTTGAAGTAGTCATTGAAGTGGCTGTTCTCTTTTCGACAAAATGATTAGACTGAGTTTTTTCATTTCCTTGAATCACTTCCTCCTCTTTCATTGATTCAATAACTCGATTTTCTACAATTGAATCAGGAGTTGAAAGTTCAACTGTTTCCTTTTCTACTTCAACTAAAATAAAATCAGTTGCTGTATCTGTATCTGTTTTTTTCTGTTCAATAAGTTCTGTTTGACTTAACAAGTCAGAATTAGATACAGATACAGATACAGAATTAGTTTTATTTTCTTTTGTATTGTTGTTGTTAGTATTATTATAGTTAGTCTTATTAGTTGCCGATAGCGGGTTTCTGGTTACCAACGATTGGTTACCTGAATTCGGTTGTCGGCTAACGGTTGATTTCATTGGGATAACAGAGTTCTTGTCGAGTAATTCAATAGATTTATTGGATAGCAAGAAATATGTTTCCTTCGGAGTAAACCGTCCGTTATCTAAGCGAATTCCGCCTTCAATTTTCTTGTCTATAAATCCCTTTTCTTCAAGTGATTTGAAGATTCGATTGATAACAGTTTTGCCATCAGTTGACCTACTAATAAATTCATCTTTGTATGCCTTCCAGTCTCTTTTGTTTCTAAAGAAAGTTGCAATCACTCCTTTTTCATCCCACGATAGCATGTCATTATCCAGAATTTCGTTTGGCACTTGTGTAAAGTTTTCTTTCATTTTAATGTGTAAATTTTGATTATAAAAAAATCTAAGCATTTGATTTTAAGAAATCAAATTCCAACCTGAACTTTCTTAAAAAAAAGTAAATGAAATTGAATTACCGCAGATGAAATCCCCGAACATTCTTTAGTGTTTATTGGTTAACTCATTTATAAAAGCATCAAAGGTGATTCGCTTTTTGTGTGAAATGTCGCTGTAAAGTTTAATAAGCTCATGTGGGTCCTGTAGATTGACAAACCCAAAATCAGGAAGTAAAATCCATTCATCGTTGTCAAACTCAAAAAAGAAAATATCACCTTCAAGGTTGCTATCCTTTGGCACTAAGCGAAGCATCTTGAACACTCTGTTTGTTTCTCTGTGTGCAGTTGGAGCCATCATTGATGTATATCCAATTAGGTAGTCCTTGCCATTTATTGGTCGTATTATTTTATCTTTCATTTTGTCTTAATTGATTTGGTAAATCTTTGATTAAGTGAGCAACAACATCAACTGTGAAGCTCAAGCCTATTGCTTTGTGTTTTTCTGTCTTTGATACATCAGACACACAACTCACATGTCCTTCTGGAATGGTCATCATACGCTCTTCCTCCAAGATACTTGTTAATCTATAGCATCCATTTGGATATGAATACTCATCTTGAGCGGAACCAGCCCGTCCCTTATACTCTGATTTTTCAAGAATTGCTGGATGGTCGAGGAGTTTCTGGAAAGTTGGGAGCTTTGCAAAGTCCTCATATTGATACACAATATTTCCAATGCTTCTTTTGTAGTGTCGATATATTCCATTTGTGAGGGTCACGTTATTGGATAGCACAACATTTGCTTTTTTCTTGTCGGTATATCCGTTGACAAGGACATCTTGAAAATCAGATTGAATAGGTTGCGGAACCGTCAAGCCTGTTAAGTTTGACCAATATAACCTTGACCTACTTGCTGGAGCAATGAGTGATGATTGAATCTTGATTGGCTCAATCGGTTCTCCCATCGCTTCGGATAGTGCTTCTGTAATCTTCTCTTTTTCTTTAGACGGCATTGAAGCTACATTTTCAAGCAAAATGAATAGCTTTTCACCTTGAGGCTTTGCTTGTTTAATCTCCTTAATGATGCGAACGAATTCATAGAAAAGAGAACTGTCTTTCCCTTCAAGACCGCTTTTATCAACTGAATTCACCGAGCTGAGCTGGGTACAAGGACTACCTGCTATAGCCAAATGGCAATGAGCATAGTCGGCTCCATTGATTTTGGTGACATCTCCAACTGAATGAAAAGTTGTATCTCCAGAAAAATTATAGTTCTGAATTCTGAGTGCTGGTTCAGAGATTTCAGAAGAATAGTAGTTGGAAATTTGAATATCGTTCTTTTTTAAGGCGAGTTTGGCGCAACTGATGCCATCGAATAGGCTCAGGACATTTATCCCGTTTTGTTGTTTAGGTATCATTCTATTTATCGTTTTAAATAAATAGATAGCTTTTTCAATTCCGCCCTGGGTTTTTACCTATTAATACGAATCAAAATAACCAAACGCCCTATTCATGGGCTTTTCAGAGCTAAAATGTTTTCTATGAAAGGTGCGGTGTGGTTCACTCACGGAGCTTGGGAGCTGTAACTTTTCTGATTTCAATCGTTTTTAAGGAATAGATTTTAACCAACTAAAATTAGCGATTATGAAAAATGAAATGACAATCACCACAGAACAATTTATTGAATTCAACAAAAACTCAGTAAAGCAAAAACTGAACAGAACATTCTACACAAGTAAAATGCTAAAAGCTGGAAGTATGAAAAAAGGGAAATGCTATGAATTCCATTATATGATGTTCCATGTAAATATGTTTGGAAATCCTTCTCAGCGAGTTCTTGTTATTTTGGAAAACACACTTGCCATTTTTGACATTACCCTTGAAGACTATGATAAACTCATGCCAATGAAAATGGCTTCTTGAGTTCAAACAACACAATTTTGGAGCTGTAACTTTTCTGATTCCATTCGTTATAAAATTACGTCCTTATTCGAAAGAAGTAAGGTTTTTTTTAGCAGTTTTCCCCAGCATAACTTAAACACTCGGTTAGATTCCGCTGGAAATGAATAAAAAACTACAATTATGAAAAAATTCGTTGCATATTTTAGAGTATCAACTTTGGAACAAGGAAGGTCAGGTCTTGGACTTGAAAGTCAAAAAACAATGGTTGAGAATTACGTTCTCAACAATAATGGAATTTTGATTGGAAGTTACACCGAAATCGAAACGGGAACCAACAAGAAAAAACGAGTTGAAATTTTCAACGCAATTGACTTTGCAAAAAAGAATGATGCAGTTCTTGTGATTGCAAAAATTGACCGACTTGCAAGGAATGTGTTTTTTGTTAGTTCTTTAATGGAGGCTGGAGTTCAATTTATTGCATGTGACCTACCTCAGGCAACAAATTTTACGATTCATCTTTACGCTGCCCTTGGAGAAATGGAGGCTAAGTTGATTTCCGAAAGAACAAAAAATGCTTTAGCAGAAAAAAAGAAGAGAGGATTTGTTCTTGGAACACCAGCGAATTTGACATTTGAAGCAAAAATGAAAGGAGTTGAAGCAACAAGAGAGAAAGCAAGGAGCAATTCAAACAATATTCAAGCTACAAAATTGACAATTGAATACCGTGAGCAGGGAAAAAGTTATGATTGGATTGCAATTCGACTGAATGAATTGAAAGTTTTTACAGCCAATGCCAAAATGCACAATAGTACCAGCATTCATAGGCTTTACAAGAGATATTTGGCGACAAAAAAAGAAAGAATTTTGGAGTGCGCCTAAAAAATAAGTCAAAAAGTCTGAAACAAAAGTTTTTCAGAGTCGTATATACAATACAAGCGTCAGAGTATTAAATTCATTTTAACCCCTCTTTCGTATAGTAATCTTTTTAGTTTAAGAAACTGTACAACTTCTTGAACGACTCTAAAGGATAAAAGTTTCAATTTTCCACAGAAAAAATGAAAACATAATTTTTAACTGCCATAAAAATGGCTTAATGGCAATGTATTAACCTGTAAAAAACAATTTATGAAGAGAAATATTCGAGGACCAACCAATTAACAGACGATGTTCAACTAAACCTGAACCTAAATACTACAATAAAGACCTCCTATTTCTGGAGGCAAAAAAACAAAAGATGTAAGGATTTTTGAAATTGCTTTTTTTAAGGCATGGAATTCTAATGCCTAAACTTTTGTAACGTAATCATTAACAAAACCCAGCTGGGGCTTACAATACAGCAGATATATTATGGAAAATAGTAAAATAGAATGGACCCATCACACTGCAAATCTTTGGTGGGGTTGCACGAAGGTTCATGAGGGGTGTGATAACTGCTATGCCCTTGCACAGTCGAAAAGATATGGATTTGAAGTCTGGGGAGCGGATAAACCACGCAGACAAATAATAAATGTTTGGAAAATGCTTGAGAAATATCAAAAAACAGCATTTGAGAAGGGAGAAATCCATCGAGTTTTTGTCGGAAGTATGATGGATATTTTCGAAAAGCCAATGTCACTTGTGGACAGCAAAGGTGAACAATTGGTTAAAGGAGATGCAGAATTTTGGCATACAGGACAATTAAGAGACAAGTTTTTCAATGAAGTGGTTACAAGCTCACCAAACTTAATGTTTTTGCTACTCACAAAAAGACCATCCAACATAAATAAGTACATCCCTGAAGACTGGAAAGTTAATCCCCCGAAAAATGTAATGTTTGGCACTTCTCCAGTAAATCAAAAAACCGCTAACATGCTAATACTGCAGTTAGCCAAAGTAAATGGACTAAGATTTGTCTCAGTGGAGCCTCAGCTTGAAGTTGTTGATTTAATGACAGAATTTGATGGTAAGCCATTGTTAAAAATGGTAGACTGGGTAATACAAGGAGGTGAAAGTGGACATAAGAGAAGACCATTCAATACTGATTGGGCCAGATTAATGATGCACAACTGCAAGTCTGTCAATGTCCCGTATTTCTTTAAACAAATTGACAAAATTCAGTCAATCCCTACAGACATGGTCGTTCGAGAGT
The DNA here is from genome assembly GCA_041674745.1 of Crocinitomicaceae bacterium. Lineage (GTDB taxonomy): Bacteria > Bacteroidota > Bacteroidia > Flavobacteriales_D > Crocinitomicaceae > UBA2040. The sequence goes on from JBAYVD010000001.1 coordinate 375,955, forward strand.
TTTTTCAGGCACAAAACATATTATGAAAGAGCTATTTGTTGTAAAATTTTTCTCTTCTACAATTTGTGGAGAGGGAGAAAATAAAAACATTTACACTGGCACGGGAAAATTTTTCCTCGTTACTTCATCTGGAATTAATTAAATATAAAAACACATTGTAAAAAAGAACAAAAGTGAACTATAATTTACAAAATAACTTAAACGAACAGATTTTTACTCTTTCTGAAGAGCTAAAAATAAAAAGGCTTTCTCCTTCTTTTGTGAGAAAAGTAAACGGTTATTTAGAAAAGACAGATGAGGAAATTGATTCTGTAATAGATTCACTATATAAACTGAGTTTAATAACATTAATCATTTCACAATTATGAATTTAGACATTTTTAAAAAATTTAGCTCTTACGAGCCTGAAAAATTAAAAAAAGAGGAAGTTTGGAGCTATACAAGGGTTTCCTCAAAAGAACAATTTGACAATAATAAGAGTCTCGAAAACCAACAGCAATATGCCACTGATTACGCAAAACAAAATGGCTTTAAAATTTCGAAGGAGTTCGGTGGTACCTATGAAAGTGCAAAGGGAAATTTTACGAGAAAAGAATTTAATGAAATGATTCGCCTAGTAAAATTGTCCAAAAGGAAGCCTCATGCAATTTTGATATATATGATGAGTCGATTTTCTCGCTCAGGAAGTGGAGGGATTAAGGAAGTGCATGATTTATTGGCCTTAGGAGTACATTTAATTGAAACCTCTTCAGGATTAACAACTGAAACTTCGAGAGGTAAAAACAATATATTAGAAAGATTAGTCGAAGCTGAGAGAGAAAATATTGTTCGACTTGAGTTTACGGTTCCAGGGATGATTAGATTTCTAAAAAACGGGAATTGTTTGGGAAAAGCTCCATTTGGATATGACCATTATGGTCCTCGTGTTCAAGACATGAGTAAGATAAGTCGAGAACAAAAAATCATACTCAATGAAACTGGAAAATTATTGAAATTAGCTTGGAAGTGGAAGTTAGAAGGGGTTCGAGATTTTCAAATACAGAAAAAACTCGAACCTCTTGGTCTTAAAATATCAAAACAAAAACTCAGCGTCATTTGGAGGAATCCTTTTTATGCTGGAATAAATGTTCACAGGTTATTAAAAGGCGATGTAGTTCAAGGGAATTGGGAAAAGATGGTATCACATCAAGACTTTCTTAAAGTGCAAAATATACTTGAGGGCAATAATTCTGGATATACAGTTTCAAAAATTCATCCTAATCGCCCATTGGTGGGTTTTTTAGAATGTTTAGAGTGCGGAGGCAAACTCACTGGATATGTAGTTAAATCAAAAAAATTACATTACTACACTTGCCAAAATAAGTGCAATGGCTCTTCAATGAATGCTGAAAGCACACCAAAAGCGCTTACAGAAGGGTTAAATAATAGTTTTATAAAATTTTTACAAAAGTTTGAACTTCATGAGGAGTTTGAAGATGTATTTCGTTTACAGCTTCGACAATCTATAATAGCATTTAATGATGAAAGTGTGGTTTTAGAAAAAAAATTAAAAACCGAAATTTCAAGTATTGAATTAAAAATTAACAAACTAGAAGAAAAGCATATTTTCGGAGACCTACCTCTGGAAACTTATCACAAATATTTACACCCACTTCAAATCGAATTGGCTCAAATAAAAAAGGAAGTAAGTGATTTGGGCTCAAAAATATCTAACCAAGAAAATTTGATAGAAAAATGTGTGAATATTTCTAAAAACCTGAGTAAATACTGGGGCAAATGTGAGATAGAAACTAAATTGCGAATCCAAGAATTGGTTTTTCCGTCTGGATTGTTGATAGATGCAAAAAAAAGACAATATCTAACCAAGGAGATAAATTCAATTTTCGCAAAAATCCCATATTTATCAAAGGATACAGAAGGGCAAAAAAAAGACTCATTAAGAAAAAATCCTAATGAGTCTCTAATGGTAGCGGGGGCCCGACTCGAACGGACGACCTTCGGGTTATGAGCCCGACGAGCTACCAACTGCTCCACCCCGCAATATATCTTTATTGCTTTTTATCTCTGTTTCAAACACTGGTCGTTTCCAAATGCGTGTGCAAAGATACCCACTTTTTTGGGTTTTGCAAAAAAAAAGATGCAATTCTTCCTATTTTTATTTTTTCAACCCGCTAAATCGCTCTAATATCCTATATTTAATCTTTCATTTTAAAGATAGAATACTATGCGGGGCCTTTTCTTTTTCATCCTTTTGACCATATCCTTTTCACTTTTTTCCCAAATCGAAAAGAAATACAGCACCATTAACACCCCGGATTGGATTCAAGAAATGTACCGTGAAACCCCCAACCCTGGTTTGGTTATCGAGTTGCATGATGCTTATTACGCAACGCATGAATTCGTTAAAAGCGAACATACACAGTATTACAAAAGATGGCTCCGGACGTTTAGTCGACCAACGGTTTTTGATTTGAACGATGAAACGGTTCAGAATTATGTTACCGCATCAAAAGCTTTGTCCGCTGAAAAAGATTTTAATTCGACCTGGAGTGGTATCGGGCCGTTCGATTTTGATAAAGAAGCAGCTAGTCACAGTTACGCACCGGGAGCAGCGCATGTGTATACCGTGGAGCGTTCAATGAGTAATCCAGCAATTTTATTTGCCGGAACCGCAACGGCAGGATTGTGGAAATCTATCAACAGCGGCGCCAGTTGGACTTCTGTAACCAAAAACATGATGGTCAATTCCATTTTTGCAATCGAAATAGATCCAACCAACGCAAACATTGCGTATTTCGGGAGCGGCGGAAAATTATACAAAACAACCAATGGAGGAACGAGTTGGTCGGTCATGGGTGACCCAGCTTTTCAATCAAATAACCATGAATTTCAAGACATCGTAATCTCGCCTGTAAATGCCAACCTGCTTTTTTTAAATACGGATTACGGCTTTTACCGTTCGACAGATGGCGGCAATAATTTTAGTCAAATAATGTCAGGTGAATTTCAAGAGATTGAAATCAATCCAGCCAATGCCAACCTGATTTACACCATCAAAGTAGTTAATTTTAGAACCCAATTTTGGAGATCTACGGATAACGGATTAACGTTTGTTCAACAAACCAACGGTTGGCCAAATCCGCTCGGAGCTAGCGATGAACAAGCAAGGACTGAAATTGCCGTTACGCCAGCAAATCCAGCAATTATTTATGCAAATGCAACAGGAAAAGCGAATGGAGGAAGTGGGACGTACGGGATTTATAAATCCACGGATACAGGTTTGACTTGGACATTTATGTGTTGTGGAACTCAGCCTGCCGGGCCACCCTCACCAACCAATATTAATATGATGGGTTGGGACAAGCAAGGGCAAGATGATGGCGGACAATATTACTACGATGTAGCTTTAGCGGTTGATCCCTTGAACGCAGATATGATTCATTTAGGCGGAGTCAATCATTGGGTTTCAACGGATGGAGGGGTGAATTGGACTTGTCCTACCAAATGGTCGGAACCTGGTTTACCGGGTTATGTGCATGCCGATATCCATGACATTCGCTACTTGAATGGTGAATTGTGGTTTGCTTGCGATGGTGGCGTATTTAAATCTACTGATAATGGTAACACGGTCAATCGATCCATGTTGGGGATTGAGGGATCAGATTTCTGGGGATTCGGCGTTAGTCCGCAAAGCGATGTCATGTTGGGTGGAGCGTATCACAACGGAACACTTTTGAAGGATAACAACGTCTACGACAACGGTTGGATTTGCACGGGTGGCGGTGATGGAGTTAGAGGATTCGTGAATTTCGGGAATGATCGCATGGCTTACGACGATTACGAAGGAAGAAATCTACCCGGCAATCGATTAACAGCCATTCAAGGTTTTCAATTCGATTCTTTGCCGAATGCTTCCTATATTTTTGGTGAGTCAAGCGACATGGCTTGGGACCCACGAAACTACAACCACATTTATTTGGGACGAGGGAAAAATTTGTTGAAAACGGAAAACAACGGTCAAACCTATTCCATCGTGCACACATTCGCACACAAAGTTTGTGCAGTCGAATTGGCTCCGTCGAATTTGAATGTAATTTATGTGACCACCTACCAAGATTGGTGGGGATTGAAAAAAGTATGGAGAACGACGGATGCAGGTGTAACTTGGACAGAAATCACACCTCCCACTTCTTTGTTGGGTGGCGATGAATGGGTTCCTTATGATATTGCTGTCAGCGCAACCAATGCCGATGAAATTTGGTTGGCTAGAACTTCGCAATACAGTAGTTACCCCAATTTGGATAATAAAAATGTTTACAAATCTACTAACGGCGGAAATTCCTGGCTCTTGTATACTTCCCCAAATTTGAATGGCGAATGGATTACCAATATCGTTCACCAAGCAGGAACGGATGGAGGCGTTTATATTGGCACGAGAAGAGCCGTTTATTACCGGAACAATTCCATGACTTCTTGGGCTTTGTTTAATAATGCTTTGCCACTCAGTACACCTTCTACAAAACTGGTAGCAAAATACAATACGCAGCAATTATTGAATGCGACAAGTAGAAGTGTTTATACCGTCGATTTTTATGAACCATCTTTGCCTATTGCTCAAATTTCAGCCGATAAATTTAAGTTGAATTGCTTGGATAATTTGGTTCATTTTGTTGACCATTCGGTTCTTTCCAATCATAATCCACAGTGGCAATGGACATTTTCAGGTGGAACACCGAGTACCTCAACGCTTCAAAATCCAGTTGTTTCGTTTGCAGCACCTGGTTTTCATGCCGTTTCCTTGACCGTTACAGATGATTACGGGACAAGTTCCCAATCATACTCGCAATTCATAGAAGTTACAGCACCCAATTCCAACCCCAATTTAGTCGAAGATTTCGAAAATGGAATTTCATCGGAGTGGACGCAGCGGAATGCCAACAATTCATTTTCTTGGTCGGAGAAAATTATTGCAAACGGACCCAATTGCACTTCTACAAGCGTGGCGTGGGTCAATCATTATGATATCAATGCTGTGGGCGACGAAGCAGAATTGATTTCACCTGCGTTTGATTTGACCAATGTTTCTGCTGCTGAATTGACCTATGATTATGCGTATGCTCAATACGGCGACGGTTATCAAGACGGATTGCGCATTGATATTTCTACCGATTGTTTTGCAACCTACGACACTTTATTTCTGGCGTATGGGAACAACTTAGAAACGGTTCCAGACCAGTCCAATTTTTGGGAACCTGCCAATTGCAATGAATGGTCTTTGGGCAACGCGATTGATATTGGTCAATACACAGGGCAAGAAGTGATGATTCGTTTTGTCGGAATCAATGCATTCGGGAATAATTTTTATTTGGACAATGTGAACGTAAGTACCAATTTAGGATTGAAAGAATTCAGCGAACTGAGCTTCCAAATTTACCCCAATCCAAGCAACGGAAAATTATTCATTAACCACAATTTACATACACCTCTTGTCAAAATATATTCCTTGGATGGAAAGGTGGTTTATGAAGAAACGATCAGTAAAACGGCGGCACAAATCGACTTGAAGTTGAGCGCTGGAACTTATTTGGTAGAATTAACGGAAAATGGCCAACGAGGAATGGAAAGAGTGGTGATTCGATAAAATAGTTAAAATGGAGCCGGAACTTCTATTTCGATCCATTCTTTCGTTATCGGATGAATGAATTCCAACCGCTCGGCATGCAAGAACAGTCGGTCGTCTTTTTTTCCGTACAAATCATCGCCAACAATAGGGGTGTTTAATCCTTGCGGATGCGCTGCATGCACGCGTAATTGGTGTGTACGTCCTGTGATGGGGAAAAATTGAATTTTCGTTCGTCCGTTTTTTCGTTCTAGGACTTTCCAATGGGTACGGGAGCTTTTTCCATGTTCAAAGCAAACCATTTGCCGCGGACGATCATCAATATCCAAGCGCAAAGGCAAGTTGATGTGACCTTCGTTTTCTTCAATGATTCCTTCCAAAAGCGCCACGTATCGTTTTTTCATGCTTCGTTTGATGAATAAACTTTGCAAAGTTTTATGAACTTCTTTGGTTTTGGCCAAGAGCAGCAATCCAGAGGTTGACATGTCCAAGCGATGTACAATCATGGGACCGGTTGCGTCTGGATATTTTTCTTTCATGCGCGTTTGGACTGAATCCGTCAAATGAACGCCAGGCACGGATAAAAACTCTTGCGGTTTATTGACGACAATTAAAAACCCATCTTCATAAACTGTTTCAATCACTTTTCCGTAGGAAGGATTCGTCAGCAAAGGGTTTTCATCGACAGTCAAACCTTGCAGCATATGGCCCAAAATCGGTTCACATTTTCCTTTGCAGGCGGGATAGAAATTTTTGTGTTGACGAATTTCCGAACTCGGCGATTGTCCCCACCAAAATTCCGCCAAAGCGATGGGTTCAAAGTTATTTTGGTACGCGTAATGCAACAATTTAGGCGCCGCACATTCACCCGAACCCGCTGGTGGAAAAAGCGGATCGAGAAACGAAAAAATATCCAGCAAGGATTTGGTTTCCCCTTTTTTATTCAGAAAAGAGTAAGCGTTAAAAATTTTCTTTTGCAAGGCTGCCGAACGTTTTCCTCGTTTTTCTTTCAAGACGAGCACCTTGTTTTCCTCTACAATTAGTTCCTCTTTTGCGGCTTGAATTCTAATTTTCCAATCCTTGGTTTTGTCTTTTAATTTGAAATGATCTTGACTGCTTTCTTGGTTCAGTCGTTCATTTAATTGCTTGAATTCTTGGGGAGAAAGATTCGTTGAAGCATCGGTTCGTTGCTGTTTGCGATTTTTCTTGTTCTCAGAATTTAGTTTTTTGAAAGCCGTCAAATCTTCTGCCGCTTCCAACTCAATGGCGGAGAATTGTTTTCGTTTGTCCAAAAGTGCTTCGTTGGTCAATGCAACTTCCAATTGACGATTGAGTTCATTCACCTCTTGCTCTTCGATTTTGTAAAAACCGTCTTTTGGCAAAATATCAAACACCGGTGGAACGAATTTTGGCCAGTGATTGCTATCGGCTATTTTTCCTGAAAAGGCGGCTAAAAATCCCACTTCGCCAGCAGAATTTTTCACCACCAAAACGCCGAACATTTTCCCAATGGCTTCCGGGTCGTTTCCATCCGGTTGACCAAAATTGTGTACCCAATCCGTTTGGGTCATCAAATGATGTTGCAATTCATCCACCGCGAATTTAGCCAAAGGATGAGGTTCATAATAAAACGGAAACGTAAATTTTTCAGGCAAAGCAAATCCTTCGATGGGAGTTGAAAAGGGGGTGAAGCAATTTTTTGACGTCAAACGATTGATTTTAGGACAAAGGTAATTCTACTGATTGAACTTTTATACTATAAAACTGCCTTACGGCTTATAAAAAGAATATTCCGAATTGAATAAATTGCAAAGGCTACAAAAAATGCAGTTTGAAAGGATAAATCGGTAAAAACGAATTCCCTGCAAAAGTCCAGGCGAAATTAGATTGAAGTAAATTTTTTTAGTACAAGAAAATCAAATGATTTACCTTAGGATCATGAAAAAACACCTCTATTCATTTTTTGTCCTATTTTCTGTTTTCAGAATGGAATTGGGAGTCGCCCAAGAACCAACACGAGACAAGTTTTTTTTCAACGAATTTTATTTCAACGCCAATGTTTGTTTTCCTCAATACAAAAACAACTTTTGGGGCGGTGGTGCTGGATTGGGAATTGCCCACGTTGCCTTCAAAGAAACGGATGAAAATTTTATTTTTGGAATGGAGATCAACAGTTTTTCAACGTAATCACCGACCTTCTCCGAAGATAAATATGCAAATTACAAAAATGTGAAAGCGGGTGTTTTAGCCATTGATTTGCCGTTTAGTTACCGCCGCAACTTTGGCCAATCCATGCGTTTTTATTGTCAAATCGGATTTTCTATTGATTTAAATTTGGTTGCGGGTGGTTCGGGGCTCGTTTCAAGTTACGGCCCCTCTTCGCAATCGCCTACCCTCAAAGTTCAACCAACAAATTCAATTCCTTTGCAAACCAAAACCTCGTTCACACCAAGGGCAGGTGTAGGTTATAAAACCATCGTCAAAAAAAGAAATTTTGCCATTCAAATGGATTATTTGTACAATTTGTCTCCAGTTATTGTTGGAGGTATTGAAGGAAAATTTCAAAGCCACTATTTACGACTCAATTTATGCATGAGTTCGAAGAATTGAACCTTTGGTTTTCAGGATATCACAGAATGCAAACTTGTTCTTGATTTCTAGGTAAGGAAAACTCACAAGATTCTACAAATTCCGATTCTTAATTTATTTTATCCGAATGCATTAATTCGTAATTCCCTATCTTTGCACCCTGAATAATTAAAATGGCACACAAAGCAGGTTTTGTAAATATTGTAGGAAGTCCAAATGTTGGTAAATCAACCTTGATGAACAAGTTGATGGGCGAGAAAATGTCGATCGTGACATCGAAGGCACAAACCACGCGTCACCGAATTTTGGGTATGTTGAACGAAGAGGATTACCAAATCGTTTTCTCTGATACGCCTGGCGTAGTAAATTCTGCCTACAAATTGCACGATCACATGATGACGTATGTCAACACTTCCTTGCAAGATGCGGATGTGTTGTTGTTCATCACAGATATTTACGAAAACGAAATGAATCACGCAGAGACCTTGGAAAAGATCTCAAAAATGAAAGTTCCGGTTATCGTTTTGGTGAACAAAATGGATTTGGGCGACCAAGAAAAAGTAGGAGAAAGATTGGCCTATTGGAGCGAAAAATTGCCCAATGCTACTGTATTTCCTATTTCAGCCTTGCACGGTTTCAACATGGAAGGAATCATTGAAAAAATTGTTTCCTTGTTGCCTGAAAGTCCAGCTTATTACGACAAAGAAGAATTGTCTGACCGTCCGATGCGCTTTTTTGTATCCGAAATTATCCGTGAAAAGATTTTCTTGCATACCAAAAAGGAAGTTCCTTACGCTACGCAAGTGGAAGTAGAAGAATACATTGAAGAGCCAGAAATCACAAAGATTCGGGCCGTGATCATCGTGGAAAGAGATACGCAAAAAGGTATTATCATTGGAAAAGGTGGCGAAATGCTGAAACGAATTGGTCGTGAGGCCAGAATCGAAATTCAAAAATTCATCGATCAAAAAGTGTTTTTAGACACCTTTGTGAAAGTGGATAAGGATTGGAGAACGTCTGATTCAAAATTGAAGAAATACGGATATTGAAAAGAGTTAGGAGTTACTAGTTACAAGTTGCAAGTTTTTTAAAGAGCCCAAAACTTGCAACTTGCAACTTACAAACTTGTAACTATTGAATAAAATGGGAAATGTAGTAGCGATAGTCGGTCGGCCAAATGTTGGGAAATCAACCCTGTTTAACCGATTGACGGAATCAAGAAGAGCTATCGTAAAAGAAGTAAGTGGCGTTACGCGCGATCGTTTGTATGGACGAGGAGAATGGAACGGAGTTCAATTTTCGGTAATTGATACAGGTGGTTACGTTAACGGATCAGAAGATATTTTTGAAGGTGAAATCCGCAAACAAGTGGAAATTGCCATCGATGAAGCAAAAGTCATCATTTTTGTAGTGGACGTTATGGCTGGAATCCTCGATTTGGATGAGGTCGTTGCCAAAATGTTGCGTAAAAGCAAAAAGAAAGTTTTCATTGTTGCCAATAAAGTGGATAGTGCCGATCGTTTTGGTTTGTCCTCCGAATTTTACCAATTGGGATTGGGTGATGTATACGATATGTCGGCTACCAATGGAAGTGGAACAGGCGAATTGCTTGACGACATGGTGAAAGATTTCGATCCGGAGGATACGTCCAGTCGAATCGAAGACGACCTTCCAAAAATTGCCGTGATTGGTAAACCAAATGTTGGAAAATCTTCGTTGGTCAATGCGTTAACAGGTAAAGAAAGCAATATCGTAACGGATATTTCTGGTACGACAAGAGATACCGTAAATACGCGCTACAATGCTTTCGGATTCGACTTTGTCTTGATTGATACGGCTGGAATTCGCAAGAAAGCCAAAGTCCATGAAGATATCGAGTACTATTCCGTGCTTCGTTCGATCAATGCCATCGAAAATTCAGATGTGTGTATTTTCATGATGGATGCAGAAGAAGGTTTGCAAAAACAAGATTTGCAGATTTTCTATATGGCAGAAAAAAACTCGAAAGGGGTGGTTGTATTGGTGAACAAATGGGACAAAGTGGAGAAAGACCACAAAACTATGTTGGCCTATGAAGAGAAGTTGGTAGAGCAATTGGCTCCTTTCAATGACGTGCCAATCATATTTACGTCCGTTGTAAACAAGCAACGAATCCACAAAGCGCTTGAAAAAGCGATGGAGGTATACCACAACCGTATTCAGAAAATACCTACTTCAGAATTGAATGATGTGATGTTGGATATCATAACGGCCAACCCACCGCCAGCCTTGAAAGGTAAATATGTGAAAATAAAATTTGTAACACAGTTGCCAACGCATGCTCCAGCTTTTGCTTTCTTCTGTAATTTACCGCAATACATACCAGATAGTTACAAACGATTTTTGGAAAATAGAATGCGCGAATTGTTCAATTTTCAAGGGGTTCCGATTAAGATTTTCTTCCGTAGAAAATAAATTAATCGCTGTCTTTTTGTTACATTTAAAGTCAATTGAAAAACAAGTGAACGCTGAATTTTGAAATACGCCGCCATTGATATAGGAACGAATGCCGCCCGTTTGTTAGTTGGAGAATTGACGACGGAAGAAGGAAACACGTTCATCAAAAAAGTGTCGTATACGCGGATTCCACTTCGATTGGGGGAAGATGTTTTCGGTTCGGGGACCATTTCAAAAAAGAAATCCATCGAATTTGTAAAAACCATTCAAGCTTTCCGATTGATTTCTGAAATTTTTGAGGTCAAAGAATTACGCGCTTGTGCAACATCGGCCATGCGTGAAGCAAAAAATGGAGAAAAAATAAAAGAGCTCATCCTCAAGGAAACTGGAGTAAATATCGAAACCATATCGGGTGACGAAGAAGCCGAATTGATTTTTGGAACGTTCGCCTTGTTCCGCTTAGATGTTGCCATTCCTTATGTTGTAATTGACGTGGGTGGAGGTAGTACAGAAGTCAGTGTTTTTGAAAATGGAACGCGTGTAGCCGCCAAATCTTTTGAAATTGGAACTCTTCGTATTTTAAAAGACAAAATAAAACCAGATGCTTGGGTAGAAATGTCCAGTTGGGTGAAAAATAATGTTCAGATGTCGGCGCATCACATTTTGTATGGAACGGGTGGAAACATCAACAAAGCCCACAAGTTGGTGGGTGGATTCCAAAATGCGCCCATTAGTTTGAAGAAAATTGAAGATTTACGCGATGAACTGGATGTTTTGACCATTACGCAGCGCGTTGAACGATATCAATTGAAACCCGATCGAGCGGACGTATTGGTGCCAGCGATGGATATTTTTGCACGCATCATGCGGGATTTAAAATGTCGTCAAATCCTCGTGCCGAAAATAGGTTTGTCAGATGGAATTATTTACGATTTAGATAGAAAAAACAGAAAACGAAAAGCATGACAAGAGCCGAATTGATTCAGCAAATCAAAGAGAAAAAATCATTTTTGTGCATCGGTTTAGATACCGATTTGGAGAAAATACCTGCTCAATTTTTGGAGATGGAAGATCCAATTTTCGAATTCAACAAAGCAATTATTGACGCTACGAAAGACTATTGTGTAGCCTACAAGCCCAACATCGCTTTTTACGAATGTCACGGCACCAAAGGCTGGGAATCTTTGCGTAAAACCTTGGAATACATCCCCCAAAACATTTTTACCATTGCGGATGCCAAAAGAGGTGATATTGGCAATACTTCGTTGTATTACGCCAAAACTTTTTTCGAAAATTTGAATTGTGATTCAGTTACCGTGGCGCCGTATATGGGTGAAGACAGCGTGACGCCATTTTTGACTTACCAAAATAAATGGGTGATTTTGTTGGCCTTAACCTCCAACAAAGGTGCTTTGGATTTTCAGATGATGGAAGACGCAGCGGGCGAGAAGTTGTTTGAAAAAGTATTGAAAAAATCAGCTACTTGGGGAACTCCAGAAAATACCATGTATGTAGTGGGTGCAACCCGAGCAGAAGGCATTGGTGAAGTCCGAAAATTGGTGCCGGATCATTTCTTTTTGGTTCCAGGAGTTGGCGCACAAGGCGGTTCATTAGAAGACGTAGTGAAATACGGTTGGAACGACGATTGTGGTTTGTTGGTCAATTCATCCCGCGGAATTCTTTATGCGTCAAACGGTGCAGATTTTGCTGAAAAAGCGAAAGAAGAGGCGATGAAATTACAAGTAGAAATGAGTATTTTACTTACTCAAAAGAAATTCATTTAAAAGTCGAAGGATACTAAATCTTTTATATCTTTAATTCGTGACTAAATTATTATTGACATCATTTTTCTTAATCACTTACACTATTGGTTTTAGTCAAACTCCTTTAGTTTTAGATTGGGCTCATTTAAGTCTTGGTGGTGGATATACTCAAGTGTCAGGTATAGCTGTCGATGCAGTAAATAATATTTATCAATGTGGAGCCTTGAAAAATGAAGGTCAAATGGACTTTACCAAACCAGTCATTGAAAGTTCAGAAACATTTTCATACATTTCTAAAATAACTTCTGCTGGCGAATTCGTTTGGGGCAAGGCTTTTATAGGTTCAAATTTTGGGCAAATAAATTTCAAAAAGATTAAAATTTCAGCCAGTGGAGATATTCTATGTGTTGGCGATTTTCATGGCACTGTAGACTTTGACCCTTCGGAAAATAACTATGAATTGATATCGACAAATGGTACCTCAACTTTTGTTCTTAAACTTTCCAAAAACGGCGACTTTATTTGGTGCAAAGTATTTCAAAGTCTCAACTCTTCGGTATATGGTAATTCCACTGCGTTTAGTTTTGATATTGATTTGCAAGACAAAATTTATGTTTCTGGTAAATTTTCTGGAAAGGTAGATTTAAATCCAGGACCTGATTCAATGATTTATACAACGTATTATGCGCTACAAACTTATGGTTTTCTCGTGAAGCTAGATATGAATGGAGACTTTGTGTGGGCAAATGTTTTGGAGAATGGTATTAACAATGAATCTGAATTGTTTGCATTGGCAGTTGATAACAATAATGATGTTATCGTATCAGGTTACTTTTATAATACGATTTCTATCACGAGTATTTATTTGGACACCACTTTTTCACCTGTATTGTGGCCCACAAATAATCAATTGATTCTGAAGTATGATCAGAATGGCCAATGCAAATGCAAATGGGTAAAGCATATAATTGGGGTGAATTGTTATATGAATGAGGTTCTATGTAACTCTACAAACGATATTTTTATTTTGGGAAATTTTACAAATGGAATAAGTTTTTCACCCTCAACTATTGACGATTTTTTTAAAACCTATCCTGGATCATATTTAAATACTAGCGATGGATTTATTGCAAAGTATAATGAAAGTGGACATTTTCAGTGGGCGAATAATTTTGGAGGAATTGGGAGCGATGGCAATCCAGTGGCAACTTTTGACGATGCTGAAAATATTTTGGTTGGTGCTTTTGTTAATGGCGTTTTGGCTGATTCAATTTATTACGATTCGATATTTTTAGGCGATTCATTTTCGGATAGATTAATTTTTGAGGTAAATACTAATGGAGAATTAGTTAGATCAGTTAAAATGGATGGAGGTAACCTAAGGTTTAATGATATTGAAATAGATAAGAACCACAATTTAATTATGGCTGGCTTTTGCAATAATCAAGAAGAATACCCAGTTGATTTTGATCCTAATCCGAATTTGTCATATTTTATTCCCAAATATGGTTCTGGGGCCTATGTTCTCAAGTTTGGTTACTCACTAAAGCCTCATACAAGTTCAAAGGGTTTAATTTTTCCCAATCCTTCTGCGAAAGAATTGACGATTCATGTAGGCACAACAACCGATTCAGCAAAAGCGCAATTTTTTGATTTTTCTGGAAGAATGGTGAAAGAAATAAATCTAACCCAAGAAAATACGATTGTGGATGTGTCATCTCTTGCGGCAGGAATGCACGTTGTCCGCCTATTCTTAAACAATGAAACGATTCAAGAAAAATTCCTGAAATATTAGTGGGACTAAAATCGAACTGTTTTAAAATTGACTTTCCTGTTTTTTTGAATTTAATTTCAACTCGTATTGATAATTGATGTACTCCGACGATTTTTTAGAAAAGGCTATAATTGCAGAGTAGGTCATTAGGATCCAATGAGGCAATGAAGTTAAATATCCAATTATTCTATCGGTGGTTATTTTCTCTGATCTTTCTGTAGTAAACCAAATATAAAAATAGAGTATGAAATAGCTTATCGAAAAAATTAGTAGCAAGATTCTTGCCCAATCTTTGGCTTTCCGAATTTGCAGTAAGAACCAACAATAAATAAAAAATGCGATTAATACATAAAAATAGTAGTTGAAGGAGTAGGGATGATATTTGGCAAAAATAATTCCATGAAACGCCTTTATTTCGGTTACTATTATCTGGATAAGAAAACTAATCAACTATAGCCAAAATGCTCTATTGAATGTGTTTGGTTTTTCCATTGAGAAAAGGATGCGTTGATCAGTTATGTTTTTAACAAAAAAAGCCTAACGAAAAAATCGTTAGGCAATACTATATGGTTGAAAAAGCACTGAAATTATGCTTTCGCCTCTTCTTCTTCGTCTTCAAAAATTCTTTTTGGTTGCAACTGTTGAAAGACACCCAAAGTAATCCAATAAGGAAGAATAAAACCCATTAAGAAAAAAAGCATCCAAAATGCCATTCCACCAATAAAAAGAAACAATGCTAATCCGAAAAAACTCATGAGATGTATTATTTTTGTATCAAAATTACGAGGTAAAATTAAGTAAATAATTCTCACAAACAAACAAAATGGAATTCAGAATTGAAAAAGATACGATGGGCGAGGTGAAAGTGCCAGCAAATCGTTATTGGGGAGCCCAAACAGAACG
Organism: Crocinitomicaceae bacterium; assembly: GCA_041674745.1. GTDB lineage: Bacteria > Bacteroidota > Bacteroidia > Flavobacteriales_D > Crocinitomicaceae > UBA2040. The sequence goes on from JBAYVD010000001.1 coordinate 391,040, forward strand.
CTCAAGAAACAACTTCAAAATTGGTCCAGAAGGCTCTATGCCAAAGGAAATCATTCATGCTTTTGCCTATTTAAAGAAGGCGGCAGCGCAAGCAAATTTTGAATTGGGTGTTTTGCCAGCGGAGAAAAAAGATTTGATTTCAACTGTTTGTGATGAGATTTTAACTGGTCAGCACGATGCGGAATTTCCATTGGTCATCTGGCAAACAGGTTCTGGAACGCAATCCAACATGAATTGCAATGAGGTAATTGCCAATCGTGCGCATGTATTGACTGGTGGTGTCTTAACAGACGAACAAAAAGTATTGAATCCAAACGACGATGTAAACAAATCTCAATCGTCGAATGATACGTACCCAACAGCCATGCACATTGCTGCCTACAAAATGACAGTGGATGTTACGCTTCCAGGCATTCAAACACTGCGCGATGCGTTGCAATTGAAAGTAGAAGAATTTAAAGATATCGTGAAAACAGGTCGTACACACATGATGGATGCGACACCGCTGACATTGGGTCAAGAATTTAGTGGATACGTTTCTCAATTGGATCATTCGATTCGTTGCATCAACAATGCTTTGGAGCCGGTTGCTGAATTGGCATTAGGTGGAACGGCAGTTGGAACAGGATTGAATACACCGCACGGTTACGCCGCTTTAGTAGCGAAAAAAATTGCTGATTTAACAGGATTACCTTTCATCACGTCACCAAATAAATTTGAATCTTTGGCGGCGCATGATGCCATGGTTGAATTATCGGGTGCTTTGAAAAGAGCTGCCGTTTCGATGATGAAAATCGGAAATGACGTTCGAATTTTATCTTCAGGTCCACGTTGTGGAATTGGTGAAATTATTATCCCAGACAACGAGCCAGGTTCGTCTATCATGCCAGGAAAAGTAAATCCAACACAACCAGAAGCCTTGACAATGGTTTGTGCTCAAGTAATGGGCAATGACGTAACCGTTTCTATTGCTGGTTCCAATGGCCATTTTGAATTGAATGTGTTCAAACCTGTCATTGCAGCGAATGTCTTGCAATCGGCTCGATTGATTGGTGATGCGTGTGTTTCCTTCACCGAAAAATGTGCAATAGGTATTGAAGCCAACCGTCCGGTGATTGAAAAACACCTGAACAACTCTTTGATGTTGGTAACGGCATTGAATACGAAAATCGGGTATTACAAAGCCGCAGAAATCGCAAAATATGCGCATAAAAACGGAACGACTTTGAAAGAGGCAGCGGTTGGCCTAGGTCACGTAACTTCGGAAGAATACGATTTGATTGTGGATCCTTCGAAAATGATTGGTGAGATGAATTGATCCGAGACGACGAATAAATTCATTTGGGTTATTAAATACGAAATAGCAAAAATTGAATAAACTTTTAGTCTTCGCAAATTCGCGAAGACTAAAAGTTTAGGCCGCGAATGGATTTGTTGGCTTCTTAAAATTTACGCGTATTTCAAACCAAGACAAAACACAAAAGGTCGACTTTCTTTTACAGAAAGTCGACCTTTTTTTGGCTACAAAACGGAATTATTTGCTCAAAACAAAATTGATCGGTAAGCGAACACGCGTACGAACTTTCTGCATTTTCACTTCACCAGGTATCCATTTTGGAAAGGCGTGAATTACACGTTTTGCTTCGCGATCCAAAGCGTTTGTAACACCTCGTTCTACCACAACATTCGAAACACTTCCATCTTTTTCAACAACAAAAGAAAGATATACTTTTCCTTCATCACCCATTTCGATAGCCTCTTGTGGGTAAACGATTTTGGACCCAATGAATTTCTGCAATTCGGCATAGCCACCAATGAATTCAGCTTCTTTGTCGACAATTTCATCAAAAATTTCATCATCGAAAGTGAACAATGTTCCACCGCCTATGATGAGTTTTGGTCCGGTTGGCAAACCATTTAAATCACCCGATACATTTGGATCAGGAAGTGTGCTGGTGTTGATTGCCAAACGAATGTCTTGGCTGATTTGACCAGGGTCTGTAACTGTTGAAGGTTGATCTGGTCGTTCAACGCGCACTTGATCCACCGGATCTGGCTTTGGTTTGTCTGGCTGCTCTTGCTGATTCCAGTCAATTTGAATTTGTTCACTGGCTACGTGTTTACCAGAATCCGCCCGCATCATGGGGTCAGAATAGGTAAAAGCAGCTAATGTAAGTGAACCAGTAACGAAAAGTCCCAGTTGAAAAAAGGCACTTCTTTTGCTCTCCAGGTCGAACCTAGAATTTTTTTTCGCGATCATATTATTAAAATTTAATTGGTTATACATGATGAAAACCAAAGGACGTGCCAAAAATTTAAATAATTGTATTAGAGTCTATTAAGTGTATTTTTTCCTTAATATTTAGTTAAGTTTAACAAGTTGATTTATTTTTAACGGAAGGAATAATCAGAAAATGGAAGTCATTCATCGGTTGAAATCACTTTCAAAGAATTTCTCAAAATTGTTTTGCTATCTTCGGGAGTTAGAACAGAAAAAATATGTCAACTACCTTTTATAAAACATTACTCATTGCATTCGTCGCAATTGCCCTGCCACTTTTTATTTTTCCGATTAATTTATTTGAGGGAGAAATTGTGTATCAAATTGGTATCCAACACAGCGTCATCAAAGCTCCTTTGAGTTTATCCTACTTTATTGGATTGGGATATGATCCAGCCGACATGGTCAATATAAAAAGCTTTTATTTATTGCCTTTTGGTTACGCTATGGTGGCGGTATTTTTGATTGGCATTCCCGTTTTGATTGCCTACAGAGTTCATTTGGGGAAACTGAAAAACAAACAACATGAAAAAAATTAATATCCTTTTAGGCTTTTTCAGTATCCTACTTTCTGCAGTGAGTAACGCACAAAATTTTCCACCTATTGATAGCAAAATTAAATTTGCTCAACACGATTTTAAACTCGTTAATCAATACAAGGAAGATGGTTTGCCCAACAAAGCAGTAGGAGAATTGATTAAAATTCAAGAGAGAGCAATTCAAGAAAAAAATCTCTTCAATTTTCAGCAAAGCACTGAGCGCTTGTTAGAAATGACGACGCAAGGAGGTATGGAAGCAAATGAAATCCAGCAATTGTTTTTCACACAACACCAATTGTTGACCAAAACGACTGGTGCCATTTTAAACCTTTTGGCACTTAACCTAAATGAGCATTGTAATTTTTGGCAATTCCGCAACAATTTTTCGTTTGACGATGAGAGCTTGGAATGGTCGATAAATGGAAAACCAACTCGATTGAAAAACCAGGACATTTCACCTTTGTCAAACGAATACAAAAGAGTGCTTTTAAAGAATGAAACCGATTTGATGCGCATTGCTGCTAATCAGATTTTTGATACAAACGAGTTGGAATACCAACCAACACTATACGATGTTTTGGCCAATTACTATTTGGAATCTTTTGGGTACGATGAAATTGTTGAAGCATGTCATTGGGAAAGCACTTTTGATTTTTCGCAGGATACTTTGTCGGTTAATCAAAGAATTTATGCCAATTTGGAACAATTGCACAAAACAAACCAACGATGGGATGCGTATGCTTTTTGGTTGGAACGACGATTGAAAAATTGCGATCAAAGTGAATTGACCAACGAAAATCTCTTACCAGTTTTTCTAAAATTTCAAAATGAATTAAAAGGTTTTCCAGCATCCAATCGTTTTGCTTATCGCCGAGCTGAAATGTATGCAGAACAAGGCAATTCGTATGATTGGCACAATTCTGAAATGCACAAAAATGATTTCAACAAAGCAATAGAAATTATCGACCAAGCACTCACAGAACATGCCAAATCTGAGTTTGGGGATGAGCTGGAGGACTTGAAAAAACGAATCTTAGAGCCAAGTTTGCAACTGGAATTTACCAATCAACTTCGTCCAGCCGAACGAAATTTTATGGCTGTTAATTACCGAAATCTTACTTCGGCAAATTTTGTGGTTTTTGAGATAGAAAAACGCTTGGATGAATTGGCAAATAACCAAAATCCATTGAAAAATTTAAAGTTGAAAGAAATCAGCAATACGACTTTGAATTTTGAAAACGATGACAATCATTTGCGCCACAATAAAGATTTCCTCTTAGAAGAACTTTCTGAAACTGGTCAATACTTGGTCATGGCAGCGGCAACCAGAAGCGATTGGGAAAATGCCTTGAAAGCAGAAAAATTATACGAAGTTCCAAACATTGCCTACGAAGTACTTTCACTGTCAAATTTGGTGATGCGCCACAGCCGCGAAAAAGATGGAATTCGTTTAATCATCAATGATATTCAATCAGGAAAACCGATAAAAGGAGCCAAAGTTGTCGTTGAAAAGGCAGAATACGGTAACAATCCAATTTACCTGAAAGAATTGAAAACAGATGAAAACGGATCGGTAAAATTAGCCGAAGGACGAAGATTCAAAGTAACCGTTTATCACAAAAACGATAGCATTTCTGATTTCATTTATTTTTATCCAGAAGGTCAAAAAGAAATCAATCAAGTGCGTGTTTTTACCGACAGAAGTATTTATCGTCCTGGACAAATTGTTCACTTCAAAACGCTTTGGTACGACGAAAAAGAGAAAGGGTATGAAGTTTTGGGAGGTAAAAAATCAAAGATTGTTTTCAAAGACAACAACGATCAAATTCTTTATGAATACGAAGCAACAACCAACGAATTTGGTTCCATCGGCGGTTCGTTTGGATTGCCAAAATCAGGTTTTCCGCTAGGAAATGTTGCCATCTACATGGATGGAAAATACGTCGACAATCTGCAAGTAGAAGAATACAAACGACCTACATTTGAAGTTTCCTTTGATACGCCCAAGGAAAAAGTTGCCTTGGGAGAAACGGTAAAAATGCAGGGAAAAGTGATGGCTTATGCGGGTTACCCAATAACCAATGCAGAAGTCGAAATCAACATTTCAGAAATTCATTATTTCCCTCGTTGGTGTGTCGTGTTGGATGAAAATCGTTCACATGACACCACGATAACCGTGCTCACCGACGAAAAAGGCGTTTTCAAATTTGACTTTGCACCGCAAAAACCGAAAGATTCTTATGGTGTTTTTTATTCGTTCGACGCAAAAGTGTTAGATATTACGGGCGAAACACAAACTTCCAGTTACTCGATGTTCATAGGAAAAAGCGCCTATACTTTGTCGGATGATGTAAAATACAAATACCGAACCGACGATAAAACGGAAGTGAAATGTACCGTTCAAAATTCGCAAGGAATTGAGCAAGAAGGGATGAAATTGCGCTATGAAATCTCTGAGAAGCAAAAAGATATTTGGTACAGAACTTCGCGCGATGAAGCAGAATACAAATCTTTTTCCGAAGCCGAACTGAAAAAATGGAAGCCAGATTTGCGTTACTTCAAAGACCAGCAAACAGATTCATTTGCAATCTTGCGAAATGGTGAGTTGACAAGTGGCGAAAAATTTGATTTGAAAGCCATTTTGGGAAATCGAGCAGGAGGTTTTAGAATTCGATTTTCACTAAACAACGAAGCCGACGAAAAGGTAGAAACCCAATCCGATTTTATCATTTGGAATCCGGAATCGAAAAAAGATCAGCACCAAGAAGAATTTTGGGTGGAAACACTCAATCCTAGTCCAAATATGGGTGAAGAAGTAAGTATAATCATCGGAAGTTCGCATAAAAAAGCAAAATTGTATCTCGCGACGTACAACGAAAAAGGATTAGTTTCTTCAAAATACGTGAAATTGAAAACACGAAAAGTAGTGAAACTAAAAATGGACGAAACAGCAAAAAATGGTCTGGCCTTGTACGCAAGCATTGTGAAAGACGGTCAAGTTTCGGAGCATCAAGTTCCATTTTACCCACTTGATACAACTCGAATTTTGAAGTTGAAGCTAAAAAGTATCGAACAACCACTCCGACCAGGTTCTGAGCAAACATGGGAACTAGAAATCACGCAATCGGGCGAAAACGTAGAAAATGCGGAAGTTTTGGCCAGTATGTACGATGCTTCCTTGGATGCGATTTTGGGTCATTCTTGGCAAGCAAATTTGATTCCTCAAAAATACATTTACGCCAATTGGAGTAGAAGTACGGAGCGTGCTATTCTCGGTCAAGGAAATTCTTGGCTAATGCCCTCTTTTTATGTTGAGAACAACAATATTATGTTCAGAGGCGGTAGGGGCGATTATTTTCAAGAGTCAGAAATGTACATGGACAAAGCAATGGCACCAGTAAGCTTTAGTTGGGGCTATGCAGAAGGTACTAGCTCAGGGAGTGGCTCAGGAGGTTTTGATGCACTTGGAAAGATTAATAGCGCTGATCCAAAAATAGATGCGTCAACAGAAGAACCCGTAAAATCCATTCGCGAAAACTTCAATGAAACGGCCTTTTTTGCACCGAAAATTCATGTGAATGCGGAAGGAAATTATAAATGGTCGTTTACCTTACCAGATGCCTTAACGAAATGGAAATTGATGTCCTTGGCGCACACGAAAGATTTGAAAAACGAGTATTTCTCAGAATCGTTTGAAGCTAGAAAAGAACTGATGTTGGAAACCTTTGAACCCCGATTTTGGCGGAAAGGCGACAGTTTGATTTGGACAGGAAAAGTAACCAATCTTTCAGAAAAAGAGCAAGCGGTGGAAGTGAAGTTGAGCTTCAGAAATCCGCTGGATGAAAACGATATTTCGGATTTATTTGGATCTTTTGAGAATCAAAAATTGGTACTGAAACCCAATGAAAGTAAAGCAGTAGAATGGAAATTATTCGTTCCAGAAAACGCACCGGTTTTGGTAAATTTTGAAGCTGAAGCCACCACGACTGACTTTTCAGACATTGTTCGGAAAACGACTCCAATTTTGAGTGGAACCGAAACAGTCACCATGGCAGAAAATTTCACGTTTGATGAAAAAGGTACCTATCAATTGAGTTTGACAGATTTGAACAAAATATCGGCGGAAGCCAAATTGCAATCCTATACAATTCAGGTGCAACCGCAACCACTTTGGGGAACCATGTTGAGTTTGGCGCAGCTTTTACAACCTTCCAACGACTTGAACGATACGTATTTTACGCAATATTTCTCGGCTCGTTTGGCACAAAAAATTCTTTCGGAAAATCCAGAGATGAAACGTGCTTTGAAAACCTGGATGGAAGTGGATGAGGATGCTTTGACAAGTCTGTTGGAACAAAATCAAGAATTGAAAAGTTTGGTTTTGGCAGAAACAAATTGGTTGCAAGAAGGTCAATCCGAAACGCAACGATTGCGCTATTTGGGTCAGTTGTTAGATGATTCCAAACTCAACGCTTTTGCCACAGAAACATGGAGCAAATTAATCAAACTTCAGTTGCCAGACGGAACTTGGTCATGGATTGGCCAGGAACGAACAAATTGGTACATGACGCAGCATTTTGCTAATGGAATGGCATGGTTGAAAGAAAACAATGTGAAAATAGACCAAGAAGTTTTTGACAAAACGATGTATGCTTTGGAAAATTATTACCACCAACGATTTGCTAAATTGACGAAAGTAGACAAAGAAAAAGGACTTGGATTGAGCACGGATGTTTTGCATTGGTTATACGTTCGTTCATTCACAAAAAACGCAGAAGATTCAGCTACTCTATACTATGCTGGATTGATTGCGAAAAACTGGAAAACGTTCAATTTGTCAAATCAAGCCGTAATCGGTTTAATTGCTTTGCGAAAAAAGGATGCAGCAATGGTTGAAAAATTAAAAGCATCTTTCAACGACAAAGCTCGCCACGACAAAAAAATGGGTATGTATTGGCTGGAAAACACCTGCAGTTCCTATTGGTTTGAAAACAATATTGAAACACAAGTGGAACTCATTGAATTTTTACAAAAAGCGGGGCAAAATCCAAAAGATGTGCGTGCCATGCAAATGTGGTTGCTTCAGCAAAAACGAACACAAATGTGGGAATCTCAAAAATCCACAGCAGCTGCTTGCACAGCTTTGAGTTCCTTTGGCAAAGATGATGAACCCAATGCCAATCGAAGTGTAACTTTGCAGATTCCGGGTCAGGCCAGTATTGCAATTCCATTCGAAAAAGTGACAACTACTGTGAAACCTGACAACATCAATTGGAATACCGTGCAGCAAAAAGTTACTTTGGATATTTCAATGGATGAGCCAGTTTTTGCCAACATGCAAGTAACGTATTCAGATAAAGCAGCCAATATTCAAAAAACTTCGGGTGATTTCAAAGTGGAACGGATTTATTACAAAGTGAAAAGCGGAAAGGAAATTAAAGTTGAAAACGGAGAAAATCTGGAGGTTGGCGATCTTCTTCGGGTGAAAATAAAATTGGTCAGCAATCGAACGATGGATTTCGTGTACATCGAAGATCCAAAAGCGCCAGGGTGGGAATCGATGAATGCCTTGTCCGGATATCAATATGCAAACGGACCCTTTTATTTGTCGAATCGCGATAGCAAAACAGCGTTTTTTATCGAAAGTTTGATGAAAGGAACCAGTCAGTATGAATACGATGTGAAAGTGACTGCAAAAGGTGTATTTAACGTGGGGCCAGCGAAAGTGATGTGTTATTATGCACCTACGTTTACAGCCAATACACAAGGTGAGAAATTTCCAGTGAAGTAAAACAGTTCGTCGGCAAAATTGTTATCTGTTACAAATGATACACTCGAAAAGCGGGAGTTCCTTTAATTTTGGCTCATATCGTTAAAATAAGAAGCTTGGATGGAATGGTTCAATAAAATAATAAACGCTTACAGCAATGAAGCCCGGTACTTGGGTAAAATGATTTTTCACCCTTTTGAAAACGGACTAAATAGCTTTTATTTCTTAATCTTGGTTTCCCTATTTGTTTGGCTATTGGAAATCATTTGGCCGTGGCGGAAAAATCAAAAAATCATCCGAAAAGATTTCTGGTTGGATGGATTTTACATGTTTTTCAATTATTTCTTTTTCAATTTGTTGATTTACGCGGCTTTGTCAACCGCTACACAAACTTTGTTTTCAGACGCAATGGGATCCATTGGTTTGCCGAGAAAATATGTCTTTGATTTTATGGCATCATCGCCAGAATGGTTGCGGATTGTCGTTTTCTTCCTCTTGTATGATTTCATCCAGTGGGGCGTGCACAATTTGTTGCACCGAATTCCATTTCTTTGGCGGTTTCATCGGGTTCACCACTCGGTGACCGAAATGGGTTTTGCAGCGCACCTGCGGTATCACTTCATGGAAAATATCGTTTACCGCTTGTTTTTGTACACGGCCTTGTCGTATTTACTGCATTTTAAACTGCCCAATTTATTCTGGCTATACGCTGCGACGACTTTAATCGGACACTTGAATCACGCCAACTTAGCGATGAATTACGGCCCGCTCAAATACCTGCTCAATAATCAACGTTTGCACATTTGGCATCACGCGAAAGAATTGCCTGTTAGTCACCCAAAAGGCATGAACTTTGCGATTTCGTTGAGCATTTGGGATTACCTTTTTGGGACGTATTATGTGCCCTACGACGGAAGAGACATTGAATTAGGATTCAAAGATGTAGAAAAGTTCCCAAGCGATTTCATCCATCAGCAAACGGAAGCTTTCCAAAAGCGAAAGTAATCCACAAGCCTAAAAAAAGCTGTTATTAAGTTTTGGTATTTATTTTTTCTTTTACAGCCTGCATACCTTATATTTGTTGCTCTTGAAAACTAAAATCAGTTGATTTTTCAAGAATGGCGCATGAGAAAAATAGACAAGCACATCGAAAAATTGGAATTTGTTAAGGTGTATATCACCGACAACGGAGAACAAATATTGACGCATTTTGAAGGGGTTATTTTCAATCAAAATGAGGATTTTATCTACATGTGTGATTTGTCAGATTTCAATTACGATGGTTTTGTAATCGTTCGAAAAACGGATGTTGCTGAGATCAAACGTAGCGACAATGAGAAATTCTTCAACCGAATTTTAAAAGAGGAAAAAATCATTCGCAACATTCGTCTCCGGAAACGTGAAATAGGCTTCCGCGTTGGCGAAATGGAAGAAATGTTCGCGCAATTGCGCAAAAAGAATTTTCCTGTCATTGTGGAATGTTTGTACGGAAGCGAAGATTCATTTCAGATTGGGCCCATCGTTCAAGTGAAAGAGAACAAAATGAAAATGGATTATTTCAATTCATTGGGTGAATTTGATGAGCAACCTGTTTCCATAAAATACAAAGATATTACCTTCGTCCGTATCGATTCGCCGTACGCGAATCTTTTCTATAAATACGCTACCCGGCCGGGTGAAGAAGTGGAAAAAAAGAAGTCCAAATCGAAAAAGAAAAAGTCTGAAAAGGGGGTACCCAAAAAAGACAAAAAGAAGTCGAAAAAGGATAAAAAATCCAACAAGAAAAGCTCCAAGAAAAAATCAAAGAAATTGATGATGGTTGTTTAATGGGTAATAAGTTGCAAGTTACAACAAGTTGCGAGTTTTGTGACGGATTACAATAAACAATAAACGCTTCTCAACCGAAGTTCACTTAAAAGATCCTATTTCAACAGACTTTTCATAGACGTTTTCTCACGGATTACGCCATCCAATTCCGAGATCTTCACACGAATTTGTTGCATGGTATCAATGTCACGAACCGTTACTGTATCGTCTTCCAAAGTTTGGTGATCCACCATTACACAGTATGGTGTACCAATCGCATCTTGACGTCTGTATCGTTTTCCTGGAGAATCTTTTTCGTCGTATTGGCAATTGAACTCGAATTTCAAATTGTCGATGATTTCTCTTGCTTTTTCCGGTAAGCCATCTTTTTTCGTCAATGGCATTACGGCCACTTTGTAAGGAGCTAAGGCAGCAGGCAATTTCAAAACCGTTCGGTCTGAACCATCTTCCAACACTTCTTTTTTCAAAGAAGCACTCAAAATAGACAAGAACATTCTGTCCAATCCAACGGAAGTTTCCACCACATACGGAACGTAATTTTGGTTCAACTCTGGATCGAAATATTGTAATTTTTTTCCGGAAAATTGTTCGTGTTGTTTCAAATCGTAATCGGTACGGGAGTGAATTCCTTCCAATTCTTTGAAACCCATAGGGAAATTGAATTCGATATCTGCAGCAGCGTTGGCGTAATGGGCCAATTTGATGTGATCGTGAAAACGGTAATTTCCGTCGCCCAATCCAAGCGCTTTGTGCCATTTCAAACGGTAATCTTTCCAGTATTCGTACCATTTCATTTCTTCACCTGGTCGAACGAAAAACTGCATTTCCATTTGTTCAAACTCCCGCATGCGGAAAATAAATTGGCGCGCGATGATTTCATTTCGGAACGCTTTCCCAATTTGAGCAATCCCAAACGGAATCTTCATGCGGCCTGATTTTTGAACATTCAAGAAATTCACGAAAATACCTTGCGCCGTTTCTGGACGGAGATAAATCGTAGACGCGTCACCCGCCACGGAACCCATTTCGGTGGAGAACATCAAATTGAATTGACGAACTTCCGTCCAGTTGCGGGAGCCTGAAATGGGACAAACGATTTCCAAATCCTCAATCAATTGTTTGACCCCAACCAAATCGTTGTTTTCCAACGTTTCGCGCATGCGGTTTTCAATTTCGGTAATTTTTTCTTCGTTTCTTAATACGTTCGGATTGGTAGCGCGGAACTGAGCCTCGTCGAAACCATCGGCAAAACGTTTTTTTCCTTTTTCTACCTCTTTCTCTATTTTCTGACGAATTTTCTCGATGTGTTCTTCGATCAAAACATCCGCTCTGTATCTTTTTTTGGAATCTTTGTTGTCAATCAAAGGATCGTTGAAGGCATCTACGTGTCCCGATGCTTTCCAAGTCGTTGGGTGCATAAAAATGGACGCGTCTATTCCAACAATGTTTTCGTGCATTTGCACCATGGAAGTCCACCAATAGTCTTTGATGTTATTTTTCAATTCAACGCCCAACTGACCGTAGTCATACGTAGCGCTCAATCCATCATATATCTCTGATGAAGGAAAAACAAATCCATACTCTTTCGCGTGCGAAATAACTTCCTTTAAAAAATCATCCTTTTGTTCCATGGCGCAAAGGTAATTGTAAAATGATAAATGGCAATTGGTTGGGTAGAATTTACCTAGGAAGATGTAAAGTTTGTTTGGACTAAAATTGGATTTAGAGTGGGTTTATAGGTTAATGACCTCTTTTTTTGCCACAGATTAAAGGATTTTAGCGGATTTTGTTTTTCTAGGCTCATGTTTTATTCACATGTTGCATCCAATACATCCGAGTAATCCGCGGCAGTTTGAGACTAATTGTTTTGTCTTTTTGCCACAGATTAAAGGATTTTGGCAGATTTTGTTTTGTTAGGAATATATTGATTTGTAATCAACGCTGCATCCAATAAATCTGCGCAATCTGTGGCATCATTCATTAGATAATAGTTTATTTCTACCACAGATTAAAGGATTTATTGGATGCAGCGATGGAAGTTCATACGAAATTAGGACATGGCTTTCTTGAAGCCTTGTACAAAGATGCTCTTGAAATAGAATTTGATAAACGAGCTATAAAATATGAAAGAGAGAAAAAATACGAAGTGTATTACAAAGGGAATTGTTTGCAACATTACTATATCGCAGATTTCGTTGGAATGAACGAAATAATAATTGAAATTAAATGTGTGAAAAGAATTAAGGATGAACACATTGCTCAAACAATCAATTATCTTAAAGCTTCAGGTAAACATGTAGCATTGCTAATTAATTTTTCGCGAGGAAGTTTGGAATATAAAAGACTGGTTTACAGTGTTTAATTTTTACAAATCCCATAAATCCGTGTAATCTGTGGCGGAACAAAGGAACTTAATAAAAAAAATCCCACTCAATTGCTCAAGTGGGATTTTTCAATTTTGTTAGTTGTTTAAATATTCTTCGTACCGCTTTCGGCAGCCATTTTTTCTTTTCGAATGATTTCTTTTTTGGCGGCTTCTCGTTTCGCAGGGTCTTTCGCTTCTTCTTTTTGGATTTCGGCCATTTTTTTGTCCGCTGCTTCGCCTTTGAAAATTTCTTCCGTCGTAACACCGTTTTCAGTGGTGGTGATCGTCAAGGTTTTCTCTCCGTTTTCTTCCACCATTTTCACTTCTTTCGTGATTTCCACTTTCGTTTCTTCTTTCACTTTTTCTTGTGCCATGGCAAAAGAACCAAGTGTCAATGCGAAAATAAAGAGTCCAATTTTTTTCATTTTTTCAATTTTAGATACACAAGTGTACAATATTCTAGCAAGTTGTACAAATCTTATTTCTTTTTGGAAGCCTTCATTTCAGCAAAGGATTCGTTGATGTTGGCGATGTAGTTCAGTACTTTTTCTTTCCCGAACGCACTTTCGCTGGAGGTGGTGAAAACAGGCGGCAATTCGGCCCATTGTTTCAGCATTTCCTTTTTGTATTTCGCTAAGTTTTTCTGCAAAGCGGTACTCGACAATTTATCGATTTTAGTAAAGACCATCGCAAATGGAATTCCTTTTTCACCACACCAATTCATGAACTCCAAATCAATTTTTTGGGGTTCCAAGCGACTGTCCAACAAAACGAAGAGATTCATCAACTGTTCGCTCTCGGTCAAATACTCGACAATGAATTTTTCCCAGTTTACCCGAGCCGATTTTGAAACTTTGGCGTAGCCGTATCCTGGTAAATCCACTACATACCATTCTTCGTTGATTAAGAAGTGATTAATCAATTGCGTTTTACCCGGTTTTCCTGACGTTTTAGCGAGCTTCTTGTTTCCGGTAAGCATGTTGATCAAAGAAGATTTCCCTACATTCGAACGGCCGATAAACGCATACTCTGCTTTCCCATCTTGTGGTCCTTTTTTATGGTCGGTATTGGAAACAACGAATACAGCTTCTTTGATAATCATGACTTCAATTTTTCACAAAGTTAAGAAACCTAGAAAGAAAGGGTAGAAGCTTTTCAATAATTCGACAATTCTTGCGTTTAAAACTTTCAAATGTTCTAATAAAATTGTAATATTTGTACTACTAAAAAACCAACGGTATGAAATTCCTTATTATCCTTTTCCTTTCTACAGTACTTGTTTTAACTTCTTGCGGCGAAAAGCCAGCTACTATAAAAAATGAATTGGCTTCCCAAACGCCAAAAACAAAAGTGAAAGCCAACAAAATGCTGACCTTTGAAATTGAAGGAATGGTTTGTGTAATGGGTTGCGGTGGAAGCATTCGTTCCAAATTGGCAGAGACGAATGCCGTTGAAAAATGCGAGTTTGATTTCGAAGAAGGACGCGAAAAAAATACAGTGACCGTTTCATTCGATGAGAAAAAAACATCCCCTGAAAAGATTATCAAAATTGTAACGGAAATGAACGACGGTCAATTTAAAGTTGGCGCAAGTGAATCCGGTGATATTTCTATCAACATCAAAACGACGATTCAAGATGTTCCCAATGCCTTGGAAGACAAAACGAAAAGTCATATTTAAACAGAAGTTTCTTTCGACCGCTCAAGGTCAAATCAGTTCATGAAAATCCACCATCGAATTTTAGGAGAAGGGCAGCCGCTCGTTATTTTGCACGGACTTTTTGGTTACTCCGACAATTGGCAGACTCATGCCAAAAAACTGGCTGAATATTACCAAGTTATTCTCGTAGATCAACGAAACCACGGTCATTCTGATTGGAGTGAAGAATTTACCTACGATTTGCTCGTAGACGATTTGAAGGAATTGGTCAACGATTTGTCCTTGGAAAAAATCTTGTTATTGGGTCATTCCATGGGCGGAAAAACAGCGATGCGCTATGCTCAGCGTTACCCAGAAGATTTGGAAAAATTGATGATCGTGGACATTGGTGTAAAAACGTATCCGGCTCACCACAATCAAATCTTGCAAGGTTTGCACGCAGTGGATACAACCGATTTGTCGAGTCGCTCGGTGGCGGAAGTGCAAATGGAACCTTTTATTTCTTCCTATGGTGTTCGTCAGTTCTTGCTGAAAAATCTGTATTGGAAGGAAAAAGGGAAACTGGCTTGGCGCATGAACATTCCCGTTTTGGAACGTGAAATGAGCAATATTCTTTTGGGCCTTCCAAAAGACGAAGTTTTCTTACCAACACTTTTCATCCGAGGAGCATTATCAGATTATATTTTAGACGATGACATCGACGAGTTGGAAAACCAATTTCCAGACATGCAATTAATGACCATTGAAAATGCTGGACACTGGGTTCATGCCGAAGCTCCAGATGAATTTATCGAAGCCGTTTTGTCTTTTTGTTTGCGCTAAAACAATATTTCGGCAGGTATTTTGTTATGTTCGTAGTATGAAGAACTTTCTCCTATTTCTTGTGATCTCGATTTCTGGGTTGATTTTCGGTCAAACGGAGTTTAGCACGCGTTCCCATGATTTTGGCAACTTGGAGGAATATTCCGACCGATTTATAGACATTAAAATCACCAACAAAGGCCCGAAAAAAGAGTACATCCTCAGTGTGAAAAAACCGGCTGAAGTCGTTTACATTGTGAGTGGACAATTCATGGAAAAAGACAGTAGTTTGCTCGTTCGATTGCAGGTAAATCCCAAAGAAAAAGGGCGTTTCAACTACTCAATAGATATTTTTACCTCCGGCAAAAATGAAGCAACAAAAATTACGTTGAAAGGAAATTTATTGAACGTTCCGCGTGATAATATGGCGGCATTTCAAAATTGCCCCACTTTCGGGCAACGATCTTCCGCCAATCCATTGGATTTTGAATTAACTGTCATGACAATCGACAAATTGACCCGCGAACCGTTGGGAAAATCGACTGTGACATTGTTGCAAAACGGCCGAGCCATTGGTGCTTACAAAACCAATAAAGTAGGTAAAGTGCAAGAAAAAGTGCCTTTGGGCTACACCTATTTTTATGCGAAACACGAAACCTATTTACCAGTAGAATATGGCACATATGTCAATTTCAAACGAAATTACATAGTGTTAGAATTGGAAAAAGATCCGACGATTTTAGTGGAACCAGAAGTCCCAGAACCGATTGAAATTGCGGAATTACCGAAAGAAGAGCCAAAAGAGGAACCAAAGGAAGATCCGAAGGAAATTGTCATTGAAATTGAGAAGGAATTGGAAACGGAAGTCGTTTTGCCAAAAGAAGTGCCTGTGGAATTCGCTAAATTGGATCCAAATGATTTTTCGGACGAAAATTTCAATCCTGTAAACATGGTTTTTGTATTGGATGTTTCCTCCTCCATGAATCAAGAAGATAAAATCGAATTGATGAAATACGCTTTGAACGAAATGGTGGCCATCATTCGACCGCAAGACAAAATTTCCCTGGTTACCTATTCCACACATGCACGGGTTATTCTGGACGCCGCGACGGGAAATGAGAAAGGGGAAGCGAACCAGAAAGTTGATCATTTGAAAGCTTCGGGTTTGACGGCTGGCGGAGCAGGCATCAAGTTAGGATACAAGCAAAACATGAAAGAGTTTATTCCTGGAGGCGTAAATCAGGTCATCATCATCACGGATGGGGCATTCAACCGCAGTTCGGAAGATTACATCAAATACGTTCGCAAATACAAAAAGAAAGGCGTTAATTTATCGGTTGTGGGCATCAAAAACTCTGACAAAGACGAGGAGAAAATGATAGAAGCAGCTCAAAAAGGGGGAGGACGTTATATTCCAATCGATAAATTGGCGGATGCACAAAACAATTTGAAGCAAGAATTACGCTTGTTGAGTTATAAGTTTTGATTATTTAGATAATCACGAAAAGTCGAAAAACAATACTAAAATAATTTTTAGTTCGGAATCAGCTTGGTTTGTGTGAAAATCAATCTACTTGTAATTGTTCAATATTTCATGGAGATTAAAACCCCACTAATCAATAAAAATGACTGATTGCTAGTGCTCTATGCTGAAATTCGAAAATTCCCGAATTTGGGAATTCCCAAATTTACGAACGACAATTGAAAATCAGCACTTTAGATGAATTAATGAAAACATAGGTTTCATCTTTGTCAAATGAATAATTCACTAATTAAACCAATAAAGGAGATTTTTGATACTCTGTTTTAACTTCGCGTACTATCCGATTATTTCTTCAAGTATTCTTTCACGCTTTCCTCTGCATACACCTTGTCTTGGTCCAAATTGGCCCAAAGTGTTTGGATGAATTGTTCTTTGTTTTCCACAGCGCTCAAAGGAACGTGTAATTGCAAATCTTTGATAAAATCGAAATGCAAGTTATCCTGGTGGATATAGATTTTACGCAAGCCCAGAAAATAAACGGCACGAATATCACGATCGGCTAATATGAGTGCTTTTTTAGTAAATCCGATTCTCCAGGATTTTCGGAACCAACCGATTAGACTAAACATCAATGAATCGACCACGCCGGTGCCGTAAGCCAAAGCGATGGGCCAACCTTGTGGACAGATTTCATACAAGCCAAAGCTAAGACATAAAAAAACAGTTGTCTCCAATAAATTATACAGTAAAACACGTTTTTTACGCTCTAAACAAACTTCCTCGTTCCAAACAAATTTAGTGGTTTGGCTGATGAGTTTCATACCGGTCCATCGTTTCACGCTTCTTCTACCGATGATGATAAAAACAATACTGGCCGATATCCAAAAAATCAAATCTTGAAACGGAATTTGTCCACCTGTTGTGCGCAAAGGTTCAATGGGTAAATCGCGACCGATGAAAATGCAGATGCCCATAACAGGAAAAGTCACCAAAAGCAAAAGAATATTTGTGATTTTATTCATTTGGAATCAACTTGAGTTTGCGTTTTAGCTCTTCAATTTTTCGGTTATTCAATTCAATTTTCTTTTCAACCTCTCTTTTCATTTCTTCCGCTCCTTTTGAACGACCGAAGAAACCAAGGTTGTTTTCGTATTGCGTGTTTTCAGCTTTGATCGTTTGAATGATACGCTGTAAATCAGATTTCTCTTTGTCCATCAAACGACCTGCATTTGGACTCGCTTTGAAATTATCCATTTTCGCTTGGAATAGAACTTTTTCTTTTTCCAAACCTTCCAATTTCAATTTCGAGTAATGACCATCCATTGCCGTTTTGAAAGCGTTGTAGATCGTGTCTTTTTGTTTCATTGGAACATGTCCAATGGCATTGAAATCCGATGCAAACGCTTTTAAATCCGTTAAAGCCTGTTTTTTATCCTCACCGACTTCATACGTTGAAATTTTATCGATGATGGATTGTTTGGCCAACAAATTAGTCTCATTTTGCTTGTCTTTTTCCTCAAAGTGTTTTTTTCGTGCATTGAAGAATACATCACAAGCGCCGCGGAACTCTTTCCACAATTTTTGTTCGCTTTTTTGTCCAGAGTGGCCGATTTTTTTCCATTCGTTTTGCAGGCGGATGATTTGGTCGGCGGTCGCTTTCCAATCTTCCGAATGGTTGATTTCTTTGATTCGGTCAATCAATTTTTGTTTGGCATCTACCAAATGTTTGCCTTCTTCACGAAGCGATTCGAAATACACTTTTTTCTGGTCAAAGAAAATGTCACACGCCGCACGGAATTTTTTCCATACTTCTTCATTTTCTTGTTTTGGACCAAAACCAATGTGTTTCCATTCGTCTTGTAAGGCAATGATTTCGGCCGTTTTAACGTCCCAATCTTTTCCAGAATGCAAGGCTTCTAGATCAGCAACACAAGCATTCACACGTTCGATCAACGCTTTCTTTGCATCGATGTTTCCGGCTAATTTTTGGCGTCGTTCGTCATAAAACACATTGATTTTTGCATAAACGGCTTTCACACTTTCCCAATAACTGGTTTTCATGCTATCCCAAACACCTTCTCCAACCGGACCAATTTCGTCCCATTCGTTTTGCAAGGTTTTGATTTGAGATTCTGTTTCTTTTATAGACGACAAGGCTGAAAGAGCTTGAATTTTGCCAATCAACTCCAGTTTCAATTGCTCGTTTCGGTGCAAATCGTGTTCTTTCAATTCACGATAAATCTTCATGTTGTAGAAGAAACTCTCGAGCAATTTTGAGTATTCCGTTTGTACGTCATCGCGGTTTTCACGAGGAATATCGCCCGTTTCTTTCCACGCATCGTGAATTTCTTTGAAACTTCCAAAGGCCGCACCGATGTTTTCCTCGTTTTGAATAATGTCTTTCAATTTTGCAATCAAAGCACGTTTGGCTTTCAAATTGTTTTCTTGAATTTCCTTTTTCAAATCCGCTGCATCTTTCCGTTTCATTTGGAAAATGCGGTAAATTTCGTTGAATTCTTCCCGAATTGGATCCAATTCTGTGTTGGAAGTAACTTCTTCACCCGCCTCCAAAAGCGCCACTTGGCGAAGACGTTCTTCTTCGATCAAGAAATCTTCAAACTTCCCTTTCAATTCACTTACTTCACGACTTACTTTCAAGTATTCGGTCGTTTCCGTTAACTTCTTTAGTTCTTCTAAAAATTCAATTTTATTCATCATCTTGAATTATTGAGCGATTGCTTCACCCATCGAGAAATTCGACAAGGCAACAAATTTTTCTATTCTGTTTTCCACTTCTTGACGGGTAATGGTCGTCAATTTCTCCGTTCCAAATTTTTCACAGCAGAAAGAAGCCAAGGCTGAACCAGCGATTACGGCTCTTTTCATGTTTTCGAAACTGATGTCGTTGGTGCTGGACAAATAACCCATGAAACCACCTGCAAACGTATCGCCTGCACCGGTTGGATCAAATACTTCTTCCAAAGGAAGCGCTGGAGCGTAGAATATATTTTCTTCGTGGAACAACAAAGCACCGTGTTCACCTTTTTTGATGATCAAGTATTTGCAACCCATCGCACGAATCACTTTTGCCGCTTTCATCAAGCTGTATTCACCTGACAATTGACGTGCTTCTTCGTCGTTTACGATTAACAAATCCACTTTTGCAATGGTTTTTTTCAAATCTTCCAAAGCGATGTCCATCCAGAAATTCATGGTATCCATTGCAATCAATTTTGGACGAGTCGCCAAACGGTCGATTACCAAACCTTGAACTTGTGGAGATAGATTTCCCAACATCAAAAAATCTGTTGCTTGGTAGCTTTCTGGAATAATCGGATCGAAATGTTCCAATACATTCAATTCTGTCACCAAGGTATCACGTGAGTTCATGTCATTGTGGTACTTCCCTGACCAAAAGAATGTTTTCTCACCTTTTTTCACTTGAAGACCTTCAAGATCAACGCCTTTCGAGCTCAATTGGTCCAACATGGCTTGAGGAAAATCCTCACCAACCACGGCAACAATTCGCTGATTTTTTTCATAGAAAGAGGCTGATAAAGCAATATAGGTTCCTGCTCCACCGATAATCTTATCTGTCTTCCCAAAAGGTGTTTCAATTGCGTCAAATGCAACGCTTCCAACTGTCAATAAACTCATTTCAATTTTTTAGAACCGCAAAGTTAAGCAAAAAGCCCTAAATCAAAGATTAAACGCCTATTTCCTTTTGATTTTCTTTGGGTAAAAAAGGGATTTGATTCAATCCTCAATTCAATGTGGATAGAAACCTGCTAGTAAATGGTTCTAGAATCAATCTCCTACTTATTTTTGTGCACGTATATGAAAGATATCAAACTTCATCAAGTTCTGGGTTTTCTCGTTGGTGTGGCGCTTCTAATGGGCGGTTTATCGGCTATTGTGCCAGATGAAGGTTGGGATGTGGGTTTCACCCGATTGAAATTCATGTCGTCCCAAGAGGTATTGAAACCGGTGAAACAAGAGAAAAAAGACATTTCCAAGATCATCGAAAGTTTGGATACGAGCGTGGTCCGAGAAGAAAAGAAGGTTTTACATGTAAACGGCTCCAAAGGTGATTTGGGAGCGCCGGGTAAGACCAATTTTGATGTAGAAAATGTAACCCAAGTAAAATCTTCCAGTGGCGCCAAGAAATTTTTGCAAGCTTTTTACGAGCAATTAAAGGATTTGCCCAACAGCAAAAAGAAAATTCGAATCTTGCATTTTGGCGACTCGCAAATTGAAGGCGATCGCATGACTGGATTTATTCGTCAACGCATGCAAGAGCAATTTGGCGGGTACGGACCAGGTCTAATTCCGGCCAACAATGTTTATCCAACCTTGGCATTTCAGCAAAGTTATTCCGCCAATTTTATTCGATACACCTGTTTTGGTGGGCCGAAACTATCGAATCGCAAATATGGTGTGTTGAATTCAGCGGCTCGATTCACTCCGGAGACGAGAGATTCTTCAATGGTCAACGATGTGGAGGCATGGATTGATATTCGTCCTGGAAGTGGAGCGTATGGTCGTGCAAAAACGTACAACAATGTGAAACTATTTTACAACAGTTGTGTGGAGCCGTGCAATGTAAAAGTGTACCAAGGCGGCAATTTAATTCACGAAGAAGAGTTGAAGACCGATGGAGCGGCGCACACGCTATCGCTTAGTTTTGGTTCAACGCCCGGTTCGTTGCGCTATGTTTTCAAGAGCAAATACAGTCCAAATATCAACGGATTTTCTTTGGAAGGAGATTATGGACTGCAAGTGGACAACATCGGAATGCGCGGCTCAAGTGGCACGTTTTTTGGCGCAATCAATCAACCATCGTTTGCGAACATGTTAAACGAATTGAACGTGGGAATGGTGATTATGCAATTTGGTGGAAATTCGATGCCCGGCATGAAGGACAGTGCTTCGGTGCGCAATTATGTCAATTATTTTCAAGGGCAATTGCGAACCTTGCGTAAATTGAAACCAGATTTGGCTATCATGGTGATTGGCCCAAGTGACATGTCGAAAATGATCAACGGAACCTACGAAACATATCCAATGTTGCCTTACTGTGTTGAGCAAATGAAAAAAGCGAGTATAAATATGAATATCGGATTTTGGGATTTATTCGACGCGATGGGCGGAAAGAACAGTATGCCTTCTTGGGTCGAAAAAGATTTGGCGAGATCGGATTATACACATTTCAGTATCAAAGGAGCAAGTTTCGCCGCGCAACTTTTTTACGATGCTTTAATGGCTGAATTTTTACAAATGGGAAAAAATTGATGCTAAAAAACACGTTATTATTGTTTGCTTTTTGTGTTTTAGTAAGCATGGATTCGAAAGCGCAGGTGATTGAAGTAAAAGACTCGCTCTCTGCTTTTCATCCAGAAAAATCGATTGATTTTGATACGAATTTCATGGCCAACTTCCCTATGGTCAATTTTGATTTGAATTACTTTCAATTTTATTCTGCTGAAAGTCCAAATTGGGAATATCTCGCTCAAAAACTCCAAAAAATGGAGAACTTAAAAAGCGAAAAACTCAATTTTTACCACATTGGCGGTTCCCATTTGCAAGCAGATATTTATACCCATGATGTTCGGACGAAGCTGCAAACACGCTGGTCCGAAATCCCGGGAGAAAGAGGCTGGGTATTTCCGTTTGATTTGGCCATGACCAACAATCCTTGGAATTATGAATTTTCATCCCCCAACCAGTGGCAAAGCTATCGAAGTGTGGTTAGTGCCCAGCGGGATCAAGATTATGGCCTTTTAGGGGCAAAAATAACGTGCAGTGATTCCATCACCAATATTCTCTTCAAATACGACAAAACCGACGTAAAATCACCGTTTACAAAAATTCGAATTTTCCACAACCAGGGCGATTTTCCCTTTGATTTCAATTGGGGAAGTGATGAAATATTATGGTGGACACAATCAATCGATACGGTTGTCGGGTATACCGAAGTGGTTTTCATGGAACCGTTGACTTCGTTTGATTTACAGATTGAGCGCTGCGTAAAAGAAGTGATTCCTTTGGAAATCTATGGTTTTCAATTATTGAATGATTCGCCAGGGATTTCCTACACAGCAATTGGTATCAATGGTGCTGGATTGTATACCTATTTGGATTGCATCAATTTTGAGGAACAATTGCGGACCTTACCGCCGGATTTCTTTGCTTTTTCTGTGGGTACAAATGACGGAAATGTTCCCTATGACGATTTTGATCCGCAAGTGTACAAGTCCAATTTGGAGAAAATGATGAAAATCGTTTTGCGGGCGAATCCGAAATGTGCCATTCTTTTGACCGTGCCGAATGATTCATACTACCACAAAATTCATTTGAACCGAAATATCGACCGAGAACGAACCGTGATTCGTGAATTGGCAGAACAATATCAAGTACCGGTGTATGATTTTTATGGAATTATGGGCGAATTGGGTTCGTCCAAGCATTGGCATCGTCATCAATTGATGCGTTCCGACTTGGTTCACTTTAGCGCGGAGGGCTATCATTTAATTGGAGATTTGTACTACGATGCTTTTCAAAAATTCTTGATTCAGTTTAATCAACGAATGGTACCAAACGATAATATGAAATAGTATGCTGGCTTTCGAACGCTTGACTTCGGTATTTTCTTTTGCTTTTGACCCTGCGTCACCGTTGAGTTTTACTCAGCTAAATTTCTGGGTATTTTTCATTTTGGTATTTGGCGTATTCACCTTGTTGGATTTATCGAAACGGGTAAAATTGATTTCCTTTTTCGCGACTTCCGTTGTCGGATTAACTTTCTTTCAGTTTCACGACGCTTCGACCCTTTTGTTTTTCATTGGCTTCAACTATTTTCTATTCAAAGAACCTTTCGCGATAAAGTGGCAGAAATGGCTAGGTTTTAGTCTGGTCAATGGTGCGGCGTTGGCCTATTTGACATGGCGATTGATGCAAGGGAAATTTGCGCTTCAATTATCGTCCTTCGATTGTTGGCTACTATTTTTAGCCGCCGTGTTTTTACTTTCTCGTTTTCACGAAAAATTCTGGGTGCGCAGTTTTTTCTTGACTGGCGTAAGTGTATTCTTCTATTACAAATCGTCGGAATTGTTTGTTTTGCTGTTAGGGTTGAGTTTGGTCGTGAATTTCTTCATGGGCAAATGGATTTTCAAGGCCGAAACACCGCTTCGAAAAAAATGGATCATTGCCTTTTCGGCTTTGTTCAACATTCTAATTCTGGGGTATTTCAAATACGCTTATTTTTTCACGGAATCGTTCAACGAGGTTTTTCATACCAATTACGAAGTATTCAATCACTTTGCGCGCTGGGCAAATGGGTTTTGGGGTGAAGGTTCATTCTCTGAAAGGATCATGCTGCCCGTTGGAGTTTCCTTTTTTACATTCCAAAGTATTTCTTACGTCGTAGATATTTACCGCAAGGAGATTGAGCCCGTAAAAAGTTTCTTCGACTATGCTTTCTTTGTCACGTTCTTTCCACAATTGGTGGCTGGTCCGATCGTGCGAGCACGGGATTTTATTCCTCAAATCCATCAGCCATTTCAACTCGACAACAAAGATTTCTCCTGGGCAATCGTTCAAATCGTAAAAGGTTTGATGAAAAAAGTCATTTTGGCCGATTACATCGCGATTCATTTTATCGACTTGGTAGCGGAATCTCCAGAATCCTATCCAGGTTTTGTCTCCATTTTAGCGATGTGGGGTTATTCCTTACAGATTTACGGCGATTTTTCTGGTTATACCGACATTGCCATCGGGATTTCTCGTTTGATGGGATTCAAGTTATTGGAAAATTTCAATTCGCCCTACAAAGCCACAAGTGTAGCCGATTTTTGGCGAAGATGGCACAAATCATTGGGTTCTTGGTTGAGAGATTACTTGTACATCCCATTGGGTGGAAATCGAACAGGTGGAATCGGAACGTATATCGCTTCGACTATCGTTTTTATCTTTTTGATATTAATTACCAAATGGTACGCCTTAATTTTCGTCTACTTTGGTTTAATGATCATTTACATCTACGGCGTGCTGTTTATCAAGAACTTTAAAAGTTTGATTCATCGCGACTTGAATTTGTTGATTACCATGGTTGTAGGTGGACTTTGGCACGGTGCCAGCACAAATTTCGTGATTTGGGGTGCCATGAACGGTGCAGCATTGATTTTGTACAACTATTGGCGAAAAATCAGCCCATATGAAACAAAAACTGGTTGGTTTACTCATTTCTGGAAAATTTTCGTAACCTTTAATTTCATCACTTTTACCCGGATTTGGTTCCGCTTGGAAGACGATGGACAGCCGCTGATAATGCTCAATCAAATCGCGCATCATTTTGATTTTTCATGGCCTGTTTTCAGTAAGGTGATTACAACTTATGCCTCGGTTTTCATCGTGATGATTTTCGGTTTTTTGGTGCATTGGTTGCCTCAAAGAATAAAAGATGGCTGGGAATTTCGTTTCGAAAAGTTGTCTATCTATAGTAAAGTAATGGCCGTGACCGTTTTGTTATTTGCGATGTACCAAGCCATTTCAGACGTGAGCAAACCCTTTGTTTACTTCCAGTTTTAGAAAACAAAAAAACCGTTTTCGGTTATTGAAAACGGTTCATTGAACAGCGGTTTAAGTTATTAACTTATCTTTTCAATTGCCCTAAAGACAATTTTTTCAGTGAAAATAGGCGAGAGAAATAAAATAGTTTGCTTCCTATTTCTCTCTGTTCAGACATAAAAGTAGACCTATTTACCCAGCCTTATCTGAGGAAATTGAAAATGTGAAAAGGAATGAGTAAACGGTCAAATCCCTTATTAAATGGAAAATTGATTTAGTAAATGGCGCTTTCTTCTGGAAAAAGGTACTTGCATTCCAGATTTTAGCGTGACAAACCCTCCTTCTTTTGGAGAATATTTTTCGATGAATTTTACGTTGACAATAAATGATTTGTGAACGCGTATGAAAACGGATTCGTCCAACAGGTTTTCAAACTCTTTGAGTGTTTTTGAACTTAGGTGTTTTTCATTGTTGAAATGAATAAGCGTATAATTGCTCGATGCTTCAAAATAGTGAATAGCGTTTTTATCTATGAATTGAAGGTCACCGTTGTTGTGAACGGCCAATACTTCTGAAGATTTTGTTTTTTCAACATTCAGCGCGGCAAGGAGTTGGTTGATTTGATTGAATGCTGGTGCTGGTTTGGGTGGTGAAAGTTTGGATAGTCGATTGACGGTATTTTCCAATTGCTCCACATGAATTGGTTTCAGTAAATAATCAAAAGCGGCATATTTAAAAGCCTGAATAGCATAGTTGTCATAAGCTGTGGTAAAAATGATTTTACCTTCAAAATCCGTCATTTTTTCAATGAATTCAAATCCGGACATTTTAGGCATATTGATATCAATAAACAAAACATCTGGTTCTAAATCTTCCATTTTTTCAAGCGCGAGAAATGGGTCTTGCGTAACCAATACGACTTCAATCGTTGGGCAATATTGATCAATCATTGAATTCAATAATTGACATGCGGTTTTTTCATCATCCAAAATGATAGCCGTTAATATTCTATTTTTAGATTCTAGACTCATTTAAATTAAGGTGTGGAAATGATACTTGAACGATCGTACCTGTGGTTTTCGTATCGGGTGAGAGAAAATTTAATGTTATGGTATGATGATAGATTTCTTTGAACAAATCAATTCTTTCGCGACAATTTACTATTCCAGTAGATTTGTGATAAGGTCGGCTAGTGTTTGCTTTTTTGGATTTTTCAAATCCTTGCCCGTTGTCAATGATTTCACAAACGATTTTTGATGCTACTTTTTTGAAGTGAATGGTGATGCTGCCTTGGTAATCTAGTCCAGCAACACCGTGCCAAATCGCATTTTCCACAAAAGGTTGCAGCCTCAAAGTTGGCACCATAGTATTTTGACTTTCGATATCATCATCAATGATTATTTGATAGTCAAATTGGTTTTCCAAACGTCTTTTTTCAAGGTCCAGATAATTTTTAAGAAAATCCACTTCTTTGTCCAATGAGATAAGGTGTAATTTGGCTTGATCGAGGATTGTTCGCATCAAATTAGCAAAATCGGCCAAATATATTTGCGCCGACCGTTGATCGTGTGAGCCCAAATAACTTTGAATTGAATTCAAACTATTGAACGTAAAATGTGGATTCATTTGGGATTGAAGTGAGAGTAGCTCAGATTTCAAAACAGCTCGTTTGTGTTCAGCTTTTTTTAAAGCTCGTCTTCTAAAAAAGAGAATTAGAATCAGAATGACAAAAGAGAAAATGTTAATCAAAACGAAAAGATTTTGATACCACTTTTCAGAAACAGAAAAACGGATGGTTTGCACGTCACTATCTTGGAAAAATGGAGATTTTGCAACTATTTCGAGTTCATAATCTCCCGGACTCAATTTCAAAAACGAGAAAATTTCTGAATTGTTTTTCACCCAAGGTTCCTTGTTTATTCTATAAAAATATTCTGTTGGATGCTTTGTGAAATTAGGAACAGCGGTTGTAATTTTTAAATTGTCTCCAGAATGTGCTTCAAGAATGGTGTCTTTTATTTTTTTTGAATTAATGCGAAATTCGTTTAAAAATAGATGTAATTTCAATCTCTTTTGGTGGACGTTATTTTTATAGGAAAAAAGGCTGTTTTCCGTAGTGATCATTAAATAATCACCGATGTCGTCCATGTCCACAATTTCAGCGGTCAATAAATTGGTTTTTAGATCAAATCGATTAACTTCTTTTAAAAGTCCGTTTTTCAGTTCGATTTCTTGAAGGCCAAGATTGGTGGCAATCCAGATTGTACCTCTATTTGTCTTCCTTAAAAGGGTTACTTGATTACTGAGTAATCCTGAATTTTCTGATACTTGGGTTGTATTTTTTCCATCAAAAACAATAATGCCTTCACTTCCCGTGGATATGAATAATTTATCATCGTAAACAACCAAGTCGTTTATTCTTGTGTTTTCAATGGCTTTTAGATAGACGATTTCAGGATAGTCATTAACGATTCGATACAATCCTGTTTGTGTAGCTATGTATAGTTCTCCGTGGTATTCAATTAGTTTGCGTGTTTTCCCTAAAACATCGCGATAAAGGATTTGAAGACTTTTTTTAGTTGGATCTAAAACAACTAGGCCACTATGACTAGTCATGTAATACTTCGCATTTTTCGATAAAAAGATTGTTTTATACGAAGAATGGGTGAAATTGAAACGTAAGTTTTCGGTTGAAGAATGATATACTAGCTTTTCACCAGTATCATAAATAAGTGTTCCATCCTCAAATAAACTTACGTTTTGAATAAATGCATTCTGATCGGAAACTTGCAAGTATTTCTTTATTTCTTTGCCGGCAGTCGAAACGATTTGGCCATTGTCAAGCCCATAAAGAATTCCGTTCCTGTATTTGGCTTGTGATTTAATTTTTGAATTCGGGGGTAATTCAATTTTTTTAATTTCATTATTTGGGTAGAAATAGATTCCTTTATCAACGGAAGACAACCACATATTGCCTTGATAATCAAATTTTAAAGACACCACTTTTTGACCATCTAATAACTTTTGTTGGAGTATTAGGTTGTGATCCTTATCTTCTTTAAAAATGTAAAGACCCCTTGAGGTGCAGTAATAAATTTTTGACTTGAACTTTTGAATGTAAAAAGGTTGACCGTAGTCATAATTTCCAAGATTCCGATTCAGTTTGAGGTGGTTTGCATTCTCTTGATAATTTTGCAAGGTATATTCTATTGACCTGTTGAGACAGGTGGATAGATTGTAAAAATTCTTCCTTGCCAAAGGCAAAAATGATGTCAGATTAATCACTTTAACATGAAACTTTTCATTCAAATTATTAAATGCTAACAATTCGTTTTTTTTACCTGACACAATACTTCTAGGGTATTTGGAATTCAATTTAAAGTAAGTTGCTTTCAAATTATTGTCCAGCATCAGGTAGCCATTTGCACAACCGAGGTAGATTTCCCCATTTTCAAGTTGTCCAAATTCACTTGAGGAATTTATGATTAATTTTTCCTTGGGTCCTTCTATTTTGTAGATTTCGCCATTTTCGTAATAACTCGGCAATCGATTGTTGTGATGAAACCAAATTCTTCCATTTCGATCTTCAAAACAGCGAAGTACAGTATTATCATTTAAACCATCGTCGGTTGTGTAATTTTGAAATGTTTGACCATTATAACAGGTAACACCAAAGTCGGATCCAAACCAAATTCTCCCTTTGGAATCGATCATCAAATCATAATTTGAATTCGTAGGAAGCCCATCGGATATGTCGTAATTCCAATAGGTATCGTAATTCTGAGCCACGCCATTTCCACTCGTAAAAACGAGCAAGAAAATGAAAAAAAGTAGTGGTCGAATCATGAAAAGAGAGTTACATCAATCCTGGTTTATTTTTTTAACCATGGTTAAAATCGTAGCCAATGCTACAGTTTCTCCAGTTTCATCGTAAACGTCTACCAGAAATTTCACGATTCCTTTGGCTATATCTTCTTCGCTTTTTTTCTCTTGATCTATTTTCTCTTTTACCGTGAAACGAACACCAATGGTGGCGCCTGGATAAACAGGTTTTACAAAGCGCGCTTCATCCAAACCATAATTTAATAAAACAGGACCTTTTTTCGGGTCAACAAACAAACCGGCCGCTTTTGAAAGGATAAAATAACCGTGGGCAACTCTTCCTTCAAAAATGGTTCCCTCCAAAGAAGTAGCATCCATATGTGCGTAGAAATTATCTCCGGAAACATTGGCGAAGTTCACAATATCGGCGTCAGTAACGGTGTGTTTGTGTGTAAAGACGGTATCACCAATTTCCAATTCTTCAAAATGTTGTCTGAAAACATGAGGATTCGCTTCAGGCATGTTCGCGCCAACTTGGAATTGTTGTGTAATGTGCGTGATGGTCGTCGGATGTCCTTGTATCGCTGTTCGCTGCAAATAATGCAAGATTCCACGTTTTCCACCCATTTCTTCGCCACCGCCGGCGCGACCAGGGCCACCGTGCGTTAAAAGCGGCATGGGTGAACCGTGTCCTGTACTTTCTTTGGCACAAGATTCATTCAAAACCAAGATTCGTCCGTGCATGCTTGCTGCTCCAACGACGAATTCTCTCGCTTCGCGATCATCCGGTGTTACAATCGACGAAACCAAAGAACCTTTCCCCATTTTGGCTAATTCGACTGCATCGTCCATTGTTTTGTACGGCATAATCGTAGAAACGGGTCCAAACGCTTCAATATCGTGACAATCCGTTTTGTGAAAAGGGTCATCATTTCGAAAAAGAATTGGAGAGAAGAAGGCGCCAACATTGCGATCAGCACCATATACTTCAAAATTTTCCAAGTCTCCAAAAACGATTTCTTGCGATTTTTTCAATCGGTTAACCGATTCCGTAACGCGCTCCACTTGGGTGCGAGTTGCCAAAGCACCCATGCGCACACCCTCCATACTTGGGTCACCAATTTTAGTAGTAGCCAAACGGGCAGAAATTCCATTTTGTACTTCGTCAATCCATTCTTCAGGAACAATAATCCGACGAACGGCAGTACATTTTTGACCAGCTTTTACGGTGATTTCTTTTGCAGCTTCTTTGATAAATAAATCGAATTCAACCGTTCCTGGCGCGGCAAATTTACCCAATATGCTGGCGTTGAGTGAATCGGCTTCAAGGTTGAAAGACACACTGTTTTCAACGATTTGAGGCAATGATTTTAGTTTTTTTCCGGTGTGAGCACTTCCTGTGAAAGTAACCGTGTCTTGCGAATCAACAAAATCCAAAATTCCACGACCTAGACCACAAACGAGTTGCAAAGAACCTTCCGGTACTATTTTCGAGGCGATGATGTCACGTACCATGACTTCGGTAAGGTAGCAAGTATATTCGGATGGTTTTACAATGGTTGGAACCCCCGCCATTAAATTCACAGCGATTTTTTCCAACATTCCCCAAATAGGAAAATTAAATGCGTTGATATGTATGGCAACACCTTCTTTTGGCACCATGATATGATGTCCTATGAAAGATCCTTCTTTGGAAAGTGGGGCAGCTACGCCATCCACGTAATACGGTAAATCTGGAAACTGACGACGCAAAGACGCGTTGGCAAAAAGGTTGCCGATTCCACCTTCTATATCAATCCATGAATCTACTTTGGTAGCACCGGACCATGCGCTAACTTCGTAATATTTCTTTTTATTGTCCATTAGAAAAAGCGCTAAAGCTTTGAGCATTCGACCTCTTTCTTGGAATGTCATTTTTCGCAACTTGTAACCGCCATTTTTTACGGCATAGTGCATCATTGCCTTGTAATCCAATCCAACACTGGAAGTTTCACCGAAATGTTCACCCGTAATTGCATTGTATAAATTGGTTTCTACTCCTTCACCATCGATCCATTGACCTAAGGCATAGCTTTGATATCGTTGCATTTTTTGACTTTAAAAATTTGAAGTCTAAAGATAATCAAAAACTAAAAGGGGAAGGTAGAACAGGGAAATAACCTTATTGAACAATTAATTCAAATTGGTCAGCATTGGCTTCAATATAATCCAATGTATCCATTATTTCTTGCAAATTAAAGGAAGTAACCAATTTGGTTCGGTATTCTTTGAAATGTGCGATGCCTTTGAAATAATTAGAATAGTGTCTTTTCATTTCGGCAACGCCTAAGATTTCACCTTTCCAATCTACGCTCATGTTTAAATGGTCTTTAGCAATTTGAACACGATCGGTAATGCCTGGCGCCTCAAGATGCTTTCCAGTCTTCATGAAATGTTTGATTTCGTTAAAAACCCAAGGATAACCAATGCTGGCGCGACCGATCATGACGCCGTCCACACCATATTTGTTTTTGTATTCGATTACTTTTTCAGGAGAATCGATATCACCATTGCCGAATACAGGGATTTTCATTCTAGGGTTATTTTTCACTTCCCCAATCAATGTCCAATCTGCTTCACCTTTGTACATTTGTTTTCGGGTTCTTCCGTGAATGGAGATTGCTTCAATCCCAACATCTTGCAATCGCTCGGCTGTTTCCACAACAAATTTCGTACTGTCGTCCCAACCCAAACGCGTTTTTACGGTAACAGGCAATTTTGTTGCTTTCACGATGGCTTCTGTCATTCGCACCATTTTGGGAATATCTTGCAAAATTCCAGCCCCAGCTCCTTTGCACGCGACTTTTTTTACGGGGCAACCGTAGTTAATATCGATAATATCTGGATTCGTCCGCTCGATGATTTGGGTGGCTTGCGTCATGCTGTCGATGTCGTACCCAAAAATTTGAATTCCTACTGGTCTTTCGTATTCGTAGATATCCATTTTCATCACCGACTTTGCAGCATCACGGATCAAACCTTCGGATGAAATAAACTCAGTATACATTAAATCAGCACCATTCTTTTTGCAAAGCGCACGGAATGGTGGATCACTCACGTCTTCCATCGGTGCCAACAAGAGCGGAAATTCGCCCAATTCAATATCTCTGATTTTAACCATTTCGACTGCAAAAGTACCGACTTTTTATCGAGTTTTAAAATTAGATTTTAAAGTGAAAGCAAATGTGAAAATTTCAACGAAGAAAAGTAAGATTGTCTCAATTTTGAGTATCAAAAACGAGTTCTGCTTTTTTCATGTAATTTTACTTTTGAAATACAGCATTGCAAAAACAAAATATATGAAATTATTGAAAACCTCTGCCTTGGTCTTGATTCTATTATTTACTGTCCACAATTTTGTGGCGCAAGTCCCTGGAGATACAATTGTAGTCAACACCTTTAATTACAGCATGACCTATGGATCAGGCATCCGAGACACGGTGATATCATTTCCTGATATTTCTGGTGTGACCTATGAGAAGATTTTAATGCGGTACAATATGCGTTGCAAAAACGGTTCCATTTCAACTGGAAGCAACACGAATTTGGGTTGTGGAGAATGGGATTATAGTTGCAATACGTATTTACACGACTCTACTCGAGTGGATTCTGTGCTTTTCACACAACCTTCTCATATTATTTCTGGATTTACCGGAACAACCTTTAATTATTCGAATTCTCCGGCGTATGACTACTATCAGTATTCACTGCAACAAGTGAATTTAAACAACATAGTAAGTGAAAGTCAATATCCATTATTGACAGGGTCGACAGGGATGCCTCAAGCTTTAAATGCCTCAAATTTTTCTGGAAAATCTCAATTTATTTATACTGCGGCGGAATTAAATACAGCAGGTTTCACCGCCGGAAATATTGACGGATTCTTGGTAAATGCGCTAAATGGGGGAAATGTTAATTTTTTAAAAGTCAAGATCAAAGGTACAAGTGCCACTGTTTTGTCAGCAATCAATTTAGATCTAGCGGGTTTTACCGAGGTATATTTCAATCATTATTCATTTTTGACAGGTTCTAACCGAATTCAATTTTATACGCCGTTTGTATGGAATGGAATCGATAATTTGATTGTAGAATTTTCTTTTACACAAGGATCTGGTGGAACAGCGGTGGTTTTAGAAGGTACATCATCAACACCTGATTTATCCTTGACCGCCAACAATGGGTATTATCTCAATCTTGCAGGTGGTGGTCATGTAGACGTTCCTGTAACAGCGATGTCTACCATAAATAACGAAGTAACCGTTTCATTTTGGGCTTTTGGGGATGCAAATTTACTTCCGGCAAATACATCCATTTTGGAAGGACTAGGTTCAAATGGAGAAAGAGAACTGAATATCCATTTACCTTGGTCAGATGGAAGTATTTATTGGGATTGTGGCAATGTTGGAGGGTATGACCGAATAAACAAAGCGGCTGCCGTATATGAATACGAAGGCCAATGGAATCATTGGGCATTTGTAAAAAATGCGACTACTGGAGTGATGCAAATTTATCTCAATGGAACCTTGTGGCATTCTGGGACAGGAAAAGTAAAGCCAATAGAGCTTGCTCAATTTGTCATTGGAAAAAGTGCTTCATACACAAACAACTACAAAGGCAGTATTGATGAATTGCGCATTTGGGATAAAGCGCTTACAGCCACAGATATACAAGGCTGGAAAAACATTTCATTAACGAATGCGCATCCTCAATATGCTCATTTGGTAGCTTATTACCCATTTGATGAAGGTACAGGAAATTCGATTTATGATGCATCAGTAAATACAGCTATTGCATCGGCTACTACTTTTTCAATATGGAAATCCACTCGTGGAGAGGATTTGAGTCGATTTTTTGTTAACACGAATTTCCGTCCTAATATCACTTTGTTAAACGGAATTTATGATACGACAATAACGACAGTTTTGTCTATGGATTCTATTGAGTTGGCCCCCAATACTATCGAAGAATTCACCATTGTTCCCCACATCGGGACTTTGCAAAACGATGAGGTTTTGAGTATTAACACACAGCAAGTTTGGGCGGCTATCCCACAAAACATTTACGATGCGACCACCGGATTAATTATCGGAACGGTGCCCGTTTCAATTGACGGCTCTGTTACGCCAACGGTATTGAATTATATGCGTCGTTATCCAATGAAATTTGAATTAATGTCCTTTGTAACACCTTATGGGATTAATCTGAATTTGGGGCCGAATGGTAAAACATGGACTTTTGACATGACTGATTATATGCCAATTTTAAAAGGAAACAAGCGAATTACCATGGAAAGGGGAGGACAATGGCAAGAAGACATGGACATTCAATTTTTGTTTATCGTCGGAACACCCTTTAGAGATGTTTTGGATATTAGAGAAGTATGGCGAACGGAATCAAGATCCTATACTTCCATTATGAGTGATCAATATTTCGAGCCAATTGATGTTCCAACCTTGCCAACTGGAAATGCATTCAAAGTAAGAACCTCTATTTCTGGTCATGGCCAAGAAGGAGAATTTATTCCACGAAATCACTTTTTAAATGTGAATGGAGGAGCGACGGAATTCGATTGGCAAGTTTGGAAAGGGTGTGCGGACAATCCGATTTACCCACAAGGAGGAACTTGGATTTATGACCGCGCTGGCTGGTGTCCAGGAGCTCCAACTGAAGTGGAACACAACGATATCACTCCTTTGGTAACACCTGGAAGTGTGGTGAATTTGGACTATGGTCTCATAACAGCAGCTGGAGCTTCAAACTACATAGTAAGTAACCAATTGGTCACCTATGGTGCAATCAACAAAACCTTGGATGCAGCGATTGTTGAAGTTTCTCAACCTTCAGAAAGAGTGGAATTCGCGCGTTTAAATTCGATTTGCCATTCGCCGAAAGTCGTACTGAAAAATGAGGGTTCAACTGTTTTGACCCAGGTGAAAATCAAATATTGGGTAAATTCAGCAAGCACACCAGAGATTTACAATTGGACGGGAACTTTGGCAAGTGGCATTACAGAAGAAGTGGAATTGCCTTCGCCTGCTAGTCTGTGGTCGTCAATTTCTTCCAGTTCTACCAACACATTTTATGCTGAAGTGGCTGAGCCGAATAATGGCACAGATGTTTATGCCTTGAACAATCGTTATTCTTCCACTTTCAAAATACCAGATGTTGTACCATCCAATTTGATTATTCATTTTAGAACCAACAGTTTCCCAGGTGAAAATTATTACGAAATCCTGGATGACCAAGACAATGTTGTGTTCTCTAGAAGCAACATGACAGCCAATACTTTGTATCGAGATACATTGACTTTACCATTGGGTTGTTTCACCTATAATGTGACTGATTCAGATGAAGACGGAATTTCGTTTTGGGCCAACAACGATGGTACTGGATACACAAAATTTCAAGAAGTGGCCGGACCGACTGTCAAAAATTTTCTAGGAGACTTTGGAAAAAACATCCATTACAACTTTACGGTAAATTATCCTTTGTCCTATGAAGAAATAAACAATTTGCCAGAGTTAGCAGTTCATCCCAATCCAACTCATGATGAATTGAATATTTCTTTGCGGAAATTTGATAGTCGCGTGAAAATTTCGATAGTAGATAATTTGGGAAAAATGGTGAAATCCACCAATATCGAAACAGAGTTCGGAGTTTACACGGGGAAAATTGATATTTCAGATCTCCCAAATGGGTTGTACGTTGTAGTTGTTTCTGACGAAAACAAAACTTCACACGTTAAAATCATTAAGAACTAAATGAAGAGCCCTGATTTTATTCAAAATCAGGGCTCTCTTTTATCGTAGAATCGAAAGGTAACGTTCAAGGCATTCTTTTTCGACCTTAGCGACCAGTAGATGAAAAGCATCTTTACTTTTGTCTGTTTGGACTTTTTCGAGTGCTTCATAATAGCTAAAACGATTTTGATTATCTCCTTTGATATTGGCAATAACGTAACCATTTTTCAGGAGAATCATAT
The DNA here is from genome assembly GCA_041674745.1 of Crocinitomicaceae bacterium. Lineage (GTDB taxonomy): Bacteria > Bacteroidota > Bacteroidia > Flavobacteriales_D > Crocinitomicaceae > UBA2040. The sequence goes on from JBAYVD010000001.1 coordinate 427,173, forward strand.
TCATGATTAACCGCGATGTACGCCCATTTCCATCAATGAACGGGTGTATGGTGACCAAACGCTCGTGCATTTCTGCAGCCAAAATTACTGGATGTAGCTGGTCTTTGTTGATTTGAAACCAATCGAAGTATTCTTCCATTTGTTTTGGAACTAAAAATGGCTGAGGAGGCACATGTGCACTTCCTTGAATCATAACTTGTACCTTTCGATAAACACCTGCATTCTCTGGAAGTATACCCCGTAAAATAAGGTTATGAATCGTTAACACCTCTCGCTCATTAATCGGTATGCGACGTACAACCAAATCTTTTACGTAATCGATAGCGTCTTTGTGATTGATTGCTTCCAGATGCTCCCGCATGGTTTTACCTGAAATCGTCAATCCTTCATTGATTACCAAATCTGTTTCGCGCAGTGTAAGTGTATTTCCCTCTATACGGTTACTTTCAAAGGTGTATTCAAGTTCAAGCGCTTGCGCAATTCGGTAGCTATCATAGGCGCGTAATTTGTCTAATTCGCTTTTTAATTGATCGATATCTTGAAGAATTTTTTCTAAATCATTTGAAATTTGGATGGAAGGTATTCGATTGTATTGGGCGATTTCTTCTTGAACCATTTGCAAAGCTTTTGTCGCTAAATAGTCATTGCCAACCTCCGCTAGAATTTTTTCTTTCAACCAAAGTACCTGAAGTTCATCCATGGAAATATCCAAGTGTTTGGCGAGGTTTTTTATTTGGTTTCTTGTTGGCAGTCTATTCCCACTTTCAAATTTACTCACCAATGCTTGATCTACGCCAAGAAGCTGAGCCAATTCTCGGATGAGCAATCCTTTTTGGATTCTTGCATTTTTCAAAAATGTTTTCATTATTGACAAATTTATTCATGACAAATTTAGTCATATTTTTCGGTTTTTAAAATTTTAAAGCAAAAAAAAGACGATTCGAAAGAATCGTCTTTTTTATTGAGAAATAACTTTTATGTTGCCGTCTTTGTCCTTCTGGGACTCATCTTTCCATTTTTGAAGCGCCTTGGTGATTTTAGTGTCTTTTTTGACTTTCACTTCTTCAGCGACTTCCATTTCTTTCGTACCGCCGAAAGTAATTTGAATTTCTTCTTTCGGTTTTTCTTTTGCTTGAAACGCTCGAACCGTGGTATCTTTTTTGAATAAACCAAAATCAGCTTTTAGCATTTCTTTGGTACTTTGTTTTTCCGCTTCAATATTCGCTTTGGCTAATTCACGCTTGGCTTGTTGATCCCATTTGATCGTTGGATCGTCCATTGGGCCAAACATGTGAGCGAATAAGCGAAGTCCCGTTCCATCTTCTACGACCGTTCCAAATTCTGTAACGGTTTGCGTTTTTTTAATATCACGCAAATTAAAATCAAAATGATAATCGACTTGGTTATCGAAATCATGCGTACCTGAGAGGTTCACCGTCATGGCATTTGACGCAATTGTCATTTTTGGAATGTTCAACTTACCACCCTTGATGGTGAAAATATTTTCTAGACTTTCAAATTTCAAGTCCAATAGATTTTTCTCAAAGTTTTGAATGTTATTTTGTTTTAACAAAATACGGGTCATCGAAGATTCACTTAAACTAGCGGTTATCGATTTGAAAGCCTCGACGTTTTTCAATCGACCTTCGTCAATGCGCAATTTCACGGTGGCAACAATGTCTTTCATTTTAATGCCAGATCGCAAATCAAAAGGCGCAGTAAATTGCATGTCTACCGCCACTTTTCCGCTAATGTTATTCGAAGTAATGACGCTTTGCTCAAAATTGTTCCATTCTGCAAAAACAGGCTGAAAAGAAATATTTTCGGAGTGCGCATCTGTACTAATGGTGAAAATTTCGGGCGATTTTTCTTGAATTAAAACACTGCCTTGAATATCTGCTTGAGAATTTTGTAGTGCTAAGTTTTTGAAATGCAGATTGCGATCTCGAATTTGCAACTCAGTGCTCAGTTTTTTGAATTGATGCGCTTCATACGTCAAATTATTGGCCAATAAGTCAATATTGGCTTCAATATCATTTGGTAGAACATAATTGCGACCGTTCGCTATTTCTTCCGCTTTACTAGAAGAAGAAAAATCTTGAACATCAATGAACGCACTTCGTATTTTCACCTGCGCGATGAGGTTACCACTATTATTCAAGTAGGATTGGATCTGATCAAAGCGACCATCCAAAGCCAAATCTGAATTGCCAACAGTCAAACTTATTTTTTCTAACCCGGCTGTATTGTCCTTTAAGAAAAACCGACCTGTAATATGATCAAAATAACGTTTGTCATTTTGTAATTGACACTGCACATTGACAAAATCCAAGTTGCCATCACAATCACGAATTTGATAACCTGCAGCGTTGCTCTTCACGTCAAATTTGGTGTCGACTTCAATTTTTCCAGAAGTTCGTTCTACATTTGGCAAAGGGAAAATAGCGTGCAGCACAGCCAAGTCAATACGACCATTGGCCTTCCCTTGATAATGCGGCTGACTAAACTCAGAAATCACTAAATTACCAGAGAAAGGTCCTGCAACGGTTCGGAAACTTACTTGCTCCAAGGCCAGGTGTTCGCCTTTTTTTTCATCCGTGTTTCCGTAGAATCCTTTTACATTGATATTCGACAATTGAAGCTTTTGGGAAGGTTCTAAAATGGTTCCATTGTCGATACCAAAATTACATTCTATTTTGCCCGTTTCATTTTCTTTCCGTTGGTTGAAATAGTGAAAATCAAATGCTACTTTCCCGGCTCCTTTCAATTCAGCGATTTGTTCGGTACTTTGGTGCTGGAAACTTTTGGCGACCTCCACGAGTTGCAAATCCTTTCCTTTCAAGCGCACATCAATAAGACTTTCATGCACTTCAAGCGCAAAAGTAAACGGCAAATGATCGATTTCTATTGGAGCTTCCGCTAAACGGACAATTCCATTTTCTTGATCAATTCGTAAATTTAAATTGAAATAAGCGGTTTTGTTTTGAACCAACTTTACTTCACCGCTTTGAGCATAGTTGATTTTCAAATCACTTTCTGCGTTTAAGTCGATTACTTTATCCGTAAAATCACCGGACAAAACCATTTCATTTAATACCGTAGAATGGTATTGATTCGCACTGAAGTTGGAATAATCCAACCGAAAGTTTTCGAAGGCTAATTCATGCAGTGTAAATTCAAAATTGGACGGTACAGAATCGTTGCTAGGTTTGGTAATATCAAAATTGGACCGACCATCCGCAAAATGTTTGATGTGCGCGTAACCCGGAAAAACTTCGATTTTTTTAACCTTGTAGTTCTTATGGATGATATCAATCGGATTGAATTTTAAACGAATTTTTTTGGAGTAGAAAAGTGTATCTGTTTCTTTTGCTTCAGGAATGGCGTCGTGCACAAATACTTCGTTGAAATCAACACTGATATTTGGAAAAGAGCCCCAAAAAGTCAAGTCAGCATCCCCAACTTTTACGGGTGCGTTCAAACTTTTATTGATTTCACCGACAACAATGCCAACAACTCGATCGCGCAGCAAATACACACCCAAGGTTATGAGCAAGCAAACCAATACCAAGGATGCAAAAATCCATTTGCTCCATTTAAATAGCCGAGAAATTGTTTTTTTTGACATTTTATGATTAAATCCTTCTTTTGCTTGTAACGTGTGATCAACGCGTTATGTTACGTTTTTAGTCAACTTCCGTTAAGTTTTAACAATTCAATATGGGGAACAACCGAAAACTTGGCCTCATTCTTGAAAAGAGAATCTTAATTTTGACTATGCGAATTTTGTTTTTCCTCTTACTTATCGGCATTCCCATTACTTTGTTTGGGCAAATTTTCCCAAATAAGGAAGGGGAACAAGTAGCGGCAGATTGGGTCTTCAATGCGGATTTTATTCGAGCAAATCATATCAAGAGCATCAATGGTCGATTTACCTTTAAGTTCAAAGGAGTTCCCATGCGAGAAACAAATTATTGGCAGGTTTTTGAATTTGACACACTCGGTCGAATCCATCGATCGTATGAAACGCGAAAAGATGACGGAACCAGAGATACGGTTTGGACACATTATTTTTACAACGACAAAGGTTGGCTGATATACAAAAGTGTTGGCAACGAAGAAAATTTAACCTATTTGACGACAGTGTACGATCAAGATCATCGCATTACTTCCTTGGAAGAATTTCAGCGTAGACAAGATAGTCAAGGAATATTGAGCACCAAGGAAAAAAGCAAAGAATCATATACCTATGAGGTAAAAGATGGCAAAACCATAAAAACTAAAATAAATGGTTTTGGCTCACCTATTTCCAAAGAAACCTATTTCTATGATACAAAAGGAAAAATCAACCGAACCGAGGATCGCTATATTTCGACCAAGGAAGGCATCATTACACAGTTTACTTTTGATGCGCAAGGGAATTTGCTTTTAAAAAAAACCGAGACATCAAAACAAGGAATTGAAAAGGAAAAAATTCAATTTTCGTATGATGCTGGAGGGAATTTAATGGAAAAAAAGGTGAGTGTTGAGGGTACATTAAAACTAGAAACTCAATTCATCTACAACGAAAAAACAGGCTTTTTGTCGGCTATTTTGATGGAAGAAAATAGCAGTTCCAACATAATCATTCTTCGAATCAAAGAGTACGAATATTATTGATCCTACCTTTTTTTAATCATCTTATCCACCCGTTGCATCAAAAATATGGAAATCACCATCGTTAGGATGACCGTTCCACCCAACAAGGGGTAATTCATTAATTTTCCATCGAGCGCTTGGTAAACGATGGCGCCAGCCAAAAGAGAAGCAAAAGCACCTGAAATTTGTTGAACAGAAGAATTGATGCTCATGTAGGCTCCACGATCTTGTGGTTCTGGAACGGCTGTAATCAATGCGGAGGAGGCAACAATTCTGGAATTGATACCGATGAAAAGCACGATGTTTAATAAAATTGCTAGCCACAGCGGAGTGATGCCCAAATTCGTGTAAATCGCCACGAATAATATGGTTGTTAAGGTCCCGAAAATGAAGATTTTAAATTTGCCTATTCGATCGCTCACACGACCTATAAACGGTCCGAAAAACATGGAAAACAATCCTGTTACCATATACAAGAAAGGCAATTCATCCAAGGATAACCCTAAATTTTCGTTGGCAAACTCACTTCCAAAAGGCATCAACATGTAACCTCCAGTTGACAGTAAAATGGTGGCTGTGAATCCAATTAAATAGTTTTTGTTGGACAAGGTTTGACGCATGTGTGCGATGGGTTTTCGATCTCTATTGGCTGCAATGTGATCTGAGATGGGTTTCAATCGAAAAGCAACAATAACGGCTACCAAAACGGAGAAGCCAACAATAATATAAAAAGGAGCGTGCCAATCGATTTTGTTGGCGACGTATAAACCAAAAGGAATTCCTAATACTTGACTAGCTGCAAAAGCCGTTTGAACATATCCCATGACGCTTCCTCGTTTTTCTATGGGGAACAAATCGGTAATTATCGCGTAACTGATGGAGCTCATTACACCACCAAAAACGCCTGTAAAAATTCGAGCGGCTAATAAATATTCGTAGTTCGGGGCGATGGCACAAAGTAGGGTACCAACGATGAATCCAGCATAAAAGAAAAGTAGAATCTTCTTTCGGTCAAATTTGTCAGCAAAACCAGCAGTTGCCAAACCTGAAATTCCAGCACTAACAGCATAGGCAGAAACAACGAGTGCAAATTCTTGAGTGGTAATGCTCAATTTCTCCAATACAATTGCTCCCAAAGGGGAAAGTACCATAAAATCCAAAATCACTGTAAACTGAACAATGGCTAATATAGCGATGACAAATTTTTGGTAGGAAGTAAATTGAATTTTGGCTGCTTTGTTCCCCATATCAATTTTAAATAATTACTTGATCAGGGATTTTCCATCCATTTCGTATGGAGCAGCAATACCCATTCTTCGCAAAATAGTCGGCGCCACATCGGCCAAAATGCCTTCCTGCAATTGCAAATCTCTTTTGTCTGTGACCAAAACGGCGGGCACTGGATTCATGCTGTGTGCCGTGTTGGGACTTCCATCGGCATTCATCGCAAAATCGGCATTGCCGTGGTCCGCGATAACCAAAAATTCATAGCCTTTTTCTCTGCCGGCTTCAACGACTTCTTTCAAACAGGAATCAACGGTTTCAACAGCTTTCACGATAGCTGAGAAAACGCCCGTGTGTCCAACCATATCTGCATTGGCAAAGTTCAAACAAATAAAATCAGGTGCATCCGTTTGGATACTTTCCACGATTTTGTTTTTCACCTCGATGGCACTCATTTCAGGTTGTAGGTCATACGTCGCAACTTTTGGAGAATTGACTAGAATTCTAGACTCCCCTTCAAACGGTTCTTCACGTCCGCCTGAGAAAAAGAAAGTAACATGTGGGTATTTTTCGGTTTCAGCAATACGCACTTGGGTTCTGTCCAATTTGGACATGATTTCTCCCAAGGTATTCTGCAAATTGTCCTTTTCAAAAATAACGTGGACATTTTTGAAATGTTCATCGTATTGCGTCATGGTAAAATAGTGCAACTGCAACGGGTGCATATTTTGTTCATGAAAAGCAGTCTGCGTGAGTGCCGTCGTTATTTCTCGCGGTCGATCCGTTCGGAAGTTGAAACTGATCACAACATCATCATTCGCAATCGAAGCGTCAATTCCTTCTCCAACGGAAATAATACTAGCAGGAATAAATTCGTCAGTAATATCTTGGTTGTAAGCAGAGTCGATAGCGGCGTTGGAATTTTCAAAGGGTGTTCCAATTCGATTGACCATTGCATCGTAGGCTTCTTTGATTCGTTCCCAACGATTGTCCCGATCCATGGCGTAATAGCGGCCAATAATGGTGGCAACTTTGGCACTTTTATCCGCAATATTTTCTTCCAATTCAGCCAAAAAAGCTTTACCCGATTTTGGATCACAATCTCGTCCGTCCGTAAATGCGTGAATGTAAACATGCTTAACACCTAGTTTTTCAGCCAATTCGCACATAGCATACAAATGTTCCTGCGAACTGTGCACGCCACCGCGAGAAACCAAGCCCATCAAATGCAATTTACGTCCTTTCTCTTTCGCTAAATTCATGGCATTCAGCAAAGTTTCATTTTGGAAAAAATCTCCTTCGCGAATCGATTTGTTGATACGGGTAAGTTCTTGGTAAACAATTCTTCCAGCACCAATATTTAAATGACCCACTTCGGAATTACCCATTTGACCTTCAGGCAACCCAACGGCTTCTCCAAAGGTAGTTAAGCGAGTATTTGGAAAGCTTGCCATCAAACTGTCCATGTAGGGCGTGTTTGCTTGGTATACCGCATCGCTGTTGTCTTTTTTACCAAGACCCCAACCGTCCAAAATGATCAATCCGAATTTATTTGTCATTGTGTTATATTTACTTCAAAAATGGCTCCTTTTGGCGTGTTATTTTTATACAGAATAACACCTTTGTTGAGCTGTGCAAATTCTTTAGAGATGAACAAACCCAGGCCCGTTCCTTTTTTTGTTCGGGTTTCTTCATTCCCAGACCGCATGAATTTATCAAAAATTTCTTTTTGCAAATTGTCGGGCACTCCTGGACCATTGTCGGCAACGGAAAAGGAGACTCCTGAATTTGTTTTACGACAAGATACAAGTATTTCCGCATCAGTACCCGCGTATTTCAAAGCATTTTCAATTAGATTGACTACAATTGTTTCAATCATAGCTGAGTCGGCCACGATGTTCAATTCTGGCTCAATGTTTTTTTGAAGATTGTGAACTTGGTATACTTTTTCAAATCGATCAATAATTTTAAGGAGTAAATCGCTTAAGTTGAAATTTTCGCGATTGAGATAAATTGTTTGATGTTCCAATCGAGTTGCATTCAAGATATTATCGATCATATTTTCCAATCGTACGTTTTCAGAAATTGCTTTGTCCAATAGATCATTGCGTTTTTCTACATCGAAATCTCTTTTGCGCAGGGTTTGAAGGAACAGTTTGTTGGCAGCGAGCGGCGTTTTTAATTCATGCGTCACCGATAAAAGAAAATTGCGCTGTCGGTCGGCTAATTTGAGTTCACGCTTGATGGATTTGCGAATTTGCCAAAGTCCAATTAGAATGATGAGAAAAAACACCATTCCCTCACTCAAAATCATAAAAACTTTTCTGGAAACACTGGTATTGGCAAAACCATGTGTTTGCGTCAATTCAACCAAATGATATGCCCACCAAGCAAATTGCAACAGCACATATCCGCCTAAGAGATAAAAAAATATGGCTGTTTTCCGTTTCAAGATTTATTCAATTAATAGGCTCGAACATTTTTGCCTTCTTTCCAATTGAGGAATGCTTTGTTAACGACCTTGTTTCCTCCAGGGGTTGGGTAATCTCCTGTGAAATACCAGTCACCCAAGTTTTCAGGACAAGCCAAGTGAAGATTTTCTACTGTTTGATAAATGATTTTCACCTCTGCACGCACCGATTTTGGTGTTAGTAATTCGGAGATTTTATCTGAAATTTCATCATCCGTGAAAGGCGCGTAAATTTCTTTCACGTAGTTTTTAATTTGCTCTTTTGGCAAATCTTTTTGCTCCAAACATTTGAGGTAAACGTCATCAATCAATTGCGTCATTCCACGCTCAACCAATAAGGAAATGGCTGCATCAAAAGCAATAAAATCGCCCATTTTGGCCATGTCTATTCCATAACAATCGGGGTAACGAATTTGAGGAGCAGAAGAAACAACCACGATTTTTTTCGGGTCCAATCGATCCAAAATTCGGAGGATACTTTGTTTCAACGTCGTACCTCGAACAATACTATCATCTATGATGACCAAATTGTCTTTTCCTCTTACTACAGAGCCGTAGGTAATATCATAAACATGTGCGACTAAATCGTCGCGTGAATCATCTTGGGTAATGAAAGTTCGAAGCTTTGCATCCTTGATGGCAATTTTTTCAATCCGGGCTCTTCGGTATATAATTTCTTCCAATTTCTCTGGGGTCACTGAATTACCCAAAGCAAGAATAGCTTTGTATTTTTCGTCGTTCAAGTGGTCTTCTAAACCTTTGATCAACCCATAAAAAGAAACTTCAGCTGTATTCGGAATAAAGGAGAAAACAGAATTGTCCAAATCGTAATCGATCGTTTTCAATACTTGAGGCACAATGTTTTTGCCTAGCTGTTTTCTTTCTTTGTAAATATCTTTGTCGCTACCACGGGAGAAATAAATGCGTTCGAATGAACAACTTTTTCTTTCAGTCGGTGCGTTTATTTCAGTTTCACTGACCACCCCATTTCGTTTGATGATCAACGCGTGGCCCGGTGTTAATTCTTTAATTTGATCTTCGCGTAAATTGAAAGCTGTTTGCAAAACAGGACGTTCGGATGCAACCACTACGATTTCATCGTCTTCGTACCAAGAAACAGGTCGGATACCAGCAGGATCTCGCAATACAAAGGCATCTCCGTGTCCCATTAATCCAGCCATGGCATAACCACCATCCCAATCTTCGGAAGCTTTTTTCAAGATTTTAACCACATCCAATTTCTCCGCAATTTTAGCGTAGATTTCTTCGTTGGTATAGCCTTGAGGTTTCAATTGGTTATACATTTCTTCGTTTTCAACGTCGAGGAAGTGACCAATTTTTTCTAAAACGGTTACGGTATCCGAAACTTCTTTTGGGTGTTGACCTAGTTTCGTCAAAACTTTGAAAAGTTCATCGACATTCGTCAAGTTGAAGTTACCTGCAACCACTAAATTTCGGGTAATCCAGTTGTTTTGGCGTAAAAATGGGTGACAGCTTTCAATGGAATTTCTGCCGAAGGTTCCGTAACGCAAATGCCCAAGGAACAATTCACCTGTGAAGCCAATATTTTTTTTCAAGAAATTCACATCCGCCAGTGCTGATGGATTTTCTTGCTCCAATGTGATAAGTCTTTCTCCGATGTGATTGAATAAATCTTCGATTGGTTGTTTGGCAATACTTCGATGGCGAGAAATGTATCGCTCTCCCGGTTCCATATCAAATTTGATATTTGCCAATCCAGCTCCGTCTTGTCCACGGTTGTGCTGTTTTTCCATCAAAAGATGCATTTTGTTTAACGCGTAAAATGCGGTTCCATACTTCTCAAGGTAAAATTCCAGTGGCTTTTTTAACCTCAATAAAGCTATTCCACACTCGTGTTTTATTGCATCACTCATCGAAAAACGTCTTTTAAAATGTTTTGCAAAATTACATTAATTCTATGGAATTTCAGGTTGAATCCATGGGTTTTCAGCGCGGCTTTAACAATAATTTAGGAGAATGGTAAATCCGAGGCAACTAAAACGCTGTTTTTGAGTTTTAAAAGAAAGGTATACAGCCTTTTATTCAGGTGAATTTGAATTGAAAAATTGGTCAAAAAGCCTTATGTTTGTGTAGGATGAATAAAAAAGCGCTTCTTCTTGTTTTCAGTTTCTTTTTTGGTGTGATCTACGGTCAAACTGAAAAGGTATGGCTTCATGCCAATGCTGGGCAATGGGACAAAGAACTTCTGCACCAAGTGAAACTGGACAATGGGGAAATGTACATTGCTGAAAAAGGAATGATTTTTCACTTTCACGATGGCTTGCATGGTGATCATAACGAAGAAAATAGAGTGCTTGAAAATGCCGAGAATCATAATTTTAAAGGGCATTTGATCCGCAATTATTTTTTAGGTTCTAGCTGGACTGGGGCATTGGAAAATTCGGAAGCTTCCAGTTTCTACAGCAACTACTACATCGGAAATGATCCAGCGAAATGGAAAAGTTTTGTTCGCTCGTACCACAAATCGGTTCTGAAGAATTTCTACCCAGGAATCGATATGGAATACGTTGCTGAAGAGGGAAGTTTGAAATATTCCTTTTTGGTTGCCCCAGGGATCAATCCCAATCAAATCAAATCACGCTATGAAGGTGCTGACGACGTAGCGTTGGAATCGGCAGGAGCATTAAAGATTTCCCACAGCTTTGGTTCTATTTCAGAAGAAAAACCCATCGCTTGGCAAATGGTTGATGGTGAGAAAGTATTTGTCGAGGTGCAATTTCAATTGGTAAATGGTGAAGTTACATATGATTTGGGCGTTTATGATTCTACGAAAGAGTTGATTATTGATCCCAGTTTGACTTTCTCAACGTTTAGTGGTTCAACCGCTGATAATTGGGGTTCGACTGCTACTCCCGATGATCAAGGGAATGTTTTTGGTGGCGGCATCGTTTTTGGATCTGGATTTCCTACATCAGTAGGGGCTTATGATCAGTCTTTTAACGGGGTAACGTCGTTTAATCAAAATTTTGATGTTGGGATCATGAAATTCAATTCTTCCGGTTCTACTTTGTTATTCTCTACCTATTTGGGCGGAGCCAGTTCAAATGAATTTCCGAGCAGTATGATCTGCAATGCGAATGGCGAGTTGTACGTAATGGGAATGACCGGGTCTTCTGATTTTCCAACCGTCGCTCCCTATGACGCCTCTTTTAATGGTGGAATCACTTTCTCACCACAAGGAGGTTCTGGTAATATTCCTGGTTCAGATATTTTTATTGCCCGTTTCAATCCCAATGGAACCGCACTATTATCATCAACATTTGTTGGTGGTTCAGGTAATGATGGGTACAATGGGTCTTCGGTGCTCAAATACAACTATGGAGATGCCTATCGAGGGGAAATTACCTTGGATACTTTGGGTAATGTATATGTTGCTTCGTCGACCACTTCTAGCAATTTTCCATTGGTTGGATCAGGTGGACAAGGAATGCAAGGTACTCAAAGTGCGGTTGCTTTCAAAATGAATTCGACATTGAATACGATGCTTTGGTCAAGATACATCAGTGGTTCAGGGATGGATGCAGGATATTCGATTCAGGTAGCCTACAATGGTAATGTTTTCATGGTGGGCGGCACTACTTCTACAAACCTCAACCTAGTTTCGGGCAATAGTATGTCATTCAATGGAGGAAGTGCGGATGGTTATTTAATTCGATTGAATCCACTGACAGGGCAAACAATCAACGGCACTTATATCGGACAAAATGAGTACGACCAAGCCTATTTAATTCAAACTGATGTTCAAAGTGATCCTTATGTAGTTGGACAAACAGAGAGCAGTTATACCATTACGCCTGGAAAGTATGGAAATGCTAATTCTGGGCAATTTATTCGAAAATACTCGGCTAATCTGGCAACCATTCAATGGACAACGATGATTGGTGCTGGATCGGGGCATGTTGAACTTTCACCTACTGCTTTCCTGGTGTCTGATTGTTATGACATTTATTTAGCAGGCTGGGGAGGTCCTTTGAATGCCTCAAACGGGCAAGCACCCTTTTCTTCAACGTCTGGTTTTCCAGTGACTTCGGATGCATTTCAATCCACCACCTTGGGCAATAATTTCTATTTAGCCGTATTGGGAACAAATGCATCGAGTTTAAAATATGCTACTTTTTTTGGAGGACTAACCTCAACACCTAAACATGTAGACGGAGGCACCAGTCGCTTCGATAAACAAGGAAGGGTGTATCACGCGGTGTGCGCAGCATGTGGAGGAAATGCAACCGGTTTCACATCAACGCCTGGAGCTTGGTCAGCCACAAACAATAGTTCCAATTGCAACATGGCCGTATTTAAATTTGATTTGAGTGTGATTGTACCCTTAATTTCAGTTTTAGACCCGCTGATTTGTTATCCCGAACCGGTTTTTTTTCAAAATAACACGCTGAATGCTGACCAGTTTTATTGGACATTCGGTGATGGAACCACCGATACAACTCAGAGTCCATCCCACGTATTTCCTGGGCCAGGAAGTTACACAGTGACACTTATCGCCTCAGATGTCTTGGGCTGTTATCAAGCAGATACCTCAAGTTTCGTTATTGAAGTTGGAGATTTTCAAGGTGGTGTGATTCAACCAACAGATACCATTTGCATTGGTGACACCTATCAATTGCACGCCACCGGAGGAGGATCCTATGCTTGGTCACCTGCTTCATTATTGGATGATTCAACGAGTAGTGATCCATTTGCAACATTGCAATCCACAACGCTTTTCACAGTAATTATTTCCGATTCATGTGGAGCTGATACACTGACATGCACACTAAATGTGCACAATGAGTCCATTACAGCGTCGAATGATACGAGTTTATGCATAGGAAGTTCAGTCGATTTATCCGTAACAGGAGGGGTCAGTTATTCTTGGTCACCAACAACATTTTTAAGTAATCCAACAAGTGCTAATCCCACTTGTACAGCAACACAAACTACCAATTACATCGTAACGGGAACCACCGTGGCGGGTTGTGTTTATGTCGATTCAGTTTTGGTAACCGTATTTACAAATCCACCTGTTCCTGAAATCGATGATACGATTAACGTTTGTATTTATACGAGTGAAACTATAACGGTTTCAGGTGGGGACACCTATCAATGGACCTCAAGTCCGTTTATCACACCGTGGATCGGCTCTACTGTTACGCTCAACCCACCTAGTGATATGTACTTTTACTGCGACTTTATTAATTCATGCGGGGTAGTGCCGGATAGTATTTTTGCAGATGTTCTTTACCCAGATGTTAATGCCTATGGTGACACAACCATTTGTCCTGATGATAATGCGGTTTTAACTGCCACTGGAGGAATAACGTATGAATGGTCACCCGTGACGACGCTCTCAGAAGCTACTGGAAATACAGTTTTATCAAGCCCTATATTAAATACGACGTACCAAGTCGTTGGAACAGATTCAGATGGTTGCAAAGACACGGCCTGGGCAGTTGTAAATGTTTTCCCACGACCGACTGTAAATGTGCAGTCGAATTATTTAGGATTTATAGGGGAACCAGTTTTATTAACGGCAACCAGTACCTTACCTGGAACTTTCTATTGGTCACCTCCTGACTATTTAAGTTGTGTTATTTGTGCGACTACAGAAGCAAATCCGGATGCTGATTTTCTCTACACGGTGCTTTTTGTAGATGAAAATAGCTGTGAGGCAATTGGAGGCACGGAAATTAAATATGAACCAATTATTTATGTTCCGAACACATTTACTCCAGATCAAGATGAATTCAATCCCTTATTCTCAGTTGTATATGTCAACATCAAATCTTTCCAATTGGATATTTATGATCGCTGGGGCGCATTAATACATACTATGACGGACTATGCGAATTATTGGGATGGTACCTATCTGAATAATCAAGTTTGTCCAGACGGCGTCTATTCTTGGAAAATGGTGTATTACGATAAAAAAGAAAAACCCCATACCGTGGTCGGCCACGTCAATTTAGTTCGATAGCATGAAAAGAATTGAAATCTGGACACTTTTCCTTCACCGTTACTAACAATAGTAGTCGATTTCCCTCCTTCATTATTATTTGGAAATTACCGACATATGGTTTCAGCTAAAGAAAAACGATTGTAAAATAAAAATGGGACTGTCGTTTTAAAAACAGTCCCATTCAGTCAATTTTGTTAGCTTATTGTTTGATACAATTCATCGTGCAAACATCTGTAGCACCTCCTGCAGATGCAGTAAAATTGATTGTCAACGCACTTCCGCTAATACTTCCAGAACCTGAGAAATTAATTCCACTCTTAGTTTCATTGAATGAAAAAGTACTACCAGTAACTGTTGCTGTAACTGTAACAGAAATATTGTAAAAATTAGAAATAACAATTAGCGCTTTACCCGTAGATGATTCCGTAACAGATATTGAATAGGAATCCGTTCCTGATGAACAATTTTCGTTGGTTGCATAAGTACCTAAAAATTTAGTTCGGGCATATGTGCATGAACCGTCATCTTTTTTTGATTTCGAACTGTAGTTTTCAGCGGCACTATCAGTACATCCTTTTCGATTACAAGAAGTGGCAGTTCCAAAAAGAAACACCAAACTTAAAAACATTAGTGAGCTATAAATAACTTGTTTTTTCATAAGTAATAAGAATTAATAAATAAACTTTTTATCTAAAATAGCGAAAAAAAGCACGCTATTAATGATTTTAAATAAATCTTTCGTCTGCTTCCATCACATGACCGCAATTTTTGCAGGTACGCATTTCTTCAGATGAGTAGAATGCTTTGAATCGAGAAAGGAAGTCTACTTCAATGTTTTCTAGATTGAATTTGTAATCCTGCAAGGGAGTATTGCATTTTTCACAGAACCACATCAGCCCATCTTTGTAATCCGAGTTTCTTCTAACTTTCTCAATTACCAACCCTACCGTATTCGCTCCTCGAATAGGTGAATGAGGGGTTTTTGGAGGTAATAAAAAGATTTCTCCTTCACGGATTGGAACATCGACCACTTTTCCATCCTGTTGAATTTTCACGAGAATATCACCTTCAATTTGATAAAAAAGTTCTTCAGTTTCGTTGTAGTGAAAATCCTTTCTTGCATTGGGTCCTCCAACGATCATGACAATGAAATCGCCTGCTTCAACATAGAGATTTTTGTTGCTGATAGGTGGTTTTAGTAAATCGCGGTTGTCATTTATCCACTGTTGAAGATTGAAAGGTGCTAACATAATTTGATATTTGGTTAAAAGTAAATACAATTCTTGAGAATTGAGAAAGTCGACTTTAAAATTTGAGTTTTTGAACAACTTTTGGCTAATATCATTTTGATTTCTGTATCAGGCGAAAACTTTTAAGTCGTAATTTCACAACAATATTTGAACTATGGAAATTTCATTGATGAACAAAGTGGCGCTCGTTTCAGGAAGCACACAAGGAATTGGTAAGGCGGCAGCAGAGCTGTTGGCAAAAAACGGTGCGACGGTCGTTTTACTGGCGAGAAATGAAACAAAATTGAAAGAAGTTTGTGCGCAGTTGGATAACTCAAACGGTCAAGTACATGAATATTTAGTTGCCGACTTCTCCAATCCAAGTCAATTACAGAAAGTTGTGCATGCTTGGGTTTCTTCTGGCAAACACGCGGATATTTTGGTCAACAATACAGGTGGACCAAAAGGTGGTTCCATCGCGAATGCTTCCATAGATGAATTTATTTCAGCTTTCAATCAACACCTGATTTGCAATCATATTTTGGTTCAAGAATTGATTCCTCACATGAAAGAGAATCAATATGGAAAAATTATCAATGTAATTTCTACCTCCGTGAAGCAGCCATTGCCTCAATTGGGTGTTTCCAACACGATTCGTGGGGCGGTGGGGAATTGGAGCAAAACCTTGGCCAACGAGCTGGGCTCCTACAATATTACAGTGAATAACGTTTTGCCCGGCGCTACCAATACAGAAAGATTAAAAGCAATAGCGGAAAACAAATCGAATTTAACGACGGAATCAATCGAGGCAATATTTTCAGCGATGGCACAAGAATCACCTATGAAACGGATTGCTGAACCAGAGGAAATAGCTCAAGCTATATTGTTCCTTGCCTCTCCGATGAGTTCTTATGTCAATGGAATTAATATTCCTGTAGACGGAGGCCGAACGAAATCCTTGTAAAAGTTGCTTAGCGAATCAAATTGACGTGCCCAACTTTTGAGGTATCAATTTCGTAGGGCGTTGAGTATTTTACGACATACGTATACACGCCATCCGGACAGATTTCATTGTTGGAATACGTTCCATCCCAAGTGAAATCGGGGTCGTATGCTTCAAAAATCATTTCACCCCATCGATTGAATATTTTGATGTTAAAATCAATTAATCCAATAGAGGATATCTTGAACACGGGATTGAATTCATCAGCATCCGGTGTAAAGGCATTGGGAACATAAAAATAGACTTCTTGTTGAATTTGAACACCCAATTTGATGGAATCCACACAGCCCTTCGCATCGGTAGCCACCAACCAAACATCATAATATCCTGGTTCTGCATACGTATTATTCGGATGCACCAAAGTGGATGTTTGTCCGTCTCCGAAATCCCATAAATAAGTGACAGCATTCAAGGTTAAATTTTGGAAGGTGATAGGCAAACCTTGCATCACAGTGTGACTCGAAATTTGAAACTGAGCATTTGGTTTTACAACTACAACTTTCGTTGATCCGGCTACGTAAAAAGTTTGGCAATCATCCGAAACATGAACAGTATAAGTCGTTGTATTAAAAGGATTTACAGTAATGTTTGGTGTTGTTTCACCTGTTTCGATCCAGCTGTAATAATAAGCACCAAATCCGCCGGTAGCACTTACGGAAAGATACGCTTCATCGCCAGGACAAATTTCTATATCTGGTGACATGGTTATCAATAGCGGTGGACTCAAAATCGTGTAGGTAACGAAGGCAGAATCAATCATGGTACATTGATCTCGCACAATAACCCGATAAACCGTTGTTTGATTGGGCTGAATGTATAGTGAAGAACCACTGCCTAGCACGGATCCTGAACCACCGACTTTTGTCCATTGGTAGGTATAAATTCCGGTTCCACCGGTTGCAACCACTTTTAATGTATCTTTTAGGTAAGGACATATTTCCGTGATATCTGGAGTGATTGTTAAGGAAATTGGACTATAAACAGGAACAGTAACGGTAACATTTTCCGTGGCAGATTGGAGCAAACAATTGTCCGTAACCGTCAACGAATAATTGGTTGTACTAATTGGACTCACAGTAATGGAATTCGTGGATTCTCCGGTACTCCATAAGTAGGTATACGGGCCAACTCCTCCTGACGGAAATGAAGGTATAACAACATCGTCACCAGAGCAAAGCACGGTGGTATCATTTAGTATGAGTGCTACTGGTTGCACGTCATCAATCCCAAGATTTACAACTAGGGGAGTTTGATTCCCGCAAGGGTCAGTCATTAGAAAATTTAAAATCACAGTTTCTATTCCTTCAACGATTGCATCTGTGAAGGCAGAAAAAGTGAATTGAGTAGTTGCTTGTCCTGGAGCAAAGGTAACGGAGCCCGGTATTGGGCTAAAATCCAAACCTGGTGTGGCTGTTCCTGTTACCGTAAGCGGTATGTTTAGACTGCCAGAAATATTTCCTTGCCGTGTGAGTTTTACTGTGGTAGTAACACAGCCTTCCGCCATAATTTTAGGGTCGGTAAATGCTTGTTGTGTCATGGTATAGGTTACTTCAACAGGCGTTTTGGAAGTCAAACTATTGGCTTGTAAAAATATTCCAGAATCATAAATGGCATCTTCTACATCGGCTATAGCGATAATTAGATGGTAGGTTTGTCCACATTGTACCCTTGATACTGCTTCTAGCGGCACTGTGAAACCATCATACTGAATATAATTGGTGGAGGTACTGTAGGGAGCATTATTTCCAATCCCATTGTTGGTATAATAACCACAGTTGGAGCAAGATCCATTATTGTTTGGACCATCGTTCACGTTGTTTATTGAAATGATACCACCGTTTCCAGGTATTTTAGCAATATTTTGTTGGCCAATAATTCCAGGTCCTGATATGAAAAAACCAAAAATATCGTTATAGGGCAAACCTACAAATTCAGGATATTCTTCTGAACCAAATACGTATTTGAAACGCACAGTATCGGAATAGGGTACAAAATCAAATTCAAGAATGGAAGCATTGAAGGTTTGGTTTCCAGCCCCCAAAACACCATTTAGCAAGGCGCTTCCACCCGAACCATTGTTAATCCCTGCATTGGGTTTATTGTTCGGACCTTGTGGTCCCTGCCCCGTGTTTATTACCGTTCCTGTCGTCAAAACAATACCACTGTTGATACCGAGATTTGTCCCTATCGCGGTAAAAGAACCGATTGCTGCGCCAGAACCAGTAAAGGTAATATTGGAAACTGTAACGCCTGGTCCAAGAAGCACGTTTTGAACCAATTGAGCCGGGGATTGGGCCGTGCTTGTCACCAATTGGCCGAAGGAATCGGCGGAAAGTAAAAATAAGGCAATATGAAATAGGTACTTAAACAATACAGCTTTTTTAACTAAACGTAAATTAACTGATTTAGTTGACTCAATTTACAAAATTAATTGATTTCCCTTTAAAATTTAATGCTTTTTTAACAACCAAAACCCTCATTCTCGCTCGAAACTGTATTTTTGAGGAAAGAATAGTTACAAATGGGTTTTTGGAAAAAGTTCATCGATAAATTGCAAGAGGATATAACGGTTTCATTTGGAAACCCGAAAACCTATGATACCAATTGGTCATTTAACAGTAGTAGAATTCGCTTACTTTCACTGTTGGCTCTTCTCCTGTTGGTTGTTTCAGTCGGTTTTGCAGCCTTTCTGTTTTTAGGACCAACGAAATCGTGGTTTACCAATAATGACGTGAGCATTGGGCGACAAAAATTGGAAGCACAAGATAAACGAGTAAAGGAATTGGAAGGGAAACTAACCGCTCAAGAAAATTTCATTAAAGACATTCAAGATGTTCTGTTGGGAAAAGTAGCGCCTGATTCTTTATCCAAAAAACCCAAAGAAATAAAAGCCTTTGACATGAAAGACGTCAAAATCGAAACGTCAAAAGATGAGGGGAAATTGGCCAAGAAAGTAAAAGATGATATGCGCACCAAGCAGGTCAAAGAAAATGAATCGATTACCAATAGTTTGTTCGATGCACCTGTAAAAGGATTCATTTCTGAAAAATTTTCCTCCGAACGTCATCCTGCGGTAGACATTGTCTGCAAAAAGGATGCTACGATAAAAGCGTGTTTGGAAGGAATCATTTTATACACAGGCTATTCAAAAAATGACGGCTATTTTATGATAATTGTGCACGGCAACGGCTATATTTCGATTTACAAACACAACAAAATCAATTTAAAGAAAATTGGACAACGCGTTCAATTGGGCGATCCTATTGCTATTGCTGGAAATACCGGTGAAAACTCAACCGGCCCACATTTGCATTTTGAATTGTGGTTTCAACAAAAACCAATCGACCCAGAAACCTTGATGCGATTTTAACCGATAATTCCTTGCATCGTGCAGAGCTTATAGTAAACACCTCTGTTTTCCATCAATTCATCATGCGTTCCCGATTCTGTGATTTCACCTTGGGATAAAACAATAATGCTGTCGGCATTTTTAATTGTGCTCAAACGGTGCGCGATTACCAAGGAAGTTCTCCCTTGCAACAAATGTTCTAAGGCTTCCTGAACCAATACTTCTGATTCGGTGTCCAAAGCGGAGGTTGCTTCATCCAAAATCAATAAACTTGGATTTTTGAGAATTGCTCGAGCAATGCTCAAACGTTGTTTTTGTCCACCAGAAAGTTTGTTGCCTCGTTCGCCGATGTTGGTATCATAACCGTTTTCCAATTGCGAAATAAAATCGTGTGCATTCGCAATTTTTGCAGCAGCGATCACTTCTTCTCGATTGTGGTCTTCCATACCGAAAGCAATGTTATTGGCCACCGTGTCGTTGAACAAGATCGATTCTTGCGAGACAATTCCAATGTGACTGCGCAAATCATCCGTTTTTAATTGATCAACGGGAATATCATCATAGGTGATTTGTCCTGAATTGATGTCGTAAAAGCGCGCTACCAAATCTGCCAAGGTAGATTTTCCACTTCCAGATTCGCCCACCAAAGCCACTTTTTTACCTTTCGGAATGTCGAAGGAAACATTTTTAATTACATTGGTATCGTTGTAGCGGAATGTCACATTTTTTAGATGAACACCTGTTTTGAGTTCTTTTAATTCCACGGCATTTTCTGCTTCAAATATTTTCTCGTCGCTGTTCAAGATTTCGTTGATTCGGTCTTGCGAAATGGAAGCTTTTTGCAAAACGGCAATCGAACTGGCGACGCCTTGAATTGGTCGAAGCAACTGTGAAAAAACAACGATGAAAGCGATGAATTCTTCGCCCGTCAAACCGCCTTTTCCGACAGAATCTAGAATCATTTTACCGCCAAACCAAGCGATGCATAGCATGACACCAGCGCCCAATGTTTCATTCAACGGAGACGAAATATCCCTTTTTCGGAAACTTTTGGTCGTAAATTGTTGGTGACGTAAATTGGTGCGTTCAAAATTTCTACGCATTTGATTCAACGCGTTGAAAGCTTTAATGATGCGAATGCCCCCCAAGGTTTCATCCAAATTGGAATTCAAGGCACCAAATTCTTCCATTTCTTGTTTGGCTGTTCTTTTCAAACTTTTTCCGATGCGAGAAATGACAAAAGCGGAAATAGGAAGCAAGGCAAATGAAATCAACGTCAATTGCGGACTCCAATAAATCAGCAAACCAATGTACATGAGAATGGCAATTGGTTCACGAAACACCAATTCCAAAACGGCAATTACACCAATTTCAATTTGAGAAGCGTCATTGTTGACACGAGAAACCAAATCACCTTTTCGTTCATCCGTATAGTAAGAAAGTGGCAAACGAAGAATTTTAGAATACATCAAGTTTCGAACATCACGCACAGTGGCCATTCTCAACTGCGATTGATGCCAAATGGCTCCGTAACGCGCCAAATTTTTCAAGAAAAAAGTAATGAAAACAGAAATGCAAACGAATAATAACGCTTTTTTGGGGTCATTTTGCACCATGGATTCCATGGAATAGTTGAAAAGCTCTTTGCAGTAGTTGAAAAAGGAAACGAATCCGCCATCCCAAATCGGCTCTGTTGGCACCACGACTTTCTTTTCAGGGTTGAAAATCAATTGAAGAAAGGGAATAAAAAGGGCGAATGATAGTAGGTTGAAAATGACATACAACAAATTATAAACGATGGTCATAATGGCCAACATCTTGTACTTAAATGTGTATCGATAGAGTTCTCTAAAATTCTTCATGCGACACAAAGATAGGATTTTGTCAATCTATGCGATGGAGACGGTAGAACATTTCTTACTTTTGCACCATGAGTTCAATCCGACAAAGTAAAATCGAAGCTGGAATACAGCAAGAATTAGCCACCGTGTTTCAGCGCAATGCGAGTGAAATATGTTTAGGTGCCATGGTAAGTGTTACCACGGTCCGCATCACCTCAGATTTATCTTTAGCACGTTGTTACTTGAGTATTTTCGCTGGACCACCGGCAAAAGAAGTCATCGCAAACATTGAATTGCACAAAGGAAAAATTCGTGGTGAAGTTGGTAAACGCCTGCAAAACATGAAGAAATTGCCTCAACTGGCTTTCTTTATCGATGATTCTTTGGACTATGCGCAAGAAATCGAAGAGTTGCTTAAAAAATAAGCCATCAAAGTTCCTTTTTATATCGCCCGTAGGTATTTGTCTTCCAAAAAGAAGAAAAATGCCATACACTGGATTACACGCGTTTCGGTCGTTGGAATTACAGTAACGACTGCCGCGTTGGTGATTTTATTGTCTGCTTTTAATGGAATTGAAGAGATGGTGGAGAAATTGTACTCCGATTTCGATCCCGATATTACCATTCGCAGCGCTAAAGGAAAAACATTCTTCGAAAATCAAATCGATTTTAACGCCATTCAATCTATGCCAGGAATTGAAACGATTGCCCAAGGAATAGAGGAAGTCGTTGTCTTGAAGCATGAAAACAAATGGGTCAATGCCAAATTGATTGGTGTAGAAGATAACTTCCTGAAAATTTCGAAGATGTCCCAACACATGGTGGATGGTCTTCCACTTTTGAAAGAAGAGGGAGAGGAGTTGGTTTTGGTGGGTGCCACTTTGCTGGATAAGTTGGAAGGATTTATTCCTTCGATGAATTATGAAACGCTGATTATCTATTCGCCCAAGCGCGATATGAAAATGAAATTAGGTCGCAATCCGTTTGAAACTCAATTGGTAAAAGTTTCTGGCAGAATCAATTACAACCGAGAAGTCAACTCGGAATGCATCGTTGCACCGATTGAAGTGGCTCGGAAATTATTGGATTTCAAAAAAGAGTCGACCGTTGTTTTTGCGGATGTCAACGATTCGAGAGACGTTAACGAGGTCAAAGAAGCTTTGCAAGAAAAATTGGGCCGTGATTTCGTCGTGAAAACCAATTACGAAAAAAACGAATTGATTTACAAAACCAGTCAGTCGGAAAAGATTATTGTGATTATCATTCTATTATTCATTTTTGTTATTGCTGCATTCACCTTGGTAGCGGCTTTAACCATGCTCTATATTGAGAAAAAAGACAATCTAGGAACGCTTTACGCCTTGGGCGCCGACAAGAGTTTCGTTTTCAGAATCTTCTTTCTCGAAGGATTGATGATTTCTTTCAAAGGCATCGTTTTTGGATTACTCTTGGGTTACGGCGTTTGTTTGGTTCAGATTTATGGTCAGCTTTTAGTAATGCCCAATTCAGCAGGCGAACCCTTCCCGATGCAAATAACATTTGGTGACGGATTGATGATTTTCACTATGGTTTCCGTACTTTCTATTTTAGCCAGTTATTTGCCGGCGAAGTTTTTGAGGAGGAATGAATAGGTGGAAGGTTTCGTGATTCAACCGCGAAGCTGCACATAGAATTCAGGAAGTTTCACAACGTTATTCGTACCTTTCCGTGTGTTAACTTCGTTGGTACTTAGCTGTCATGGCAAAAAAATCCTGTGAAAATCCTATTAAATTTGAGTCATCAGCATTCCAATTCCCCCCAACCTACCAATTGTTCAAACCTCAAAGCATTTGTTGAAAAAACTACAGAAATTTTCTCTCTCAGATAGTTAGGGGTTTTAGATTAAATTACCTATCTTTGCGCCCAAATTCAGAATTTAATTATAAAAAGGCAATACATGTCAGCTATTAAAGGAAAAATCGCTCAGGTAATCGGCCCCGTTGTCGATGTAAGCTTCGAAAAAGGAGTTTCATTACCCAATATCTTCGATGCATTGGTTGTTTACAAACAAGATGGAACGAAAGTTATTTTGGAGGTTCAGTCTCACATCGGTGAAAACAATATCCGCGCAATCTCTATGGATGCAACGGATGGTTTCACACGTGGAATGGAAGTTACCTCAACAGGTGATCCAATCAAAATGCCAATTGGTGATAAAATCAAAGGTCGTTTGTTCAACGTTGTTGGGGAAGCTATTGACGGAATCAACGAAGTGAGCAACGAAGGAGGTTTGTCTATCCACCGTGAAGCACCGAAATTCGAAGATTTGTCTACAGCGACTGAAGTATTGTTTACAGGTATCAAAGTAATTGACTTGATCGAGCCTTACGCAAAAGGAGGTAAAATTGGTTTGTTTGGTGGTGCCGGTGTAGGTAAAACTGTATTGATTCAAGAATTGATCAACAACATCGCGAAAGCTTATTCAGGTTTGTCTGTATTTGCAGGTGTTGGTGAGCGTACACGTGAAGGAAATGACTTGTTGCGTGAGATGTTGGAATCAGGCATTATCAAATACGGTGACGCTTTCATGCATTCGATGGAAGAAGGCGGATGGGATTTGACAAAAATCGATTTGAAAGAATTGGAAGATTCTAAAGCGACATTCGTTTTTGGACAAATGAACGAACCTCCTGGAGCACGTGCGCGTGTTGCCTTGTCTGGTTTGACATTGGCTGAATATTACCGTGATGGTGATGGTGAAGGTCAAGGAAAAGATATCCTTTTCTTCGTTGATAACATCTTCCGATTTACGCAAGCAGGTTCTGAGGTTTCGGCACTTTTGGGTCGTATGCCTTCAGCGGTAGGTTACCAACCAACTTTGGCAACAGAGATGGGTGCCATGCAAGAGCGTATCTCTTCTACAAAAAGAGGTTCCATTACTTCCGTACAAGCGGTTTACGTACCTGCGGATGACCTTACCGATCCAGCACCAGCAAACACATTTGCTCACTTGGATGCAACAACGGTATTGTCTCGTAAAATTGCTGAGTTAGGAATTTACCCAGCGGTAGATCCATTGGATTCAACTTCACGTATCTTGACAGCGGAAATCGTTGGCGAGGAGCACTACAACTGTGCACAACGTGTGAAATTGACTTTACAACGATACAAAGAATTACAAGATATCATCGCGATTTTGGGTATGGATGAGTTGTCTGAAGAAGATAAAATGATCGTACACAGAGCACGTCGTGTTCAACGATTCCTTTCCCAACCGTTCCACGTAGCGGAGCAGTTTACAGGTTTGAAAGGAGTTTTGGTGGATATTCAAGAAACGATCAAAGCATTCAATATGATTTTGGACGGTGAATTGGATAAATATCCAGAAGCAGCTTTCAACTTGAAAGGTGGATTGCAAGATGTAATTGAAGCTGGAGACAAAATGTTGGCAGGCGCTAACGCTTAAATCGAAGGATAATGCATTTGGAAATCGTAACACCAGAATCTAAAGTTTTCTCCGGCGAAGCCACTGCGGTGCAATTGCCAGGATTAGACGGTTCATTTCAAGTACTCAACAATCACGCACCCATTATTTCTGCGCTTTCAGCAGGACAGGTGAAAATTGACTTGACAGAAGTTTTTGAGCGCGAAGAAAAAACAAGTGATTTGATCAAACAAGATAAATCGAACAACAAAGCGATTCTTGTAGACATCAAAGGCGGGGTGATCGAAATGCTTAACAACAAAATAATCGTATTAGCTGAGTAATTAGCTAGACATCTTTGAAAGAGGGATTTGGGTTTCCATTTCCCTCTTTTTCGTTAAAGCTTGTTAAGGATGAATTTATTATTTTGAATGTACGAAGCTTTGATTAATTTCGTTATCGAAAAAAGTAAATGGATTTACGCGACAAAATAGATTTGAATAACACGCCAAAGCACATCGCTATTATAATGGATGGCAATGGTCGTTGGGCTAAAAAACAAGGGCATATGCGTTTGTTTGGCCACAACACGGGCGTTGAATCGGTTCGTGAAGTCTTGAAAGCAGCGAAAGAATTAAAATTAGATTACCTCACCTTATACGCTTTCTCGGCTGAAAACTGGAATCGTCCGAAAGAAGAAGTGGATGGTTTGATGGATTTACTGGTTCGCACCATTGCAGGAGAAGTAGACGAATTGGATGCTTCAGGCGTGCGTATGTTGGCCATTGGTGATTTGGAAGGTCTACCGAATGATTGCAATATCGAATTGCAAGCCGCCATCGAAAAAACAAAAAACAATACAGATATCAGTTTGGTGCTAGCGTTAAATTATAGCGCAAGAGCCGAAATCGTAGATGCAGCCAAAAAAATAGCTGCAGCTGTTCAAAACAATGAACTTTCCGTTGATCAAATCAACGACGAGTTAATTTCCGACAACTTAACCACCAAAGGAATTCCAGATCCAGAATTGTTGATTCGAACCAGTGGTGAACACCGAATCAGTAATTTTTTACTTTGGCAAATTGCCTATTGTGAATTACACTTCACACCGGTGCTTTGGCCTGATTTCAAACGCGAAGATTTATTTAAAGCAGTCATTGATTACCAATCTCGGGAGAGAAGATTCGGAATGGTGTCCGAACAAATTTCAAAAACTTTATGAGTAAAATAACCCTTTTCACTTTTCTAACGAGTTTGTTTTTTGTTCAACTTATTGTTGCACAAGAGGATACATTACACAAAGATATTTTCACGTTGGGCGGCGGATTGGATATAGATTACCGAACACCGAAAGAATACGAAATCGGTCCCATTCGAATTGATGGTGCCGACAATTTTGACCACAATTCCATCCGACTCATCGCCGGTTTGCGTCAAGGTCAAAAGATAACGATTCCTGGAGATCAAGTTTCCAAGGCGATTCGAAATTTGTACAAAGAAGAGTTGTTTAGCAACATTGAAATCATTGCAGAAAAAGAAGTAGCTGGAGTTTTGTACATGGCGATAAAATTGACGCCACGTCCAAAATTATCTCGATTCAAATTCAAAGGAATAAACAAGAGAGAAGCAGACAAAGTGCGTGAAGAAATTAGTTTGTTTGCGGGTAAAACCATCAGTGAAAACTTGATTTATACCACAGAAAGCAAAATCCGTGGTTATTTTAGAGAGAAAGGTTATTACGCCACTTCCGTAAAAATCAACCGACAAACCGATACGTTGATCAATAACTCTCAAATTTTCTTGATTGATATTGACAAAGGAAGTAAAGTCAGAATCAGGTCTATAGACATTGAAGGAAATGCGTCCATCACTGATTTCAAAGCGAAAATGGCGATGAAAGATACAAAAGAGAAGAAATTTTGGCGCTTTTTCAAACGGTCTAAATTCACTGTGGCGGCCTACGAGCGGGATAAAAAAGCGATTTTATCCAAGTTCAATGCGATCGGATTACGAGATGCCGCCATTGTTAGCGACACCGTTATTTTATTCGACAAGAAAAACTTGGTGATTAAAATGAAAATATCCGAAGGAGAGAAATATTATTTCGGAAATGTAAATTGGGTAGGAAATACAAAATACCGATCTTCTTATTTGGATTCACTTTTGGGTATTAAATACGGTGATATTTACGATAAACCATTACTTGATCAGCGTTTGTTTCAAAGTCAAGATGGACGTGATGTAACGTCACTTTACATGGATCGCGGATATTTGTTCTTTCAAGTCACTCCCGTCGAGACAAACGTAACCGATAACCACATCAATCATGAAATGCGCATCATCGAAGGAAAAGAGGCGCGCATTAAAAACATTATTGTCAAAGGAAATACAAAAACGAATGATTATGTCGTGCGTCGAGAAATCCGAACCAAACCAGGAGATTTATTCAGCAAGAACGACATTATTCGTACACAACGAGAATTGGCCCAGTTAGGCTACTTTAATGATCAAGCGATACAAATTATACCTTTGCCTAACCCACAAGATGGAACCGTTGATATCGAATACATCGTCGAAGAAAAATCTTCTGATCAAATTGAGTTATCTGGTGGTTACGGTGGGGTAGGTGTCAATGGAAAAGGATCCATTATTGGAACCTTGGGATTGACCTTCAATAACTTTTCAACTAAGAATTTTTTCAAACCAGGAGCGTGGGCGCCACTTCCAGCTGGCGATGGGCAACGACTTTCGATTCGTGCACAATCCAATGGGCGCTACTACCAAAGTTTCAACTTCTCCTTTACGGAACCTTGGTTAGGAGGTAAAAAACCGAATTCATTAACGATGTATGCCAGTCATACTTTGATTAGTTCTTCGGGAACTTTAAAGTCAAATGATAATTTTACAGGTGCATCCATAAGTGGGGGCGGTGTTGGTTTGGGAAGAAGAAAGAAAGTTCCAGATGATTTCTTCAATGCCTATTACGAATTGGCATACCAATATTACGACATCAGAAAATATAGTATTTTCCCAGTTTTTGCTAATGGACAAGGATTTGCGAATGACATCAGTTTGAAATATGTCCTTCAAAGAAGTTCAATTAGTGCACCCATTTATCCGCAAAGTGGTTCCAACATGACTTTTACGGCTAAAACGAGTGCACCGTATTCTGTTTTTGATGGGGAGAAGGATTATTCAACTTATTCTGATCAGCAGAAATACAAATTTTTGGAATATTACAAATTGAAATTTACAGGTCAATGGTATTTTCCTTTAACGAAAGATAAAAAATTGGTCCTTTCTCCACGTGTTGGATTTGGATTCTTAGGGACATATGCACAAGGAAAAGGGGTCATACCAGTTGAGCGATTCACCTTGGGTGGTTCTGGTTTAACAGGGGTAAATCAATTGGGTGGTCGAGAAATTATTGCTTTGCGTGGATACGATGATGGCGTATTGTCATCACAAGGTGGAGATCCATTGATTGCGAAATATACCCTCGAATTGCGTTATCCAATTTCCTTAAATCCTTCTGCAACCTTCTTTATTACAGCCTTTGGTGAAGCAGGAAATACTTTCCCTAGTGTTCGTGAATTTGACCCGTTCAATGTGAAAAGATCGGCTGGTTTGGGTATTCGTGTCTTCCTTCCTATGTTTGGTATGTTGGGTATTGACTACGGTTTTGGATTCGATCGCGTAGATGCTTGGGGACAAGGATTTGGTGGAACGGGCAACCAAGATGTACTGAGAAAAGGATACACAGGAAAACTAACCTTCACAATTGGAGCCAACTTGGGTGAATTATAAAACAATAATTCGTTATATTCGCCGTTTTGCTTGTCAAATATAATATCATGAAAAAGCTTATTTTACTTACTCTTGTAATTTTTGGCACAACGTTTGCCTTTGGTCAGAAGTATGGTTACATTGACTCAGATTTTATTTTGAATCAAATGCCGGAATATACGGAAGCAAAAGAAAAATTAGATAAATTGGCAGATCGATGGACCAAAGAAATTGAGGATCGGTACAATATTATCAAATTAAAAAAAGACAATTTTGCCCGCGAAGAAGTATTATTGCCAGAAGAGGAAAAAATAAAAAGAAGCGAAGAAATTCAAAAATTAGAAACCGAAGCATTGGAAATGCAAAAGTTGCGATTTGGAGTGAAAGGTGATTATTTTCAAAAACGACAAGAATTGATCAAACCAATTCAAGATAAAGTATACGATGCTATGCAAAAAGTAGCAACAAAACGAAATTATAGTTTCGTTTTTGACAAAGCGAATCAAAGTAATTTGGTATACGCAGATAGTAAATATGACATCAGTGATGAAATTTTGAAAGAGCTGGATATCAAATAATTAAAACAAATAGAAAACGAAAAATGAAAAAGTTATTAGTAGCATTATTGGTTGTAGTAAGCACCAGCGCCATGGCGCAACAAAAATTTGGACACGTTAATTCTCAACGATTATTGGATACAATGCCATCCAGAAAAGCGGCTATTGAAACCTTGAGAAAATTCGAAATAGATGGAAGCAAAGAATTGGAAGAAATGCAAGCTGATTTGGAAAAAGCTTACTCCGATTATGACGTGAAAAAAAATGGAATGTCACCAGTAATCCAAAAAATAGAAGAGGAAAAAATCATGCGTAAGCAACAATCTTTGCAAGACAGAGAGCAATCTTTGAACCGTGAAATGCAAGCGGTGAGTCAAGATTTGAACACGCCTATTTTAGATCGTATTCAACGTGCTGTGAAAATTGTTGCAGAGCGTAAGAAATTGTCTTACGTAATTGATGAAACAACAACGTTGTATTTTGCAGGTGGAGTTGATTTGACACCAGAAGTGATGATTGAGTTGTTGCGTTTGGACAAAGAAGAAACGAAATAAGAATCAAAATAAAGGATTGAGGGTGTTTTCCGAAAGGTTGACACCCTTTTTTTGTAGCTTTAACTTTTAAATAGATTTCAACAAATGGGACCGATTGGTGTTTTTGATTCAGGTTACGGTGGCTTAACGGTTTTGAAAGAACTTAAAAAATCATTGCCCGAATACGATTATTTGTATTTGGGCGATAATGCTAGAGCACCGTATGGCACACGTTCTTTTGAAGTGGTCTATGAATTTACCTTGCAGGCGGTGGAGGAATTGTTTTCCCGCGGCTGTTCTTTGGTCATCTTGGCTTGCAATACGGCCTCGGCCAAAGCACTGCGCAGTATTCAAATCAATGATTTGCCGAAGATGGCTCCGAATAAAAGAGTGTTAGGCGTTATTCGCCCGAGCACGGAGCACATGGGTGATTTGACAAAAACAGGACACATTGGAATTTTAGCGACTCCTGGCACGGTAAAATCACATTCGTATGCCATTGAAATGCACAAGTTTTTTCCGGCGGTTCAAGTTTCAGAATACGCTTGCCCGATGTGGGTGCCGTTAATTGAAAACAATCAACACGACAGCGAAGGCGGGAAATATTTTTTACAGGAAGATTTTCAAAATTTACTTGTACAAGATCGCGCGATTGATACGGTCATTTTGGCTTGCACCCATTATCCATTGGTAAAGGATTACCTCAATGAAATCGCACCTGCAAATGTTCAGATTATTTCGCAAGGTGAAATTGTAGCGGAGCGATTAAAGGATTATTTAATGCGTCACCAAGAAATAGAAACGGCGTGCTGTAAAAATGGAAAGATTCATTTTTTAACCACTGAAACCGTTGAAATTTTCGAAGAAAAAGCGTCTTTGTTTTATGGTGAAAATGTAAAAGCAGAATCGATTCATTTGTAGTTTTATTTTGAACAAATTCTTTTGAAACCATACGAGTAAAGGTCGTCGCTTCTTCGAATCTGAAAAAAACAATTGTCGACACAAGGATTCGTGACGGTCGTTCGTTAAAGAAATTCAAAAAAATCCCTTCTGCAAGAAATAATAAGGAACAATTGGCCTCAAGTTTTTAACTTTGTGACAAAATCAGGTATATGTCAGAGCAAAGAACAGAATTGAGTGAATTGGGTGAATTTGGATTAATTGAAAAATTGACCAGTTCCTTTGTCAACAAAGTTCCGTCCACCCATGTTGGTATTGGCGATGACGCCGCTGTTTTGGAAAGAGATGAGGAACATTTCACACTGATTTCAACCGACATGATGTTGGAAGGTGTGCATTTCAATTTGATGTACATGCCCTTGAAACATTTGGGCTACAAAGCAGTAGCCACCAATGTTTCGGATATCTGTGCGATGAATGGTACCGCGGAACAAATCACGGTAAGTTTGGCCGTTTCCAATCGATTTCCATTGGAAGCGTTAGAAGAATTGTACGAAGGTATTCAGCATGCTTGTGACCAATTCAATATTGATTTGGTGGGCGGAGATACCACGAGTTCATTGTCGGGTTTGGTCATCAATGTTTCCGTAGTTGGAAAGGTGAAGAAAAACGAAATTGTATACCGTTCTGGTGCGCAAGAAAATGACCTGATTGTTGTTTCAGGCGATTTGGGAGCTGCGTACATGGGCTTGCAAGTGTTGGAGCGAGAAAAAGAGGTTTTTAAAGCAAATCCCAACATTCAACCCGATTTGGATGGACACGATTATATTTTGCAACGACAAATGAAACCCGAAGCACGTGTGGATGTGATTCGAATGTTGAAGGAATTGAAAGTCGTACCAACCTCTATGATCGATATTTCGGACGGTTTGGCATCCGAAGTGTTGCATATTTCCAAAGCCAGCAAAGTAAGTTGCCATGTGTACGACGAGAAATTGCCCATCGATGCCAAAACATCCATGATGGCCTTGGAATTCAACATCAACCCAAATACCTGCGCACTCAACGGCGGTGAAGACTACGAATTGTTGTTCACCATTTCTCAAAAAGATTACGAAACTATTGGCGCCAATCCAAATTTCACGGTCATTGGTTACGTTGGTCACCAAGGCGAAGGAAATTACCTAATCGACAGCCAAGGCGCCGTGATGGAATTGACAGCACAAGGTTGGAATCATTTTAGCAAATAACCCTACGCCGCCGAAGAAAATCCTTTGTTGAATTTCTCTTTGCTGAGTTGTTCAAAAGACCCATTATTGGCTTTGGCTAGCGCCCAAGTGAGAAAATCAAAATATTCCAAAGCGGAGGCTTGGTAAGGATCTTTGGCTAAATTAGAAAGTTTGGCGTACAATTTCTGCCAACGTTCTTCTGCATCAAAAGTATTCTTGACAGAAATGTATTTTTGGGCAAAGGAAAGCAATTCTTGTTCCATGCCATACATCCGTTTGCGAGACGATAAAAATCGTTTGGCAGACCGGCACGAGTAATTCAAAAATTCCATGTCGCCGGTTTCAATCTGAATGAAAAGCTCCAAAAGGTGC
This sequence comes from Crocinitomicaceae bacterium, assembly GCA_041674745.1. Lineage (GTDB taxonomy): Bacteria > Bacteroidota > Bacteroidia > Flavobacteriales_D > Crocinitomicaceae > UBA2040. Next base: position 459,699 of record JBAYVD010000001.1, read on the forward strand.
GAGAAAGCAACGATGTCTTCTTTTTTGTCCAATTCGGTGTCGTTCAGAATTTTTCGAACCTCTTTTTGAGCTAAGAGCACTTTTCCCGTGGATAAATAGACGGTTGCCATTTTGTAATGCAGAAATGCGTTGCGAATGGGGGATATTTTGTCTCGGTTTTTGAGCAATCCTTTTTCCAATTCAGGCAATTGATGCAAGGCTTTTTGAAATTCTCCTTTGCGCGTGAGGGAACTAATTTCAATACTCGCCACGGTAGTAAACAATTTCAATTGTAAGTCGATATCATTGGATTGACTTTGGATTTCATTTTCAAAGCGCTTTAATTCGGTCAAATAATCATCCGAAGCTTTTGTTTGATTCAAACTTTCGGTGGTATAAATTAAATTACTCAGGATCGAAAAATAGCGTTCTGGAAATTTCTTCATCAAGCGCTCATCCTGTTGAAAAAGAGATAGATTTTCTTGTAGTTTCAGCAAACTATTGGCCGAATCCTGAACGGAGAAAAAATAGGCACTTTGCAAGTGGAGCGCTAAATAATTGGATTCAGCGCTGGATTTTTCTGTTACGGGCGCTTCCAAATACTTCAAATAAAAGGCTTCGTATTTCGTTTTTTCCTCTTGCGTTCGGGCTATTCCATGAAAGGCCATGTGCTGAAAAAGGTGGCTTTTTAAGTTCCAAAGGGTAATTTCTTCGCGGGATTGTGCTAATAGTTCTTGATCGGTATCTAAAATGAATTGCAATTCCACCGACTGTATATCCAAGTAATTGTTTTTTTCTATTAAGGCTTTGATTTTGGAACGAATGTGAATCAGCAGGTTGGTGTAATCATTTTTCTTCGCCAATTTTTCGGCACTCAACAGAATTTTAATGGACTGATCGTACAACGATTTTTGACTCAAAATTTCGGCACTATGAATCATTTTGAAAATTTGAGATTCGACATTGGCTTGTGCATGAAAATTATCCAAGGCGCCCAGAATATGGTTGTACAATCTCTTTTTTGTAATGGAAAGTTTGTTCAAAAATGCTTGTCCAGAAAAATGACGAATGAGCGTTGGCTCATCATATTGATCTTGCGATTCGATGTAATCAAAAAGTACGATGTAATTGTTTTCTTCACCAATCGTATGGCGCGATGAAAGCAATTTGAAGTATCTCTTTTCGGACTTTGATAACGAATGAATCAATTCGTGCAGAAAATCATTTACCTTACTAGACATGTATATTTTTTTGAGTCAAAGTGAATATAAAGCTAATATACAATAAGGTAAATGGAAATTTCAGACCTTCTTTTGAAGTGTATATTTTATTGATTAATCTGGATAGATATCAAAAAAAAACTCTTTCAATTTTGAAAGAGTTTTACGTATGTTTTAATTTTTTTTCTTCTTGTTTCGATCGTCGTCGTTGTTCGGATCTGTGATGTTACCATCGCCAGACGAATCATCGTCGTCACCATCATTGAAGGAACGGTAACCAGTTCCATTATTTCCATGAGAGGATTTTAAAATAGTTGGTTCGTTTCGATCATCTGCAACTACCGTAGCACTTGGATCTGCATTCGGGGTAAAGACTTGTTTTTGACAAGAAAAAACCAACAATAGCAAACCGACAACCAATATGTATTTTTTACTCAACATGATACAAAACTTCATTTCGATACTCAAACTTACGCCATTTGAGTTAGTTATCCAAATAATCGAATGGAATTTTTAGTAAAACGTCTGTTCCATTGATTAAACGGTTTTCATCCAGACTATCTTTTGGGCCTACAATTTCAAATCCTTGGTTTGACATTTGTTTGATCAAGGAGATTCTTTTGGCCGTAATTTCCATTCCTTGCGAGCGATGATCGCCATCTGAATGAGTTTTGGATTTCATACTTTGACTGATACCTACGCCATTATCATGGATGTAAATAAACAATATATTTTCTTCTGTCCAGGCTTTCACGGTTATTTTTCCTAGGACTTCTTTTTTGGGTAAAATTCCATGCACAATGCTATTTTCAACGAAAGGTTGAAGCAACATGGCAGGAATCAATATTTGATCAGAATCTACGACTGTGTTGATAAATTCGTACTCAAAACGACCTTTGAAACGCATGGACTCTAAGCTCAAATACAAATCCAATCGTTCGAATTCCTTTGATAGAGGCAACAAGTTTCCGTCGGAAGAGGAGGAATCTAAATTCTTTCGAATCAATTGAGCAAAATTGGTCAGGTATTTATTGGCAGAAATTTTATCTTGGGTGTTGATGAAATATTGGATCGAATTCAACGAGTTAAAAATAAAATGGCGGTTCATACTCGCATTGAGAGACTGTTGTTCCAAGGCCATCAATTTGTTTTTGAAGACCATGGTTTCTTTTTCATTTTTCTCCCGTTCAGAGCGAATACGGAATTTGAAAAATTGGTAAATCAAGAGACTTAAAATGGCGATTAAAAGTAGAATGAACCACCAAGTAAAATAAAAAGGAGGTCGAATAGTAAAGGAAATGGTAATCTCTTTGGAGAATTTGTTCTCCCCTCCAACGGCTCTTGCGTGCAAAATGTATTCACCAGAACGCAATCCTGTAAAGGTAGCTTTGGAGTTGTTGGTTTTCGGTGACCATCCATCTTCCACCCCTTCCAACCAAAATTGGTAATACATTTCGTCGGGATTCGACAGGGAAATCCCATCAAACTCAAAAGAAATATTGTTTTTTGAAGAAGGCATGGACAATTCTCCATCCAAGTCATTTTGGGTGTAAACAATTTTTTGATAGTTTAAAAGGATGTTTTGTAGCACCAAATGCGGATTGTACATGGTTTTTTTATCCGATGGATTTCGGTATTCCACCAACCCAGATGCTGTTCCAAACCATAAATTTCCAGCAAGGTCGATATAGCTTGAATTTAGATTTGTTTCCAAGTTCACCAAGCCTTCTTGAATACCAAAATGTTCAATTTTCTGTTCTTTTCCTATTTCATTTAAGTGTGAAATGTACAAGCCGTTATTGGTTCCAATAAATAATTTGTTCTTTGAATAGGTTAAAAAATTGACGAAACGCGAGGCGGTTTCACTGGCAAAATTTCGATTTTCAATTTTGTTTTTAGCCAGTGTAAAAAGTCCTTCCTCAGTTCCAATCCAAAGCTGTCCTTTTCCATCTTTTGCTAAACAGAAAGAGGTGTTGGTAAAATCTTGAACCGACTTTATTCGATTGTCATCATAGATAAAAAGCCCTTTATCCGTAGCCAAATACAGTTTTTTGTCGAAAATCTCCAAATCCCGAATGGTTCCGATGTCTTTGGACGTTTCGTTGTTGTGCAGCAATATAAATTTACCATGATCGTACAAAACAAGTCCACCTTTACCAGCGATGTACATTTTTGAACCGGAAATACGTAAAAGGCTCGTGATTTTATCATTGGGTAAACCTTCCTGTTTGCCATACGTTTTATTGAACGTTTCACCTTTGAACGAAACCAATCCCAATTCTGTTCCAAACCAATTCATTCCATCGACGTTGAAGGCGGATGTCCATATGGTTTTAATATTCTCGTAAATGGAGAAATAAGTTTGCTGTTTTTTTAGAACGATGCCTTTGTTTAGAGTCGAAATCCAAAATTGATTGCGTTTGTCTTGGTTGACGTTCAGAATTAAATCCGTTGGCAATCCGGAGGATTGATTGTAATAAACAAATTGTTCCCCAGGAAAGTAAATGAGCCCTTTGCCACCTGAACCCAGCCACAAATTTCGCTCATTGTCTTCAAAAATGCATTCAATTTGAACCAGGGGCAATCCTTTGGAGTCATTGATGAGCTCCACACGGTTTTGTTCGTTGATTTTTAATAGTCCTTCCGATGTATTGATCCACAAATTGTTGCGATGATCACTAAAAGCACCATCCGGGAATAAATTGGGGTCGATGTAATCTTGTCGGAGAAATTGATTTTTTTTCGGATTATAAAAGAAAACCCCATCATTGAAGGTCGTGATAACCAAAATAGAGGCTCGAATGGCAATGTCTGAAATGCTTAGATCTTCTGATTTCGGAATGAGTTGGTAGGTTTTGAAATCTCTTGTTTTGTACAAGCCTTCGCGCGTAGCCAAATAGTAGTGGTGCTCAAACTGCAGGATATCTCGAATTTTTTGGTCTTGGTTTTGAGAAAATGCAACCCGTTTTAATTTTTCATTTTCCAATTGATACAAACCATCTCCGTTCGTTGTGATGAGAATAGAATGATGGAATTTGGCAAAACCCGTAACCCGAATATTTTTGGATTCTTTGGGTAAATACCAATGTTGAAATTCGCCATTTTTACGAACGGAAATACCGCCTTCGTGTCCAATCCAAATTTCTTTCTCAATCTTTTTTAAGTAGGTTATTTTGTTGTAAGCCAATCCATTGTCTCGCGTATAGGAATTGAATTTTTTCCCATTGAATTTTGCCAATCCACCCAATGTCCCAACCCACAAATAACCATCATCATCTTGCGCAATGGACGTTACTTGCGATTGCGGCAGTCCTTGAGCGGTGGAATATTCCACAAAAGAATAGCGTTGAGCAAACGTCGAAAACGAAATAAAAAAGACAAAAAGAAAAGCGAATTTCATGTTTAGTTTTTGAGACCTTTTACAAAGTCGGATACTCGGTTTCGGGCGACAGGAATTCTTTCACCATTTTTTAAAACAACGAAATGACCATCTTCATTGAGGTAATCCGTCATGTAATTCAAATTGATGATATGGGATTTGTGGATTCTTGAGAATTTAGTGGGGTCCAACAAGTTTTCATAGATTTTCAAGGTTCGGGTATCCAAATAACGGCTTCCATCCTGAAAATGAAGCATGGTGCAATTGCCACTGGCTTCCAAGTTGATAATGGAATCGTCTTCTACGATTTTCAAGCCTTTGGTATGACTGATCGCAATTCGATTGTTGGGTTTGTTGCGCAAAAAAGTATCCGACAAGTTTTTCAACGAGCGATAATAGGTAGTGTAATTTTCGGGATCATCAGAAAATATTCGACGAGATTCAATCAATTTCTCAACCGCCGTTTTCAACTCATCAATATCAATCGGTTTGAGCAAATAGTATACTGCATTGGCATTGAAAGCACGAATGGCAAAATCTTTAAAAGCGGTGACGAAAACCACTAAAATCTTCATGTCTTCGATTTCTTCCAATAACTCAAACCCTTCGGAACCTGAAGGCATTCGAATATCTAAAAATAAAACGTCGGGTTGAAGCGCTTTGATTTTTTCCAAGGCTTCGGTTTTTCCATCGGCGTCGCCTAAGACTTCAACATCAGGACAATGTTCTTCCAACAAAATTTGCAAGTTTTTACGAGCAAATTCTTCGTCATCGATTATAAGCGCTTTTAGATTCATATTGTTTCAGGTTTTCGTTTCGCAATTCTTACAACTAAAATTAGCATTTAATCTTGTACAGTATTGGAAAATTAGTGTGATTCAATCTTTCTCAACTGCAATTGAAATGAAATTCACTACACTAGAATAAAAAGGAACTACATTTTAGGTTTTTGTTAATTTTTCTTAACGACTTCGTTGTAACTTTCTCGAAAGAAATTCATCATTTAATACTTGTAAGATATGAATACAACACTACTCCCAAAAATTCAACGAATCTGGATTTTTATTGACGGCGGGCATTAATTGTGTCCGCTTTTTGGGTTTAAAAATCCAACAATCGTTTTTTGAATGATCAGCGGTTTTTCATGTTGACCCATGTGCCCGCAATTTTTTACAGCAGTAACATTCAGACTCAGTTCAGCACATATTTTCAACATTTTATGGGCAGGTACCAATTTGTCTTTTTCACCTTGAATGATCAACAATTCAGCACGAAATTTCACGACAGTTTGCGTATGGTCTTTCCGGTCTTTCATAGCGATGGAGCAATTGGCAATCGATTGACTTTTTATGGTTTTCGCTTCCAAAAGCAAGTTGTTAATCGCCGAAAACTGTTTTTTTGGCTCTAAGAATAGGGCGGGTATGGCTTCTTGAAGAAACAAACTCTTGTTCGTTTTTACAATTTTAGCCACGCGTTCACGGTCTTTTTGTTTTTGCGCATCGTCTTGCCAAAAATTGGAATGCATCAAAATCAATTTTTCGGGCAAACCAAAGAGTGATGCAAATTCCAACGCAACATAGCCGCCCAAAGAATGCCCCATGAGGTGAAATTCCTGAATTTGATTTGCCTCCAAAACTTTTTTCACTTGTGTTGCGGCATAGGAAATAGTCTGCTCTTCCCAAATAAAAGGTGCTTTGCCATGACCCGGCAATTCAATTTTTACGGTGGTAAAATGATTTTCCAATCCAAGATTTTCCCACATGGTATTGGCTTCCAAAAAACCATGAATCAGAACCAAAAAAGGACCTTTTCCAGCAATCTCAATCGGCAATAATTCCCCCGAATTACTCATTCATCAAGGTCTCAATTTCATCCGCTTCTAACGGAATGTTTTTCATCATATTGAACGCAGGACCTGATTTTTGAATGACCAAATTGTCTTCCAAACGGATACCAATTCCTTCTTCTGGAATGTAAATACCGGGCTCACAAGTGAAGACCATTCCCGCTTGAATCGGTTCTTGGAAAAAGCCAACATCATGCGTATCCAAACCGATAAAATGAGAAGTGCCGTGCATAAAGTATTTTTTATAGGCTGGCCAATCTTTGCTTTGGTTTTTAATGTCTGTTTGATCGATCAATTTCAGTTTCAGCAATTCACCTTCCATGATTTTGCCAACTTCTTGCTGGTATTCAGGAATAATGGTGCCTGGAACCAGCATTTTCTCCGCTTCGTTTTTCACATGCAAAACCGCGTTGTAAATTTCTTTTTGACGCGGCGTGAATCGGCCATTTACCGGAATACATCTTGTCATGTCGGAAGAATAATTAGCGTATTCGGCTGCCACATCTAACAAAATTACGTCGCCAGCATGACATTGTTTATTGTTTTCAATGTAATGCAAAACACAAGCACTAGGTCCGGAACCGATAATCGGTGTGTAGGCAAAACCTTTGGATTTATTGCGTAAAAACTCGTGCATCAATTCAGCTTCAATTTCATATTCCCAAACAGATGGCTTAACAAATTTCAACAATCGGCGGAAACCTGCTTCGGTAATGTTGCAAGCTTTTTGCATCAATTCCAGTTCGAAATCTTCTTTCACGGAACGAATCGCGTGCATGATTGGCGCACTTTTCGCCACGCGATGTGCTGGATACAACAATTTTGTTTTAGTAATGAAACGGTTCTCACGCGTTTCTACTTCCGTGCTGGCTCTTAAGTGTTCGTTCGTATTGAAATAGATTGTTGATGCTTCGGCCATCATTTGTTTGAAAATGGTGTCAAATTGGTTCAACCAATAAACGGTTTTGATGCCAGCAGTTTCAAAAGCTGCCTCTTTTGTAAGTTTCTCGCCTTCCCAAACCGCAATGTGGTCATTGGTTTCTTTCAAAAACAATACTTCTTTGTGATCCGGATTTTTTGAATCTGGAAAAAGCACCAAAATACTTTCTTCTTGATCCACGCCTGACAAATAAAGAATATCACGGTGCTGCTGAAAAGGCATAGTGCTATCTGCGGAAATTGGGTAAATATCATTGGAGTTAAAAACAGCTACACTGTTTTCCATCATCTGAGCAGTGAATTTTTTACGATTTCTAATGTATAATTCTTTTGAGATGCGGTCGTATTTCATGGGTATCTTTTTTATGAATTTTAAAATTACTGAATTAATGTGATTTGAAGGAATCCTTGGCTAAAATTGGCTTTTTTTTTAGCACGTAAAACGATTACGTTCTGCCCATAGACATTTGTATCATCAAAGTAAACAAGTTATGAAAAAATTGACAGATACACTAGTTGTAAAAAGAATAGATTGGGAAAATAACCACAGCGATATGCTGGTAACCTGCGATGTTCAAAACGGAATTTTTTCCTACAACAGCACCTTGGTTTTACCAGGGTCAGAACTGAATAAATTACTGTCTCATTTGCAAAAACAGAATGTCGATTTGGATTTGAATGACTGTTTGAAAGTGGAGCAATGGTCTGAAAATGAAATACATTACATTTTTGATTTCTCCACTTTTGATACGAGTGAATTCGTATACGAAATCCATTTTTCATCCAATAAGCTCAAACAAATTAGAGCGTAAGAAGTAAATTTTCACAAAATAGTTTTGGTGTAATGGTTGAAAATATAGTACATTAGCTACATTAATAACACTTGACAAACAAAAAATGAAAAAAATACTTGTTTCAGCTCTCCTTTTAAGTGTACTTCCGTTTGTGGGATGCAATAAGGCAGAGGTAATTCCTGCTCCAGATAAAAAAGCCGATTTGAAAATACATTTTCAAGGAGTAATCAATGGTTCGGATGTCGAATGGACAAAGAATGTGGATGGTTATGCTGTAGACGCTAGAAAATGGATTACGACTTATAACGACCCTTCTTCGGGAATGCAAATGAACCGTTTGGCTTATGTTTGCGGAATGGTATCTTCTACTAAATTTAGCAGTATTAGTATTGCTCTGGGTTCATTACAACAGGATGCTACATTGGGCACAAGTCCAAATTTGGATACTTTTCACTCATTTATGGATGCTTTTTTAGCGCCCTATGCGCCGCCTTCTACGACCATTGCACCTCCTTATTCGGATTCAGCAATTATGGGATTTGAAGTTAGATATGTTGATGAAGATAAAAGATTGTTCCGCTCAGATGAGACGGTACCAGGAACGGTTTCTTTTACAAATTATGTAGATAAAGAAGACAATGCAGGCGAATATCGTCAGTTTGAGGTTTCGTTCTCTTGTCAGGTGAAGCATTGGGGTAAAACAGTTTTGTTGCCAGAAACCGATTCGGTATTGTCAACCGCATACATTCAAAATGCAGTTTTGACTGGATATTTTAAAAGATAATATTTCACGAAAAACCGTCTTAATTAATTAAGGCGGTTTTTTTTTGAAGAAATGAGCCAAAATCTGAAAATAGCGGTCATTGGAGATTATAACTTTACGTATAACTCACACCAAGCTACCAACTTGGCAATAGACCATGCTAGCCGTTTTTTAGAAGAAGAAATCAGCTATTATTGGATAAAAGTTGAAGAGGCCGCCTACTTTAAAATGCAAAATTTCGAGCGGTATGATGGTGTTTGGTTGGCACCTGGACCATTTAGAAATGTATTTTTCCTAAATTCTATTGTTGACACGTTGACCCAACTAAATATCCCTACTTTGATTACAGGTGAAGGTTATCGTGCTTTTATTGAAATCCTCATCAATAAACACCAGCTGAATGGCAAGAACGAAAAATTGGTTTCTGAAAATTTGGTGGAAGGCAATCAGTTTGAAAGTGTGCACGTCGTGCCTCATTCTAAGGCGATGATAAAATTATACGAGAATCATTCTCATCTGGAATTGACTTCATCGCGTTACAGCATGTATCCAAAATTGATTGAAGCCTTGATGAATGGAATCATCGATATAGAAGCTTTCAATCAAATGGAGGAGCCAGAAATTATTAGTTTAACGGACCATCCTTTTTTCTTGGCGATGGCCAATTGCCCTCAAATATCATCCACGCGTGAAATTCCGCATCCTGTGATTTACACGTTTATGAAAGCCAGCCGCGCCATTGATCAACTCAACGGCAAGAAATTAGCCTGATCGCCTTTGGTGATTTCTTCGTAAAAAACATCGATTTTCAAATTATTTCCTTCCGCAGCTGAGACAGCGAGTTCATCGCAACGTTCGTTTTCCGGATGACCAGCATGACCTTTTACCCATATTACTTTCGGATTAAATTTCATGTGCAAGGGAATGTAGCGTTCCCAAAGGTCTTTGTTTTTTTTTCCAGCATATCCTTTTTGTCTCCAGCCAAACACCCATTTTTTTTCTATTGCGTCTACCACATACTTCGAATCAGAATAAATTTCTACTGGATGGTTGCTGTTTTTTAGTGTTTCCAATGCCACAATAACGGCCAGCAATTCCATCCGATTGTTGGTTGTCAGTCGAAAACCGTCTTTTACCTCTTTAACGGTATCACCAAATTTTAGAACCACACCGTAACCTCCGCGTCCAGGGTTTCCTTTTGCGGCGCCATCCGTATAAATTTTAATGCTTTTCATCATTGTTAAACGAAGATAATACAAGAGTTCCCAAAATTTCTTAAAAACGCAAGAAACTTTTAATAGAAAAATAGTTTCCAAAGTTTTTTTGTGCTTATATTTGCCTCCGAAATGGACAAAAAAGAAGAAATATTAGCGAAAGCCGGAGAGCTTTTTATGCGATTTGGCATAAAAAGTGTTTCGATGGACGACTTGGCTCGTGAAATGGGCATTTCCAAAAAAACCATTTACACGTATTTTCACGATAAGAATGTTTTAGTGGAATCTGTCGTAGCCCGAAAGATGATGCACATTGAAGGTGGCTGTGTTCAGTTGCACCTTGTTTGTGACAACGCCATTGAAGAACTGTATCAAGTGATACAGTTTGTTTCAGAAAACATGAATGTGATTCATCCCTCGGTGTTTTATGATTTACACAAATACCACCCGAATGCGCAAAACATGATTGATACGCATGAGAAAGAATATGTTTTACCCATGATTTTAGCCAATATTGAGCGAGGTAGAGCAGAAGGTTTTTATCGAAAAGACTTCGATGCTGAAATCGTTGCGCAAATTTATGTGAGTGTCAACGATTCAATCTTTAGAAGAACCATTATCGGTAGCACACATTCAACCATTACGGAAATTTTCAAAGAATCATTGCGGTTCATTCTATTTGGAATGTCTACAAGAGAAGGCAAAAATTATATAAGAAAACACATCACACATGAATAAATTAGTACAACAATTCACGGTCGCACTGCCTATGTTGCTTTGCACGTTGGCTTTTGGTCAAGAAAAATCGGCGTTCAGTTTAGCAGAAGCGAAAACGTATGCTTTAGCAAACAACCCAACTGCCTTGAACGCTTCGTTGGAAACAGAGTATGCCGTGCAACGAAAAATTGAAACACGAGCAATTGGTTTGCCACAAGCGAATATCACAGGCAGTTTCAACCAATTCATTAATTTGCCCGTTCAAGTGGTTTCGGCCAATTTTATCAATCCAAATGCACCGGCTGGAGAAACGATATCATTTAGAGCTGGTACGGATTTCAACGCTGCGGGAAATTTACAGGTAACTCAAATCTTGTTCAACGGCTCGTATTTAGTGGGTTTACAGGTATCTAAATTATTTGTCGATTTTCAAAAAACGTTGGAGACGCAAACGCAAGAAACGGTTGCTTTCAATGTGATTCAAGCTTACGAAATTGCGGCAGTAGCAAAAGACAACATTGCGTTTGTAGATTCGATGTTGGTTTTGACCCAAAAATTGGTTGAAAAGCAAAAAAATTATTTGGAATTGGGTTTGATGAAACAAGACGATATGGATCAATTGACCTATTCTCTTTTAACAGCAAAAAACGCACAAAATGATGCGCAAATTCAATATCAAAATGCGTTGTTAATGTTGAAAATGACCATGAGTTTTCCCATGGATCAAAACATTGAAATAACAGAGAATAGCGCTAGTTTAATGTTGAAAAGCAATATTTCTTCTGGGAACTCGAGTTTGGATAACAATATAAATGTGATGGTGCTAGAGCAACAAAGGTTGTTGAATTCCTACAATTTGAAAAACTTGAAAGCAGCGAATTTGCCTTCTTTGAATGCTTCGTTTCAGCAAACCTACAATGCGTATCGAAACAAATTTAATTTTTTCGCCAATGAGAAATGGTATCCACAAACATTCTGGGGATTGCAGTTAGTCGTTCCACTTTATTCTGGAGGTGGTAGAGGCGCTCGCATCAAACAAGCGGAAATTGTTTTGAAAGAAAACGACAACACTTTGATTCAATTAAAAGAAAGCTTGAGTTTTCAAGAGGCCCAAGCGAAAAATAATTTGTCGGGTGCAATGATGAAATTGGATATGCAACAAGCCAATATTGATTTGGCCGGTAGAATTTACCAAAATGCAATTATCCGAGAAAATATTGGACAAGAGACAAGTATTTCAGTTACCCAAAAATACAACCAATTGATGATGGCACAGGCGCAATATACCGCTGCTAAAATTGCCGTTTTCACAGCGAAATTGGAATTAGAGAAATTATACAACCAAATATTGACAAGCAACAATTAATACAGATGAAAAATAAATTTACATACGGGTTCGGGTTTTTATTCATAGCACTTTTGGTTTTGCAAAGCTGCGGTGGCAAAGAAGAAGTAAAAAAGGAAGAGGTATTCTTGCCTTTAGTCAAAATCCAAAAAGCGGAAATAAAAACATTTGAACACAAAATAGCTGTTCAAGGAAATGTAGAAACGGATCAAGACGTAATGTTGAATGCTGAAGTGGGCGGACTCGTGACGCGTGTTTTAGTGAAAGAAGGACAACATGTTAGTGCTGGTCAGGTATTGGTTTCTTTAGACGCATCTGTGTTGGCATCCAATGCAAATGAAATAAAAACGCAGCTTACTTATGCGGAATATATGTTGGGAAAACAAGAGGAATTACGCAAAAGAGGGGTAGGTACTGAATTCGATTATGAGTCGGCTAAAAGTCAGGTAAATAGTTTGAAATCCCGTTTGGGTTCTTTGAACACACAACAAGGTAAATCAAGTATTCGCGCGCCTTTTTCAGGAGTAATTGATCAAGTTTACGCACGAGATGGACAAGTCGTAGGACCTCAAAACCCGTTGATTCGAATCGTAAACAATTCTGAAATTAATGTAGTAGCGGATATTTCCGAAAAACATTTTTCAGCGATTCAAGTTGGGACAACAATAGAAGTAAGTTTCCCCAATTATAAAGACACGGTAGTTAACTTAGTGGTGAACAATGTAGGACAATACATTGAACCCATCAACCGTACTTTTAGTATCAAAGCAAGTTTGAAGAATAACAAAGATTTCTTACCGAATATGTTGGCAGAATTGAATATTACCGACTTAGAAGTGCCAAATGCCTTGGTGATTGCATCTAAAAGTATCATGAAAGATCAAGATAACAATGACTTTGTATATGTGGCCACTCCAAAAGCGAAAAATAACTATTCATTAAGTAAAGTGGTTGTGGAAGTGATTCAAAAATACAAAGGTGAGGCTTACATCAAAGTTATTAGTGGTCAGTTGAAAGAAGGGTCATTGGTGATAACTGATGGCGCAAAAGGAATTACAGATCAAGACATCGTTCGAATCAAATAAGGGTATTAAAAATGGAAGAACAAAATAAATACAGCTTTGGGTTGTCAACCTGGGCTGTAAACAATCGAAAGTCAATATTTCTGGTGTCCTTTATCATCCTTTTTGGTGGTTTGATGGCCTATACCAGTATGCCGAATGAAACGTTTCCAGAAATACAAATTCCAGAAATATATGTCGGAATTGCAAAACCAGGGTCTTCTCCGGAATACATGTCTGAAAAAATTACGCAATCGATAGAGAAAGAGTTAGGCGGTATCAAATTGGTGGACGAAATTAATTCCAATTCTGTGCATGGATACACAACGGTACGGGTCAAATTTGATTTCAAAATGTCGGTTTCAGACGCATTGCAAAAAGTGAAAGATGCGGTGGACAAAGCACGAGCAAAATCGGATTTTCCAGCTTTGCCGGTTGAACCGAATATTTTCGAGATGGATCCTTCTCAAATGCCGATTATGAATATCAATTTGCGCGGAGCCAATGCCGCCCTTCTAAAAAGTATTGCGGAAGATCTAGAAAAGAAAATTGAAGAATTGGCTGAAATAAGCGAAGTTGATATTCGAGGGGTGCAAGAGCAAGAAATGCGTATAGATGTGGATCCCATTCGTTCGCAAGCTGTAAATGTTTCCTTGGACGATATTCAAAATGCTGTTGGAGCAGAAAATCAAGTCATTCCGTCCGGTGAATTATTGATGGATGGCATGCGAAAAACCATTCGAATCGATGGTGAGTTCAAAGATGCCAATGAATTGAAAAAATTGGTAGTGAAAGACGATGAGTTTTTGCCTGTTTATCTAGGAGATATTGCGAAAGTTTATTTTGGCAACTCCGATACCACTTCTTTTGCCCGCGAATTTGACGAGCCTGTTGTGATGCTAGATGTTAAAAAACAAAGTGGTGAAAACCTTTTAGCGGCCTCCGAGAAAATTTACGATTTATTGGATGAGGCGAGAGCAGATGGCACCATACCAAGAGGTGTAACTTATTCTACTACGAATGATCAATCCAACAAAACGCGCGACATGGTTTCGAACCTTGAAAACTCGATCATTTTTGGTGTTATTTTGGTGGTAGGCGTATTGTTATTCTTCTTAGGACTGCGAAATGCTTTGTTTGTGGGTATCGCGATACCGCTTTCCATGTTGATGTCTTTCTTGATCTTGAATGCGATGGGAGTATCGCTCAATACAATGGTATTGTTCTCGCTCGTTTTGGCGCTGGGAATGCTCGTCGACAATGGGATTGTAATTGTTGAGAACATCTACCGAAATCTCAGTGATGGCATGAAAATAAAACATGCCGTAATTCAAGGTGTTGGTGAGGTGGCTTGGCCAATTATTGCCTCAACCGCCACAACATTGGCTGCTTTTATTCCATTGGCACTTTGGCCAGGCATCATGGGGCAATTCATGAAATATTTGCCGATAACTTTGATTATCGTATTGGGTTCTTCGTTGTTCGTAGCTTTGGTTATCAACCCAGTATTGGCGGTTGCTTTCATGAAGTTGGAAGAAAAACAACCCAAGAAGAAAAATGCTTTCCGCATTGCGATTGCCTTATTTATCGTTGGACTGGCACTTGTTTTGGGTGGTGCCATGACAGTAGGAAATCTACTTTTGGTATTGGCAATTTTGACAATCCTTAATTTGTATGTATTTGTACCAGGAGCCAAAAATTTCCAGAACAATTTCTTGCCGAAATTGGAGCAAGCGTACGAAAACTTTTTAAGTTATGCTATGAAGGGGCGAAACCCTCAACGGTTTTTATTTGGAACAATCGGATTGCTGATATTTTCCTTTGGACTTATGGCTGTTTTCCCACCAAAAGTGGATTTTTTCCCAGTCAATCAGCCGAATTATGTGAATATTTTCATGGAGCAGCCAATAGGGACGGATATTATGGTGACGAACCAGTCTTCTTTAGAATTGGAAGCTGAGGTAAAGAAAATTTTGAAACCCTATTTGGATTCAGATGCTAAATTGCCAGCAGATTCAGAAGAGAGAATCATCACTTCCATCATTGCACAAGTAGGTGAAGGAACGAGCGATTCAAAACAAGGCGTTTCGATGGGGAATACCCCTCACAAAGCGCGGATAACGATAAATTTTGCGGAATCTCAGTTTCGAGGGGATATCAAAACGAGTGAAATCTTGACGCAAATTCAGGAAGGAATCAAAGGGAAATTCAATGCGGATATTGAGATTTCTGCGGACAAAGATTCCAACGGTCCACCACAAGGTGCGCCTATCAACATTGAGGTTTCTGGAAAAGGAGAATACCGAGAATTGATTGCAGAAGCAATGAAAATTAAAAATTATTTGGATCGTTCGGGAGTTGCGGGTGTTGACAAATTGAAATTAAACGTTGAAACCAATCGACCAGAAATTCCAATCATCGTTGACAGAGATCAGGTCCGAAAACTGAGCGCCTCAACGGCTATGGTCGGAAATGCAATTCGAAAAGCCTTGTTAGGACAGGATATTTCAAAATACACGATAGACGAAGAATCGTATGATATCGTCGTTCGATTTGAACAAAATAGCCGCGACAATCTGGATGCGCTTTTGGATCAAAACTTGATTTTCCGAAATTCAAAAGGAAAATTATTAAAAGTTCCCATTCGTTCTGTTGTGGAAGATCCTAAAGAAATGTCTTCTTATTCTGCCGTAGTGCGCAAAGATCAAATGCCATTGGTTACTGTAACATCCAATGTAACGGAAGGGTTCAATGCCAACGACGTGGTAAAGAATTTGAAACTGAAGCTGGCTGATTTTGAAAAGAAAGGTGAATTGAATGAAAACTTAAACTATAAATTTACCGGTCAACAAGAAGAGCAAGCAAAGGAAATGTCCTTTTTGAGTAAAGCTTTGATGATTGCTGTTTTCTTAATCATCTTGATTATTGTGGCGCAGTTTAATAGTTATTCAGCTCCGGCGGTGATTATGTTAACAGTAGTGCTGAGTTTGATTGGCGTATTGTTAGGATTGGTAATCTCACGACAAAACTTCGTGGTTATTATGACCATGATTGGTATCATTTCTTTGGCCGGTGTGGTAGTGAACAACGCGATCGTATTGATTGACTTTACCAATATGCTATTGAAGGAGAAGAGAGAGCAATTGAATTTGGAAGAAGACGAAGTATTGCCAGTCGATGATTTTATTGAGGCTTCCATTCAAGCAGGGAAAACACGTTTGCGACCGGTTTTGTTGACTGCCATTACGACCATTTTAGGCTTGATACCGATGGCAATCGGCTTCAACATTGATTTTATCAGTTTCTTATCCTCGTATGATGCTAAAATTTATTTTGGAGGAGACAACACCTTATTTTTCGGACCGATGTCTTGGACAATTATTTATGGATTGACGTTTGCTACATTTTTAACCTTGGTAGTAATCCCATCTTTGTATCTCTTGACTTTTAAAATGAAGATTTGGATTTTTGGGAAATCAAACATGAAAGTTAAGAGCAACATATAAAAAAACTTAAAATTGGAAGAAACAGAATGTTTATTTTAATTTTTTGTTTTGTATTTTAAAAAATGATGGTATCTTTGTTAAACAAATAAGAAAAATCAAAAGATTTTAAAATCTTTTTCAGTGAATAGTGGTTAGGTTAGGTTAGATTAAAAGAAGGTGACTCTCCCGAGTCGCCTTCTTTTTTTTTACAGCAATTCTATATTTCTGTATTTGCGCAATTCCTCAGAAAATATTCAAGTATATAGTATCATTCAGCATGCTCATATAAAATGGTGATGTTTAGATGGAGTGGCCACTTAAATAAGACAAAACGCGAAGGAAAAAATCGAAAGGAATTATAAAATCTTGGGTAGGAAAATGATCCCGCCAACAACTAATGCGATCCCGGCTGCTACTAATACCGCAGCCGCCGCTGTATCTTTGATGATTTTAATTTTTTCGTGTAAATCTGGTTGAACAAAATCGCACAATTTCTCGATGGCCGAGTTGATCAATTCCAATGAAATCACCAAAGCTGAAATCAAGAAAATAGTCAGCCACTCAAATTGTGAAATGGAAAAGTAAAATCCCAGCGCAAGAACAAACAAGAAAGTGACCAGGTGGATTTGAAGATTTCTTTCTGTTGGAATGTTCTTGATAAATCCGTTCAAAGCAAATCGAAAAGATTGAACTAGTTTTTTCATACGCTTGGGTGTTGAGGATAAAGTTAAAAATTACAAGAAACTACACTAGAATAATTCAAAGGCATTTTGTAAATTTGTCGTGAACTTATACAGAAAGGTGGAGGGACAGGCCCTATGAAACCTTGGCAACCGGCAATATATGCAATGGTGCCAATTCCGATCCCGAAAAGGGTAAAGATAAGTTGGGAATTCAGTTCCATATTTCTGTATCAGTGGTATTAATATAATAGGACGGAACAGAAATGACAATCCAAGAAGATTTAAAAAGTCGTATACTCGTATTAGATGGTGCAATGGGAACCATGATTCAGCGGCACAAACTGGAAGAAGAAGATTTTCGCATCGGTTGGTTTGAAAATCACGAACAATCTTTAAAAGGGAACAATGATTTGCTTTCTCTAACCCGACCAGATATTATCAAAGGCATTCATCGCGAATATTTAGAGGCGGGAGCCGACATCATTGAAACCAATTCTTTTTCAGGAACTTGGATTGCACAAGCCGATTACGGATTGGAAAAATTTGTCTATGAAATCAATTTTCATTCAGCGAAAATCGCCAAAGAAGCATGTGAAGAGTACAATGCGCAATTTCCAGCGAGAAAACGATATGTTGCAGGTTCCATCGGGCCCACCAATCGAACGGCTTCCATTTCACCAGATGTGAATGATCCAGGTTTTCGCGGAATTACTTTCGACGAATTGGTGAATGCCTACGAAGAACAAACCAAGGCACTATTGGATGGAGGTGCTGATATTCTCTTGGTGGAGACAGTTTTTGACACCTTAAATGCAAAAGCCGCACTTTTCGCAATCGACAATATCTTGACGGAAGGAGGTTTGGATACGCCTATAATGGTTTCAGGTACGATTACCGACCAAAGTGGACGAACCTTAACCGGTCAAACTACGGAAGCATTTCTCATTTCCATTTCGCACATGCCACTGTTGACCGTTGGATTAAATTGTGCTTTAGGCGCCGAGATGATGCGTCCTTATTTGCAAGTTTTAAGCGAAAAGACAGCGTTTGGTGTGAGTGCACATCCCAATGCTGGACTTCCCAACGAGTTTGGTGAATACGACGAAACACCTGAAATGATGGCCAAACAAATCAAAGAATTTTTGGATGAGGGCTTGATCAATGTAATTGGTGGATGTTGTGGAACGACTCCAGCACATATCAAGGCCATCGCGGATTTGGCGCATGCCTATGAACCAAGAAAAGTAGGCTTCGACGCAGATTTAAAATAAGATTGCGCATTTCTTCCCCTTTTTGGAGGGGGACCAAGAGGGAGGATACGCGATTCTAAAACAAAAAAGATATTTTCAATAACAGACCGTCCTCCCCCTAAATCTCCTCAAAAGGGGGAAATAAAATATACTTAAATGCAAAAAGCAACACTAAAACTCTCCGGTTTAGAACCATTAATCGTAACGCCAGAAAGCAATTTCATCAACGTAGGTGAAAGAACGAATGTCACGGGTTCACGCGCTTTTCTTCGGATGATCAAGGAGGAAGATTATGAAGCTGCTTTGGCAGTAGCGCGAGATCAAGTGGAAGGAGGCGCTCAAATCATTGATATTAACATGGATGAGGGAATGATCGATGGCAAAGAAGCCATGGTGAAATTTCTTAATCTAATAGCAGCTGAACCCGACATTGCGCGTGTTCCAATTATGATTGATAGTTCCAAATGGGAAATCATCGAGGCCGGATTGAAATGCGTTCAAGGGAAAGGAGTGGTGAATTCCATTTCTTTGAAAGAAGGCGAAGAAAACTTCATCAAACAAGCCAAATTGATCCGGAAATACGGAGCTGCAGTAATCGTCATGGCATTTGATGAAAACGGGCAAGCAGATTCCTATGAAAAAAGAATTCAAATTTGTGAACGCTCGTACCGAATTTTGGTAGATGTCGTAAAATTCAATCCTCACGATATCATTTTTGACCCGAATATTTTCCCGGTCGCAACGGGAATGGAGGAGCACAACAACAATGCTTTGGACTTTTTTCGCGCAACGAAATGGATTCGCCAAAATTTACTTGGCGCACATGTGAGTGGAGGAGTTTCCAATGTTTCATTTTCTTTTCGAGGAAATGATAAAGTACGAGAAGCCATGCACGCCTCCTTTTTGTATCATGCCATCCAACATGGAATGGACATGGGAATCGTCAACCCAACGATGTTGGAAGTATACGATGATGTGGACAAAACGCTGATGGAATACATTGAAGACGTGATTTTGAATCGTCGTGAAGATGCAACAGAACGATTGCTGGAATACGCTGAAACCGTAAAAGGAGATGGTAAAAAACGTGAAGTCGATTTATCTTGGCGTGAGACGGATGTGAACAGTCGTTTGACGCATGCTTTGGTGAAGGGAATCGTAGATTTCATTGATGAAGATGTGGAAGAGTGTCGCCATCAATTTGTGCGACCAATCGAAGTCATCGAAGGACCGTTAATGGCTGGAATGAACGTGGTGGGGGATTTGTTCGGTAGCGGAAAAATGTTCCTTCCACAAGTCGTGAAATCGGCTCGTGTGATGAAAAAAGCGGTCGCTTATTTGTTGCCATTTATCGAAGCAGAGAAAGACGGAAAACGCGAATTTTCGGGCAAAGTCTTGATGGCAACCGTGAAAGGGGATGTGCACGATATCGGTAAAAACATCGTTGGAGTTGTGCTTTCATGCAACAATTACGAAGTCATCGATATGGGCGTGATGGTGCCAGCAGAAAAAATCATTCAAAAAGCGATCGAAGAAAACGTAGATGTAATCGGATTGAGTGGTTTGATTACGCCTTCTTTGGATGAAATGGTGCACATGGCGAAAGAAATGGAACGGGCGAATTTGAGCATTCCTCTTTTGATTGGTGGAGCGACGACTTCAAAAGTACACACCGCCGTGAAGATAGACCGGAATTATACATTGGGACAAACTGTACATGTTTTGGACGCATCTCGCTCCGTGACGGTAGTTGAAAGTTTGTTGACGCATAAAAAGGAGGAATTTGTTTCCAATTTGAAAGAAGAATACGTTCGCGTCCGGGAGCATCATGAAAAACACCGCGGCGCGAAGCAACTATTGACTTTAGAAGAAGCCAGAAACAATGCTTTAAAAATTGAATTCAAACCAGAAGATTTATCGGTTCCGAAACAAATCGGCACGCAGACATTCGTCGACTATGACTTATCAGAATTGCGGAAGTATATCGACTGGACACCGTTTTTTCAAACCTGGGAATTGCATGGAAAGTACCCGAATATTTTAACAGATGAGGTAGTTGGAGAAGAAGCAACCAAGCTTTTCAAAGATGCGAATACGATGTTGGACCAAATTATTACCGAAAAATGGTTGGAAGCCAAAGCCGTAATCGGTTTATTTCCTGCCAATGCTGTTGGTGATGATATTGAGATTTATACGAATGAATCAAGAACAGAAATACTCCACACACAGCGTAGTTTGCGTCAGCAAGGCAAGAAAACCGCAGGTGCTCCCAATGCCGCATTGGCTGATTTTATCGCGCCAAAATCAAGCGGATTGAAAGATTACATTGGCGGATTTGTGGTGACAACTGGTTTGGGAATAGATGCGCATGTTGCGAAATTCGAAGCCGATCATGACGATTACAATTCCATTCTCTTAAAAGCCTTGGCGGATCGTTTAGCAGAAGCTTTTGCCGAGCGCCTGCACGAGCGAGTTCGCAAAGAATTTTGGTGTTACGATGAAAAGGAAGGCCTGAGCAACGAAGAATTGATCAAGGAAAAATACCGTGGAATTCGACCGGCACCCGGTTATCCAGCTTGTCCTGATCACACTGAAAAAATCGATTTGTTCCGAATTTTGGATGCCACCAACCAAACGGGTGTTGAATTAACTTCAAGTTTGGCGATGTTTCCAACGGCTTCTGTTTCAGGTTGGTATTTTGCCCATCCACAAGCAAAGTATTTTGGATTGGGGAAAATCAATTTAGATCAAGTGCATGATTTGGCAGATCGAAAAGGGGTGGCGAGAGAGGAAATGGAAAGATGGTTGGGGAGTGTTTTGGTTTAACCACAAAACTTAACTAAAAACAAGGTTAGACTTCACGGAGTTTCACAAAGGATTCACGGAGTTTCACGAAGATTTTTTTCAGACACAAGATTCATAGGTTTCCTTTTTTTTGTATCTTAGATAGGAACCTACTTATTTAGGATGGATGAAAATGAAATTTCGAGTATAATTATTGGATACGCAATTGAAGTGCACAGAGCTTTGGGGTCGGGTTTATTGGAAAATGTTTATTAGGAATGTTTATTCTATAAGCTTAAAAAAGAAGGTTTTATGGTGGAAAAAGAAGAACCAATGCCCGTCATTTTTGAGGAAGTAGTACTAGACATAGGTTATAGAATGGATTTACTTGTTGCTGGAAAGGTTGTGGTAGAATTGAAAAGTGCCGAGAAATTCAAAGAAGTACATTTAGCTAAAACATTAACTTATTTGAAATCAGGTAATTATAAACTTGGTTTGTTAATCAATTTCAACGTTCCGCTGCTAAAAAATGGAATAAAAAGGGTCATTAATGGTGATTTGTAATTTTTTTATCCTAAACACCTCTTCCTCTGTGAAACCTTTGCGTAGCTCTGTGTTAAAATCCCTATGAATGTTCATTTTTCTTTGCGTCCTCCGTGCCTTCTTTGCGCTCTTTGTGGTTAAACAATGTATCTTTACCCCGTGAATAATTCCTTAAATAAAATAGCCATTATTGGTGGCGGCGCAGCGGGTTTCTTTGCGGCATTGTCTGTGAAGCAGCATCATCCAGAGGCAGCTGTAACGATCTTCGAAAAATCGCAAAAAGTCCTTGCCAAAGTCAAAGTTTCAGGCGGCGGAAGATGCAACGTAACCAATGGCTGCTCTGATATCGATGAATTAATCAAAGCGTATCCGCGCGGTGGGAAAAAGTTGAAATGGGCCTTCAAGGAATTCAATACCACAGACACCGTGAAATGGTTTGAGGACAGAAATGTACCTTTGACTTTGCAAGATGATGGCTGTTATTTTCCCGTTTCTCAAAATTCACAAAGCATCATTGATTGTTTGATGAATGAATGTCGGCGAAATAAAATCGTTATTCAAACAGGAAAAGGAGTAGAAGCAGTCGTTCCAAAAGAGAAGGGCATCGAATTACAATTCAAGGATGAAGCGATTCATTTCGACAAAGTAATCATCGCCACAGGCGGTTCTCCAAAAACCAGTGGATTGGATTGGCTGAAAGATTTAGGTCACACGATTGAGGAATGTGTACCATCCTTATTCACCTTCAACATGCCAAATGAAAAGGTAAAGGAACTGATGGGAATTGTGAAAGAAGAAGTCATCACCACCATTCAAGGCACCAAATTGAAAGGCGATGGCCCTTTATTGATTACGCATTGGGGAATGAGCGGTCCTGCTATTTTGAAACTTTCTTCTCTGGGTGCACGCGTGTTGGGCGAACGAGGGTACGATTTCAACTTATTAGTCAACTGGACCAATGAAGCGAAAGTGGATAAAGTCATGGCTGAAATTGAAAGCATCGTTCAAGCTCACCCGAATAAGTTGTTGCCAAATTTCAAACCCTACGGAATCAAGGAACGCTTGTGGTTGCATCTTTTGGAAAGAGCCGGACAAGCACCAACCAAACGCTGGGAGGAATTGGGTAAAAAAGGGTTCAATAAATTGATTGAAGTGTTGACCAACGATACGTATGAAGTAAAAGGTAAAACAACGTTCAAAGAAGAATTTGTGACCTGTGGAGGTGTCAGTTTGGAAGACATAAACTTGAGCTCGATGGAAAGTAGAGTTGTGAAAAACTTATATTTTGCTGGAGAAGTAATGGATATTGATGCAATTACGGGTGGTTACAATTTTCAAGCGGCTTGGACCACAGGATTTATCGCTGGCCAGTTGAAATAATTTAAGAAAGTTACAAGTTACAAGTTCTTTGCTGCGCAAATTCGGAGTTGCAAGTTCTGGGCGCTTATTGTTGTGTTGAAAATTCAATGTAAAGTTGCAAGTTCCAAGTTCTTTGCTGCGCAAATTCGGTGTTGCAAGTTCTTGGCGCTTATTGTTGTGTTGAAATTTCAATGAAAGTTACAAGTTACAAGTTCTTTGCTTCGCAAATTCAGAGTTGCAAGTTCTGATCGGTTAGTTGAGTTATTTCATTTTTCTGCATGCTAACTAAGTCGAAAACGCAATTTTACGTTAGCCATAACTACCCAAAACTTGTAACTAGCAACTTGAAACTCGAAACTTTCCAACTAGTATCTTTTTAAACTAACTTTGTCAAATGGAAGAGCAACCCAACAATCCTTTACACGGCATCAAACTAGCCGATATTCTGACGTATCTCGTTGAAAAATATGGATGGGTTGAATTGGGTGAGCAAATAAAAATCAACTGTTTCGTAAGCAATCCAACCATGAATTCCAGTCTTAAATTTCTGCGTAGAACGCCTTGGGCTCGCAACAAAGTGGAAAGTTTTTATTTGTATTCCAAGCGGCAGGATAAAAAGCAGCAATAGTAGATCTGAATCAAAACGAATTTTATTCTAAAAAAAAACCCTTAAAAGCATCGCTTTTGAGGGTTTTTTGTGGTGATGGACGGAATCGAACCGCCGACACAAGGATTTTCAGTCCTTTGCTCTACCGACTGAGCTACATCACCGACCTAAATTTGTGAGGGCAAAAGTAAGAACTTAATTTAAACTTCAAACTAAAAAACGTTTTTTTTTGTTTTCCTAGCGTATCTTTGTGCTATGTTGAGCAAAAAAGCAGACGTAATTGTGGTGGATGCCGGGAATACTAGAATCAAAGTAGCTGCCTTTCTTGACGACCAAATTATTCGACTCGATTATTTTCAAGTCAATCAAAATCAAGCGTTTTATCAATTTTTGGCCCTGTTTGAGGATGCGCCAATATTTGTTTCCTCTGTGCTTTCCGATGATGATTTGAATCATTTTTTGGGGAATGAAAAAAAATACCTTTTGTTTTCAAGAAATTTGAATTTACCCATAAAAATCGCCTACGATTCGCCTCAAACGCTCGGTTTGGATCGTTTGGCGAATGCTGCCGCTATTCAAATTTTGCAGCCGGAAGGAAATAAAGTGGCGATTGATCTAGGGACTTGTATCAAATTTGACTTCGTGAATGAAAATGGTGCATACCTTGGCGGATCAATTTCACCTGGTTTGACCATGCGGTATGAAGCATTGAATCACTTCACCGGGAAATTGCCTTTGCTTCACGCGCATCAACCAGATACTATTATTGGTACTAATACACACGATTCAATTCATTCCGGCGTTATGTTGGGGATGAAGGGAGAGATAAGCCAATTCATGGAACGCTATTCGCAAGATTATCAAGGCTTAACGTTTTTTGTGACAGGTGGAGATATGAAATACTTTGAATTCCCTTCGAAAAATAACATCTTTGCACACGAAAATCTAACCCTCTTTGGGTTGAATTACATATACAAACGGAATGGGTAAAATTTTCCTGAATTTAATTTTTTTGGTTGCTCCTCTGTATTTTTCGGCACAGGTAACGCTTTCTAACCCTTATTCATTTTACGGAATTGGCGAGTTGTCGAACTCGAGTGATCCCATACAACGTGCTTTGGGTGGTTCAAGTTTTGCCTATTCAGATTCTACGATGGTTAACTATTACAACGCTGCTTCACATGCTTCACTCGTTAAAGGAAATCCGTTGTTGTCCATTTCACTAAATGGACGATACGCGCAAGAAACGGAAGGAGCTGTTAAAAATACGAGTCAATTTTTCACCTTGGAACATTTGTATTTTGCTGTTCCTTTTGCCAACCGACTGGGTATTGCATTCGGTTTATCACCTTATTCCAAACGAGGATATAACTTTTCGTCTTATTCCATTGTTGGTGGAGATTCTTTGAAGTTCAATTACGAAGGCAAGGGAAATTCAACCAAAGCATTTGTTGCCTTGTCGGCGAATATTGTTAAAAAAGAGAATTTAAAAATTGCTGTAGGGTCAAATTTGGGTTATTTGTTCGGTCAGACATCCAATTCAAAAACGAGCGCATTTGTTGGGGAATCATCCGGAGGCGTTTTTATTCATACCGATCGATTAAAATCATTTCATTATGACCTTTCTGCTTCGGTATTTTATCGTTTGAATAAATTGAATAGTTTTCAATTCAGTGCTTATTATGACCCATCTCAAAAATTGAATGCTCGTACTAGTGAAAGTTTGTATTATTTCGAAACGAATAAGGATGGGACCAATTCCACATCAATCGTTTCTACAACCGAAAGTTCAGAAAAAGTAATCTCAGCGCCCGCCTTGAAATTGGGTTTAAACTATACACAAACCTTTCACCGAATCTCTAGAAAGAATCGAGAATTCAATTCGAATCTTCACTATGTTCTAGAATATCAAAAAACGATTTATTCCGATTATCGTCAAGAATTTAATTCCACCGTATTGAAACCTTATTCGAGTGATTTTTCACGATATTCTTTGGGGATTCAATACACCCCTAACACAGATTATTACAACAATGCAACTACCGTAAGTTTTTGGAATAGAATGATCTACCGAGTAGGCGCCTATTCAACCGTATTGCCTTATCAGTTCGGAGGTGTCAATTACAAACAGTTTGGCACAACATTTGGAATTGGTATACCGTTGGTGATGGATTACTCATTCTCTTCGATCAATATAGGAGTGGATTTGGGAAAAAGAACCAATACGGCAACTGGTGCGATAAATGGAAATTACATTGGTTTAAATGTCGGAGTTATTTTGTCACCGATGCGCGGCGACAAATGGTTTAGAAAAGTAAAATTGGATTAATAAATAGAAATGATGAAATTGAAGAGAATTTTTTTAGCGTTGACCTTACTTGTTGGTTTTGGAGCGTTTGCTCAGGAGGGATCTGATGCAGAGAGAGAATGTCTTAGAATGCGCTTTTTGGCCGGTGAAGAGTTGAAAATTAACAATTTCGCAGGTGCATCAACTTATTACTTAAGAGGGGAGAAAATTTGCGGGGGGTATGACAAGGCGAATTACGACCGTTTGATAGGTTCTTTGCGCAACACCATCTCTGAAGAAAAAGACGAGGCAAAAGTGAAAGCCTATACCGATACTTTGTTGGCGGTTTATGATCGTGCTGAAAAAGCAACTATCGTTGGAGCGGAAACTTATTTGTTGAGAGCACAATATGAATTGTCTTCTACCAAACCACGCCATGACGTTGCCGATAATTTCTTTGTAAAAGGAATGGACGCTGCTGGTTTGAAATTGGACGAAGCCTACGTAACACTTTATTATTACAATTTATTGGTCATGGTAAATTCAGTAGCAGCTGATAAAAAACCAGCCATGAAGAAAAGATACATCAGTGAATACTTCCGATTGTCTAAGCTAGCTACCGATGCAAAAATGAGCGCGACGACGTTGGAGACTTTGAATACGTATTTGAACTATGTGGTAAAAACATGTGATGATATCGTTCCAGAATTGAAAGGGTTCATGACTACTTTGCCACAGGACAAAGAAGCGAAATTGTCTACTGTAAACAATTTCATTGGTTTATTGGAAAGCAAAAACTGCGAGAGCAGCAAAGAATACGAAATGTTGATTGATACCTTGATTAAAATCAATCCAGGTTTCCAAACGATGTTGGTGAAAGCAAGATTGATGGTTTCTAAAAAACGATACAACGAAGCCATGGAAGTGTACCGCGATGCGAAACCTTTGGCGCCAGATGCTGCAGCACAAGAAGATATTGAGTATGAAATTTTGAAAATGCAATTTGCACAAGGCAGCTACAAAGCAGCATACGGAACAGCGATGGGAATTTCTGGTAAAAACAAAAACGAAGCGTTGAAAATGGCTGGTCAATGTGTCGCGCAATTGGCGAACAGTTGTGGTACAAGTACTGTTGACCGTAAATTCAATTACTATTATGCTTCTGAATTGTATGCAAGAGCAGGCGTTTCTGGAAAATATGCTGGAAACTTCCCTACAGACGGTGAATTGTTTGACAACGGCTATTCCAAAGGACAAAGTGTAAACTTATCATGCTGGGGTGTGAACGTGACCATTCGTTAATGTTCAACCGTAAGAAAATAAAACAAATTTTTGGAATTCCTGCTAGCCTTGTGTTGGCAGGATTCCTTTTTTCATGCGTGAACGATTTGGATCAAATTCGTCGCGTAACCTATGATCCCAAAGCACCCGAAGAAGTAATTCAAGACATGGAGGTGTTTTACACCGATAGTGGCTATGCCAAAGTACGGATCTATGCAAAACTAGCAGAGACCTATTCTTTCCCGGTTCCAGTGACCAAATTAAAGGATGGTGTTAAAGTAGATTTTTATGACGAAAGTGGTGAAATAGTCTCTACGTTAACCGCTTTGTATGGTGAGGTGCGCTTGCAAGAAGGGACTATGTTTGTGCGTGATTCAGTACGCTTGTTTAACTACGAAAAAGACCAACGAATGGAGACGGAAGAATTGATCTGGAACCAAAAAGATAGTTTGATTTATACAGAAAAAAGCGTGGTTGTAAAATCGCCAAAAGGACTCATGTATGGACAAGGTGTTCGTACCAAACAAGATTTTAGCACGTTTACTTTTATGCGTCCCACGGGTCAAATCAATATGGACAAATAAACCTTGTAAGAGGAAAATCTTTTATCTTTGAACCACAACAACTGAATTCCATGGAAACCTATAATAAAATAATGCGCTTTTTCTGGTTGGGAATGGCCATCGCTTCGTTCGTGATTATTACCTATTTCTGCATTGTGCAAGGGTACAAAACCTGGGTTTACTATTACGTTTTTACCTTTATCAGTTTATTGATGTTTTTGATGAAAACGTGGATGATGCGCCGCATGAAACACCACCTAAAATATTTAGAGGAGCAACAAAACAATGCCGATTGAATCGTTACGTTATCGTTTGCGCATAGCGGATAAAATTGTGGGTTTTAAAAAGCAAATTCACCAAATTGACTTTTACTCCAAAGACCAATATGCTTGGAATGGACAAGAATTGGCATTTGAAATTCAGGATCCTTTCACAGGTTATTTTGATAAGAATAGAAGAGCCATCTATTCCGAAGATATTGTAGAATTTCATGACCCAAATAACTCCTTTCACGGTCTGATTCTTTTTGATGCACCACTGCAAGAATTTCAAATTTTGGATTGGGAAAAACAGACTTTACGATCTGAAAAATCCTTTCACGATTGGATGCAAACCAGTTTAGTCTGGAAAAGTTATCATTTTATTCAAGGAATAGTGTAACTTTTTTAATCACTTAGGGTCTATACTAATAACATGAAAATTGTCTTTGTCCTTTTCTTCCTTTTGAGCAGTGGGAATTTTCTTGCGCAGCAACTTTTTTCGGGTGTAGTGTATGATGAAAACAACATTCCCATACCGCAAGCCAAGTTGTATGTTAAAAATGCGGATGATTTTCGAACGATTGCCGATTTGAATGGGTATTTCGAAATGCGTTTGATGCCGGGTGAATACTATGTGATTATCACATTCACCGGTTATGAAAACCAAGAATATTATTTGCCGATGGCGGATTTGCCAATAAAACATGATATTCATCTCGTACCTACCAAGATTCAAGATATTTATGATATCGAAGTATCGGCTAAAAAATCCAATCCGGGTCGTGATATTATGTTGGAGGTCGTAAAAAGACGCGAACAAATCAACCCATGGAATTATCCCCACAAAGTAGAAGTCTACACACGGGCCACTGAACAAATTAGCCAAGACCAAAAATCCAAAGAAAAAGAAACGGAGGATGCGGCGAATAAAACCGAAAAAGAAACCAAAAAAGAAGAGAAGAAAAAGGAAAAACCAACTGAAAATTCGGAGGAAACGGAAGTAGATCCTTTTGCGGCGGAGAAAAAAGCACAAGAAGCAGAGCTGTCGAAAGTGACCAGTAGCATGAATTTGGTAGAAGTGCAATTAACGCGGAATTACAGTCCACCAAGAGACGTGAAAGAACTTCGGAATGCGTATGAAGTGCGCGGGAACAAGCAAAATCTGTATTACACGACTACCGTCAAATCCAATTTCAATTTTTTTGAAAACCTATTGCACCTGGATGATTTGCACGAAACCCCTGTCAGTTCACCGATTTCTGGACCAGGGATTCTCAGTTACAAATACCGTTTGGAGGAACAATACGAAGAAAATGGTCAGAAAATCAGCAAAATAAGGATTATAGCGCGAAATACAGCCACTACTACTTTGTCAGGAACGATTTGGGTGATTGACTCCATTTGGATGATTCAGAAGCTGGAATTGACGATGGAAAAAGGCAATTTGCACATGTACGATCACTTCACGGTGTATCAAGAATACGACAATTACGGCGATACCTTGAATGTTTTGACGAATCAAAAATTGACCTATGGGGTAAAATACAAAAATGACGTTTCGGAATGCGTCACCAATTCTCAATTCAGAAGCTACAATTTTCAGCCAAATTTCCCAGCTAAATTTTTCAATAACGAAGTTTCAGTAACGGAACAAGAAGCGTTCGACAAAGACACCACCTTTTGGAACACGCAAAGAGGGTTTGCTTTGACGGACCAGGAACAACGGTATATATTCGTGAAAGACAGCATTGAAATTGCCCATAACAAAAAAGAATATTTGGATTCTGTAGACCAAATTTTCAATAAGGTAACGGCGTTAAAAGTATTGTGGTTTGGCGTCGATCACCGAAACCGAACCAATAAAACACAGTGGAGTATTAATTCAGTAGCGGCTTTTGTGCGTCCCTTGTACATTGCTGGGCCTCGTTTGGCGCCTGGTTTTAATTATTTCAAGAAATGGAAAAATGAAAAGTATTTTGATGGATATGCAGAGATAACATTTGGCTTGCTCAATAAGGATGTAAAAGGAAATATCAATGGTTCCTATCGCTACGATCCTTTCCATTTTGGCAATATCTCAGCAAATTTTGGGCATGATTTCGATGTTATCAGAAGTTATGACGCGATAACCCAGATATACAAACGAAGCAATTTTATTGAGACCACCTCCTTATCCGTCGATCATTTTCGGGAATTGTTCAATGGTTTTTATTCAGACATTAATTTCACTTTTGCTGAAAGAAGGTCGGTGGACCAATATAAATTTGTGAAATTGTTGGACAAAGCTGTCCCCAACCAAGATCCGAATGAATTTCAGACGTATCAAGCTTTGGTGGGCGTTTTTACCTTGTCGTACACGCCGGGTCAAAAATTCATGCGAGAACCCAATCGAAAAGTGCGTTTGGGTTCCAAATGGCCATCGATTTACGCGACCTATGAGCGAGGAATTCCCAAACTTTTTGGTAGCGACATCAACCATGAATATTTGCTTGGAGGTATTACTCAAACCTTTAAAATTGGAACCATTGGAACCTCGAGTTACCACATCAAATCGGGTCAATTTCTTTCGGCCAAAGCCTTGTACGATGCGGATTTCAAATTCCATAGAAGAAGTGATCCATTTTGGTTTTCCAACCCGTTGTATTCTTTTCAGGATTTGGATAGTTCGCTTCCTTCACGGAAAATATTTTACGAAGGCCACATCGTGCACCACGATAACGGCGCCATATTGAATAAAATTCCGTTCATGAAAAAAACAGGTATTGGTTTAGTGATGGGCGCTGGCATTCTGTATGTGAAAGAATTTGATTGGTTGCATTATGAAGTGCTGGCCGGATTGGAGCGGAATTTCAAATTCTCTAAACGCAAACTGCGCGTTGGTATTTACGGTGCGCTTTCGGATGGAAACCACATTTCCCCACAAGCCACCTGGAAAGTTTCTTTTGCTGTCCTGAATTTGAGGGATATGAAGTATAATTTTTAGTTATTCTATCACCACTATTTTTTCTCGATACACTTCTTCTCCGCTGGTATTTTTAACGACCACAAGGTACGTGCCTGAACTCAAATTGGTTTGTATGAATTTTTCCTGGCAGTTCTCTTGAATTGTTATTTCACTTGCTAGACTGCCTGTTGTATTCAAAATTTGAATGGTATAGCTGCTCTCCAACTTACCTTTCAGGTAAAATGAACCTTGGTTGGGGATAGGGTAGATGCTAACCTGCTCTTTTTTCTTTTCTCCCAGCCCTAAGCCATATACAAACACCGTTACGGTATCTGTAGAATAAAAACCATTTAGGTTGCGGGTAACCACATACGTTGTATTCACCGATGGAGAAACATACACTCCCGCCGTATTGCTCGCCACAGGTATACCACTTAGCTCCGTCCAAATATCTGGCATGTTGCTGATTTTCTGACCAATAAACGCTGTATCACCAATGTAAATAGTTTGGTCTGGCCCCGCATCTACAGGTATGCCACCAGGGATGCTATCCAACGGAATGACAGATACATCATCGATAAGGAAATAGGTTTGGCCAATACCACCAGTTGAATAATACATTCCCTGTGTGGTTTCTGCATCGGTATTGAAATTGCCCAAAGTGATAAATTGCTCGCCGCCAATGGCTTGGTATATACCGCTGAATTTTACCCAATTGAGCGTATCATCAATGATCTCGTTGTTGAAGTATTTGAGTTGGGCGTTTACGTTAAAATAGTAAGGCGTTGTGGAAAATAGAGCCATATCGCTAAAATGGATGCCCAAATTATTGGATGCATACCAAGAATAATATTCGCCCACACTGCAATACAACTCTACCCAATAGGACTTCGTTGCGTGCAAAGTTTCTAGTAACACTACAGAAACATATTCTCTCGAATTCGTCCCAAGTAAATCGTAAGTAGCGAGACCTATATACGCACTATCCGAATGAGGCACTTGCAAGGGAGCCAAAGGAAAAGCACATTCATTGAAGTAATCTGGTGTGCTGGTATTAGGATTATACCAATTTGAAACCCCCACCCCCCCTGAAATACTTGGAACTACATATGCAAAAGACGATTTATTCTCAAAACTGGGGTTGGGAACCAAATTGTATTGTCCAATGCTCTGTAAGGGAAAGTACAAAACAAAAAGAAGTAAATATTTCATGTAAAACGGTTAAAGGAAGAGATTAAAGCTAAAACAAAAAAACGAAAAATTAGCAAGGACCAGCTGAGAATCCATTAAAAAAAATCATTTGTTAATTAATTTAACAAGCTGAATGGCAAATATTTATCAATTTAGTTGTCATTTAAGAGGAATGAATTGGTTTGTTTTGTTGGATTTTATTTTCTGTGATGGAAATTGTATAGAAACGTGTTCTCGGTTTTCTTCCTCAAAATTCAAATTCAAGAAACCTCATTTCTTTCTCGAAACAATTATCTTTGTCGAAAGCTCAAAAACATGTACGGAAAAATCAAAGATCATTTGGCCCAAGAATTAAAATCCATTGAAGAAGGTGGAATTTACAAACGCGAACGCATCATCACAACGCCACAGGGCGCGAATGTACATGTGAGCACGGGCGAAGATGTGGTGATCATGTGTGCCAACAACTATTTGGGACTTTCTTCCAACCCAGAAGTGATTCAAGCGGCAAAAGATGCCTTGGATTCGCATGGTTTTGGTATGTCTTCCGTTCGGTTTATTTGTGGAACACAGGACATTCACAAAGAATTGGAACGAAAAATAGCGGAATTTTACGGAACCGAAGATACGATTTTGTACGCAGCCGCTTTTGATGCCAACGGAGGTGTTTTTGAACCGCTTTTTGGTGAAGACGATGCGATTATATCCGATGAATTGAACCACGCTTCCATCATTGATGGGGTTCGACTTTGCAAAGCGCAACGTTACCGTTACAAGCATTCCAACATGGAAGATTTGGAGCAACAGTTGATTGCTGCACAAGCGCAAAAACACAGAATTATCGTTACCGATGGCGTTTTCTCCATGGACGGCGACATTGCCAAAATGAATGAAATTTGCGATTTGGCGGATAAATACGATGCCTTGGTAATGACAGACGAATGTCACTCTGCAGGATTTATTGGAAAAACAGGTCGTGGTGTGCCCGAATACCACAATTGCTCGAATCGTGTTGACATCGTTACTGGAACCTTGGGCAAAGCTTTGGGCGGTGCGATGGGTGGCTATACAACAGGTCCAAAAGAAATTATCGACATGTTGCGTCAGCGTTCACGACCGTATTTGTTCTCCAATTCATTGGCAC
Organism: Crocinitomicaceae bacterium; assembly: GCA_041674745.1. Taxonomy (GTDB): domain Bacteria; phylum Bacteroidota; class Bacteroidia; order Flavobacteriales_D; family Crocinitomicaceae; genus UBA2040. The sequence goes on from JBAYVD010000001.1 coordinate 493,337, forward strand.
CAAGCATTGTTGGCGCGTCGATCAAAGTATTCGACATTTTAAGTTCTACGACTACTTTGCGTGATACCTTAGAAGAAAACACGAAATATTTCAAAAAAGCAATCATTGAAGCCGGTTTTGATATCAAGCCAGGTGATTCACCGATTGTACCCATCATGTTGTACGATGCAGCTTTATCCCAAAAATTTGCCGATTTGTTGTTGAAAGAAGGCGTGTATGCCATCGGGTTCTTTTACCCAGTAGTAGCAAAAGGTGCGGCGCGTATTCGTACGCAAATTTCCGCAGCACACAGCAAAGCAGATTTGGACAAAGCGATAGCGGCGTTTATTAAAGTGGGGAAAGAGTTGAAGGTGATTGCGTAGGGATTTATTTTTTAACGTGCTGAAATTTAGTTTAATAATCTGATTTTTTAAATGGGGATTTTGTTTGCGTTCGTAAATTTGGGAATTCCCAAATTCCCGAATTTTAAATGGGCAAATAATTGATTATTAATAGATTGCTGTCGTTTTTTATTAATTTTCCCTATGTTTTTCGTAAATTTGGGAATTAGCTGCGCTTCTGACTGCGTCGGTCCCGAATCCCCGTATTTTAAACGGTCAAATAGCTATTTTTCATCTGATTATAATGTTTTTTTGATCAATATTTCAGCGTCGTTCGTAAATTCCCGAATTCCCGAATTCCCGAATTCCCGAATTCCCGAATTTGAAAATCCGCCAATTTTTACCGTTTAAACAATCGTAAATCAATAGTTAAAACTGATTTAAAAAGTCGATTTTTTCACACCTTGTTCGCAAATTAACTTTGTTGCTTTGTGCATTGTTTGGAATTAATTTTCAAAAGAACTCCATCCCTGCCTTTAGCCATTCACGATTTCGAAGTTGGTTTCCATAATTTTCCGAAAAGAAGAACTATTTCCAGTAAGAACAATGCAATTATTCCTCGTACGATAAACGTTTTAGGGACATTGAGCAATGGCGCAACTTGGCTGGTCAGCGGCAAGTTTTTTCCATCGTATCGAACAATCGGATTCATGAAAATGATGCTTTTGTGGCTTTTGGCAACGAAACGAATATACGTGTCAGTTGGTTTGATTTTGTATTCGAAATAGCGGTTGGAATATTGGTAATCAATCATTTTCCCGTCTTGACCCATGACATCAAAATGGAGAACCGGGTTCTTGAAACTCACGCGGATTACGTCGTTCTCCACTTGGCAAGAGACCAATTCATTGTTGTTGATTCCTTGTTCTGTTTTCACACCGTAATGCATACCACGCTTCATGTTGGTGAGTATGGAATCTGCATTGCGGCTGTTGCTATAAATGACATTCCAAATTTTCATGGCTGTTTCGTCTGTAACATCATGCGTGTCATCGTTGGCGATAATCCAGGAAAGTCGACCGCTGGAAAGCGCTGCATCCCATTCTTTATCCGAATTGCGGTAGTGGTTTAGGACTTCCAAAAAATCGTAATGCACCAAGCACTTCATGTCTTCCATTGTTCGGCTGCCCACTAAATTTGGATGAGCAACGGCCACCAAACTTCCCGTTTTTTTGATGTTTTCTATAATGGTTTGCTGGTGTGAAGTGGATTGAAACAAGGGATAATCCAGATAGGAAACTTCTTTGGCCTTCAACGCCAGACAATGGGATTTGAATACGTTGTAACCATGTTCGTAAATTGGAATGTAAACCGAGGACTTTCCTTTCCCGTATGAACTGATGGTATGGTAATTTGAAATACCGGCAATGTCATACCCATTTGCTACATACCCATCGTACAATTCTTGATCGGAGTTGTGTCCATAAGTTACATTTCCCCATGCCACTGTATGCGCATGAAAATTTGCTCTGAGAGTTGGGGTTTTGTCTGTACAAGAGGCGTAAGGATTGTAAAAGAATTCGCCGGAAAATGGTTTTGAAGGTGGAAAATCATACATCCTTGTGGTGAGATAAATGCCACCAACGATGAACGCCACCACTAAAAATAACGTTCCTGATATTTTAATACTGAACAGAACGAAATTTTTGACCAAATGATTCATAGATTTTTTCTCATAACGCATTTCAAAGATGGGTAAAAATATAATTTCTGCATAATTTCTGGAAGATCCATTTTGATTCGTTGAGAAACATTTCGATCTTAAGCAGAATTTAAGATAATTCTAATTTGATTTCGCTATTTTTGCTTTCAAGTGATGAGACATTTCGAATACCTATTTTTCAGTTTGTTCCTTGGCCTTTTGGTCATGACAAGTATGCAATGTTCGCTTATCGACCCAGAAGATTCCAACAATATTAGTTTAGTGGAGGAGGAACAAGAAACGTTCGAATTAGCGGTTGAATCTGCGGATGTAAATGCAGAGCCAATTCATTTTCACGCGTACTCAATTCATTTGAAAGAAAATTTTGAGCGGGTACTTTTTTGTTCTCATCCAGAAAAACAGTATCCTGTCATTACTAGGACTGTACCTTTTTCCCCTCCCGAATTCAGTTAATTTTTAAAGAACATCGTTTTTTTTTTAATTGTCTTAATTCATTTGCATGAAACTTTTATTTAAGACTTGGAAGCAGGATTTACCCGCCAGCTTTGTCGTCTTTTTTGTGGCTTTGCCACTTTGTTTGGGTATTGGATTGTCGTCTACCTCCGTTGCGGGCCATGAAGATTTTTCGAACATTTTTTCAGGAATCATTGCGGGCGTAATTGGTGGCATTGTTGTCGGTTATTTTAGTGGATCTCGCTTAGGAGTTTCGGGTCCAGCGGCAGGTTTGATTACTATAGTATCAGCCGCACTACTTTCCCTTGGATCTTACGAAGCCTTTTTAACGGCGGTTGTGCTTTCAGGAATTGTCCAATTTATCGCGGGTTCCATAGGCGCAGGAATCATAGGGAATTATTTTCCTAGTTCGGTCATCAAGGGCATGTTGGCCGGTATCGGAATCACGCTTATACTGAAGGAAATTCCCCATGCATTCGGTTACGACAAAGATTTTTTCGGCGACGAAGAATTCTTTCAGTTGGACGGGCACAATACATTTTCGGAATTGATGTATGCGTTCAATGCTTTTGAATTGGGGGCCATTATCATTTCCGTTTTATCGGTAATCATCTTGTTACTATTCGAAAAACCATTTTTTAAGCAATTTTCACTTTTTAAAATACTGCCAGGTTCTTTGTTTGTGGTAATTTTGGGACTTGGAATGAATGCGCTCTTTCAGCTATTTTTGCCAAGTTTATACCTAAGTGAAAAACACTTAGTTGCCTTACCGGTAGCCAAAAGTTTACCAGAATTTCTCACTTTTTTCAAAACACCCGATTTTACAGCTTTGTTAAATCCTCAAGTATATGGCATTGCTTTGACCTTGGCCTTGATTGGAAGTTTGGAAACCTTGTTGAGTGTGGAAGCAACAGATAAATTGGATGTGAATCGGCACATTACCCCAACCAATCGAGAATTACGCGCTCAAGGCATTGGCAATGTGGTTTCTGGTTTAATCGGCGGTTTACCAATTACTCAAGTCGTTGTGCGAAGTTCTGCGAATATTAATTCTGGAGCGAAATCAAAATTATCCGCCATTTTACACGGTTTTTTCCTGTTGGTTTTGGTGGGTATGATTCCTCAAATCTTAAATAAAATACCCTTGGCTTCCTTGGCAGCGATCCTATTTATCGTGGGATACAAACTGGCCAATGTGGCATTATTTAAAAAGAAATACCGATTGGGTTGGGAGCAATTTCTGCCTTTTATCACAACGGTAATCGGCATGTTGTTTACCAATTTGTTGGCCGGAATAGGCATGGGAATGGCGGTGGCCATTTTCTTTATCTTAAAAAGAAACTTTCACAATGACTTCGAAATATCCACAGATGAAAATGTCCGAATCATAGAATTGGCAGAGGAAGTGAGTTTCTTAAACAAAGGAGGCATCATGGAAGAACTCCGCAGGATCAAGCCCAATACGACCTTGCGCATTGATGGTTCAAAATGTCGATCCATTGACTACGATGTACTGGAGGAATTGAAAGAATTCGTCTCCAGAACCGCCAAGGCCGACGGAATTAAAATAGAAATTATAAAAATAAAAGCTTTAGAAAACATTTAAATAGCCAAGAAGATGAATACATATTATGAAACACTTTTAGAAAATAACAAAGAATGGGTGGCAAAGAATTTGGAAAATGATCCAGATTTCTTTACCAGATTAGCGAACGGTCAACAACCTCCAGTTTTATGGATTGGTTGCGCCGATAGTCGGGTACCAGCGAATGAAATCATTGGCGCTCAACCGGGTGAAGTTTTCGTTCATCGGAATATTGCCAACATGGTTTTGCATACCGACATGAGCATGCTAAGTGTATTGGATTACGCCGTAAACGTGTTGAAAGTAAAACACGTGATTGTTTGCGGACATTATGGATGTGGTGGGGTTCATGCGGCCATGGGTAACAAACAAATTGGATTGATTGACAACTGGATTCGTCATATCAAAGATGTATACCGTTTCCACAATGAAGAATTGAGTGCTATCAAAGATGAAAAAGAGCAATTTGATCGATTTGTAGAAGTGAATGTCATGGAACAAGTGATGGATTTAGCCAAAACTTCCATTGTACAATCGGCTTGGAATGCAAACCAACCTTTGCAAATCCATGGATGGGTGTATGATGTGAAAGATGGTTTGGTGCGCGATTTGGGCGTGAATTTTGAAAACAATTCTCAGCTCTCCGAAGTGTATCAATTGGATATTTGATTTTTAGCGAATATCGAGTAATCAAAGTCATCCATTTTGGGTGGCTATGTTTGTTTTATCGGAATGCAATTTTTCTACTTTCAAAAATCCGTTTAATCCGGGTTTTCAATAGGCTCATCCGAGAAAATCTTCGGCATCTTTGGCTTTTTTCAATAATTCTAGATCGAATAAGTTAATCAATTGCCAAGTAAACAATGTGGATTTGCTTAACTTTACTCTATGATGTCAGAAATTATCGATGCATTTCAAAAGCGTGAAAACCCCGTTTTCGCAGAGAAAATGTCGGCTTACATGCGGCACAAATTTGAGTACTTTGGTTTGATGGCGGAAGAGCGAAAAGCACTTCAAAAGGAATTTTTTCCTCGAATGAACCTTGAATTGAATGAAACACAACGTTGGGAATTGGTGCGCGAATTGTGGGAAAAACCACAGCGAGAATGCATTTATTTTGCCATCGATTGGATCAATACTTTCCAACCGAAAACTTATCATAAATCTGATATAGATGAAATTCATTTTCTTTTGACCAATCAATCTTGGTGGGATAGTGTGGATGCCTTGGCTTCCAATGTGCTGGGAAAATACAATTTTCAATTTCCGGAAAATAGAAATACTTGGCTGGAAGTATGGCGAGAGTCGGATAATTTTTGGTTGCGCCGCTCCTGCATCATTCATCAATTAAAATACAAAGACAAAACCGATTTTGACTTGCTGAAATCCCTGATTATTGAAAACAAACACGACAAAGAATTTTTTATTCAGAAAGCCATCGGTTGGTCACTGCGGCAATATGCTAAATTTGAACCTGAATTGGTAAAAGAATTTGTGGAAACAGAAAACATTCTAGGCTTGGCCAAACGCGAAGCCTTAAAACATTTGAAATAAAAATATGGCCTTAATTAAAGAATGCAGAGGATTTACTCCTCAAAATGGGCAGGATTGTTGGTTTGCAGACAATGCAACGATTGTGGGTGATGTGATCATGGGCGACCAATGTTCGGTTTGGTTCAGCGCCGTGGTGCGTGGCGACGTGAATTCCATTCGCATGGGCAACAAAGTAAACATCCAAGATGGCGCAGTTTTGCATTGCACCTATGAGAAAACGAAAGTTGTTTTGGGCAACAATGTCAGCATCGGTCACAACGCCTTGGTGCACGGTTGCACTGTGGAAGACAACGTTTTGATTGGCATGGGTTCCATCGTTATGGACGATTGCTACATCGAATCCGGCAGTATCATTGCGGCGGGCGCGGTACTTTTGGAAGGCACGCGCGTTGGCAAAGGTTCGATTTGGGCAGGTGTTCCAGCCAAAAAAGTGAAAGACATTTCACCCGAATTGTTTGAAGGGGAAGTGATGCGCATCGCGAACAATTATGTGAAATATTCGGGATGGTTTAAGGAGTAAAATTCTGAAATGGAAACTTTAATCGGGTTTCTTTTTACGCTCTTCTTTCAACTTTTTCAGGTAATTACTGCGGTATTTCAAAACTCGATTTCTCAATTTTTGATTGATGTATGAGTTGCCTTTTATAGCATTGACAATTCTTTCTTTGTTTTGTAAATCGTGTTTTTTAAAGATTTCATATCTTTTTTTCTCTGCTTGGTTATCGTGGTTGATACTTCTGAAAAACAAACGACTATCCACATTGAAAGACTTGAAATTATTTACCAAATTATTGATTAAAAATTCATTGTCAGCATTCCAGCAAATATCATTTTTGATGATTTGTAGTTTTTCTGTTTCAAAATCATCGAGATTGTTTTTTGCCGTTGCTCCTCCATTGTAAAGTTCAGAAAGTGTTTTGGCCGATTTTAAATACAAAACATTTCGGTTTTTAATCAAAAGGTTCATTTTTTTGAATTCGGCGTAGGATTTGTCGGCTAGTTGTATGATTTTTTCATCGACATTGTTGACAAATGATTCGTGGTAAAAACGAATGCTGTCTCGAATTTCGAGAATCTGCCGATCATAATTGTCGAGTAGTTGGGCGGAGCGAAGATTTTTGTCCTGTCTAAATTTTCCCAAAAGCGGATACAGCAAGTTGTATTCTTCGTAAAGGTTGCCCCACAAATTGGTAAAATGGACGATTAAACTGTCTTGCAAAACAGCAATTTCTTGGGTCAATTCCTCTGCTTTCAGCTCCGTTTTAAAAAATTTGTTTTGTAATTTTTCAATTCTTTTTTCGTTCACAATTTTCAAGTGAAATCTGTAATTCAATGCGCGGCTGAGTTGTTTGCTTTGGTTGTAATCTCTTTTGCTATAAGATTTTGTTTTATAAACTAACGAGTTGAATTTTATTTTTCGCTTGTCCACCTCTTTCCAAACTTTTTTTGCAGAGAAAGAATAAGCTTTGTTTTCTTGGAGTAATAGGTTCAGTTTCGTTCGATTCTTTTTGTTCTGGAAAGAAAATACTTTGCTGTTGTTTGGTTTGCTTTTGATGAATTCTTTTTTACTCTCTTCGAGATACTGCAATGTAGAATCTATGTAGCTGATTTTCTGCAAGGAATCCTCCTTTTGAAGCATGGTTTGATAAAAAAGTTGTGCCAACTCGAGATTTGCGACGCCAGGCAAGAAATGATTGTTTTTATTGCTAACCAAATTACTCGAGATGTGTCGCTTGATCTTTTCTATCGAATCCAGCATGATCAAATCGTCGCAGGCAATACAAGTTTGTCCAATTCGACTCATGTTCTCGTATTCAGCACCAGTCCGAAAGTAATAGGCTTTATCGTCAGAAAATTCAGTTACTGTAGTAACATTTGCGGCCAACGTCCACAACCGATCGGAAGGGAAATGATCGATTGCAAAAATTTCCGGCGACGTGAGGTAGTAGTCCAAATTAACAACCGCTCTGTATTTTTCTTTGACACGGAACCTACGTACATTTAGCAACGCAATCAAGGCCCTAACTAAAAATGGAACTTTTCGAATAGTCACAGAATGGATGACAAAATTATTCGGTAAACCACAATAACTGTATTTGCCTTTCTTGTTGAGTTTGAGATGAACGGTAACCTCCTTTTCTTTTTCATACAATTTTTCGATCCATTTCATTCTTCTTTTCGAGCAGCGAGTGTATTCATAGGAAAAAAGCCCTGACGACCAAGTTGCGTCATACAAATGCCAATTTCCATCCAGTTTTACGGCATTCCATGCATGATTGTCAAAATAGATAGGATCGCCCACATCAAAGTTCATTTCTTTCGCGTAACCCGTTATTGTAGTATTTGTAATTCCAGCGTAATCACAAAGAATGTCCATCAAGCTGGCATAATCCGAACAAATTCCTTTTCGATTCCGAAGTACTTTGCTGGCCGAACGATTGGAGGAGAAGGCTTTTCCAGAATTGGATAAGCGCGTATTGTAGTGAATATTGTTTACCACCCAACTAAATATCGCATCAAATTTTTCTCGATCACTGATTTTTCCAGCGGTAAGCGCTTCAGCCAAATCCTCAGGATTCAAGGTTTTTGCATACGGAACTTTTGGCGCAATCAGCTCAATATTTTCAGTAGTGGCTTGACCAATGGATAAATTGGGTGCGAATATCAATAAAAAAATCAATACGATTTTCCATTTCCAGTATACTAGTTGATCTTGATTCATTTGGGTGAATAACGAGTTTTTCTTAATGGGTTAACAAAGGCGAATCTAAATTTCGAAAATAAATTTAGATTTCCGTACTTCGCAAATCTAATAACAAAGATTTTTCAACGATGTTTAGTGAATCTACTATTCTAAAAATTATCTTTGAATCATGAAGAACCCAAAAACCATACCATCCAAATCGTCTAATTTGTTGGTTTATTCCTTCGTGCTTTTTGTTGGGATGTTTTATTTGTATTATCCCCATCTTCAAAACTATTCGGCTACACCAAAATGGGTGTATCTGGCTGTTTTTGGTTTGGTTGTGTCGATTGTTCGATTCAAAGAACGAATGAATTGGTCTTTGGGCATGTGGTTGTGGCTGGCGTTTGTTTTGCAGTATTTAGTAGGCTGTCTTGCTTCCTACAATTTATGGGATTCCATCGTTCGGTCTATTCCGTTGATCTTGGCTCCGCTGGTCGTTCTTTTGCTGAGGCGAGAGGAAAACGACTGGTCAGTATTTTTCACAAAAATTGCCACAGCGGCAACTATTCTAATTTCACCTATTCTTATACTGACAATTGCAGAAATCATCGGTTTGGCAATCAATGGCGAATACACGCACTTGTCTACGTACGATTTCCGTTACACGTTTGGCAATCGTAATCAATACGCAGAACTGATTGCTTTGCTGGTTCCATTACTTGCCACGGCATTTTATTTTGCTGAAAAAAAGTGGAAAAAGGTTTTGTTTGGCGCAGGAATCGTTATGCTTTATTTGACGGGAACCCTTTTGCTCAACCGAGCTGTTTTGTTGGTTCTCTATGGTGTTTATCCTGTTGGATTGCTAATTTTCTGTCTCCAAAGGCTGAAAAACCCACTGCGGAAATATGGTTTTTTAAGTTTGGCGGGTGCCATTCTTGTGGGACTAATCCTGGTTGCTAGTCCGATGCGGAAGCAAATTCCTGTGGTGAAAAATTTATTGGAAACGGGTTATGGTAGCGGTAGTGAACGGGTACACATTTGGCAAAATTCCGTCGATCTTTGGCAGGAAAAACCAGTTTTTGGTTCAGGTTCTGGAGATTGGAAAATAGAAATTTTAAGAACGCCCTTGCAGGAAACCCAAGCGAGCGAAAGCACAGTATTTTACCAACGAGCCCATAACGATTTCATCCAAATTGCAGTGGAAAATGGTCTTATAGGTTGGCTGCTGTTTGTCTCATTTTTTGTCGTCGGGATTCTTTTGCTCTTGAAATCTGAAATCAGCATAGCTGTAAAAATTTTCTTGGTAAGTGGAATCGTCGGTTATCTGCTCATTTCCAATTTTTCATTTCCCATTGAAAAAGTAGAGTTACTAATTTTGTTGTTCCTTTTTTTGGTACCCGGATTAAAGCCAATAAACAACCCAAAAGGGCAGAAGGCAATCCAATTTGGAACAGTGGGTGTGCTGATTGTTTTGCTACTACTTTCGGTGAATTGGTTGCAAATGGAGAAAAAATATTTCCTTTTCAAGTTTGAAAATGACACGATAGCCTTGGAGGAAATCAATAAAAATAAGTACACGATTGATCCAACTTGCACGCCGCTTTTTTGGCACGAAGGGAATGAGGATTACAACAAGGCCGATTATGAAAAAGCATTGGAAACTTATTTGGTCGCGCGTAAATACAATCCATATCATGTGCATATATTGAACAACATTGGTAGTTGCTATTACGCATTAAACGACAAACCAAAGGCAGAAGAATATTTCAAAAAAGCACTGAAATTAAATCCGAATTTTTTGGAAACCGTGATGAATTACAGTTCCTTTTTGTTTAACACGGGCGACATCAACGGCGCGTTGGATCAAATTTTGTCTATTCCTCCACACAAGGAACCTGAAAATTACAGCATGTACGTAGTTGCCATTGCTAAAGCAAAATACCAATCCATGATTGAACTGTATGACGAACCCGAATTTGAAAATTACCTGAATGCAACAGTAAACAATGATGATTTCCTGTATGAAATTTCGAAGAAAGCAAGAATCAGCGGGCGCAGTTATGAAATGGAGTTGCGGGAGGAAATGAAGCAAGAAAAAACCAAGTAAGGCAATTTTATTTGGAAGCCACTTTGAAATCCAGTATCTTAGTGGTTCAAAATTTTAAATTCAATCACTATGCTTCGCTATTTAACGGCATTCACCTCAGTACTTTTTACAGCCATGGTATTTGGACAATCCATTTCATCGGTTGCACCTAATTCGGGTGAACGAGGAACTTTTCAATTGCCCGTCGTAATTTCAGGTTCGAACACGAATTTTTCAAATGCCACGTCAACACTGGTGCGTTTCAGTCAAGGAACCTCCACGCTTATGGAATTGGAAGTTACAAATATCAATAGTGTTTCACCCACTTCCGTAAGTTGCGATATACAAATACCTTACAGCGCTGCCTTGGGAAATTACACGGTGAGTGTTTTTGATCAAAATGTAGGCGGGATGCTAGATTTACCTGCTGGATTTACCGTCTTACCAAACAGCCAAACGGTAACTTTGGTTGGAACGACGCCACAAAATGCGGCTATCAATCAAACCTTACCGATTACGATTAGCGTTGATAACGCTCACTTTTCACAAGCAACCAATACTAGTTTTTTTCTAATGCAACAAGGTACAAATACCATGTTGTTTCCAGTGCCAGGAACAGTTTTTACTTTGAATAACAGTCACTTAAAAGCTCAATTTGATTTTACTGGCTATGCGATAGGAACTACTTTCGATGCGTACTGCAGCAATTCATTTGATGGATACTTCTATGATGATAGTGCGGTGGTTTTAACGTCACCCACTTCCATTTCGGGTAATCTAAATTATGCAGGCAACTACGATGGAATTGTAGAATTGTACCAGGAAAATACAAATGTATCGCCTTATACCTATTCGCTAGTATCCAGTTCACCGGTTCTTTCCAATGTCTATTCCTTTTCGAATATAGCCCAAGCCAATTATTATGTGCGATCGGTTCCCATTGGGGTAACCAACGTGGTGGCAACTTATTATCCATCGGATGTTTCTTGGACAACCGCAACGCAGATAAGCACCATTTCTACCCCAGCAATTACAGGAGCTTTGATTACGCCCGTGAGTAGTTTGTGGTTGTCAGGTGGCGGCACTGTAAACGGCTCGATTGGTTACGGACCAAGTGGATTCACCAAATCATCAGGCTTGGATGTTGTTTTTGCAGAAGGAATAGAAGTCTTTTTGATGGATACTGATAATTCATCCTACGCGCAAACAACGACGAATGCCAATGGAGCGTATTCTTTTGCAGGAGTAGAAATCGGGAATTATAAAATTGTCATTGATTTACCCGGATATGCTCAGATTTCTTCCTACAATTTTGGAGTCACTAGCCATACCGCCGAGCTAACAGATTTGGATTTTTTGATTGACAATGGTGAGATATTTGTTTCAGGCTTCATGGGATTAGAGACGCAAAAATTGGCGAATTTGGTGGTTTATCCAAATCCTACAACTGGAGAAATTCACATTCAGTTGCCGGCCAATTCAACCCAATCAAAAGTGATGATATACAATCACATGGGACAAAAAGTACTCGAGCAAAATATTTCATTAAATGCAAGTCCAATCTTCACAACCGACCTTTCCGAATTTGGAGACGGTGTTTACACCATCCAAGTACAAAGTGATAAAGGTGTTGCTGAAACACGATTGATTAAAACGGAATAATTCATATTTAGTGTAATAAAAAGCAGTGGGTTTTCTCACTGCTTTTTTTTTGAATTGATTTTCACAACGTTAAATATTTCCTAATTTCTCTCAAAACGAATTTTCTGGCGCAACTTTTGGATTTCATTTTTTGAACGTTAAAAATAGAAAGCCATGAAAAGCATTAGTACTCTCGTAGCAATCGGCCTATTTTTTGTAAACGGTATGGCCGGTGAACTTTTTGTAAAAGTGAATCAAACAGGTTCTTTTTACGCCACATACGGAACGCAAGTTCAATACAATCAAACGGGGATTTTCCGTTTCTTCGATTTGCCAGCTTCCAACGGGCAATTGATCATTCAGAACCAAAACACAGGACAATTGATTGCGAATGTGTATGTTTCCGTTCCCGTCAATCTGCGCAAAATTGGACAAATTGGATGGAATGGTCAGTTTCAATTGATTCAAACTGAACAAGTGAGCTATATCAATTGGTATACACAATACACCCAAGCGGGAAATCAATTTCCATTTCCTCCTCAACCCAATGGAAATGGCTGTAATTTGCCAACGAATTCTGGTTGGAATCAGTTGAATGAGAAAGATTTTCAAAACTTTGTAGATCAACTAAAAAATGAAAGCTTCGACAATACTCGATTGAAATCTGCGAAACAATTTGCGAAAACCAACCGATTGTCTGCGGACCAAGTGAAAGCCGTAACTGAAACATTTTCTTTTGATTCAAGTCGGTTGGAATGGGCGAAATACGCCTACGATTACTGTTACAATCCAGGCAGTTATTTTGTGCTGCGACCAGCTTTTGCCTTCGCTAGTAATTACAACGATTTGCAAGATTACATTGCCAAGAAATAAGAATAATCAGCCAACCGCCTTTGGAAACGAAGGCGGTTTTTTTTTGTATTTCAACTTGGCAAAACCCTTACCTTTGCACCATGAAACCCATTGAAACCAAAGAAGATTTAACTTTCCTTATCGACCAATTTTATGGGAAAGTTTTGCAAGACGAATCGCTGGCGCCTTTTTTTACGCATTTTGATATGGCTGCACACATGCCGCGAATGGTTCAGTTTTGGTCGTTTGCCTTGTTGGACGAAGCAGGCTACACAGGAAATGTCATCGAAAAACATTTGCGCATGCCGCTGAAAAAAGAACACTTTGATCGTTGGGTAGACCTGTTTGAAGCCACACTCGACGAATTTTTCGAAGGGGACAATGTAACGTTGGCCAAACAAAAAGTGGCTGTTCTTCGCTGGACAATGGAATCGAAAATTGGGGAGAAGAATTCGTAAAAAAATGAGCTGAAATGGAGTTTTTTTTTGTTGAGTAGATGAAATCTCCTTTCTTCGTTTTTGCAAATTCCCAACAAAATTTGGGAATTTGGGAATTTGGGAATTTGGGAATTTGGGAATTCCCAAATTTACGAACGAGTTCTAAAAATCAAGCATTTATGGCGTTAAATTTCAAGACAGGGCTCAGAATAACGAAATATAAGTCCTTTTTAGCTTGATGAGAAAATCGAGAATCTTATAAAGAATGATTCAATTCAATTTTCCTTTGTCCGATAGCAGAATCGCAATATTACGCGTGCTCGGAAATTCAGAAAATAAAATCAACATGATTACGGTAATCGGCACACTGAGCACCATTCCGGTGATTCCCCAAAAAGCACCCCAAATAGCGAGTGCCAACAAAACCACCAAGGGACTCAGATTTAGTGAATTTCCCATTACTTTGGGTTCCAATAAATTTCCAATCAACATTTGAATCGCACCGATGATCACCAAAACCCAAATGGCCGGTCCCAGTTCACCAAATTGAAGCAAGGCAAACGCGGCAGGGAAGAGCGTAGCGATTAAAGAACCAATGGTCGGAATGAAGTTTAACACGAAAATGAGAAATGCCCAGAAAAAGGACGCGTCCACACCAATTATTTTAAGGACAATAAAACTCAAAAGTCCGGTGGTGATACTCATCAAGGTTTTTAACAGCAAGTACCGACCAACCGAATGATCGATTTTCTCCAAAATTTTTACGGTGTTGGCATGGTTTTCTATATCGGGATAAATGGCTTTCAGCTTCACGCCAAACCCCGATTCTTCCAGCAGCATAAAGAGTATATAGATTAAGATGATAAACACATTGCCAAAAATGCTAGTAATGGAATTCAACGCCATTTTGAGTACAGTCGAAAATTCCAAATTCCCAGAGTAGGTTTTGAACCTGTCGAATAAATCAATCTGAAATGTATCATTGATCAAGCGAATAACCTGGCTGACATTTTCCTCGTAGATCGGTAATTTTTGACTGAGCAAGGAAATATTGGTGCTGACGATGGAAATCACCAATCCAAAAAAGGAAAACAAAAAGATAGACGATAAAAGATTCCCGAGCCAACGAGGCATCCTTTTTTGAAGGAACTTGATTTTGCCCATGGACATGCGTATTTCACGAATGATGAACCAAACGAAAACAGCTAATACGATTGGAATTAATAAATCCTTTGCCAAAATGATCACAACGCCAATGAAGGAGAGGATGATGGCAATCTGTGCAGTTCTTTCTAGGCGCATGGTGTAAATTTCAAGAAGTCTAAATATACTTTAATCTTGTTGAAACGCTTTTCAAATTTGTGTTAAATGTGAAAAAGTAATGCGTTATGCAAGTCATTTCGGTCGTAGCTGTTAATAATCGCAAAAACCAGTTTTTCAAAACATTTACCTCTTACCTTTGTTTCCTTTTTCATATGCGTCAGATAATAATTGTTCTAATATTTTTGCTTTTCGAATGGTATGCTTTTCAAGCGATTCGAACGGTTACCAAACAGCAATGGGTGTATGTTGCTTTTTGGATTCTTTGTGGGTTGGTCGTTGCCAATATGACGTATCAATTCAATGCGGGACCAAAATCGCAAAATCTAACGCCGATGCGGAGTTATGCGATTGGTTTTATGATGACTTTGTTGGTTTTTGACCTCGTGATAATCTTGTTTTTGTTCGGGGAAGATTTGTATCGCCTGGTATACGGTGTTGGTAGAAAAATATTCTCCAGCGAAAATTCTACTTCCTTCTTTCCAAGCCGACGAAAAATGATCAGTCAAATTGCCCTCGGAATGGCAGCCTTGCCGATGGCGGGTATGATTTACGGTATGATCAGAGGAAAATACAATTACCGCGTTATCAAACATTCGCTGGTTTTTCCAGATTTGCCAGAAGCATTCGACGGGTATCAAATCACACAAATTTCTGACATTCACAGTGGTAGTTTTGACAATCCTGAGAAAATAGCTTATGCCGTAGATTTGATCAACCAGCAAAACAGCGATGTCATCTTGTTTACGGGTGATTTGGTGAACAACGAAGCCACGGAAATGTTACCCTGGATGGATACTTTTTCAAAATTAAAAGCACCCGAAGGCGTTTTCTCCATTTTGGGCAATCACGATTACGGCGATTACATTCCTTGGGAAAGTGAAGCGGCCAAAGAAGCCAATCTGGATCATTTGAAAGCCATCCAAAAAGAAATCGGTTTCGAGTTGTTGTTGAATGAACACCGATTCTTAGAGAAAAATGGCGAAAAAATTGCTTTGGTGGGTATTGAAAACTGGGGCGCAGGTGGTTTTAAAAAAGCCGGTGATTTGCAAAAAGCGGTCGACGGACTTTCCAAAGAAGAATTTAAAATATTGATGAGTCATGACCCATCGCATTGGGACGCGCAAGTGATCAACGATGACAAACATTTCCATTTGACTTTGGCTGGACATACGCATGGTATGCAATTTGGCATCGAAATTCCTGGGTGGATCAAATTCAGTCCTGTCCAATGGCGCTACCCACGTTGGGCCGGTTTGTACGAAGAAAAAGGACAGATTTTGCACGTGAACCGTGGTTTTGGCTTTTTAGCCTATCCAGGTCGCGTTGGCATTTGGCCGGAAATTACGGTTATTGAATTGAAACGAGGATAATATTCGGTTCCACAATTCATTTCAGCGCAAAAAAAGCTACATTTAAAAAATGATTGCCTTTTACATTGTCGTCGCACTATTCATTGCCTGGATCTGGGTAGATTACTTTCGCTTGATTGATATTTTTGAGAAAAACAATTTGGGCTATGTATTGCTCATTTTCCTCTTGGGCGCAGCTTCCGTAGGAATTGTCCTTTTGATTCAAAATTTTATTTTGGACCCATCCGGCTGGGAATTGAACGGCGGTTTTCTCAACCAATTTGCCTATTCAGTCTTTGGTATCGGTTTGGTGGAAGAAGTGGCCAAGTTGACGCCTTTTCTGCTTTTTCATCAGTTTTTCAAAAAACATCTACGAGAACCGATTGATTACATCGCTTTTATTTGCGTTTCCGCATTGGGATTTTCAGCGGCCGAAAATGTACTTTATTTTCAAACCCATGGAGCGGGCATCATTTCTTCACGAGCTATTTTGTGCTCCATCAGCCACATGTTTGATTCGGCGATTGTTGCCTATAGTTTCGTGTTGGTGCGTTTTCATCCGGAGTTCAAGTCCAAACCCTTGATCATCTTTGTCGGATTGTTGTTGGCGGCGCTTGCCCATGGCATTTACGATTTTTGGTTGATTTATGAAGGCATTCAATTTGGCTTTTTGGTCACTTTGTTTTTCTTTTTCATTACGATTTCGGTTTTCGCTACGATTCTCAACAATGCCATCAACAACTCCGGTCAGTTTACCTACAAAAAAGTCATCGATATCGATCGATTGTCCAAACGAATGTTGCAGTATTATGCCATTGTATTTGCGACACAACTCGTATTGGTTTCGGTCGAAGAAAACTTTGGGACCAGTCTAATTTTCCTGCTGTATTCGATTTTCACCACCGGTTTTATTGTCATCATTTCCATTCTGCGCATGAGTCGTTTCCAGTTAATTGAAGATCGTTGGAACAAAATCAAATTGGAACTACCGTTTCAGTTTTTAGGTAAATCCGAATCCTTGTACGAAGGTTTTCAGCCGTTCAGTATTCGCATCAAAGGCGCTTCTTACAATGAAATTTATTTGTCGCAGTTTTACGAAGAGTACGTGTATTTGCATTCTGTTTCCCCCAATCGTTCCGTGACGGGCAGACCGGTTCTCGCCTTTATCGAGAAGAAAATATTTTTGAAAAACGATGAGGTGTATTATCTAGCACGTTTGCATGAAACGGATGCCGAAAGTTCCTTTGAACTTACGTTACTAAAACCCAAAGAATCGGGAATTACCAAAACCAAAAACAATCATCCCATCGTGGCGCGAATGGAAGTACGCGAAGTTCCCAATCCGCTGGATACATCCACCTGGAAAAAGAGTTACCGATTTGTAGAATGGGTATATTTGAAAAAATAAAGCAATGATGAATCAAAAACACCAAGCAATCCGAATTTTTTGGGCAGTTTATCTCCTTTTTCTATTGACCACCTACTTGTCCCGACATGTTTTTGGTTTGATCTTCATCGGTCCGGCTTTTGCGATTGTCTATGCTTTGGTCGCGCTGACTTCCTTTATTCCGTATGCCCAATTCTTGAAGCATTTTAAAGCCGCTGCGTACGATCCCCTTCACCGCCGGAAAAATCTCCGAAAGGCTTGGGTCGCTCTTTTCTTTTCCCTTCCGTTGAAATTGGCCTTTATTTGCATTAATGTTATGGAATACCTTCAACCAACCAGCAATCATTGGAATTTTGGTTGAACAGGGATCCTCTTCAAAAGCAAAGATTTTTCTGGAAATAATTTTTATTTTAGCGGTCGAAAAAATAGGCGTTTGAACAATCTATTTGACAACCCATTAACTTTGTATTCATGAAAATTATTATCACATTCATCGCGATTGCTTTGTTGAACACGGCACTGTTCGCTCAAAACGACACGCTTTCTACAACGCCAAATGCAAGCGTTGAAATTTTCGATGTCGTTGGCGTTTACCGGTCACATGTGGATGCGCGAGGCATCACCCGGAATTATACTTCTGAGCTAAAAGGTAAAATCCTGAATCATGACCAAAGCACGGGATTGCTTACGTTTCAAGGAAGGGACGGGAAAATGTATTCCTTCACGAGTACGCAATATGAATATTTCAAATACGACAAAGAATTCACCACGAAAATCAAGAAACAAAAGGTGTTAAATCCCCGAAAAGATGCAGGAATCGGATTCCATGTAGGTTTGAGTGGCGGCATTCTCAATATACCAACCGGGTTTCAGCAAGACGAAAACTACGTTGGAGGAACCACGGGAGGAGGAGATTTGCCCGTTTGTATTAAAATCGGCGCAAATAAATATTTGAATAAGAACAGTTCAGCAGGTTTGACAGCAGAATATTCATTAATGGGTTCGAACTACACTTATTTTAACATCGGAGCTCGGTTCCAATATTTGTACAACCCGAACAAAAATTCAACCTTCTATTTCCCGGCAGAATTAAAATTTAGTCACTATCAAGCCGATTATTACGTGTATCAATACAACGATACCACCTATACCGATAACGGTAAAACTTGGCCGACCGATTTTAATGCCGAAGTTACGCTGAACGCAGTGGAACTAAATATGGGTCAAGGCGTTTCCTTCGCCCTAAAAAATAAACGATCCCTTTCCTTGGAATTCATGTTGCTTAAACAATTCATATTGTCTCAAAACCTAAAAATTCCCGTTAGCGTCGCGCCCAAAACCGATTTCAACCTGTATGGGGCGAAATTGTCGCTTTTCATGAATTTTTAGGGTCATAATCAAGCTTTATAAGATCGTTCCAAGATTTCCTTCCGCGCGAGCTATGTGTTGAAAAATGCTAGATTGACAGTGATGTTTATTAGGTGTTTTTGAAAAAAGTGGTAATTGCATTTGGAAAATATAAAAGCAATCTGCGTAATTGTGTGGCGTGTTTTGTTATCTACAATTTTAAAAAAATGAACTTTAAGGAGATCGCATATAAGAGTGAAGAATGGACTAAGGCCGTTCAATTAAGAGAAAAAGTTCTCAGGGAACCACTTGGAAGTAAATTTACAGACCAGGAACTTGAAGAGGAGAAAAGTCATATTCAGATAGCAGGGTTTTTGGACAATGAATTGGTTGCAACCGTCGTCCTCGTTCCTGATGGAGAAAACATAAAAATGCAGAGAGTGGTTGTTATAGATAGCCTCAGGAATAAAAACATTGGCTCGGAAATGATGATTTTCTGCGAGAAATTAGCCGTGGACAGAAATTTTAGGCTTATTTATTGCCATGCAAGAGATACAGCGGTAAACTTTTACTATAAAAATCACTACGAAAAAGACGGAGATTATTTTGACGAAGACGGTATACCACATTTGAAAATGAAGAAAAAACTGTAGCGAACAAAACCACGTTCATCTTGGGCTTTGCATGCCAGACGAACACTTGGTTGTTGCGGATAGTTTTTAAAGGAAGAAATGTGTTAAAATTCTCGTTAGAATTCTGCCATGTGGAAGAGGAGGCAAGGGAAAATTACAAGATAGTATTGACAAATGGTCGTTTGACTGGAAATATTATTTAGATTTAATCGTGAAAAAGTAGCAGCCATTTTGAATAGTTGTAACTTCTTGAAACAGGAATATCAAACAACAATAATTCTTACCTTTCGGAATAATCTCGCATATTTATGGCGGTTATACAGCATATGGTTGTTGGCTAAGATAAGGTTTGTGAGGGGTATAAGTAAGTTAGTGGCAATAACCAGAGTATGAAGAACCGAGCAATAATTATAATTACCAGTACTCTTTTTTTGTTTGCTTGTAAGGAATCAACGAAAACAACTTCTGAAGTTAATCAAGAAAAGGAAATTGAAGATTCTGCAACATTCAATACAAACCGAACTATCTTTCTGATTGATCATTGTGATGATTCTAATTATTCCGCTGTATTAGAAGAAGATAAAACAAAAGGAAACGATTCGTGCATAATCAGGATCAATCAAGTAGGTAAAGCGATTGATAAAAGTGAAATATTAAATGTGCCTGCCGACAGAAGTTCCATTAACTATTGTGAAAAGGACTACGTAGTTGTTGGTTTTGCGTGTGGTGGACCATGCTATTCGCAAGTTTTTGTTTTTACAGATGGCCGTGAAAAGAAACAGTTTGATTACGGACAAAAAGTCTCTAACAATCCAAATTTAATAGCTCATTTAAGAAATGAAGAATTCGAAAAGTTGATTATTCACAATTTTAAGAATGGAAAAGAATTAATAATTCAAAACCCTGACATTAACTGGATGCAATACGGTCAAATGGACACAATATATACTACAGGAAATGATTTAAAATTGGAATATCAAACTGAAAACAAGCAAACAAAAAAGAAATCCATTTCGTTAATTGATATTATAAAATGAAATGCCACTAACACACGCTTAGCAAAAAAGCCGAAATTTTGGTAACGAACAACGATTAACATAGAATCATTAGATTTTGGTTCGCAAATAATATTAATTTTAAAAATCGGCTTCTTCACCAAGCGTGAAACCATTGTAGCAAATTAAATTATACCCGATTAGGTATACCTCTTGTAGAAACACACCTATTTTTACCCGAACAGGTATAATTCACATCGAAAATCATATTTTTATACCCGATTGGGTATATTTTAATATTTATTTAGTATATTTATACCCGAAAGGGTATAAATTTTTATGGAAAAGCTAAGTAAATTTGTAAAAGAAAGGCGTAAAAGTCTCGGATTAACACAAGAAGACCTATCGTTTAAAGCAGGCGTTGGATTACGATTTGTGCGCGACCTAGAGCAAGGAAAAAAAACATTAATGATTGATAAAGTCAATCAAGTCTTATCATTATTTGGCCATGAACTTGGACCAATACCAACGGAAAGAAATGAAGATAGCTAAAGTTTATATGCATGATAAATGGGCCGGAAATTTAACGGAAGATGAAGATGGTTATCATTTTCAATATGAAAAATCATATCTGGACCAACCGAACTCAGAAGAAATAAGTGTGACGTTTCCACTTACAGAAAGTGGATATGAAAGTAAAATTCTATTCCCGTTTTTTGATGGGTTAATTCCAGAAGGGTGGTTATTAGATATCGCACAAAAAAACTGGAAATTAGATCCACGGGATAGAATGAGCATATTATTAAAAACTTGTCATGATTGCATAGGGGCAGTATCAATACAAGCACAGGAAGAAAATGGAGAATAAATGTCTGTATTGCTATAAGGAAATTGGGCTAGAAGAGTTAACTTTTACTGCGGGCGCAAAAGGTTATCATGAAAAATGTAGTAAGAAATTCTTTGGTACAATTAATCCTCCAGAATTGAATTTTACAGAAGACCAAATCCTAGAGTTAGCTGAACAAGTAATCAAAAGTCAAAAAACGGTAACAGGTGTTCAACCCAAACTATCCCTAGGTTTATCGGAAAATTCATCAGAACCTGAGCGATTTACAATTGTAGGTCTAAGGGGTGATTATATTTTAAAGCCCCAAACAAAAATATACTCAAGTTTACCTGAAATTGAAGATTTGACAATGCACTTGGCCGAGATCAGCAAATTAAAAACCGTCGAGCATTCACTGATCAGATTGAAATCCGGAGAATTAGCTTACATAACAAAAAGAATTGACCGGAAAAATGGAAGTAAGCTTCACATGGAAGACATGTGTCAAATAACTGAAAGAATGACTGAGCATAAATACAATGGCTCTTATGAGCAAATAGCAAAAGCCATAAAAAAGCATACCGCAAATCCAGGTTTAAATATCACCGATTTCTTTGAATTAGTGCTGTTTAGTTTTTTAACTGGAAACAATGACATGCACCTGAAAAATTTCTCTTTACTAAAAAGAAATTCCGAATATGACCTATGCCCTGCTTATGATTTAGTTGCCTCAGAATTAGTGGTCGAAGGAGATGATGAAGATCTTGCTTTGAACTTAAATGGGAAAAAGAAAAAGATTACAAAGAAAGATTTTGAAATAGCCATGAAGGGTGCTGGTTTGGAACCAAAGGTTATTGACAACATATTCAAAAAGTATAAAAAACTAATTCCAGAATGGAACAAATTCATTCAAAGTAGTTTTTTAAGTAATTCAATGAAACAACAATACAAATCCCTACTGGAAAATAAAGCAGTACAAATAGAACTTTAAACTAGCTAGAACGATGTATAAACGCCATTAAAACGACCGTTTGTAAATACCGTTATCGAGCTTTATAAAAAAACGACACGAAATTGAAAATAGTAACTTGGAATTGTAATGGAGCTTTTAGAAAGAAATTTGACAGTCTATTAGACTATCATGCAGACATTCATATAATTCAAGAATGTGAAAATCCTGCTGAATCTAATCATGACGATTACCAATCTTGGGCTGAAAATTATTTATGGATAGGCGATACAAAAAACAAAGGACTTGGTGTTTTTGCAAAACCAGAAATAAAGCTTGAAAAATTAGATTGGTCAAATAATTTCAAAAATCATACTGTAAAACATTTTTTACCTTGTAAAGTAAATGATGACTTTGATTTACTTGCTGTTTGGACACATAGAAACAACTCACCAAACTTTGGTTACATAGGTCAACTATGGAAATACTTACAAATAAACAAAGATAAACTAAACGGAACTTTAATCGTTGGGGATTTTAACAGCAATGCGATTTGGGACGAATGGGATCGATGGTGGAATCACTCAGATGTAGTTATTGAATTAAAAGAATTGGGCCTTGAAAGCATTTACCATCAACTGAAAGGAGAACAACATGGAAAAGAATCAATTCCTACATTATATTTTCAGCGAAAAATTACAAGGCCATATCACATTGATTACATTTTTGGACCTGAAAATTTAACTAAATCCACAAAGAAACTTGAAATTGGACAAGCCGACAAATGGCTTAAGTATAGTGACCATATGCCAATATTTTGTGAAATTGGATAACTAAATAATAAACAACGACCCGCTAACAGGCGTTTGCCGGATCATAACCAAAAAGCGGGTTTAGCGCTTAAATAACCATTCCCGTCCCCAAAACCGTCCCCACCAACAAAATCTCCTTTCCCCAATTCCAAGAAAAACGTACCCCAACGAAAAAAGGTGAACATTTCTGTTCACCTTTTCTCTCACATTTCTGTTGGCCCACTAGGGCTCGAACCTAGACTCTTCGGTACCAAAAACCGACGTGTTGCCAGTTACACCATGGGCCAATTAGCGAGCGCAAATCTAGGAACAAAAAACGTTTTGACCAAAAAAGTGACGAGTTTTTTTTAATAAATTTTTAATCGGCTGATTTTTAAATTTTTGGCTTTTTTTGAAGCGGAAAAGTTTTCATCCACGGGATATATTCCTAAATTCGCATAGCATAAACGGATGCGCAGGCAGAGCTATGTAAAAATTTGAAAGCTGCCCGCGTGATTAAAAACAACTCTATGACATTTAAAAAGTGGAACACGTACCTAGGATGGTTCGTATTTTTGATTGCTACTACGGTTTACTTTATGACAGCTGAAGACACAGTAAGTCTTTGGGATTGTGGAGAATACATTACAGCAGCGTATAAATTGGAAGTCGGTCACCCTCCCGGCGCACCGTTGTTTATGGTGTTGGGACGTTTGTTTTCCTTTTTTGCTGCTCCCGAAAATGTAGCCGTTTGGATCAACCGCTTGAGTGGTTTGAGTAGCTCCTTGACCATTTTGTTTATGTTTTGGTCGATTACACTTTTTGGCAAAAAAATACTTTTAGCGCGTAAATCGGAGCTTTCCACAGGCGATCAAATTGCTATTTTGGGCAGTTCTTTCGTTGGCGCTTTGGCTTATACTTTTTCTGAATCCTTCTGGTTCTCGGCAGTTGAAGGCGAGGTGTACGCTATGGCGTCCTTGTTTACAGCGGTTATTTTCTGGGCCATTTTGAAATGGGACGAAGAAATGGGCGCTAGTCATGCCGGTCGTTTGGCGCAAAATATCTACCCGGACCGTTGGTTGTTGTTGATCTTGTTTTTACTCGGTTTGGCGATTGGGGTGCACCTTTTGGGAATCCTCGTGGTGCCAGCCATTGGTTATGTTATTTATTTCCGTTACAAAGAAACCGTGACGGTAAAAGGATTTTTGCTGACAGGTATTATATCGGTGGTTGTTTTGGGTTTCATCCAAGAAGGTGTGATTCCAGGAACGGTAGCGATCGCTTCTTCTTTCGAAGTCATGTTCAAAGATTCCTTGGGCTTGCCCTTCTACGCAGGAACCATTTTCTTCTTTGCTTTGATCATCTTTTTGGCGGTGTATTTAATTCGCCGTGCGAGAAAAACAGGCAATACGATGTTGTACAACATCACGATGGGAATGATTCTTTTGTTGATTGGTTACGGTTCTTTTGCGGTGATCGTAATTCGTTCCAATGCCAACACGCCGTTGGATGAAAATGACCCAGAAAATTTGGTGACCTTGCACGCGTATTTGAAACGGGAGCAATACGGTTCCAATCCTATCTTTTTTGGGCAACAATGGAATTCAAAAATGAATCCTCAAACCGAATGGAAAGATCGTTCTCCGTTCTATGTTCGCCGATTTACGGTAATCAAAGGTGATACCGATATCAAAGGTTTCAAAAGCGAACAAGCGGCGAAAGCGTATGCCAACCAATTGGGTGGAGGAGCAACCGTTGAAGAGAAATATTTTGAAGCGAATGCAGACAGTCGATTGATGCAAGAGCCAACCTACGAACAAACCGTTTTCTTCCCGAGAATGTATTGGAGTGCTACCGACGATGGAAAAGTAGCCGGATACAAAAGTTGGTCGGGTTACGATCCGTCAGAAGATGCCGGAACCGAAATCGGAAGCGATGGTCAGCGTTTGCCTTCCTTTGGCGAAAACATGCGTTACTTCTTCCGTTACCAATTGAACTGGATGTACATGCGTTATTTCATGTGGAATTTCGCGGGACGACAAAATGATATACAAGGTCACGGTGACCAAATGCGTGGCAACTGGATTTCTGGTTTCAGCGCGATTGACAACGCTCGATTGGGCGATCAAGGTGAAAATGCACCGTATTTTACGTCGGAGAATCCGTCGAACAATAAATTCTTTTTCTTGCCTTTGATTTTAGGTTTGATTGGATTGGTTTTCCATTTTTACCGCGCACCAAAAGATGCATTTGTCTTGCTGTTGGTATTCATGTTTACAGGTTTGGCCATTTTGGTCTACTTGAATCAAAAACCGTTTGAACCACGTGAACGTGATTATGCATATGCTGGTTCGTTCTACTTCTTTGCGATGTGGATTGGTTTGGGAGTTTTAGGATTGTACGATGCTTTCATGAACTTTACCAAAGCAGAATGGAAGAAAATTGGAATCATAGCGGGTGTTGGACTTCTGGGAGGTTTAATTTTGGACAAATCAAGCGATGGAGGTTGGCCAAACGCCATGAGTTGGATGATTATGCTCGCAATCGGTGGTGGCGCTATCGCGTTGATGATGGGCTTGAAAAAAGTCTTGAAATCCGATAGTCAAGGAGCGGTAATTGCGCTTGCTTTGGGGCTTTTCGTTCCCATTATCATGGGCATGCAAGGTTGGGATGACCACGATCGTAGCGACAAAACATCGGCGCATGATTTGGCTTACAACTATTTGAATTCTTGCGGACCGAATGGGATTTTGTTCACGCAAGGAGACAATGATACGTTCCCATTGTGGTACATGCAAGAAGTAGAAGGTGTTCGTACGGATGTTCGGGTTGCCAACTTATCCTTGATGCAAACGGATTGGTACACGGATCAAATGAAAATGAAAGCCTACGAATCAGATCCATTGCCGATCAAATTCCGAGAAGATCAAATTTTGATGTCAGCAGGGAATACCGATCAATTCTATTTCTTAGGCTTGTTTGATTTGTATTACCAAAATGCGAGTGAAGACT
This sequence comes from Crocinitomicaceae bacterium, assembly GCA_041674745.1. Taxonomy (GTDB): domain Bacteria; phylum Bacteroidota; class Bacteroidia; order Flavobacteriales_D; family Crocinitomicaceae; genus UBA2040. The sequence goes on from JBAYVD010000001.1 coordinate 519,285, forward strand.
TGTTCAACAAAGTAATCAACTTGCGTTTGAAAATGAATCGCCCGGAAGCAATTGCTGCTTTGGCAGCTTTGAATGGTCAAATGGGTAATTTGGTAAGTGGTTTCACCGCTGCTGATGCTAATACAACGGCACGTTTAGAATCGTTGAAACGCGTCCTGACAACCGATTTGGGTAAAACCATGGCCGAAACGATTCGTTCCAAATATACAGCGGCAATGGAATTGTTGACGGGTATGCAAAGTGGAACCATCAAAGCGACATCGGAAAATCAAGCGCAAGCTTTCCAAAAAGCGATTTCAGAATTTGATAAACCATGGAGTTATACCAACTTGAAAGATGCCATGGCCTTTGTGCGCGACGATGCAAACATGCTAACGGTGGAAGGAAGAGGCGAAATAAGAGTCTTCCCAAGTAGTGGATTTATTTTGGATGTGAACGCAGCGAATGCTGTGAAAGCCGGAACCATTCAAAAAGGACAAGAAGACGAATGTTTGCCATTTATCAAATTCACGTTCAAGGACAATGCCATTACCAGAGAACAAGCGATGATGTTGGATATTATGGCCAACAACGAGTGGAAACGAGGAATCTATTTCTCTTCGCCAGGTGGAGCAGCGGTTCCAATGGCTTTGTACGAAGGTCAATATTTGAAACAAACCGGAATGAACTATGAGATTAGCCCATTGGCAGATCACAGCGCTCCGTACAAATTTGATCAAATGTACACGAACTTGATGGAGAATTTCCATTGGGGGAAAATGGACAAACCAGGTGTGTTGACCGATTACTATACACGTCGTGAGACGGAGAAATACAGACAACATTTCGAAGTATTGGCGGATGGTTATTTGCGCAAAGTGGACGAAGCAGAACAAATGAAAAAATTGGGTGCTGCATACATTGAGAACTTGAAAGCGAACAACCAAATGCAAAACGCGGTGCGTTATGAATACATTTTGAAAAACGCAGATAATATCATCAAAGAAAGCAAAAAACGAGCGGTTGCGTTGATCCAGAAATCGGTTCAAATTATGCCGGTGAATTTGGTGTACGACCACGGTGAAGCAAAACCTTCGCGCGATGTTTACCGTGTGGGAGAAGCACAATACCAAGGTTATTCCGACGGAAGTTTACACGGTTACGTGGAAATTTTGTTCCGAGCTGGAGCGAACGACAAGGCCAATAAATTAGGTCTTGAGTTAGCGCCGCAATTGGAATCGATTATCCAATATTATTTAAAAAGCAATCCAGGTATCGCCTTTTCAGATGGCAACATCGATGATTTGTATGCAGCCATGGATAGTTACTTCAAAATTTCGGTAGCGGCCATTGAGTTTGATAAAAACGGAGCTTTGGCGAAAAGAACGAAAGCCAACATGGATGCGTGGTACAACAAAGATTTGCCAGCACAGTATGCAAAATTGAAATCTATAGCGGAGGACAACGGAGAATCTACGCGTCGTTCGGCAAGTGCTGGAATGTATGCAAAAATGCTATTCAACGTGCAAGATCAAATGGAAGCAATGGCCATTCATTACGGGTTAATGAAGGATCCAGCGGCCAGTTCTGGCAACATGAATTTGGACCAAATGTTGCAAGGGCAATAGACGTTCGATGAATCTTTTTAAAACCCCACGGTATCTGCATTGGATGTATCCAAGAAGAACGTGGGGTTTTTCTTTGCCTAAAAATGCCGTTTTTCTAACGTTTGATGACGGTCCAAACCCCATTTTAACGCCCTGGATTTTGGATTTGTTGCAAGAGAAAGGAATCAAAGCCACGTTTTTTTGCGTTGGGAACAACATCTTAACTTATCCAGCATTGTTTGAAAGAATCAAAGCAGAAGGTCATCAAGTTGCCAACCACACGATGCAACATGAAAAAGGAACAAAAACGCCTTGGAAAGCCTATCGACAATCCATTTTGGAAACGGAAAATTTGGTGGAAAACAAATTGTTTCGACCGCCGTATGGCCGATTGAGCATGCACCTTTCGGCTAAATTAGCGAAAGAATACAAAATCATCATGTGGTCCTGGCTAAGTTACGATTTCGATACAAGGGTTTCGATAGATAAAATTCTTTCCAATGCCAGAAAACAAATCCGTAGCGGACAAATTCTTGTACTGCACGATAATGATCGTTTTGAAGCGAGGGTGAAAGAATTACTCCCACAATTGTTGGCCGTTATTCAAGAGAAAAACCTTGAATTCGAACTTATTTCTTCTTGAAAATGGGCACGGTTGAGCAAGGTTCACCGTACATAATACTTTTCGTAACCGGTTGCAGTTTTTCAACCAAACAAGCCATCGCGAAATCTGGGAATGGAATGTCGGAACAACCTTTGATGATGACGCGACCGTCTTGATACGATTCCAAATCCAGTGCATCGATGTTTTTCTCAATGATTTTTTTTGTCAACTCGTCTTTTGAACCGATGATGTAACAATCAGCGATTCCGGTTAAGACAGAAGCGACTAACATATACGCCCATGTGGGAACAATGGCGTCAGCGCTGCAGTGAACAAAAACCGCTTTTCCTTGGTATTTTGCCCAATCGTTTTCTTTGATCCAAAGTCGAAAATCTTTTTCTTTCAATACCAATCCTTGCCACAATTGTGCGCTCAGATCAATTTCAAAAATCCCCAAATTTGGCTTGTATTTTGCCAAATCCATTGAAATTAAACCACTTTCTTGGACTTTGTTGACAATTCCTTCCATAAAAACAAAAGTACAGTAATTCAAAACAATCCGCTCGAAATTTGTCAAAAAATGGGAGAGACAATACGAGCAGATTTCTAACTTTGAGAAAAAAGATATGAAACGCTTATCAATTGGTTTATTCCTTTTCTTGTTGTTCTCTTGTCAACAGGAGAAATCCTTTCTGGGAAAATGGCGCTTGGTGGCAATCGATTATTCAGAACATCTTGAAACCTTGGAAGGAGAAGAAAAAACCTTTTTTGAATCCATTCTTGAAAAACAGTCCGTCATGTTGGACCAAACTTTTTACGATTTTAAAGGTGGCAATGAACTCCATGTAATTACCCCAAAAAAAGTAGGTTCCGGCCAAATTATGCAAATTGAAAAGTGGGGGAGCACCAAAAACTTGGACTCTTTGTATTTCATCAACGAAGAAATGGAGATTTTCCGAGTGGATTGGTCGAAACGAGATACGCTGCAACTTTTTGCCACCGACTATCCCAAAAGAAAATTGGTGTTGGTGAAGGAATAATAGAATGATATCTGACAATCTGTCCGCAAAAAAAGACGGGCATAATCTTTGACTCTTAGCGGTATGCAAAACGGCAAAAATCATCCGTTTGGTTCCACCTTGGAAGCCATTATTTACCCAGCCATTTTGTTGGTAACGATTTGGTTGATGTATGGCGCCGAACAGTTGTTTGACATCAATTGGGTTCGTTTTGGGGTGTATCCGCGCACGGCGCAAGGTCTGATAGGCATTTTATTTATGCCACTCATTCATGCTCCCAACGACATCAGTCACTTGCTTAATAATTCCTTACCCATCCTAATTTTAACGGCTGCGTTGGTGTATTTCTACCGAGATATTGCCTTGAAAGTTTTCGTTTATTCCTGGGTTTTGACGGGTTTAGGCGTTTGGATCATTGCTGCGGATCGAGGTTCGTTTCACATTGGAATTAGCGGTGTTATTTACGCGTTGGCAACCTTTATTTTTGTCAGCGGATGGCGTAGGAAATATTTACCCTTGCAAGCCTTGGCGCTATTCGTTGCTTTCTTGTATGGAGGAATGATTTGGGGTGTTTTTAAAACCTCCGAACGGATTTCTTGGGAAGGACATTTGTCGGGAATGGTGATTGGCTACATTTTGGCGTTGATTTATGTGAACGAAGGTCCAGTTGCGCCCAAATACCAATATGAGATTGAGAAAGAAATGGGAATTGAGCCGCCTGACCTGGAAGGGATGTATTTGGCCAAAATGAAGGCCTTACAGAATCAAAACCAAGAAAAAGAACGGATTCAATCGTTGAGTATAAGCGCGCCTGTAAAAGTCATTTATTTCTACTTACCGCAACAAAATAAACCGATTATTCCGCCGAAGGACGAAATTGATTCGTCAAAACGCCCGTAGCGCGGGAGGTTTCTTTCCAGGAATGAAATGGAAACTCAATGCAGATGTATTCAGCGGTCCGTATTTCGATGACTGTATCTAAAAAATAATTGGCCAAATCGGAAATCCCAAAATTGTGTCCGATGAGTACCAAATCGGAACCGTGATTTTGTGACCAAATCCATTTTAAATAGGTGTCAAGTGAACACAAATACAGCTCCTTGTGAAACAAGATCGGTGAGGATTGAAAATTGTCCATCAAATAATCCAATGTTTCTCGGGTTCTTGCGGCACTAGAACAATGTACATGACTTTCCGAAATGGTAGTTTTTAGCAGGAATTCGCTGAGTTCTTTGCCTTGTGATTTGCCTCTTTTCATCAATTGGCGATCAAAATCCTTTTCAGTAGGAGAAAACTGTTCTGTTTTAGCGTGTCGAATCAAATGAAGCTTCATGAGTTGATTTTTTTATTTTACTAATTTACCAACCTATTTGCAATAAGCAACGTTTGGATGAGCAAGAAGTTAAGTGATTAAATTTTCGTAATTTGCATACAAATGCTGTCATAGTAGCGTTAAACAATTGGATGAAAGTCGATCAGGAAATTCTGGAGTCCTGCATCAAGGATGATCGAAAGGCGATGGAGCAGTTGTACAAATACTGTTTCCAATTATTAATGCCCATTTGTCACCGTTTTCACAAGAACGAAGAAGACGCACGATCCTCCCTAAATATTGGCTTTATGAAGATCATAGGCGCATTGAAAGATGTCGATTTTGAATCGTTTAATTTCAATGCTTGGTCGAAACGAATTATGAACAATGCATTGATTGACGAATACCGGAAATCCAAGAAACACCACGATCGGTTTTCAATTACCGACAAAGAAGGTGAGTTGGATTATTTCGCAGAGAGTGATAAAAATGCAGCACTTTCCAATATGGGCGAATCGACCATTTTGGAGTTAATCAAATTACTTCCTGATATGACGGGGCAAGTCTTTAACTTATATGTTATTGATGGATACCCGCACAAAGAAATTGCCGAATTGTTGGATATTCCGGAAGGAACTTCCAAATGGCACCTTTCTCAAGCAAAAAAAATGTTGCGGGAGAAATTAGAAAAAATAGAATCGAATACTAAACGAATGGTAATATGAGTTGGACGGACAAAGAATTGGATGAATTGGCGAGAAAGGCGGAAGCCAATCAAACCTTTGCATACGAGGATTCATTTTGGACTGAAATGGAAGCCATGCTGCCTGTTCAAAAGAAACGAAAATGGCCCATTTTTATGTTGGCCCTTATTCCTGTGGTAGGTGTTTTGGCTTTTTATGAATTGGCAGATTCACCCATTTTGGAAGTATCCAACGGAGCCAAAACGATGGAATTTGCCTCGTTGGCATCTACAGGAAATAGTTCTTTATCAACAAACAACAGCGGGAATACAAGTGCTGCCAACCTTCCATCCACGGTTTCAACGTCCTCCAATTTTTCAAACCTTAGTGCTGAACAAACAGAAAAAGGAAATTCCACAAATTTACCGAACGCACGAAGAAATATTTCGGTTCCTCAATTGAACCCAACAAATGAAAAAGGGGTTCAAAAAATGGCAATTGCAGCGAAGGAATTACCGAATAACTGGGTTGCTTCTGAGGTTGAAAAAACGGACAAGACCGCATTGATTAGTGCCGTTGAAAAACCGGAGAATGAATCTAGAAATGGTCGAAATGAAGCGGTAGTCACAACGGAATCGATTTCCAAAGCAGCTGCAGAAGTGGAGGAGGAACAAGTTGGAATTGATCGGTTACCGATAGCGTTGATTTCTTTATTTACAGTAGACAATGCCTTGAATCCAACGACCTTGAGGTATCGCTCCGCACGTCCTTTCTATTCCGTTTTCACGGAAATCGGAGTTGGCATGGGTGAAACATACGCGGCAGGGCAAATTGGACATACGGAAGCGATGAATCTAACGGCAGGAGCTCGTTATACCAACAAGCGTTTCTTTGTTCAAGCAGGTGTTGGCTTGGAATGGGAAAAAGCGAAGTTGGAACTATGTGAGCGTTCTAAAGTGTACAAAACCAGTTCTACAACCTATGAGAATAGATTTTCATACAAAGAAATGTTCCGAATACTCGTACCTTTGTCTGTGGGTTATACGCTGGGTAAACATGTCGTTCAAGTTGGAGTGACGCCAACGTATTTGCTAGGGACTAAATTGAACTATTCTTATTTTGAAAACGACAATTTAAAACGAGACGAATTGAGATTTGGGAACACGGAAGGGTGGAAAACATTCGGCTTAAAAACCAATATTGGCTATGGCTACAACTTATTCCCAAGCACGACCATTGGGGCAAATTTTCAAGTGCAGTTAATCAACCAATTGGAGAAAAATTGGGTAAACAATATCAACCGATATCCAATTTCGGGGCAGTTGTTTATTCGCAGAACCATTCGATAAAGAATTATGAAATATAGAATTATACTAGCGGTTGTATTGTTTTTAGTGTCTTGCAAAAAGCAGGAGATTGAAACAATCCCAGAAAGTAACACGCCTGTTTTTTACATGGACGGAACGTGGGCAGGACAACACATCAACTTCACTGCCGGCGACGACGGAATGGTGATGAATTATGGAACGGAAACGAGAAATGGTGTACACTATTCTTTTGGAGAAATTACAAATGGTCTGAATTCCATCAAACTAGGTGTGTTTGATGGGCATGTGGCGTTGGAAACGTTCGCAGGGAACATTAAAATTGGCGACACACTTTACATGTCTTCTAAATTCACAGAAAATTTAGCCAATCTGTGGAAAGGTAATTTTGCCAATGACATGAGCATTTCGAATGTTGATTGGTATGTGAATGGAATATTCAAAGGATCCAACCAAGTTTTCATTGATGAACCAGGTGTTTATGAAATTTGTGGAAATTTCACCTTTAGCAATGGAGATTCCAGAAACGTTTGCAATACCATGTATTTGGGCTTTCAGCAGGATTTGAATTTTGCTATTCGCCATTTCATTGCTGACAACGGGGACGTGAAACTTTGGTTGGACGGTGATTTGCAAAACTTTGATCAAGTAGACTGGTATATTGATGATTCGTTGGTGGCGTGTTCACCTAATTTCTCTGGAAATATAGGAGCCAATCAACGGGAAATTTCAGCGATTGTCCATCACCACAACGGGGCGGTATTGAAAAAGAATATTGTTGTGGACGGAACCTTTTCCGGGAATTTTGTGGAGGATTTTGACATCAATAAATTAGTCGTTACGGGGACAAACTGGGATTATGGAGTTGGTTTGGAGGTCACAAGAAATGGGGAAAAATTCAGCAGTTTTGAAGTCGCGAATTACAAAAGCAAATTGGTGGTGAAAGAGATGAGTATCTTTGAAACAAATGCGCAAGGACAAATCGTTGTGAGAATCAATGCGGAGGTCGATGCCAAATTAAAGTCTTTACAATCAGGGAATACGGTGAACATGAGTTTCAATTCCTTTTTCGCCATTCCAATTCAAAACTAATCCCTTTTAATTTCACTATCTTTGCACAAAGGCAAGCTAGTCTATCGCTGGCGGTTCGTCCGTCAGAGGAAAGTCTGGGCAGTATAGAGCACCGTACTTCCTAACGGGAAGGTCTTGGGCAACCAGGAACAGAAAGTGCAGCAGAAAGTAAACTACCTCCGATTCGTCGGCGGAAAAGGTGAAAGGGTGGGGTAAGAGCCTACCGGTGTTTTGGTGACAAGGCGCGCAAGGTAAACCTTACGGACTGAAAGATCATGTAAACCAAGTCTTGAGGGTTGCTCGCTCTCTCGATGTAAATCGAGGCTTGGAGGGTAGATCGATTGAACCTTCCAGTGATGGAAGATCTAGATAAATGATAGACAATTCACGCAAGTGGATCACAGAACCCGGCTTATGGCTTGCCTTTTTTTCATTTTATTAAAATTCTTTTTGTTGGTAACCACCAACGCCGAACGGTAAATACCATCGATGTAGAATTGAATTTTCACCAAGGTAAAAAAGTCACGTGTAAATACCGGCTGAATTCGAGTTTGATCGATGGGCAACAATTGAGTTTTGAAAATAGAATTTTTCAAAATCAAGGTAGTTTCCATAATCCGACATTCAGAAAGCATCGAAACTTGTTTTAGCAAGAAAAAATGACTTGAAACAAGAATAACTGCTAGCAAAGCGAACTGATAAAGGGATAATAAATTGAACGTACTAAAAAAAGTAATTGCAATAGATCCAGATAAAAATAACAATGCCATCATCTGGAACAGTTGCAATCGTTTTTTTTTCTTTGTGATTGTCAAAGGTGCCATGTAGAAATAGTTTTAATAAATATACGTATATATTTTGTTAGTGGTTTTTATTGTTGACAAAATTATTCTGCCAAGTTTTCCATGTTTTTAAAATTCGGTGGATTTTGAAAAAGTATAACCGTATTCGACTTGTTTTCCTCAGGTGAGAGAATCGGGAAAAGATGCAAGTTATTGGCCAATTTTTTTCTCCAAGTTTCATTTTGACAATAATAATACAGTTCAAGTGCATTGGCTCTATTCGCACATTGACGGATGACGCCAATACCACCAATGATACCAATCGCACCTTTGTACAATTGATCGGGGAAAACGGAATTTTTGTGATTTTTAATTGAACTGTACGGAACAATTTGAACCCGTTGAACCTCTTCACCACTCAGCGAATCGGAATAAAGAATTTTATTTTGAATTTCGTTCATTGAGTAAATCGGATAATTTTTTTTCAGCGAAGGAATCAAATTACCCCATTGGTTGTAATTTTTTATCAAACTTGGGTCTACTCGTGCACGATCACTTCGGATAATTTGGCCATAACTACTGAAAAGGGAAACCGAGTCAAGTGGGAAAACAAAAACAAAAGGATCGCTGAAAAGCGGTTGCCAAAAATTCGTATCGTGCTTCATTAACACATTGGTATCGGCCAGTTCAATTAAACTCAGGCCATTGCGAAACAAAACAGCGTCAATCTGTGATTCGTATTTCTCAGTCAGTAACTTATCAAGGATGAATTTTGCCGATGCATGGTGCACGAAAACCCGAATTTTCGTTTGCTTTTTAAAATTATCAAACAAAGTCGAGTCCAAAGAATTGGGTAAATCCGTGTACAGATGGATAACTTGACTAGAATTTACTTTTGCCTTTTCTACGCAACCGAAGTTGGATAGCAAAAGGAGACTGAATACAGCTATGATGATTATTCGCAACAACATTTCACTTACAAAGATATTTTCTTTCGGGATATGACGGCAATAAACGGACAATTGTCCTAATTTTGTCGAAAAAAAAAGATGTCGGGAGAAAAAGCACCGAGTAAAAAAGTAAAACAACTCATTGCAGATTTGTTTTCAAAAGATGAAAAGAAGGTATTGAAAACCATTACCTTGTTAGAAGCGGATGGAGATGAGCATGTATTGCGACCGCTTTGTGAGTTGTATTTGGAAAATGATTTGGAATCAATCAATACTAAAATTCTTGAGTTTTTAGGAAAATTGAGTGATTCATCTGCTACGCCCGTGATGATTGAAATTCTTCGTGATGAAGCAATATCTCCTATTCGTCAAGAATTGTTGAATGCGATGTGGCAAAACAAGTTGGATTTCTCTCCTTTTTTGGCTGATTTTGTTGCGATAGCTTGCGAAGGAACCTTTTTGGAAACATTCGAATGTTTAACGGTGATTGAGAACATGGAAGGACCTTTTGAGGAAAGTCAAACCTTGGAATCACAATTGTATTTGAAAGAATACCTTGAAAATGAAATGGGCAAAGACGAATCCCGCGATGGACTCATCAGTGATATTGCTGTTTTAATCAAAGATTTCGATTGGGGAATAGACGATTAATAGGAAATAGTTTAATAAAAAAAAGGAGCTCAATTGAGCTCCTTTTTCATTGTTCCTTTTTTTTTGAATTATTTTAAATTCTCCGCAAAGAAACCCATCATTGCTTTGTACAAATCCAATCGATTCGCTTCTTTGTAGAAACCGTGACCTTCATCGTATTTCACCATGTAAGGAACCGTAATGCCTCTGGCGCGCAATTTTTCAACGATTTGATCCGCTTCATCAATGTTTACGCGCGGGTCGTTGGCACCTTGCACGACGAACAATGGTTTCTGAATTTTATCGGTATGCAAAGCGGGTGAAATTTCGTCCATAATTGCTTTTTCTTCAGGAATCGTTGGGTTGTACCATGTTTCATACAAGAAATCACGGTATTTCTCCCAATAGGCAGGAATGGTTCCCATGAAGGTATTCAAGTTGGAAACGCCCACATAATCGACTCCACAAGCGTACAATTCGGGTGTTTTCGTCAACCCACGCAATACCGCATATCCACCATGACTTGCGCCGTAAATGGCTATTTTATCTTGGTTAATCCAACCTTGTTCTACCGCATAGGCAATTCCGTCTTCTACATCATCCATGGCTTTTCGACCAATTTGTTTGAATCCGGCCATCATGAATTCTTTCCCGTAACCACCCGAAATTCTAAAGTTGATATTCAAAGTGGCGTAGCCTCGGCTGGCAAATAATTGATTTTCAGGATTGAATCCCCAACTATCCCGAATTCCTTGTGGTCCGCCGTGTGGCATTACAATCATCGGGACTTTTTGACCATTCAACGCCGCTTTCGGTAAAGTGATGTAGCCGTGAATTGTTTTTCCATCGCGACTTTTGAAGGTGATAGGACGCATCTCGGCCATATCGCTTTCTTTCAAATGTGGCAGTAGTTTGTACAACAATTTGATTTTATCCGTTTTGGTATTGTAGCTGTAATACTCGCCTACCATTTTATCACTGGTTACCACCACCAACATCACGCTTTCATCTTTTGATCGATAGGTTGTGTAGAAATCTTTGTTGCCAAATTCTTTCTTCAAACGAGCATTGATTTTTTTGTAGGTTTCGCTCATCGGAACCACGATCATTTTTTCACCGTTGAACAAGATGTAGTCTAACTCATATTTTCTTTTTTCGGATAAATTGATGTTTGAAACATCGTATGTATCATTCGAATAGACTTTTCTGATTTCTTTTTTCGCTCTTAAATCATAAAGAATAATTTCCGTCTTGTCACTGTTCAAGTTCGTGGCAACATATACTTCGTCTCTATTCTTGCTGGCGTAATTGAAATCGAGTATAGAAAAATCAGAACCTAATTCCAAAGTCATCAATTCCACAAATTGGCCATCTATTTTGTACTGAATTTGCGTTTGCACGCCATTTACAACGTAGGTAATGCCGCGCAGTTCTCCGCTTTTATCAAACAAATAACCCACGACAGGATTACCTCCTTCTGGCACTGTAAATAGTTTTGTTAGTTCGCCTGTATTTACATTTAATTTGTACGGTTCTTCTTGTTGCGCATTGTCTTTGTTGAGACTGATAACAATGTGATCTTTGTCTTCTTCCAGTGTTTCTAGTAAATCCGATTTTACACCCGGAAAAGGCGTTAGTTCTCGATCGTTGGTACCATCTATGTTGATTCCGAAGAAATGGAAGTTTTCATCGCCTCCGTTGTCTTTCATGTAAAGAATTCGGTTGTCACTGGCCCACAAGTATGCTTTGATGATATCGGTTCCATCTTTTACAACCTCCATCTCTTTTTCCGTAGCAACTTCTTTTACGATTAAGGTTTTCTTTCCTTCCTCGTTTCTTTTCAAGAAAGAAATGTATTGACCATTCGGCGAAAGTTTGAAGTTGGAAGCTTCCGGGTTTTTGAAGAAATCTTCCACCGAATAAGCGAATTTTCCTGTTTCTAAATTTGCCAAGGCCAATAAATCTGCCTCTGAAGAAGGTAAAGCGGTATTTCCAGGGATTGTTTTCACAGTTTTCTTTAAGATTAATGGGAAATTTTGACCCGCTTGGGTATAGGTCCCAGAAATGAGCTGGTTTTCAATTCTCCCTACATAATTCAATTGCAATTTGCTCGCCGAAATTACCAATTCATTTCCAGACCAAGCGGTATTGTCCATGGGAATATCCGTCGCTCCTTGAATCGGAACATCCAACGTAGATTTCCATTGTCCTTTGTCTTCGGATAAATTAAAAATGAGATCGATTTCCATTCCTTGAACAGCGATCGTTCCTTTCCAAGCGCCCGATAAATCTTGGGCAAAGCTGGTCAATCCTGTCAGGAGAATCAGACCAACTGCTACGATTAATTTGTTTTTTGTTTTCATTTTTCGTTTGTTTTAAAGTGTTAAAAGTAATTTCACTAAATAATAACCCAGCAATCCGCTGATGACTAAAATTCCAAATTTCACAAAGTAGATTTTTAGAAGAGTTTTTGATTTTTTCTGCGTTTCCATTGGCTGCACATTTTGTTTCAACTTTTGAATATTTGTTTGTCTCGTTTGACAAGACAAATATGTGATGATTGTCCCGGCTAAAAAACAAAAGCATGCCGATATACCGAAAAATAGGTCGGTAATTTACGATTTAAAACAATGTAAATGAGTGTATTGAGTGATTATTGAGCAAAAAAAACGCACTAAATTCCGACTTCCCACTATTTATAAATTTCGGGTAAATAATCGGGTTTCAAATTATAAAGAATTCAACTGCTTGATGTAAAATGAGGGATTCAATCCCGTATGGATTTTAAAGTATTTCGTGAAGGAATCCGCACTTTTGTACCCCAATTCTTCTGCGATGGATTGGATCGAAAAGGATCTAAATTTTTTGTCTTCTTTTAATTTCACGATCGCATAATTGACTCGCAGGTCATTAATGTACGTATTGAAGTTTTTTTCAAATTCTTGGTTGACTACTTTTGACAGGTAGGTTGTGTTGGTTTTTATTTTCTTGGCAACATTGTATGAATTGCAATCAGAATTCAAGAAATAAAGCTTCGTTTCAAGTTCCTTTAAACCGACTAAAATTTGGTGTGTTATTTCAGGAGCGACATCGTTGGTTGAAAGTTCTTCCAAGGCCACATCTTTGGAATCAACAATGAGTGTGTTGGGTGAATTGAGTTTTGAAAGCAATTCTTCGAATCGGATTTCGTTCTTTTTACGAATGCGGTAAAAGCGCAATAAAATCAGGAGCAATGCGAGAATAAAAAGGGAGGAGATGGCCAAAATGAAATTCAAGAATCGACTCTGCGATTTTCTGTCTTCTTCCATTTTTAACAATTCCGCTGAAAATTCTTTCATTGCTTTGTCTCGAAAGGCATTGCTGGCATCGCCTTTTAATTGAGAAAATTCAGCACTCGACACGATGTGTTTCTCAAAATAAAAGTTGGCTTTTTCAAAATTGCCCGTTTCCTTGTAGGCATTGGCCAGCAATTTGTAGTAATCATCCATGAAACCTTCTTCTTGAGGAAGAACCTGATAAGCATCCAAGCCGCCTTGCAAAATTCGAATCGCTTCGGAATAGTTTTTTAAGCCTAATTCTACTTTCCCGGTTTGGTAATCGTAATTCAATTGCATCAAAGGCAATTCCGCCGGACACATTTCGTGCGATTTTTGATAAAGTGGTTTGGCTTCTTTGAATCGTTTTTGATCATAAAAACGCTCAGCTTGCATCAGGTAATAGATGGCCTTCGTGCAAGAATCAACATCTTTTAGGTACTTTTTGATGTTGTGTTCACAAATTATCGCCGAATCCATTTCGTTCAATTTACGATAGGCACCCGCCAAGGCAGCATGCGTGTAAATCAGTTTTATTCCCCGGTCTTTTTTGGAGAAAGCAGAATCCAAAGGTTTGTTCTCATAAACGAGTAGGATTTTTCTTCGAATACGATTGGCTTCCTGGTATTCTCCAGATATATATAGGAACGCCGAAATTTTGCTCAAAACCAACTCTTGCAAATTGCTTTCTTTCAGTTTGTTTGAAATTTCAAGTGCTTTGTACATGTTTGAAAGCGCTTGCTTCGACTCTTTGCTCATCAATTGGATTTCTCCTAAAACAAGATAGGCATTGGCCAATACTTCTGGGTTACCCGCATTTTTTGCCCAGGAAAAATAATCTTCCGTCAACCTTCGTGCTTTGGCAATTTCTTTTGCATAATAAGCTGTATTGACGGCGTATTTCCAAGCGTTTCCTTCCTCTAAAGTGTTGTTTTCAGAACGGGCCTTGGAAAAGTATTGATCGATCCAAGCAGTCGCTTTTTCTGCATTTTTAGATTGATAATGCAGAATGCTATCACCCAGGTTTTGGTAGGATAATTTCGTGTTTTTTTTTGTTTGGGCGCTAAAAGCAGAACATAGGAGTAGCACGCTAACAAGAAACAACCGATTGAACGACAGGAAAGGGACACCATTTCTCACGTTGGTAAAGATACTATTTCGAAAAAATTACAAAAATAAATTTGCTGTTTTATTCTACTTACCGCAGGAGGTTTAACGATGGACATGGAAATTAAGAGATATTTATCGAAAGGTAAACGTTGTAGTATAATTCGTTTTACTTGTGCCGTTGTGGTTCGTAACGGTTATTTTTTCAGGGATTCCGGCCGTAAAGTTTTCAGCGAGAAATTGATACGAACGACATTCGGGTAAAAAGCAGGTTGGAAAAATGGGTTTCGCATCTTCAGAAACTTTCTCGTTCAATGCCTTTTTGAATTTTTCATAATTGAAATGAAGATAAGTGTTACAGCTGACGAGAATATTGGTTTCCTTATAATAGGTGTAGGCGGTGCTTTTTGAAGGTACGAGTATCAATTGTTCGTCGATGTTGACAAAAGTAGAGGAAAAAACCTCGATAATTCTGCCCAATTTGTCTTTCGTAATTGCTGGTTTCGGGTCTTGCGGAAACACTGGATATTCCGATGGAATAATGCAATCTCGCTGATTACTCCGATCGATAACGACAACGGTTTGTACTTGTGTGTTGGTATCTGTTATTTTTTCAATCGCTTTTTGTCTTTCTCTTTTCTCCGCATGACTGTCAAAAATAAAATCTTCCATTCCCATCAAGGAATCCAAATGGTAACGCATTCGGACAATTCTTGTCAACGTATCGTTGATGCGGTAATTGTTCTGACAAAATTTGGAATCGATAAGATATCCATCTGTAAGCTGATATTTTTCGTGCTGTACAGATTTGACACTATCTCCATAATCGTCACTGAATCGAGTTGCGCCGCCAGTTGCACTCCAAACATTGTTTTCCGTATGTGTCCGTTTCCCTTTGGCATCAAAGCGGTAATCCAAAATCGGTTTGTTATAGCGTACGGTGTCATGCTCGATTCGCAATTCATTCAAACGAATCGCCGAAATTTTGTTTTGAACGACGAATGCTGAGTCTAATTTTGAAGGATGAAAATACGCTTGAACCACTTGAATGGGTGGCGTTATTTCAGCGATTTTAGCGTCGTCGTTTTTTTGTCCATAAGCGAATGGGGCGGCGAGGAGGAAAAGGATGAGAGGATGGAGGGTTTTCATTTTGTTTAATGTATAGCGACTAAAAGTAGTTTGCTAGTCCAAATTAACACATTTATGCGTGTCCGCGCAAATTACTTTTAGTTGCTGTTATAACTCGTTGCCGCCTCACAGGTGCGTCTCGCTCAAATGGTCGCCAAGAATTATTAAATGATTGTGAATTCGTGCTTTTCAATTATTTCATATGCTTTTTTAAAAGCTGAAATTCCGTCTGACCAAGTGGGAAATTGATTTTTAAAATGTTTAATCATATTTATAAACACTCGACCTTTTTGAAGATCATCAATGTCTACTTGTGAGATATGTTTATGTGAGCATAATTTATTAATGACGTCAATTAAGTTTTCTCTTTCGCCGAGTAGTCCTTCGTTATTAGCGTGCATACGTAAACCAATTTCAAATAACACAACTTTAAAATAAATTTCGTCTGGAATGTCACCGTCTGCAATTTGTCCGTATACTTTAGTGCAATTGTTGTAAAAAATAAGTAACGAAGGTCCAGCCTTTATTAGGAGTCCGAAGTCGCAGTCAGTCTTACGAGGTGTATTTTCGTTTGTAACATGTCCAGCATTATAAGTTACCATTTCTGGAATTGGTCCTTGAACCAAATTAAGGAAGTCCAGGTAATTACCGTGTCTGATGTGTCCGAACTCATTTTTGAAATGAGTAATTGTCTTGCCCGATTTTAAAACCTTAAGCATATACCCGACCGTCGGCTCGATGATAAGTATTTCTTTTACTGGATTCATTTGTCTGACGATATTATTTTATTTCGGTCTGTCCGCGGCAATGAGTTATAACGGTTTCCTTATAGGCAAAGGCGCCTTCTCAAATATAGTATTTTTGGCGCTTTTGTTTATTTGGTGTTATAGCACGTTTCTTTTTTCAAGTTCTTCCTCAAACAGAATTCTACTCGATTTAAAACTCCGTCTGGCTTTATTATATTTTGTCGTCTGTTCTTGGTTAGATAAGTACTCAATAACAAATTGCAATTCCTCGTCTAGTAACTCATTGGGCTGTCTAAAAGATAAATCATGACCCGACAAAGTGTTTTTGTCTTCTATTGATTCGTTTTCAAGTTCTTTTATCCTTTCTGTTGGTACTTTGTCATTAACCTTTACAACTTTATAATTTTTAGAATCAAGTTTGTCACCGTATATCATTTTCATGTAATCTTCAACAATCCGATCGTCAACATTGATTATTCCGTTTCCTGCCCAATGTCTGTCTTGTTTGTTTTTCTTGATGCCTGAAATCCAATATTCGTCTCCAGTTTCAATATCATAGTAATTAGCTTCAATTCCTGTTCCCTTTAAACTTCGAAATGCTTTGTCGTCAAAATATAAAGTTCGTCCGGATTTTGAAAACTCGACTAAACCAATCCAAGCCGGTCCATCATCGGAAAAGCCAGACTTCAATTCTATGTACTTTATTTCGGGTTGCATATCAATGTGCTATAACCATTGGATAATAGGAACCTTCCTATTATTCCCTTAGTATATCCAACCCTAATCTACTAAATTTCTCACACAACAAAAAAAGGAACCCTGTCGAGCTCCTATTCAATTTATTTTATTTGCCTTTCGGCCAAGAGGATTAAAATTTTAGTGCAGGCTAAAACCAAATTTTGTCGCCAAAATTCCTTCTACAAAATTTAAAACTTCTTCATTTTCAATTTTCTCCAAGGCATCGCCAACAAAGGCTGAAATCATCAGATGGCGAGCCGTTTTTTCGGAAATTCCTCGTGCGCGGAGGTAGAAAACAGCTTCTTCGTCCAATTGTCCTGTTGTAGAACCGTGCGAACATTTAACATCATCCGCATAAATTTCCAATTCGGGTTTGGAGTTGATGGTGGCATTGTCACTTAACAAAACGTTCCCGTTGGATTGAAAGGCATTGATCTTCTGCGCGTCTTTTCGAACGAAAACTTTCCCGTTGAAAACCGCTGTTGAATTTTCATCCATCACACCTTTGTACAATTCAAAGGATTCACAATTCGGCACGCGATGATCTACCACTGTATGATTGTCGACATGCTGGCGTCCTTTGGTCAAGTAAATTCCGTTCAAATGCGTGTTGCAATTTTGTCCGTTTACCGCAATGTTCAAGTTGTTTCGAACCAACAAACCGTCTAAAGTAACGGTGTTAATTGTGAAAATAGAATCGCGTGTTTGGTTCACTTGTTCAGTGGCAATTTGCAACGCTGTTTCGTTTTCCAATTGGATTTTATCAATCGTCAAATTAGCATTGTCGGCTAAATGTACTTCGGTTAGGCTATTTGAAAAACAGTCGGTCGCATCGGCAGAAAAATAACCCATCACAACATGTGCTTGCGCATTTTTCTCCACGGAAATAAAATTCCGAATTTGCCCTTGTTGACTGTCTCCGTCTTGAATGAACAAGACTTGAATGCTTTTCGAAAGAATTTTTCCCGCCTGTACATGAATGAAAACCCCATCGTTTGCATACAAAGTATTCAAGGCAGAAAAGACTTCGTTTTCCAAGGGTACAATCTCGCCCAAAGTAGCCAATTGTTCATCTGAACAAGCGGCTAGGTTGGAAATCGTTAATCCGTCCAAAACTTCGTTGGAGGAAAGGTCTTTTTGAAAATGACCGTTCACAAAAACCAAGGTGATGGCATCGGTCAAAACGTTGAATGGAGCCACATTCGCCAGAGTCGAAGCGCTATTTTGAAATGCTGACTTACTAATTTTGGTTACCCGTGTGTATTTCCAAGCTTCCGTTCGAGTCGTTGGGAAAGGCGTGTTTTCCAAAACTGTTTTTGCTTCAGAAAGTATTTTGGCTGAAAACGGCAAGTTGGTTTCGGTCCAGTTTTGGGCGAAAGTTCCTGCAGTTTCTATCGTAAGAGTGTCGTTCATTTTGTAATCTCAATTTTCCTCCCCCTCGTTCCCCCTCCAAAGGGGGAAGTGGTTTAATTCATCATTAAATAACTTGAAATTCGTAATTAAACCAATTCCGCTTTAATCCAATCGTACCCTTTTTCTTCTAATTCTAAGGCCAATTCTTTGCCACCCGTTTTCACGATTTTACCATCGAAAAGAACGTGAACGAAATCGGGAACGATGTAATCCAACAAACGTTGGTAGTGTGTGATCACAATCGTTGCGTTTTTATCGCTTTTCAATTTATTCACACCGCTCGCTACGATTCGCAAGGCATCAATATCCAAACCAGAATCTGTTTCATCCAAAATCGCCAATTTCGGTTCCAACATGGCCATTTGGAAAATTTCATTTCTTTTCTTTTCACCACCCGAGAAACCTTCGTTGACAGAACGAGAAGCCAATTTTGCATCCAATTCTACAATCGCCGATTTTTCTTTCACACGCGCCATGAATTCTTTGGCAGAAATCGGTTCTTCTTTTCGGTATTCACGAATTTCGTTCAACGCCGTTCGCAAGAAATTGATATTTGAAACACCTGGAATTTCTACCGGATATTGAAACGCTAAGAACAAGCCTTCACGTGCTCGGTCTTCCGTGTCCATGTCCAACAAATCTACCCCGTCAAAATCAACAGAACCAGCTGTCACTTCGTATTCTTCACGTCCAGCCAAGATATTGGCCAAGGTGCTTTTTCCGGCACCGTTGGGTCCCATGATGGCATGAACTTCACCAGCGTTAACAGTTAAATTTAGTCCTTTTAAGATTTCTTTGCCTTCGATACTGGCGTGTAAGTTGTTTATTTTTATCATTTATCTATTCTTTGTTCTTTTGCCAAGCGCCGACTGAGCGGAGTCGAAGGCAAGCGAAATATATTTTTAAATTTCAAGGAAACACCTCCCTTGATCCCTCCTCAAGGAGGGAAAATTTTTATCCAACGGATCCTTCTAAACTGATGGTCAACAATTTTTGTGCTTCCACGGCAAATTCCATCGGTAATTGGTTCAGGACTTCTTTGCAGTATCCATTCACAATTAGGCTAATGGCCTTTTCTTCGCCAATTCCCCGTTGTTTGCAATAGAAAATTTGATCTTCACCAATTTTGGATGTAGTGGCTTCGTGTTCGATTTTTGCCGAACTATTTTTACATTCAATATAAGGGAACGTATGTGCTCCACACGTGTCATTCATCAAAAGTGAATCACATTGTGAGAAATTTCTTGCGTTGTGGGCTCCTTTTTGAATTTGGACCAATCCACGGTAACTATTGTTGGATTTTCCTGCCGAAATACCTTTTGAAATAATGGTGCTTTTCGTGTTTTTACCGATGTGAACCATTTTCGTTCCTGTATCGGCTTGCTGGTAATTGTTGGTTACGGCTACCGAGTAGAATTCACCAATGGAGTTATCACCTTTCAAAATACAAGAAGGATATTTCCAAGTTACTGCTGAGCCCGTTTCTACTTGTGTCCAAGAAATTTTTGAGTTGGTGTGACAGATTCCTCGTTTGGTAACAAAGTTAAAAATGCCACCAACACCATTTTTATCACCTGGATACCAGTTTTGTACGGTAGAATATTTGATTTCAGCATTGTCCAATGAAATCAATTCTACCACCGCAGCATGCAATTGGTTTTCATCGCGCATCGGGGCAGTACAACCTTCCAAATAGGAAACGTACGAACCCTCGTCAGCAATGACCAATGTTCTTTCAAATTGACCTGTCCCGCCTTCATTGATACGGAAATAGGTAGACAATTCCATTGGGCAACGAACGCCTTTCGGAATGTAGCAGAAAGAACCATCCGTGAAAACAGCTGAGTTCAAGGCAGCGTAAAAGTTATCAGAAGTAGGAACCACCGATCCCATGTATTTTTGAATCAACTCAGGATGATCTTGAACGGCCTCAGAGAAAGAACAAAAGATGATGCCCAATTCTTTCAATTTAGCCTTAAAGGAAGTGGCCACAGAAACGGAATCCATCACGAAATCAACAGCAACACCCGTTAAGCGTTTTTGTTCTTCCATGGAAATACCGAGTTTCTTCATGGTTTCCTTCATTTCCGGATCCACATCGTCCCACGATTCGTATTTTTTCGTTTGTTTTGGTGCTGAATAATACGCTATTGCTTGAAAATCTGGTTTGGTGTAATGCACATGTGCCCAGTTGGGTTCTGTCATTTCTTTCCAAACAGCAAAGGCTTTCAAACGGAAATCAAGCATCCAATCCGGTTCGCCTTTTTTAGTCGAAATCAAGCGAATGATGTCTTCGTTTAATCCAATTGGAATTTTTTCCGATTCGATATCACTAACAAAACCAAATTTGTATTCCTGATTTTCTAAATCTTTGGCTAGTTCATTTTCTGTATATGTTGCCATTTTTATTTTTTCTTTTATTTTTTGTGGATTCGGGATTTTAAGACTTACATGATATTTTATCATCAATTCCTGAGTCCTTCAGTCTTGAGTCCTCTTGTCCAGAATCTACACAGAAAACGATTCCCCACAACCACAAGTTCGATCTGCATTGGGGTTTTTGAATACAAATCCTTTGCCGTTCAAACCTCCTGAAAAATCCAACGTGGTACCAATTAAGTACAAAAAGCTCTTTTTGTCCACTACGATTTTGATTCCATTGTCTTCGAATGCTTTGTCGTCTTCTTTCTCTTGGTTGTCCAAATCCAATTGGTACATTAACCCAGAGCAACCGCCACCTTGCACGCCAACGCGGATGAAATAACCATCTTTGCCTTCTTCTTCCATCAATTTGATGGCTTGTGTTTTTGCACTTTCTGTTACGTTTATCATAATCTGATTAAAACTTTGCTTATTTATATTTAATCTAAATAGAGCAAATATCCACCGCAAAAATACCACTTTTATGGTAGATGACAAACAGAAAACGCAGGATTTTAAACTTTTTAACCTAAAAGACTCTAATATTTCTAAACGGGAAAAAGTTTAGGCATAAAAAAAGTCGCACTTCCATTTGAAGTGCGACTTTAAAAAGGATTTTTTTTATTGTTTTACAAACTTGGCAACACCAATTTTGTCAGCGGACATTGTCTTGATGGTGTAAATTCCAGGCGTTAAATCTTCAATATTTAAGTCGGTCATTCCTTCGCGGGTTGTCCCAGATTGAACAACTTGTCCCATTTGGTTGTAGACAGAATAATCATGACCAAATGAAGTTCCAGAAATCGTTAATTTATTGGATGCTGGGTTTGGAAATAAACCTAAATCGGCTTGACTATTTTCAAACAATCCCAATCCAGACGGAGCTAGATTTAGTCGCATTAGAAATGAAATTGGGAAATCAAAATCTTCTACCGGTGACCAAGGAATTTGCGTCAAAGAATAGACGAATGAAGTTTGTGGGTGAAAACTTATACTAGCACCCAATTCTTGTTGATAGTTTTCTTCTTCTAAAGCAATCATGTATTTGCCTGGTACCAAAGATACGGGGCTTGAAAATTTGACCGTATACCATTTTTCAGTTGTACTTTCCAAAACGCCGGTTGCTGTAGCAATGAGTGACGAAGGAATTCCCAATGGATTGGTCGAAAATATGTGTAGTTTAAAGACACTATCCACAAAGTTTCCACCTCCATTTCCTAAATAAGCTGAAATTGAAGTGGCATCTATCGGATAAACGATTTCGAATAAATTCCCTAAATAACCCAACTCTCCAGAACCGAGACCCAAAAGTCCAACTGATGCGTTATCGTCTAATGCGTATACAGTGTCACTGATGTCAATGTTGTAAGTGGCTGTATTGTTGCTTGGAACCTCTTCAGTTTCATTGATAGTGGCTGTATAATTTACAGTATAAGTACCTGAGGATACTGGCGAAAAAGGATTCACACTGAAGAGTGAATTAGCGCCACTTGGAAGTGATTGTGTTGCAGAAGATGCAGTGTAAACATTCGTTGAACCTTGCAAAACGGTTACATCAATTTTAGTTCCAGTAATAGTATTGGTTCCCGCTGATTGGATATTTGCTGGAGCGATCATGACACCACCTTGAGAACGAGGTACAATTGAATAGGGCGCCAAGGCCGTAAGGGCTGCATCAAAAGCAGGTGGAGTAGAAGCACAAAAGCTGAAAGTTGCAGAAACCGTCGTTTGGTCTGTCACAAAAGTGTACATAACAACACCGTTAAATTTCACGATGAAAGTAGCCCCACCATCGCCGTAATCGTCTACGTAGTTGATGTCGAAACAATTGCCAATGGTAAGGCAGCCGACAGATTCTGTTGTAGTTGAGTTGTCAGCGTAACCGCCACTCATGGCAACTTGTGTTCCACCGCTCGCACAATTTACTTCTAGTATATTACCAAAAGTGTAGAGTGTTCCGTTTCCACATCCGTTTCCTGCGGGAGTTAGATCCCAATAGCATTCGTATCCCCAGCTGTCTGTTATCACATCAACCGTTACATCTACTTCTCCTGGAGCACATTGAGCTAGTGAAGTAAGCCCAAAACCAAAAGAAAAGATAAAAAATGAGTAGAGTTTTTTCATAATTAATTAATGTTAGTTTATTCAAAGATAAATCATTTTTCTCACCGATAATCGAGTGTAACGAAATATGTTATCACCGTTTATTGGTTACTAAATAAAATGATACATGAAAAAAGCATTTATACGCGTGGTCTTGCCATCTCTGGTGGTTTTTTCATCTTGCGAATACAAAGAAGTGAATGTTGATGCCTCTTCCTATTGCGATTGTAAAAACCGGCAATATGAAGGCAAAACGGCACCTGGTGAATGCCCGAAATTGTTGGCGAAATTGAAAGAGAAGTACGAGTATCTTCCGGAGCAATACGAAGTTTTAGCGAATGGAATTGCCGAATGTCTGGCAGAATAATCATATGCATTTTTTTAAAAAGTCTTGATTACCTTTGCTGAAAAAATACAATGAAGGTTTTTCAAGGCTTGGAAAATGATTTTTCGTCCAAAAATCCAGTGGTAACCATTGGAACCTTTGACGGGGTGCATTTGGGTCATCAAAAAATTCTTCAACGAATCATCAACGAAGCAGAGAAAATCGGTGGTGAATCGTGTCTTTTTACTTTTCATCCGCACCCACGTGTGGTATTGAATCCAAATGGGCCGGGTTTAAAGTTGCTTCAAACACAAGAGGAGAAAATTGCTAAACTCGAACGATTTGGCCTCCAGAATCTTATTATTTATCCTTTTACCAGCGCGTTTTCCAATTTAACAGCCATGGAATTTGTGCGGGATATTTTGGTTGGAAAAATGAAAGTGAAAACGTTGGTCATTGGTTATGACCATCAATTTGGAAAAAACAGGGAAGGAGGCATTGAATTTCTTCAGTCTGTTTCCGAACAATTTGGTTTTTCAGTGATTGAAATTCCTGTTCAAGAATTGGATGATGTAAATGTAAGTTCTACGAAAATTAGATCGGCTTTGCTAGAAGGTGATATCGAATTGGCCAATTCTTTCTTAACGGAGCCCTATGAATTTCATGGTAAAGTAATTCACGGAGAAGGTCTCGGAAGGCAATTTGGTTTTCCTACCGCGAATTTGGATTTAATGACGGATTTAAAATTAATTCCGAAAATTGGCGTTTATGCAGTTCAAGTGAAAGTCGGAGACGACCGAATGTTTCAGGGCATGATGAACATAGGCTCACGACCGACCATTCACCAAAATGGACAATTGAGCATTGAAGTGAATGTTTTCGATTTCAATGAAGATTTGTACGGTCAAACACTTTGTGTGCAATTTTTAAATTGCATGCGGGATGAAAAAACGTTTGCAAATAAAGAAGAATTAATCAAACAAATAAAGCAAGATGAAATATTGGTTCGCCGCTTTCTTACTACTCACAACGCTTAAAGTTAGCTTAGCGCAATCGACTTATTCTTTTCGTATTTATTCGTTGGAAGAGGCACGTAAAGTGGACAAAGATTCGGTTTTTGGACTGCAAATAACCAAGCGAAAATTAACCGAAATTCCAAGTGAAATTTATCAGTACAAGAATCTTAAATACTTGGACGTTTCCAAAAACAAATTTGCCTCTATTCCTCAAGAAATCAATCAATTTAAGCAATTGGAACTATTGAATGTGGGTAAAAATAGATTGACGCTTTGTCCGATTGTCATTTGCTCCATTCCGACTTTGAAAGTATTGAAGTTGTACCAAAACCCCATGACGAGCATCCCCGAGTGTATTCAATATTTAACGGAGTTGGAGGAGTTAGATTTATTTGAAACTTTGATTGAAAGTTTTCCGGGTACGCTGGTGGAATTGAAAAAATTAAAATTACTGGATGCACAAGGCATTTTGTACGGGAAAAATTTTCAGGAAAACTGGCGACTTTTGTTGCCCGATACCAAGATATTGTTCGATCTGCCGTGCAACTGTTTAGAGGATTAATCACCTTAAAAAAATCTTTTAACGTTTGTTCTCAATTCGTTTACCAACCAAATCCAACAAGGTTTCGTTATTACAGTATCAAGCAATTACTGGTTATACTGTTTGATAATGGGTTTTTAGTTTTTAGTAGTAAAAAAGTCGATCTCTCCGGGTCGACTTTTTTCATTTTGGAATTCACGCAATACGCCGACTAAGCGATGTGGAAAACATCGGATTGAGAACAGTTCAATTATTGAAATTTGATAGCTTTCGTTGGCAAAACTCGACTAATCAAAGCGCTTGGCACAATCATGGCAGCCAGACAAACCATCAAGGTGATGAGGTTTAAAAGTAAAATTTGCGCCAAACTGATGGAGATAGGCACTCGGTCGAGGTAATACACTTCCGGATTCAAACTTAAAAAGCCAATTTGGTACTGAAGGTAACAAATGGCCAAACCAATTGCATTTCCCCACAGCATTCCTTTACCAATGATAAAGAACGCCTGTAACAAAAAGATTTTTCGGATTTGCCAATTCAAACTTCCCATGGCTTTCATCATCCCAATGAAGTGCGTTTTCACTAATATCAGCACCAAAAGAGCAGCGCCCACATTGATGATACCGATTAAAACCATTAGCACCAATATGATGTAGACGTTTAAGTCCAAAAAGTCAAGCCAAAGGAAAATTTCTTGTTGATTTTCTTTGATACCGGAAACTTGCAACAATTCACCGTGCTCATTGGGCAGAAAGGTCAATTGTTCTTTCAAATTTCTAACATCCTTGTCAATTTCATCCCAAACTTTGAAATTGACTTCATAGCCGCCAACATAGGCGTCTGCACTGCCTTTGCCATCTTTTTTTTCAATATAGATGGTTTTTTCAGGTGTTTTCAAGCTGAATTTGAGACCGCTGTTGTCGCTGTAATTTTTAACCAACAAGCCTTCCTGATCTTTTTTGAAATCACAAGGTGTTCTGCCCGCCCCCGACACTTTTATTTGCAAGTAAGCCGTATCAGCCAGCGAAAGCTGCAGGGTTTCATTGCCTATTTTCGCGCCAAAATCTCGGGCAATTAAACGGAAGGAGGTATCAACACTTGGGCAGATTTTTATACCAACCGTTTGGCCAAAACCTTTTCCCCAATCATATTCATAATAGCCATTTCCGCCTTGAACATTTGCTTTTAAAACCAAATAACCGTTGGAAAGGGTATCCAAAACCTCGATACTTGCTTGAATTCCCCAGTCGTTGAGCAATTGCACTTGACGCAAGTCGCCCACCACCATTTTTTTATCGAATTCTTCCAAGCCTGTATGGTAAATACCTGCAATGCGAAAGAATCGTTTTACCGGTTGATTTTTCACGAAATAAGCACGAATGGAATCACCTACTTTGAAATTCAAATCACGCGCCAATCGTTTGGATAAAATAATTTCATCGGATATTTTATCGTTTTGAAAAGAGGGAATTTTACCAGCCACCAAATTTTCTTTGAAAAAAGACCAATCGAAACTTTCATCGACTCCTTTCAATAGCGCCCCTTGTATATTTTGTTGGTAGACAGTTGAATCTTTTCCTTTTACAGTTTTTATGCTGCTTTCCACTTTTTCGGATTGCAGTAAAATCGGTTTAAAAGCAACCGGTTGGATTTGAGCAATGGCTGGATTCTTCTTTAAATCTGCAAAAAACGTTTGATTTTTGCGAATGGGTTCACATTCGTAAATACTGCCTTCGCCCGCACTCAGGATAAAAGCATGGGAGGAAAACCCAGAAACCTTCTCCCGCACTTCTTTTTGGAAACCAATCACCACAGCAACAGTGAGGAGATTTACAACTATCGCCAAAGCAATGCTAATCATGCTAATGCGCACGATGGGCCTGGAAACTTTTTTCCCTTCAGTTTCCTTTAAAAAGATCTTTTTGGCGATAAAATATTCGTGCGACAAGGATTGTAAATTTTACGCAACGAAGATAAGGAAAGATTTCATTGCTTCAAGAATAACCCACTTTCGCCTCCATTTTCTTTCCGTCCACATGGCATCGTGGAATAGTAATTGTAGGTTGAATTCAAACAGACCTAATTTCAATTAATTTCGAGAACAGTAAAAAGTAAATCATGAGTAAAACACAACTTGGAATAACGAAGAGCACGACATTTATGGTGTCGAAGCAACGAATGAGTTTGTCAGGATTATTGCTTGTGATGGTGCTTTTTAGTTGTTCCATAATTGCCAAACCAAAAAACCGAGCTGGTTCGACAAAGGAAACAATCAGCAACAACGAAAATTCTGGAAATGGAAAATTAGAAGAAGTCAAATCCTTTGAGCCAAAGAAATTAAAATTGGGTATTGAGCGAACGGAGTTGTATTTATCCTTGCTGAAAGGAAAACGGGTGGGTGTTGTTTCTAATCAAACGGGAATGATAGGCAATACACACTTGGTCGATACACTTTTGAGTGCTGGAATAAACGTTACAAAAGTATTTGCACCAGAACATGGCTTTCGAGGCAAAGCAGGAGCTGGTGAACACGTATCGTCCTCATTCGATGAAAAAACGGGTTTGCCCATTGTATCACTTTACGGAAAAACGAAAAAACCGTCGGTTGAAATGATGAGTGAATTGGATGTGCTCATTTTTGACATCCAAGATGTAGGCGTGCGATTTTATACCTTTATTTCTTCCTTGCATTATGTGATGGAAGCTTGTGCCGAGGCAAATATTCCCTTGATTGTCTTGGATCGCCCGAATCCGAATGGAAATTACGTGGATGGTCCGGTGTTGGACACGGCCTTTCGTTCATTTGTAGGAATGCACCCTGTGCCCATCGTATATGGAATGACCATCGGTGAATACGGTCAAATGATCAATGGTGAAAATTGGTTGTCTGATAGTGTGC
The DNA here is from genome assembly GCA_041674745.1 of Crocinitomicaceae bacterium. Classification (GTDB taxonomy): domain Bacteria; phylum Bacteroidota; class Bacteroidia; order Flavobacteriales_D; family Crocinitomicaceae; genus UBA2040. Next base: position 546,998 of record JBAYVD010000001.1, read on the forward strand.
ATTGTGATTTAACAATAATTCCTTTGGCTCATTATTCGCGTGAGACCGAGTACATTTTACCCGTTCCTCCTTCACCTAATTTACGCAACAACAATTCCATTTATCTTTATCCTAGTTTGTGTTTTTTTGAAGGAACAAGTGTGAGTGTTGGACGAGGAACGGATTCACCTTTTGAGATTTATGGACATCCACTTTTTCCAGAAAGCGATTACACCTTTGTTCCCCAAAGTCAAGAAGGAGCCACTTCACCGCTCTGGGAAAATCAAGTTTGCAATGGGTATGATTTAAGAAAGTCCTTAAGAAAACGGCCGAAAAAATTTCAATTACATTATTTCATGGAAGCCTACGAATTATTGAATGGGGAAACGTTTGTAACGAACGCTCCGTTTTTGAATCGATTGATTGGCAATGATCAACTGATGAAACAGATTGAAGAGGGAATGTCGGAAACCAAAATTCGAGCTACTTGGCAACAGGAATTGGTCGAATTTAAAATTATTCGTGCACGTTATTTGCTGTATTAATTGTTTTTTTAATAAGATTCAAGGCTTTTAAGCCATGATCGTCCAAGGTATAGAGGGGATTAGTCCTTGAAATAAAACGCGAATCAATTTATTACGGATTTATTTATTGCGAAAAACACAACACAAAGAAGTTGTTCTCCATTTTTGACAGTTTGGTTGTGAAATTCGCAACTAGTCATTAGTCTGTTGTTTGATTCGATTGAAAGATGGCTTACTGGGCTGCTACATTTGATTTAAAATCAAATGAGTATGAAAGTTTTAGTCACCGGCCCCGATGGCCTTTTGGGAAGTAACTTGGTTAGAGAATTACTTTCCCGTGCGTATGAAGTAACTGGATTTTGCGAAGCAGGAAAAGCCTCGCCGACAATAGAAGGTCTGCGAATGAAAAAAATATACGGTAATTTATTGAATGAAGCGGATCTCTTGGATGCCGCCTTTGGTATGGACGTCGTTATTCATTGTGCCGCAAATACCAGTATGTTTCCTGCTCGACAAACCGTAGTGAATCGAGTGAATATTGAGGGGACGGCCAATGTGGTGAAGGCGTGTCAAAAGAACAAGGTTAAGCGAATGATTTACGTGGGAACCGCCAATTCATTTGCATCCGGTAATTTACAAAAGTTGGGAAGCGAATGCAACCATTACGAGGCTGGCCGGTATGGGTTGGATTACATGGATTCCAAATACCAAGCACAACAAAATGTGTTGAAGAAAGTACAGGATGAAGATTTCGATGCTGTTATTGTCAATCCAACTTTTATGATCGGGCCATACGATTCGAGACCCACTTCAGGAGCCATGATTTTGGGTGTTTATGGCAAGAAAATTCCCGGTTACACCGTTGGTGGAAAAAATTTCGTAGCCGCAAAGGATGCAGCAGTCGCCATTGTTAATGCCATCACCAAAGGAAAAAAAGGAGAATGTTATATTCTCGGAAATGAGAATTTGACGTTCAAAGAAGCTTTCGATAAAATTGCGAAAATAACAGGGGTTTCACCACTCAAACTGAAAATTCCAAAAACAGTGTGTACTCTTTATGGTCAATTCAATTCTCGGGTCGCTACAATTTTAAAAATTCAGCCGAAAGTGACGAAAGAGTTGGCAATTCTCTCCAACGAAATGCATTATTATTCAGCTGAAAAGGCGAGAAAAGAATTGGAAATGCCCCAAACACCAATCGATACGGCCATCAAAGAATGCTACGATTGGTTTATTGAAAATAAGTACATAAAAACGGCTTAATATGTTTCAAGACAAAGTAATTGTAATTACAGGTTCGGCTCAAGGAATCGGAAAAAGAACAGCTGAAATGTTGGCTCAGCGCGGTGCTAAAGTTGTGATCAACGCGCGGCGCAAGGAAAAAGTAGATGAAACCGTGCTGGATTTTAGGGCCAAAGGATACCAGGTGTTTGGTGCGGCGGGTGATGTTTCTGATTTTGCTTTTTGCGAACAATTGGCGAAAGAAACCATTCAGCACTTTGGCAAAATTGATTACCTGATCAACAATGCAGGACTGGCGGCAAAAGGAAAATTAGAAGAAACCGTTCCGGCTGTTTTCGAAAAATTGATTTCCGTAAATGTGTTGGGAAGTATTTATCCTAGTTTGGCCTTTTTGCCTCATTTGAAAGCAAGCAAAGGCGGAATTTTATTCATTTCTTCTTTGGCCGGAATTGTTGGTTTACCAAGTTATTTGGCCTATTCCTGCACGAAAAGATCCATCATTAGCATTGCAGAAAGTTTAAAAAATGAGTTGATCGATGATCAAGTTTTTGTCGGTGTGAATTATCCTGGGTTTACTGAAAACGACAGTGCTAAGCAGAATATTTCCCCTTCTGGTGAAGTCGTCACCATGAAAAAACGAACAGATGTAAAAGTGGAATCTTTGGATAAAACGGTTGCTAAGATTGTTCAACAATTGGAAAAAAGAAAATTCAGCGCTTATTCTTCTTTTCAGGGCAGAATGGTGCACATTATCTATCGACTTTCTCCGGCCCTTGCCTTAACCGTTGTGAAAAAAAATAGGCGAAAAATAATGGCAATGGATTGAATCATTTTGTTCGTTTCCTGGAAATCGATGCTATCTTCGCCGAATCGTCAAAATAGTGAAGGGCAACATGCGAATAGGAAGTGATTTTGAAAAAATACAATTTGATTTTGCCAATTTCCAATTGTTGGAACCCAACGCTTTTATTGGAGATGTTTTGATTTTTATATTAGCCATGTATTTGGCGATGAAAATTAAAAACCTCGGTACAACTTCAGAATTTCACAAGAACTGGTGGCGTTTTTTCATGGTGTTTGGTTTGGGCTTTTTTGTCGGGGGTTTTGGTCATTTGGTATACAATTACACGGGTGTTCCTGGAAAATTGACTTCCTGGATTGCTGGAATTGTGGCAGTATTTTTTATCGAACAAGCAATGCTCTCCATACATCCCAATCCACACTGGAAGAAAAGATTTGTTCTGATTTCTAAATCCAAATTGATCATAGCTTTGATGGTTGAATTATGGATTTTTTTCGCGGCGGATTTGGTTTCTAGTCCCGCCATAGGTTTGGTCGTACCAACTGCAAATTCAGTAATTGGAATGGGGCTATCTTTAGGGTTTTTAGGCTATCATTACAGTAAAACCATTGATCCTACTTTTCGTTTTTTATGGATAAGCGCACTAATTTTGTTGCCAAGTGCAATTTTTCAAGGACTCAAAATCAACATTCACCCTTGGTTTGATAAAAACGATTTCAGCCATGTGCTTTTGATGGTTAGCATTTACTTGTATTATAGGAGTATAAAGGAATTTACGCTGTCAACGCTTGTCCATCCTAAAAAAGTTTAATTTTCGCATTTGTGTAACTAGCGTCACCAAGAAATTGTCGGTGGAATCGTTCCTTTGCAGAAATCATTCAACCTTCAATCATGAAAAAAGTACCAACCCAAGATTTACTTTTTGTAGGGGTTCAGTTTTTTTTATTGGGCATTTATTTTTTTCCATTTTGGGATTTGACACTTTATCATACAGGAATACTTAAGTTCTTTGCTTTGCTTTTGGCCACTGGTGGAATTGGGATTGTCTTGTGTGCCTTGATCCAATTAAAAACCAATCTGACTGCTTTTCCAACACCGAAAGCCAACGGAACCCTGATTCAAGTCGGTTTGTACAAATACATGCGGCACCCAATTTATGGTGGCATAATTCTGTCAACCATGGGCATTGGTTTATTTACAGGAAGTCTTTGGCAACTTTCCATTGGCATGATTCTTTGGATACTTTTTTACTTTAAGTCTTCGTATGAAGAACGATTGTTGTCCAATACCTATGTTGATTATTCAAATTACAAATTAACCACCAGTCGATTTTTTCCTTTTCGATTGAATAAAGAGTTCCATTTATGAAATCCATGTATATGAGTAAAATAACCATTATCGGGATCATCCTTGGTGCAGTTGGAGGGTATCTTTATTATCATTTCATTGGTTGTTCTAGTGGCACTTGTGCGATAACATCAAAGCCCTTAAACAGTACTTTGTACGGCGCCATGATGGGTGGTTTGTTGTTCAGTATTTTCAAAAAAGAAAAGAAGTAGATTCGATCAAACCAATTGCCTTTTTCCCAAAGAATCCTAAATTCTTGCGTTGATTCGTAACGGTTTTCATTTTTCTCTATATTTGATTGAATAGCAGATATTTCTGCTTGAACAAAACCGAACTTACAACAGCAAAATAGGGCGTATGAATATTTTTCAATGGTTAGCTGGTGCTGACCAATCCGTTTTAAATCAGGTTTCACATGCCGAAAGAAATAAAATCTCGGGATTTGGTACTTTGGTGTTAATTCCCGCAATTGTTGGTCTTTTCTCAATGACCTATGCACTGTCAACCATAACAGATAATACACCGCTTTTCGTAACGGGCGGCATAGTTTGGTTTTTTGTGATTTTGTTCATCGATAAATTTATTGTTTCAACCTTATATAAGACGAGATTGGAAAACAAAACCAACTTCTTGGCCGCCACCATGGTTCGGTATTTATTTGCCCTCATTGTGGGAATTGCGGTGGCACATCCCATGGTCCTTTTGTGGTTCAACGAAGGAATTACAGAAGCAATCGTTCAGGAAAAACGCAATGAATTAAGTGCAATCGACTCTACTTTTGAAGCAAAGCGATTAACGGTAAGCATAAAGCTCGATAGCTTAGTGAGTTTGAAAAATTGCAAAGCTAGTTTGTTGACATACGAGCAAAGTGGATTCAAGAAAGAATTGCCCTGTGGTGCTTCCTCAGGTATTCCGGGGAATAGTCGGCGAACGGCTGAAATTGGTACTCAAATAAATGAATTGGGTGCTCAAATTGTCTTGGAGAAAATTTTAGTGGATTCATTGGTTTCCGACCTGAAAAAACAACGGAATGAAGACAAACTATCCACGTCCAACAACAAAAGTTTTGATTATTTGTCGCGGGTAAAAATGCTTTCTCAATTGCAAGCCGATGAGGTGAATGGAGGTCACATTTGGTGGGTAGCCTTTTTTATCATGTTGTTTTTTATTTTCGTGGACATCTTACCGATCACCATGAAAGTTGCTACACCCTACGGCGAATACGAAGCTATTCGAGACAGTGTCATTCACAAAACACTCACATTTCGACAAACGGAAAACGAAGTGGTAACGGAACATGCCAATGGCGCTTATTCGGATAGTTTACGCGCTCAATTGCAGCATGAAAGCAAGGCCAAGGAGTTAAAAGATTTGTACGAATTGACCAACCAAACGGCCTTAAACATTGAAAATGAACGCAAGAAATTTGATAAGGTAGCAGCGAATATTTCCGTGAACATTGAAAACACCAAAGACGAAGATTTGAAAAAGGATTACAAAAATTATTTCTCATCCGTGCGCAATGTGTTCAATGAAGTCTATACGAAAACCCATGAGCGTTTGTTGAACTACTTCAAAGCCAAATGATTATTTTAGTAAGAAAATTTTATATCAATGCTGACATCCGTTCACCCGAAACTTCCGATGCGCAATTTGGCCGCAACAAAGGAATACTATATTAGTTGTTTAGGATTTTCTGAATTGGGCGATTATGGTGATTATTTGTTAGTAAAAAAAGACACGATTGAACTGCATTTTTTTCTTTTTAAAGATTTGAATCCGAAAGAAAATTACGGTCAAGTGTACATTCGAACCAATGAAATTGATCGAGTATACCAAAACTTTCTCGATTCCAAGGTGGAAATTCATCCGGGCGGGCCATTGCAACAAAAGCCATGGGGAATAAAAGAATTTTCGTTGCTTGATCCGGATAATAACCTGTTGACGTTTGGTCAGGAAATTTGATTTTTACTAAATACAAAAACGTCCAAGAGTGATCTTGGACGTTTTTATTTCATAGTTACAGTTGCAATCTTTCAACTTTTTCGCGTTTTCGATGTGTTTTACCATCGTTACGGGAGACCAATTTATGAAAAAAAATATAGGATTGTATACGGACTGTTAAAATTTAACAAAAAACGATTCGATTTTTATTCACAATTTTATTTCCAATTGATAATCTTCTGTTGATAAACCCAACGATAATGGTGTTTTAACTTCCGATTATTTAATTGTTGCAGTGTGAAGCAATTTGATTTTCAGTAGATTATGGTTGCGCTTAAAAAAAAGCAATTCACGTGCAGCTTTTCCTATTCTCGGCATATCAATTTTTAGGCATTAACCAGTTAAAATGATTTGAATTTTGATAGAATTTCGATTTTTTGATTTGTGGATTTGAAAATATTCAGGTATAACAGTATCTTTAGATAGATTAATCATACAAAGTTATCCATGAAAAAAACATATACACTTTTCCTTGGCTTGGTGCTTTCCATTTCGCTTCAAGCACAAACTTTTACCTTAAGTAGTAATGACGTTGGTGGTCAATCGACTAAAAAACAAGAGTTCAACGGTTTTGGCTGTTCGGGTGATAATGTTTCTCCACAATTAACTTGGGCAAACGCGCCAGAAGGAACGAAAAGCTTTGCCATTACAATGTACGATCCAGATGCCCCAACTGGAAGCGGCTTTTGGCATTGGGTGGTTTTTGATATTCCAAGTAACATCCATGAATTGGTTTCCAACGCTGGAAATGGAAGTCTGAATATAATGCCAAAAGGTGTGGTCCAAAGTAAAACAGATTTTGGTATGACGGGTTACGGCGGTCCTTGTCCACCAGAAGGGCACGGAAGTCATCAGTATATTATTACGATTCACGCGTTGAAAACAGACAAATTGGGTTTGGATGCAAATGCCATTCCTGCGATTGTCGGATTTTATCTGTGGCAAAACACTTTGGCGAAAGCATCCATCGTGATGTATTATGAGCGATAGTCTCTACTCGGTTTCTTTTAGAAAGAATCTCGATTTGGAATCGACTAGTCAAAAATACATCCCTTAGAATTTATGTATCTTTGACAACAATCCATTTTGTTATAGAATTGAACCGTCGTGAAGATTAATTTCAAAAAATTATACATCAGTTTTTTACGCTTTCGCAAGACATTTCGGAATTATCCATTTCGAAAATTCAATTTGGCAGAGGTTTTCATTTTTTGGATGAAGAGTCGGCTTTCACGTTCGCAATTCTTGGTTCTTTCGGGGGTTCTAGTAGGATTCAGTGCAGGTTTGGCCGGTGTATTATTGAAAAAATTGGTTCACCAAATTCAGCATTTTATCCACAACGATATTCCTTTTGAAGGTCGAATTGTAATTTTTGGCGTTTTGCCACTGCTCGGAATTACACTAACCGCCATGATCGTGAAATATTTGTTTCGTTCCGATGAAGACAAAGAACTTTCATTTATTCTAAGGGATATTTCGCAAAACGATAGCAAAGTTAAATCTACCAAAATGTATTCGCAGATTTTGCAAAGTGCTGTGACTGTCGGTTTTGGTGGTTCGGCCGGTCTGGAAACTCCAATTGCGGTAACAGGTTCTGCGATTGGTTCCAATTTTGCGCAAAGCTACCGACTCGGATTCAAAGAACGGACCTTGCTTTTGGCAGCTGGAGCAGCAGCGGGTATCGCTTCGGCTTTTGATGCACCGATTGCAGGTGTCATGTTTGCTTTTGAAATCTTGCTCACGGGTTTGGTATTCACGGATTTTATTCCTCTAGTCATTGCCGCAGTAAGCGGCAGTTTACTCTCTCGAGTTCTGCTAAATGATGGAGCCTTATTTAGTTTCAATGAACGAGAATTGTTCGATTACAACAACATTTCATATTTCATAGTCCTTGGGGTTATTTCCGGATTGTATGCGCGCTATTTTCTAATAGTTGGTCAGGTGGTGCATCGTTTTTTTGAACGTTTTGGCAAAAAAGTTCTACTAAAAGCCGTTGTCGGTGGATTGATGCTTTCTGTCCTGTGTGTTGTTTTTCCTCCTTTGTATGGCGAAGGGTATATTAATGTTCGCATGCTGAATGAAGGGAAAATCGACACGATGCTGCACGAAAGTTTGTTTCGTTATTTCGAACCCTCGCAATGGTTGATTGTTGCCTTTTTAATCATGGCGATTTTGTTCAAAGCTTTTGCCACCAGCATCACGCTCAGTTCAGGTGGAAATGGAGGAAATTTCGCCCCATCTTTGTTCACCGGAGGTATGCTCGGTTACCTTTTTGGCTATGTTCTCACCATGATTGGTTTTCAGGATGTTCCGATTACCAATCTAATGCTCGTGGGCATGGCTGGTGTGATGTCTGGTGCTTTGTACGCGCCTTTAACTGCCATTTTTTTAATTGCCGAATGCAGTGGTGGTTATGATTTGTTTATTCCTTTGATGACCGCAGCCATTATTTCTTCCTCCATCAATCGTTCTTTTTCACCGATCAACCCAGTCTACACAAAATTAGCGGAAGAAGGCAAAATTTTCACCACACGACAAGACCAAAATATTCTCTCTCAAATCACATTGGATTCCTGCATGAATCGCTCGACTGTCGTCGTTTTTACTCATGAAACAATGGATGAGGTTTTACAGAAATTCAGAAACAGTGATGAAAATACCTTTGCGGTGTTGGATGCTGAAAATCAATATTGGGGAATTTTAAATCGTGAACAATTGCGCCCTTTCTTGCTGGGAAGCAAAGATACTTCCGAAACAAGTGTGAGTAAATTGACTATCGGTGCTGCTTTTGAAATCACCGAAAAAAATACCATTATGCAAGTCATTAAAATGTTTGACGAAGCCGATGTATGGCAGTTACCATTGTTGGACGAGGACCGAAAATTCATCGGTTTCATTAGTCGATCCACCATTCTTAAAAATTACCGAAGTTTGCTGAAAAGCTTTTCGGAATAATGGTTAATCGTTTTAAATTCAACTCAAAAAAATAAGCTACGGAAGGTAAAGGTTTGGATCGTATTTTTCATAGATGGTCAATATCCATTCTTTACGTGATGTTTGCTCAAATCGCTAGAAGTCAATTACTTAAAACTTTTAGTCTTTTAAAATTTTAAAAGACTAAAAGTTTAGTTCGATAATTGGCTAATAGAATGTTAATCAATGTTTTAATTGTTTTCATTTGTGTTTTAAGTGGTTTGTAAAAAAATACTTAAATTTCGGTTTACACTTGAATTAAAGAAAAAACAAATACCGTGTATGGCAATCGATTCGTATTTCTTAGAACGACTACAAAACGCACTGAAATCTCGAGGCTTGGACTGGGACGAAAAAAGAATGTTTGGCGGGATTTGTTTTATGGTACACGACAAAATGTGTTTCGGATCCTTTCGAAATGGTTTGATGGTGCGCGTTGCCCCAGAAGAAGCGGAGCATTTGTTGCAAGGTGAATACACCAGCCAAATGATGCAAGCTCAGCGACCAATGGTTGGTTTTTTGATTGTAGAAATGGAAGGAGTAGATCGGGAATCCGACCTTGATTTTTGGATCGACAAATGTTTGGAATACAACCCAAAAGCAAAAGCTTCAAAGAAGAAGAAATGAATATTTTGGAAAGGATTTTTTCTATTCACCTTCTCGCTCTTCTTTCGGGTAAAAACCAACAATTCAAAAAATTATTCAAAAAAATGCAAGGATTTCAAAAAGCATCGTCTTTATAGATGTGAAGCAGATAATGTACTTTTAGTCGATGTCGGAAACGGATAACAAAACCCAGCTCAACGAGTTTTTCGTGAACGAATACGATCGTCTTCGGTCGTTTGTGTACTCGAAAATCGATGATAGTGTCGACAGAGATGCCGAAGACATTCTTCAAGATGTGGCCTTGAAATTATTTTCACGCGCCGACAGCACTTCACCCATAACCAATGTAGCGGGATTTGTTTACCGAGCCATTCGAAACAAAATTATTGACGCCATGCGTACACAAAAGCCGAGTGTCAGTATCCAAGATGAAAGCGAAGCGCGCTTGCTTGATTTTGCGGAATTGTTTTACGGCAAGGCGGATAATTCCTACTCCGAACAAATTAAAGAAGAGTTGATTGCAACCATTGCAAAGCTCAAACCGCATTACAAACAAATTATCCTTGCGGTAGATTTTGAAGGATTTAGTTACAAGGATTTATCAGAACAAACAGGTATCCCAGAAGGAACCCTCATGTCGAGGCGGCACCGAGCACTTTCCATTCTGAACAAACAATTAAAAAAAGAAAATACATTTTAAAAACGTAAAAAGATGAACAATTTTAAACACAAAATGAGAGGTAAAAATCCAGCCGTTATTGTGGGTTGGGTTATTTTAGGCATCCTTGGCATCACTGCTTTGGCCATATTATTTGGATTTGTGCTGATGTGGTTGTGGAATGCACTCATGCCAGAAATATTTGGATTGCAAGCAATTACTTATTGGCAAGCCGTTGGATTATTCGTTCTCTCTAAATTGCTTTTTGGCGGATTTGGCGGCGGATCGGGCAAAAAACACCAACATAAAAACCACGGAAAATGTTCCAGTAGACACGTCAACAACGATTTTTCAAAATGGGAATTGTACGACAAATTCTGGCAAGAAGAAGGAGAAGTCGCTTACGAAAACTATAAAAAACGAACCAATGGAAGCGATAGCACAGAGGCCTAATTTTTCAGCCAAACTCGTTCCGCCTGTTCAATTCGATCATCTATTGATTTATCGGACGGACATCAACACGAAAAAACGCGTCAAAATGCTCCAGCCTTTTTTCGATGAACATCCGGCCATCTTGCGGTGGAATGTTGATTTGCAGGATGTGGACAATGTTTTGCGAATTGAAATTTCAGATGGTTCCCATGAAACAGACATCATGACGTACATTCATATGCGAGGACTTCATTGTGAGGAATTGGAGGAATGAAGGGAAAGTATATACGGTTACGCGTAAAACAACTTTCTACTAATATCCTCCTCCAGCTCCACCAATCTTCTCAATCGGATGCCAAGTCGTTTTATACTCTTGAAAATCAGAAATGAAATGCAAACCTTGCGCTTTTGTATCCGACCAATTTTGATCAAATGAGAAGAAACGTTTCACGTTTACCGTGCAATTTTCAGCCATTTTCTTTTTTAAGTCAGTTGGACGTGAAAGTGCAAGTGCGTTGATGTCCATGTGTGTGGAGAAGGTTTCGGCCAATTCATTCAAATCGCCCGTTAGGATGTTTACGACACCACCCGGAACATCGGATGAATGAATGATTTCCGCCAGAGTAATTGAACTCAAAGCCAATGAATTGGAAGCCAAAACGACCGCCGTATTTCCACCCGCGATGATCGGTAAAAGCAGCGAAATGAGACCCAATAAGCCTGTTTTTTCATCTGCGATGAAAGCCACAACTCCCGTAGGTTCAGCGACTGTAAAATTGAAATGTGCACTGGCTACAGGATTTACGGAACTCACAAGAGCCTGGTATTTGTCGCACCAACCGGCATAATATATGCAGCGGTCAATAGATGTTACCACTTCCTTTTCTGCCGATACTTTCGTTAATCCTAGAGAAACCAATTCTTCTATCAATTGTCCTTTTCTTCCTTTCATCATTTCAGCGATGCGGTACAAAATTTGACCCCGGTTGAAGGCTGTTTTTTCACTCCAGCCGCCAAAAGCTTTTCGAGCGGCAACCACGGCATTTCGAACATCTTTGCGGGAACTTAGGCATATATTGGCGAGTAAATCCCCTTTTTTAGAATGAATGGGATACGTTCTTCCAGATTCTGTTCTGGGGAAAGCACCGCCAATGTATATCTTGTATGTTTTTAAAACTTCCAAACGTTCCATTTTAATCAAATTTTAAATAAGGAATCAATCCATGTAAACCACCTTCGCGGCCGAATCCACTTTCTTTGTAACCGCCGAATGGTGAAGCCGGGTCGAATTTATTATACGTATTTGCCCAAACAACACCTGCACGCAATTGCGAACTCACGTTGAATATGCGGCTTCCTTTGTCTGTCCAAACACCAGCCGCTAATCCAAATGGTGTATTGTTGGCTTTTTGAATCACTTCGTCGATGGTCCGGAATGTCTGAATCGCTAAAACAGGTCCAAAAATTTCTTCCTGTGCAATGGTATTGGATTGCGCCACATCTAAGAAAAGAGTTGGCGCCATGTAATAGCCTTTTTTCGGTAAATTACATGGACTTTGGTATATTTCTGACCCTTCATTGACACCAATTTTTAAGTACTGTTGAATCGTGTCAAACTGTTCTTTTGAATTGATGGCACCAATGTCGGTATTCTTGTCCAGTGGATCGCCAACAAGTAGAGAAGCCATGCGGTGTTTTAATTTTTCAATCACTTTTTCCGCTACATTTTCTTGCACAAAAAGGCGCGAACCGGCACAACAAACGTGACCTTGGTTAAAGAAAATTCCATTGATAATTCCTTCCACGGCTTGGTCGATTGGTGCATCGTCGAAAATAATATTGGCCGATTTCCCGCCCAATTCCAAAGTCAATTTTTTATCGGTTCCCGCTATAGCTTTTTGTATGATTTTTCCAACGGCGGTTGAGCCAGTAAAGGCAATTTTATTGATGTCAGGATGGTTGACGATGGAGGCGCCAGTGTCTCCGTATCCAGAAACTACATTGAAAACACCGGCTGGTAATCCAGCTTCGTGAATGATGTCCGCTAAAATCATCATGGTTAGTGAAGTCGTTTCAGCAGGTTTGATCACAACGGTATTTCCAGTTGCCAGGGCAGGAGCAATTTTCCAAGCTGCCATCAACAAAGGGAAATTCCAAGGAATAATTTGTCCAACAACACCGAGAGATTTTGGTTTTCTTCCAGGGAAAGCTTCGTCTAATTTATCTGCCCAGCCGGCGTAATAGAAAAAGTGATTGCACGCCAAAGGAATATCGATATCGCGTGCTTCGCGAATGGTTTTCCCAGAATCGATGGATTCAGCCACGGCCAATTCGCGGGAGCGTTCTTGCATCATGCGCGCAATGCGGAAAATGTATTTACCACGATCGGCTGCCGAAAGTTTGGACCAAACCGTATCGTAGGCTTTCCGAGCGGCTTTGACAGCCAAATCTACGTCTTTTTCATTCCCGTAAGCGATGGAACATATTTCCGATTCGTCCGCGGGATTGATGCTTTTAAAGTATTTCCCTGAACTCGGTTTTACGAATTTTCCATCGATGTACAAATCATATTTTTCCTTGATTTGAACAACTTTCGAGCTTTCAGGTGCTGGTGCATAGGACCAAATTTCTTGTGTTTTTTTACTCATGATCAATCAATTGAAAAATAATCTGGTGATGAATAAATGCCCGTTTTGGCTTTTTGAATTTGCATCAATACGTCATTGGCCAAACTACTCGCTCCGAACCTGAAATACGTATTGTTCAGCCAATCTTCGCCCAATGTTTCCTTCACCATGACCAAATAGTGCAATGCCAATTTGGATGTCGAAATACCACCTGCGGGTTTCATGCCGACCATTTTACCTGTTGCTACAAAGTGGTCACGAATCGCTTGCAACATGGTATACGTTACGGGCATGGTTGCGGCGGGTTGAATTTTACCAGTGGACGTTTTTATAAAATCAGCTCCAGCGTAGATCGCGATATCACTGGCCAAACGAACATTGTCCAAGGTCGACAATTCACCCGTTTCCAAAATTACTTTCAATCGCGCTTTACCACAAGCTTCTTTGATAGTTGCAATTTCATCGAATACAAAATTGTATTCTCCCGCTAAAAATTTCCCACGGGAAATCACCATGTCAATTTCATCGGCTCCGCTATCTACTGCAAATTTAGTATCATCTAATTTGACGGACATCGGTGCTTGTCCGCTAGGAAAAGCAGAGGAAACAGAAGCCACTTTTACATCGGTACCCAATAATTCTGCTTTCGCTAACTTCACCATCGTTGGATAGACGCAAACAGCCGCCACATGCGGCAAACCTTCTATTGAATCATGCAAGTGATGCGCTTTGTAGCACATTTGTTTTACCTTTCCAGCCGTGTCTTTTCCTTCCAATGTCGTCAAATCGATCATGTTCAAAATTAGGTTCATGCCTTGCCATTTCGATTCGTTTTTGATACTTCTGGTTTGAAAACGAGCGCATCGTTCTTCCACACCAACTTTATCCAAGGAAGGAGAATTGAGTACGATTTCGTTTAGGTTTTTCTTTTTTGTTTTCATCGCTTTCGCAGGTCAAAAAAAAAGGCTCCTAAGAGCCTTCTAAAATTACAGTTATCGTTTTTACAGTTGCCCGTCTGAGTGATAGACACCATTTTTGAAAATTTTCAATTTCAATAAAATTCCGTCTTTGTCGTAAATATAAACTTTACCATCCCACAATTCTCCGTTTCGGAATTCGCCATCTTGCCAAATTTCGTCGTTATCGTTGTAACATTTGTTGTAACCATTGATGGCAAATTTCGCTCCTTTTGTTCTTGGTCTAGCTACACGAGGCGCTTTTTCTTTTGAGGCTCCTGGATCAGATACAGATACATTGGCTTTTACCATCTCTTTTTCAATCGAACTCACAACGCGTCCGTCAGTACCGTATTCAATGATTTCTTTTAAATCACCGTTTTCGTAATAACGTGTTGCTTTTCCAAACGGTTTTCCGTCGACAGATTTGTATTCAAATTCTAATTGCCCATTGGCATAGTAATATTTCACTGTGCCAGTTTCTTGTCCCGATTCGTTGTATTTTGCTTCATATTCTAAGACCCCATTTTCATGAAATCGTTTCAATGAATCCCGGTATGAATTACGTTCAAATGTTCCCGTTTCTTTTATTTTTCCGTTCGGATGTATTTTTGTGTAAGCACCTTGTGGACGGTTGTTCACATAGTTTCCTTTGATGCGCGGAGTAACACCATCATTGTGGTATTTTGTCCAAATTCCTTCGCGTCTATCGTCTTCGTAAGGTCCTTCTTCAATTTTTCCTTCTGGAGGAATTCCGGCTTCAGGTCTGTCTTTACCATAATAAATCCAAAAACCTTGTTTTAGGCCGTTGCGATCCTTTTGATTAATCTTACTTTCATCAGATTGATAGATTCCTTCATCGCTGGAGAAAGCGAAATTTGAAGTGAAAGCAAGACAAAATAGGAGAGGAAATAAAGATTTCTTGTACATGTCTTTGTTATTTAACTACTCTATAAAAATACGATTAATTTTTATAATGGTTCTAAATTGGAGGGATAATTTCGTTAAATTATTAACAACTGAGTAAAGACACAGTTTTTTTTAATTTTTACGCTTGAACATTTTCTAACATTTCCGTCACCATTTTAGTGGTATCAAAAGATGTTTTCCATCCCCAATCCTTGCGTGCGAATGAGTCGTCAATTGAATCTGGCCAACTATCAGCAATCGCTTGACGAAAATCAGGAGAATAGGTTGTGTTAAATGTTGGTAAATGTTTTTGAATTTCTGTGGTTAATTCAGCAGGAGTAAAATCACATCCCGACAAATTATAGGCAGATCGAATCGTGATGTTTTCAGCAGGTGATTCCATTAATTCAACCGTTGCACGAATGGCATCGTCCATAAACATCATGGGCAAACGAGTGTCTTCTTTCAAGAAACAATCGAAATAACCTGGATTTTTTGCTTTGTAGAAAATGTCGACAGCATAATCTGTCGTGCCGCCTCCAGGCAAACTCTTATATGAGATTAATCCTGGGTAACGAATACTTCGAACATCGACATTGAATTTGTTCGCGTAATATTCACACCAACGTTCACCCGCTTGTTTGGAAATTCCATAAACAGTGGTTGGCTCCATAATGGTATATTGTGGTGTGTTTTCTCTTGGTGTGGTCGGTCCAAAAACAGCAATGGAACTTGGCCAAAAGATTTTCTTTAAATAACCTTCTTTTGCCAAATCCAGGATTGTAAATAACCCCTCCATGTTCAGTTTCCACGCGAAATCTGGATTTTTTTCCGCTGTAGCGGAAAGCAAGGCAGCCAACAAATAAACTTCGGTGATGGATTCATTGATTATATAGTTGCGCACACCTTCCCGATCCAGAATGTCCAATTTGACATATGCACCATCGGAGATTAAATCGGGACATTCTTCGCGAACATCGGAAGCAACAACGGCTTCTTTTCCAAATCGTTTACGAAGTTCCAAAGTCAATTCAACCCCTATTTGCCCAGCGGCACCAATCACCAAAACTTTCTTCATTTCTACTGAATTTGCTACAAATTTACTCTTTCCTTTGTGTTGAATAAGACAATTGAATAATTTATTTTCAACAGGTGAAATCCGTGAAAAAAATAGAGATGTGGGTAATTGCGTTTCCTACATTTCGTGGGTTTCTCTATATTTGTATGAAACAGTTTTTATGTGGACTGAATTAAAATTATTGTTGAATTACCTTATTAAGCGCAAACCAGAGTGATGGTGCTGCTGCTTAGCAATTCGTTAAATCAACATTTTATTCATTTTAATACCCTTTATCAGTATGCCATTTTACCATAAATTAGGCAAAATCCCACACAAACGTCATACGGTATTTGAAAACCCAACTGGCGGAATTTATTACGAACAATTGTTTGGAACGGAAGGATTTCATGGTTTTTCATCTTTGTTGTATCATGTTTCACCACCCACGCAAGTGAAATCCGTGAGTGAACCAATGGATGTTTCACCAAAGCCAGCCGTTGACAAAAACATCACTTCTCGTATGTTGAAAGGCATGAATGTGGCTCCGAAAAAAGACTTTTTGGAAAGCCGAGAGATTTTGTTGTTCAACAATGATTTGAACATTGCCTGCGCTGCACCACAAGAGTCATTGCGAAATTACTTTTACAAAAATGCGGATGCCGACGAAGTGATTTTTATCCACAAAGGAACCGGAAAATTGCGAACGCAATTGGGGAATATTACGTTCTCTTATGGAGACTATTTGGTCGTTCCCCGCGGAATTATATACCAAATTGATTTCGATACGACCGACAACCGTTTGTTCATCGTGGAATCGTTTTCACCGATTGTAACACCCAAACGGTACCGAAATGATTTTGGTCAATTGTTGGAACATTCACCTTTTTGTGAAAGAGACATGCGAGGACCTGATGAATTGGAAACACATAACGAAAAAGGCGAATTCTTGATCAAAATCAAAAAAGAGAATGTTCTACACGAATTGGTGTATGCATCACATCCATTTGATGTTGTGGGATGGGATGGTTTCAATTTCCCATATGCCTTCTCTATTCACGACTTTGAACCCATTACCGGTCGTGTTCACCAACCGCCTCCCGTACATCAAACATTTGAAGCGCACAATTTTGTGATTTGCTCTTTCGTGCCGCGTTTGTACGATTATCATCCGAAATCCATTCCGGCACCGTACAATCACAGCAACATCGATTCAGATGAAGTTTTGTACTATGTGGATGGCGACTTCATGAGTCGAAATCATGTTGAAAAAGGATTCATTTCCTTGCATCCAGGTGGAATTCCTCACGGTCCGCATCCGGGTGCTTACGAAAGAAGCATCGGTCAAAAGGAAACCTTGGAATTGGCCGTGATGGTCGATACGTTCAAACCATTAAAATTAACCCAAGTGGCAGTCGATATGCAGGATGAATCCTACAAAACGAGTTGGTTGTTTTAAAAGGTTAGTGGAATCAGGACTCAAGGACACAGGACTTTAAGATAAAAACTCAGAATGGCAGAATTTGATTAGGAAGTCATGAATCCTAAAGTCCTTAAATCCTGAATCTTTTGAAAAAATAGAAAAAATTAAAAAAATAATTATGGCAACAGAAATTAAAAACGTAGAATACGGATTAGAAAAAATATTTGAAGGCGCACAAGACTTTTTACCACTTTTGGGAACAGATTACGTAGAGTTTATTGTTGGGAATGCCAAACAAGCGGCTCACTTTTACAAAACGGCATATGGGTTTCAATCGCACGCATACAAAGGTTTGGAAACAGGTTGTAAAGACTATGCTTCTTATGTTCTGAAACAAGACAAAATTAGAATCGTTTTAACGACACCTCTAAAGGAGGATTCTTGGATGAATGATCACATTGCGAAACATGGTGATGGCGTGAAGGTGATTGCACTTTGGGTAGAAGATGCGAAGAAGTCGTGGGAAGAAACCACCAAAAGAGGGGCCAAATCGTACATGGAACCAACCGTTGAAAAAGACGAGCACGGTGAAGTAGTTAGAGCAGGAATCTATACGTATGGAGA
The DNA here is from genome assembly GCA_041674745.1 of Crocinitomicaceae bacterium. Lineage (GTDB taxonomy): Bacteria > Bacteroidota > Bacteroidia > Flavobacteriales_D > Crocinitomicaceae > UBA2040. Next base: position 565,161 of record JBAYVD010000001.1, read on the forward strand.
AACCATTCATATGTTCGTAGAACGTAAAAATTACAAAGGAGAATTTTTACCGGGCTATGTCAAATGGGAATCGGATTACAATCCAGAACCAACTGGATTAAAATTCATTGACCACATGGTCGGAAATGTAGGTTGGAATGAAATGAATATCTGGGTGAAATGGTACGAAGATGTAATGGGCTTTGTGAATTTCCTTTCTTTCGATGATAAGCAAATCACAACAGAATACTCCGCCTTGATGAGTAAGGTGATGAGCAATGGAAATGGTAGAATTAAATTTCCAATCAATGAACCAGCGGAAGGAAAGAAAAAATCTCAAATTGAAGAATACATCGATTTTTATAATGGTCCTGGGGTGCAACACATTGCTGTGGCAACGGATGATATCATTACAACGGTGAGTAAATTAAGAGCGAGAGGGATTGAGTTTTTATCTACCCCTCCGGAAGAATATTACCGAGCCGTACCAGGAAGATTGGCAAATCATAGCCATGAATTGAATGAAGATATTGAAAAGCTGAAAAGTTTAGGTATCATGATTGATGCGGATGAAGAAGGGTATTTACTTCAAATCTTCACGAAACCGTTGGAAGACAGACCGACACTTTTCTTCGAAATCATTCAAAGAATGGGGGCAAGAGGATTTGGCGCTGGGAACTTTAAAGCTTTGTTTGAAAGTATCGAAAGAGAACAGGAAAAACGAGGAACACTTTAATAGGAGCATAATTGATTATCGAAAAGACGAAGGGCGAAATTTTTACCCTTCGTCTTTTTTTTGACCCAACTTTTTCTTCATTCACCGACTATCTAAAACCGTTGACCGATATCTTCTTTTGCAATCAAAAGTAAATCGACAGATTTGTCTCGTAATTAAAACTAACAAAAATGGCAAAGCGAAGTTTAGCACCCGAAGATCAACATGATTTTTTATCCTGGGAAAAAGGAAGAACCAGAGGTAAATTAATTGCAGGAACCTTAATCATACTTTTTGGACTCTTGTATCTGTTCAGAGAATTAGGTCTCTATATTCCACGTTGGGTTTTTAGTTGGGAAATGATTCTTATTGGAATCGGTATCGTACTACTAATTCGACATAAATTTCAACGACTTTCAGGTTATATTTTGATTGCCATTGGGGTCATCTCCAAGTTGAATGATTTTTATCCCGACCTGATCAATTACAGAATTCTGTGGCCAATCGTCATTATCTTTTTTGGTGCTTCCATGATTTACAAAGCTAAATTTGGTTCGAGACCTTCTAAAAATTGGAAGAAAATGGCCGGGCAACGTGATTTTTTCGGCAACGGTGACATAGAGTATTCACCAGAAGATTTTGTAGATGCTGTATCCATTTTTGGCAGTATCAAAAAGCAAGTGACCACGAAGAATTTCAAAGGAGCCGATTTGTTTACTCTTTTTGGCGGTACAGAAATCAACTTGATGTACGCTGATTTTCAAGGAAAAGCTCTGATTGAAATGACGACAATTTTTGGTGGAGCCGAGATTATTCTTCCGGCAGATTGGTCGGTTCGTTCAGAAATGACATCCATCTTTGGCGGATTGGAAGACAACCGAATTAAAAAAGCTTCTGATGAGAATAGCGAAAAAGTCTTAATTTTAAAAGGAACTTGCGTTTTTGGCGGAGTTGAAATTAAAAGCTATTAGACTTTACTTATGGAACCAATCGGGATTTCCGAATCAAAGCAATTGCGCATACAAATTATCTTGGCTGTTAGTCTAGGTAGTTTGTATGCTTTGTGTCTTTTCCTTTCGGCCTATTCATGGGAAAAAGCACTTTGGGCAGGATTATTTATTTTACTTGAAATCTTTCTAGCCGCGCGGGTTCTGAACAATGTATTTCGCTACTTTCAGCCCAAGCAAACTTTTTCGTTTGTCCCTTTTTCTATTCTTATTTTACTGACAGGTGTAATTGGGTTTTTGGTTGCGCTGTTGGTTAAAAATCTACCCTTTGCATGGAAACCACTCATGTATTTACCAAGTTTCTCCATTCATTTGTTGTTGCTTTTTTTTGCACTTTGTATTTTGTTTTACGAATGGTGGTTTTTGAAAAATGATGTTCGAAATCAGCAGAATACCCAACGATTACTCTTGTTGCAAGAAGATTTGAAAAATGCAGAAATCAAAAATATTCAACAAAATATTCAGCCTCATTTCCTTTTCAATAGTTTGAATTCCATTTCAGCCTTGACATTAACCGAGCCAGAAGAGGCGCAAAAAATGGTGGTGAAATTGTCAGAATTCTTGCGACATTCCGTGGTGAAAAATCAAAAGATGTTTGTCAGTTTGCGAGAAGAATTGAATCAAATTGAACGCTATTTAGCTATCGAACAAATTCGTTTTTCCCACCGCTTGAAATTTGTATTAAAGCACAACGAAGAAAATGATTCCCTCGAAATTCCAGCCATGATTTTACAGCCTTTACTCGAGAATGCCATCAAATTTGGTCTGTATGGTCAGACGGGTGAAACCTTGATTGAATTGAATTGTTACCGAAGTTCACATTACCTACATTTGGAATTATCGAATCCAGTGGATGAGGACTTAATCGACAAAAAAGGAACCGGATTCGGCTTGAGTGGATTGCGAAAAAAACTGTATTTGTTGTACGCTCAAAACCATTTGCTCACCACACATCGAGAAGGCACTATTTTTCTAACTACGCTAAAAATACCGATTGAAGATGAAAACGATACTAATTGATGACGAACCTTTAGCACGAAGTGTTGTACGCAAATACTGTGAGAAACTTCCGTCAATCGAAATTGTTGGAGAATGCGAAAATGGATTCGACGCTGTTAAAATGATTGATGAATTAAAACCGGATTTGATTTTTCTCGATGTGCAAATGCCAAAATTAAATGGTTTTGAAGTGTTGGAATTGATCCAGCATCAACCAAAAGTCATTTTCACCACGGCTTTCGATGAGTACGCCGTGAAGGCCTTCGATGCCAATGCGTTGGATTATTTATTGAAGCCATTCTTGTTCGAGCGTTTTGAAAAAGCAGTCGAAAAGTGTCTTTCGACGGACGAATCTTTTGAAGCGAAGCTCAACGACCAACTTTATTCTTATCCGGATGAAGCACATAGAATCGTAATCAAAGACGGAGAAACGATCCATATCATTCCCTTGCACGACCTCATTTATATTGAAGCGTACGACGATTACGTAAAACTGCACACGGAAAAAGGACGTTTTGTCAAAAAACAAACCATGGGACATTACGAAAAAACGCTTCCTATTAAGTCGTTTGCCCGAATTCATCGATCCTCCATTATTGCAATTGATCGCATCCAGAAAATTGAAAGTGCGGAAAAAGGGCGGTATCAAGTTTTGTTGATGAACGGTGTCCGGTTGCCCATTAGCAGAAATGCATTACCTGAATTGAAGGTGCGTTTGGGCTGGTAAAAAGTTTCTGCGTAACTTTGAACCCAAATTAAAGAAAATGGTAAAAGTTGGAATCATCATGGGGAGCAAATCGGATCTACCGGTTATGCAAGAAGCAGCGGATTTTTTAAAAGAAATGGGCATTGATTATGAAGTCAATATTGTTTCTGCTCACCGCACACCCGAATTGATGTACGACTATGCCAAAACTGCACACACGCGAGGATTGGAAGTTATTATTGCTGGAGCAGGTGGAGCCGCACATTTACCAGGAATGACGGCCTCATTAACACCACTTCCCGTTATTGGTGTTCCTGTAAAATCCAGCAATTCGATTGACGGTTGGGACAGTATTTTATCGATTTTGCAAATGCCGGGCGGAATTCCTGTTGCTACTGTTGCCTTGAATGGCGCAAAAAATGCGGGTATTTTAGCGGCCAAAATTTTAGGCTCTACGGACAAAGAAATTCAATCCAAACTCATAGTTTTCATGGAGGAAATGAAGCAAAAAGTCTTGGAAAGCGGTAAAAATTTGTAATTAATCGGCTAAATATTCACACAAGGTAATTTTGACATTTTTCACCCAAAGGTGCCGATGATTTTGGTTCCAAATGTAAATTTTTACCCGGTCAAATTTTTGAAGATTATCATGGATAATCCCTTCAAAAACCAAATGTTTCCATTCTTTTTTCCCTTCGAAACAATCATTGTATAATGCAGTAGCCACATAGTGCCGGTGGCTCAAGTTTTCATCGCTCGCATCCATTACTAAATACACGCCATCCAGAAAATCATCTGATATTTTTTTATCCAATTCCACACGATAGCCATATCGTTCAAATGATCTCGGCAAGTCTAATTTGGCTTCACTTCCCAAAGGAAATTCTTCTTCGGCACGGATTTCTTTTTCATTCTGAAAATCCAAAAGTAGATCCTCCGAAATTTTGGTTCCGAAAACTTCGGGTGAGAGCGTAAAGTTAAACCGAGAAACAGGATAGCTTTTCCAAAACTGAAGACTTTTGAAATAGCTTCCAGCAGTAAAACGTTGGACGGTAAATGCACCACTAGCGGATTGTTGGAATCTATAAATTCCGAGCAAGCTCAACAATAATAGTACACCCCAAAGCCATCTTCTATTTTTATCAAATAATTCAAACAAAGGCATGACCAAGAAGAAAATATGTTCCGTCGTTGGTCTATTTCCAAATGGCGATTCATAATCCCAACACCACCAAGCAGAAATAACCCACATGTTTAACAGAAAGTAGATCCACCAAAAAACGAATTGAAATGTACTTTTTTTATATAAAAAATAAGAACCCAACACAGCCAGAAGTAAAAGAGGTGTATGAACAAAAAGGCCAATTCGAAAACTAAAAAGATTCTCCCAAAAATGTGGTTGGGTCCAATTGAAGCCTTCACCTTTGTAGGACCAGACAAACCATTCCCCCGTTTGCCATCGCCAAATAAAAAGAAGAAAAATTATCACACTACTGTAGGCGAATAGAGCGCACGCTATTTTAAAACCTTTGTTCAAGATAATTTCATTCCAAACTGATTTTAGTTTTTCAGGACTTCCTAGGATGAAAGGAATCACGAATATCACAAGAATGTTGGTGGGGCGCACAAGTGTTATCAAACCGGTGACCAGCCCTAAAAGCAGTACTTGTTGCCAATGGCTCGATTCTTTGATTTTCAGTAGCAAAAAGGTAAATAAACCAAATAGGAAAAAGGAGTAGAGGTGAGTGAAATTAGGTGTGATGATGCAATAATACCAAAGTGGGGTTGCAAAATAGAAAATGGGTATAAGCCACGGAATTTTTTTAAGATGTTCAGGAAATAATGATTTTAAACATTTCTGAAAAAAATACATTCCCAGCAAAGAATAGAACAAGCTTCCTAAAAGGAAAAAGAATTGAAACAAATTTGAATAACCATTGATTTCTCTTCCCATCAGCCAGGAGACGGTGCATCCTAAGCCAAAAAATGGTGCTTGAAGAATCGCTATTCCTGGGAAATATTTGTTGTGGATTTTGCCTTTACCATCCTTAAAAAGATAATATTGATCGTCGGAACCTGTTATTCGTTTTTCCGCTTCAGAACTTTTGCTGAAACTTGGGTCGTCGTAAATGAAAAAAGCCGGTAGATAAGCATAATATCCACGCCCGTCTGAACGAATGACTTGTTTTAAGTTATCGGACGAACCATTCTTTGTTAAAACGGAAAATGCAAGGATTAACGCCAACCAAAATAGGGGACTGTAAGCCAATTTAAAAATGGATTTGTTCATGGTAGGTCCAAAGCTAAAATTTTTGGTGCATAAAAAAAACCGTTAGAACTTTCGTTCAAACGGTTTTGTATATTTTGTATACTTAAAATCCTTAATTCAATGTAAAGTTGATCGGCAAACGACAACGTGTTCTTGCCTTTTTACCTCCCGCTTCACCCGGTGTCCATTTCGGCATACCTCTTACAACGCGTTTCGCTTCTCTATCCAAATCGGCAGAAACACCACGTTCAACAACGATATTGCTTATTTCACCGCTTGGTTCAACAACGAATGACAAGTAAACTTTACCTTGTTCGTTCATTTCAATGGACGTTTGAGGATAGTTGATGTTGCTTGCAATGTATTTTTGCAATTCAGCCATACCGCCTGGGAATTGAGCTTCCACATCTGGGAACTCGATAATTTCCTCTTTTACCTCCACTTTCGTTTCAGGTCCTTTGGGGATGGGTGGTGGTGGTGGTGCTACCACAACTACGGGTTCTTTTTCCTCGTTTTTCTTTTCAATAATTTCTTCTTGGGGTGGAGGTGGTGCATCCACTTGAGGAGGAGTGGGTGGTGGAGGAGTTTCGTCTTCCTTTTTCACTTCCTGCTCAAATTTCACTTGTGAAACCGCTTTTTGACCGGCATTACTATCATTTTTCACAACACCTGCGGTGTATGAAAATGAGGCAAGCACTAGACTTCCGATAAAAAGAAAACCAATCATCACAAACGGCAATCTCAGCTTGTCTACGTTGGCGTTATCATTTTTCTTCTGTTCCATGACTTAAAAAATTAGATTGTAAATATAATAATTTTAACTGCAAATAGTATTCCAAAAAATCAACAACAAGCATCGTATAATAAACGAAAGCTCCCTATGCCTAAACCAACTCCCATTAATCCACTAAAACTCCAAAACCATTGAAAGGATCGATCGGGATAAATAGACATAGCCGTGATTTCAATTAATACGATTATTACGGTACAAATGATCACTGAAAGCTCGAAAGCTCTTCTCCTAAAAAGATTGCTTTTCATTTGTTTTTTCAGACTAGAGCAGACAAAAAATGACAAGGCTGTAAAGCTGAAAAAATATTGAAAGGCAAATTTGGGAAGAAAACTGGTTCCATGTTTTAAAGATGGAAAATTGATACCTAATAAGATTACACTCAATAGAATCAACCAAGCTAGCGTTACACCAAAAAACCGCAAACTCACGATGGATCGATTAACCGATTAATGCAGCGTAAGCGTCAGCAGTTAAAAGTCCGTCCAATTCACTTGGATTGGTCATTTTTACTTTCACCATCCATCCAGCTCCGTAAGGATCTGAATTTACCACTTCTGGATCTGCTTCCAAACCAGAATTGAACTCTATGATTTCACCTGATATTGGCATGAAAAGATCAGAAACCGTTTTTACAGCTTCGATTGAACCAAAAATTTCTTCTGCATTCAATGTTTCACCTTCTGTTTCAATCTCTACGTAAACGATATCACCCAATTCGCCTTGAGCGAAATCTGTAATACCTACGATTGCTGTATCGCCTTCCACACGAACCCATTCGTGGTCTTTTGTGTACTTTAATTCTGCTGGAATGTTCATTTTGTTTTTTTAGAGTAGCAAATGTATAATTTTCCTTTCTTTTCTTTGGCTCAGAGGTCATTTTTTTTTGAACTTTCTTTTAAGAAATCCACAATGGAAACCTTCCTCTAAATCCCTTTTTTCGTAAATTCGCAGCCGCATGATTAACCAAGATCAAATAAAAGAGACAGAAGAGCGGATTTCTAAAATAGAAATTTACCTTAAAATTCCAGAAAAGCGTTTGGCTTTGCACGAAGCAGAACTGAAAACGCAAGACCCAACTTTCTGGGAAGACCCAAAAGCAGCCGAGGTTCAAATGAAGGAAATCCAAGGTTTGAAATATTGGGTGGAATCATATTCAAAATTGAAAACTGGTTTTGAGGATTTGGTGGTTATGCTTGAATTTGCGAAGGAAGACCCGAGCGAAGAACCTGCTTTAAATACCCATTATTCGGAATTGATTGCTGACTTGGAAGAGTTGGAATTGAAAAATATGCTTTCTGGCGAAGAGGATAAACTCAGTGCAGTATTGCAAATTACCTCTGGAGCAGGAGGAACTGAAAGTTGTGACTGGGCTTCGATGTTGATGCGGATGTACATTATGTATGCGCAAAAAAGTGGCTACGCTGTTAAAGAATTGAACTTCCAAGAAGGTGATGTAGCCGGTATTAAAACGGTCACACTTGAAATTGACGGTGATTTTGCCTTTGGTTATTTAAAAGGAGAAAATGGGGTTCACCGTTTGGTGCGTATTTCACCTTTCGATAGTAACGCTAAGCGGCATACTTCTTTTGTGTCGGTATATGTTTATCCTTTGGTGGACGATACGATTGAAATTCATGTCAACCCAGCCGATATCAGTTGGGAGACGTTTCGATCCGGTGGCGCCGGTGGTCAGAACGTAAACAAAGTGGAAACCGCGGTTCGTTTGCGTCACGCACCTTCAGGAATTATCATTGAAAACTCCGAATCTCGCTCGCAATTGGGCAACAAGGAAAAAGCCATGCAGTTGTTGAAATCACAATTGTATGAATTGGAGTACCGCGCCCGCATGGAAAAGCGAAATGAAATTGAATCCAACAAAAAGAAAATAGAGTGGGGGTCTCAAATCCGAAATTATGTCATGCATCCGTATAAATTGGTGAAAGATGTACGAACAGGTCACGAAACCGGAAATGTGGATGCCGTAATGGATGGGGAAATCAAAGATTTTCTCAAAAGTTACTTAATGACCTACGGAAGCTAATCGATGAAGGATTTGATACAAATTTGGCACAATGCACGTTGCTCAAAAAGCCGAAACGCTTTCAAGTGGCTGGCCGAAAATAAAAGAGAGGCGGAATGGGTAGACTACATGAAAAATCCAATCTCCGAAAGCGACGTGAAAAAAGTATTGGAAAAATTGAAAATGTCAGCCTTTGACTTGGTTCGCAAGAAAGAACAATTGTTTTTAGAGAAATACAGTAACCAAAGTTTTTCAGAAGCAGAATGGATTAGAATTTTGACGGAAAATCCGCAACTTATTGAGCGTCCCATCGTACTAAAGGGAGACAAGGCAGTCATTGCTCGACCCTTGGAAAATATAGAACAACTTTTTTAAGCTTTTTAAGCAAATTTTTAAAGCCGTATGAGAACCAAATACATTGATTTAATTGACCAAACTTTCGATTTTCCGCAAGACGAATTCAACTTGCATGACAATCGATTGGTGTTTCACGGAATCGACTTGATGAAGTTGATTGAGGAATATGGAACACCTTTGAAGTTCAATTATTTACCTCAGATTTCGAACAATATTCAGCGGGCAAAAGGTTGGTTCAGAGAAGCGATCAATAATTTAGGGTACAACGGCAAATACAGTTATGCCTATTGCACAAAAAGTTCTCATTTTTCCTATGTATTGGATGAGGTAATGAAAAACGATGTGCACATTGAAACATCCTCGGCATTTGATATTGACATTGTTCAAAAATTATTGGACACGGGCAAATTAGAGCCTTCTAAAATGGTTATTTGCAACGGATACAAACCGAAAAAGTACATCGATAACATTGCAAAGTTGATCAATTCGGGTCATGAAAATGTGGTTCCTGTCGTTGATAACACCAAAGAGCTTCAAGATTTATTGGATGCGACTGACCCCAGTATTACTTTGAACATCGGGATTCGAATCGCTTCAGAGGAAGATCCAAAATTTGAATTTTACACCTCTCGTTTGGGAATTCGTTACCGTGAAATTGTTCCTTTTTACAAATCGATCCTAAAGGACAACCCTAGAGTGAACGTGAAAATGTTGCACTTTTTCATCAATACAGGGATCAACGACAACGCCTATTATTGGAATGAGTTGACCAAATGTTTGCGGGTGTACAGTGATTTGAAAAAAATCTGTAATTCCCTAGATACACTGAATATTGGTGGTGGATTTCCAATCAAAAAATCGTTGGCATTTGATTACGACTATGCTTACATGGTTCGGGAAGTGTTGATGCAGATTAAAAAAATGTGTACCGACAGTGAAATTCCAGATCCAAATATTTTTACGGAGTTTGGTTCGTTTACCGTGGGTGAGAGTGGGGGAGCGATATTTAAAATCATCCACCAAAAGCAACAAAATGATCGAGAAAAATGGAATATGATTGATTCTTCTTTCATGACGAATTTGCCTGATACTTGGGCAATTAACCAGCGTTTTATCTTATTGCCCATCAATCGATGGGATCAAAATTATGAGCGGGTATTGCTCGGTGGACTGACGTGTGATAGTGATGATTATTACAATTCTGAGCAGCATTCCAACGCAATTTACTTGCCGAAATTCGACAAAGAAAATCCGCTTTACATTGGTTTCTTCAATACCGGTGCTTATCAAGAAACAATTGGTGGATTTGGAGGATTGAAACACTGTTTAATCCCAGAACCAAAACACGTGATTATTAAGCGAGACGAAGAAGGTAAAATTACGACCGAAGTTTTTTCAGAAGAGCAAACCGCGGCTGATTATTTAAAAATATTGGGGTATTAAAATTAATAAGCGTTTTTAAAAATTAAACCAACTAAAAACACTACTTTTGTCCTCCGAAATAGAGAATTCTAACGATACTATCTTAAGTATTCATGACGATCAATAAAGTATACACCAGAAGTAAATCCAAATTTGCTGACCGCATCGAACAATGGTGTGCAGAAAAGAATTTCGAATTTGTAGCACTAGAAAAAGAAGAGAAATCTTTTGAAGAAATTGATTCTTTGGTCATTTTCCATGAAGACCACAATTTGGACGATTCTAGCAGCGAAATTCGTGATTTGTTCGAGCGAAAAATGAAGCCGATTCACAAAATCGACATCAATGGAACCAAACAAGTAATCACGTCTCATTTCATTCTTTGGGTGGAAAGAAACGCTTGCAAAAATTTGCTTTTTTTAGGCAATGATCATTTGGTAGACAATCCAAATATCGAACCTCTTCTAGACAAAATGGCCTAATTCGAGCTATTCTCATTCTTTTTTCTTTTTAATTGAACCAGTTCGTCTATTTTTATGTTTCATAAGAAATGGAAGAATTAAACGTGAAAAAAAAAGCCATTGTAGTTGGCAGTGGCATTGCTGGCATTGCTTCGGCAATTCGGCTATCAGTGAAAGGTTATGCCGTTCAAGTACTGGAAAAAAACACCTATGTTGGAGGTAAATTGACATATTTACACTTGGGTGATTATCGCTTCGATGCAGGGCCTTCCTTGTTTACCATGCCTCAGTTTGTGGAGGAATTGTTTGAATTGGCAGGAAAAAATACCACGGATTATTTTCAATATGTGCGATCAGATGCCGCTTGTGTGTATTTTTTTGAAGATGGCACCATTTTACCTTTTCGCGCCGACAAAGAAGCGCTTTTGGAAGAGGTGAAATTGAAATTGGGAGTAGATCCAGGTCCATTGGACAAACATCTTTCGCGCTCTGATTTTATTTATGAGAGAACGCACAAAACCTTTTTGGAACAATCGCTCCACATTCCGAAAAACTTCTTTTCAAAGGACGTCTTAAAAACTATTTTGGCCATTCCCAAATTGGGTTTGTTTTCTACCATGCATCAAACGAATACAAAAAAATTGAACCATCCAAAATTGGTGCAAATTTATGATCGATTTGCTACCTACAACGGTTCGAACCCGTATCAAGCGCCCGCAATTTTAAATGTGATTCCGCATTTGGAGCATGGTATCGGTACTTTTTATCCGTTGAAAGGTATGAATGGAATCACCGAAAGTTTGGTGGTTTTGGCCAAAGAATTGGGGGTGGAATTTTTGCTTTCTCGTCCAGTAGACGAAATCGTTGTAGCAGACAAAAAGGTGCAAGGTGTGCGCAGTGAAAATGACTTTTTTCCTGCGGAAGTGGTGTTTTGCAATGCTGATATTCGTCCGGCTTATCAGTATTTATTACCCACTGAAAAGCTTTCTTCAAAAGTGAAAAACCAAGAATCTTCGAGTTCTGCGATGATTTTTTATTGGGGAATGAAAAAGAAATTTCCAGAAATGGATTTTCAAAATATCTTTTTTTCGGACCACTACGAAGAGGAATTTGAAGCGATGTTCGTCCAAAAAACGGTGCATGAAGATCCTACCATTTACGTTCACATTAGTTCTAAAATAAAAACGGATGATGCGCCCGAAAATGGAGAGAACTGGTTTGTCATGATCAATGTTCCCGCCAATTCAGGTCAAGATTGGATAAAATTACGTCAGGAAATCCGTGCGAATACCTTGAAGAAATTGTCTCGGATTTTAAAGACGGATGTCGAATCTTTCATTGAAGAAGAAGACTATTTAGATCCCATTCGAATCGAAGAGAGAACGTCCAGTCATGGCGGAGCTTTGTATGGAGCCAGTTCGAATGACCGAATGGCCGCCTTTTTCCGTCACCCGAATTTTTCTTCCGTCCACGGATTGCATTTCGTAGGTGGAAGTGTGCATCCAGGCGGAGGCATTCCACTTTGTTTGCTTTCGGCAAAAATCGCTGTGAGTACAATAAAAAACTAAGCTTCTACTTCGGCAGCTTTGTAGTTTTCCAATTCAATTTCATTGCGAATCAAATCTTCAAAAACTTCTCGCTTGCGAATCAATTGAATTTGGTCGCCATCAATCAACACTTCTGCCGGTCGTAAACGTGAATTGTAATTGTTCGCCATGGAAAAACCGTAGGCCCCCGCATTTTTGATGGTCAATATATCTCCAACATTCACTTCCGGAATCAATCGATCGTAACCCAGCGTATCGCTTTCGCAAATGTATCCTACAACCGAATACAAACGAGGCGTACCTTCAGGATTGGAGAGGTTTTCGATTTGGTGATAGGCATTGTAAAACATGGGGCGAATCAAATGGTTTTGACCACTGTTTACACCAATAAAAACAGTTGAGGTCGTTTGTTTGATGATATTTGTTTTCACCAAGAATTGTCCCGATTCGCTGACAATAAATTTGCCTGGTTCGAACCAAAGTTCGAGTTCACGGCCGTATTCTTGACAAAAACCACGGAAGGATTGCGCTATTTCGAAGCCAATTTTTTCAATTTCAGCCACGTAATCCCCTTCTTTGTAAGCAACTTTGAAACCAGATCCAAAATCTAAAAACTCAAGGTCTGGAAATGAACTGGCGGCTTCGTACAACAAATCGGCACCCCGCAGAAAGACTTGTGCATCAACAATATCACTCCCCGTGTGCATGTGCAAACCATTCACGCGGATGCCGTAATTTTCTCGTATGCGTTTGATATGTCGAACTTGGTGTATGGAAATACCAAATTTAGAATCGATGTGACCCACCGAAATATTGCTATTTCCTCCGGCCATGATGTGCGGATTGATTCGAATGCAACATGGAACTGTTGAACCATACAAATGACCAAATTCTTCTAAAATGGCAAGGTTATCGATGTTGATGTGAACCCCAATTTCTACAGCTTCTTGAATTTCTTCAAAGTCAACGCAATTCGGTGTGTACATGATTGAAGCAGATGCAAAACCAGCACGTAAACCCAAACGAACTTCTTCAATGGAAACAGCATCCAATCCAGCGCCTTCATTTTTCAATAAACGGAGCACATTAATATTACTCAGTGCCTTCATCGCATAATGCAATTTTACGGGCAATTTATCGAACGCATTTTCGAGTCGCTTGTATTGAGATCGTATTTTATTCGCATCGTAAATGTAGGTTGGCGTGCCAAATTCGTGAGCTGCAGAGAGCAATTGTTCGCGTGTCATTCTTTTTTTTCTGCAAAGGTACAGTCTTACAACAAAGTAGCCATGTTAAATTTATAATAATATGTTAAATTTTAAACAATCAATATTTTGGATTTGCTGCAACAAAATTGGTAATTTAGCGTTCTTCAAGTCGAAAAGCAGAAAGCAAAGTGCGGTATTTTTTTCTTTTATTTCTTTTACTCCCTGAAATTTTAATTGCTCAACGTGCGAACAATCGGTCTCGTTCAGAATTAGGGTTTATGGTAGGTGGAACCTATTACATTGGTGACTTGAACCAGTTTGGGCATTTTAAGAATATGGATCCTGCTGGAGCTTTGCTTTATCGGTTTAATATTCATTCTCGTTTGGCTTTGCGATTTAACGCCATGTATGGATCAGTTCAGGCAGATGATAAGGATTCCAGGTATTCACAACTCCGAAATCGCAATTTAAATTTTAAAAGTGATATTTGGGAGGTTGCCGGAGGATTGGAATTCAATTATTGGCCATTTCAAATTGGGCATCCGCGCTACAAAGGCACGGCTTATTTCTTGATTCAAATCGCTGCTTTTCATTTTAACCCCAAGACGATCTACAATGGACAAGAAGTGGTATTGCAAAAAGTTGGGACAGAAGGTCAAGGAACGGCGCTAGGATCTAAAAACAAGTACATTCGCACACAGGTTTCCTTGCCAATTGGTTTGGGCTGTCGTTTTTCTTTGGGGAAAAAAATGTCGTTTGGTATTGAATACGGCATCCGGAAAACGTTCACGGATTATATAGATGACGTAGGGAGTAATAGTTATTTGGCTTCCGCTGATTTGGCAGCTGCTAGTGGTCAAATTGCGGCTAACTTGGGGAATAAAAGCTTAAACCAGTCTCGGTATGGCGCTCGTGGAGACGCTTCCACCAAAGACTGGTATGCTTTTGTAGGTATGTCCTTAACGATTCGTTTGGGCAAACCGAGTAAGTGTTTCTTTAATTCGGCCTATTATTAAAGGCGAAATTCTATTCTTGTGTCGAAGCTGGATGGCAATCGACCATTTCTAAATCAAATACCAAGTCACTATAAGGAGGAATGGCTCCCGTACGTCCATTGGCTCCATACGCCTGGAAATAGGGAATAATAAATTTTCCTTTACCACCTTTAGCGATCATACCAGCGCCTTCTTCAAAACCCGGAATCATTCTATTTACTTTGTAAACAAAATCCATGGGTTGATTTCGATCATATGAACTATCGAATTGTTTTCCACTGGTTCTAAACGTACCTCTGTAATGAACAGAAAGTTGATCACTTGTTTGTGGTTTTTCGCCTTTACCTTCTTGTTCAATAATGTAAACCAATCCGGATGGTGACAACTGAGCTGTTGGGTATTTAGCTTTCACTTCTTCAAACATCATTTTGGTATATTCCGCTTCGCTTAAGTCTTTGATTTTATCAATGTAAACTTGCTGTTCTGCTAGTTCAGCTTGGTATCGTGCTTCTTGTGCTTCACGCTCTTTTCTTTGAACTTCCGCTCTGTCTTTTTCTACGACTTCCATTTTCTTGTAGGTTTCCATAAAGGCTTTACTAGCGTTCCATTTTTTAGCCGCCTTGCCGACGCGAATAATTTTAACCGTGGTCATTTCATCGCCTTGTGCAACAGCATCCACCACTTCTTGTCCGGAAATGACATGACCGAAAACGGTATGGCGTCCATCCAAATGTGGAGTTGCTTTGTGCGTAATGAAAAATTGGCTTCCATTGGTTCCTGGACCCGCATTGGCCATGGACAAAATACCTGGACCAGTGTGTTTTAAACTTGGATCAATTTCGTCGAAGAAACGGTATTTTGGTCCCCCCGAACCATTTCCATCTGGATCACCACCTTGAATCATGAAATCCTTGATCACGCGGTGGAATTTCAATCCATTGTAAAAGGGCTTGTCGTACGTGATGCTATCAAAAACCGTTAATTTCCCTTCGGCAAGTCCAACGAAATTTGCAACGGTCATCGGTGTTTTCTCGTATTCCAATTGCAAAAGAATCACTCCTTTTGGGGTTGTGATTTCAGCATAAATACCGGGTTCTAATTTTGGTTTTTTTGGTTTTGCTTGTAAGCTGAAGCTCATTCCAACTGCCAGAAACAAGCTGGCGATTAATTTTAAACGATTCATTTTTATTTTGTTTGAGTTTAAATTATTTTCTATTAACGAACGAAAAACCGTGCCGAAGCTTCGAATTAATTTCTTTTATCGATGCCCCACATCATTTTGTTTCGAATGGTATCCAAGAAATTATTGTCTTCAAATTTAATTACATTGACTAAAAATTCAGCTTTTTTCACTTTTATGATTTCACCTTGGCGAATGCTGTGAGGAATTCCATCCAGCGACATCAAAAATCGACGCTCTCTTCCTTCAACCGAAAGTGAAATATCAAAATGATCTGGAACGACCATAGGGCGAACATTCAGATTGTGCGGCGCAATGGGCGTGAGAATATGAACTTGACATCCAGGTGTTACGATCGGACCACCGCAACTTAAATTGTAGGCAGTTGATCCCGTTGGGGTTGAAACAATCAAGCCATCTGCCCAATAGGAATTCAAGTAACGATTGTCCAAACTGGCGTGAACCGTAATCATAGAAGCTGTATCTTTTTTATGGATGGTAATTTCATTCAAGGCAATGTTGTCTTCCCCATACGGATTGTTTTCCATTTCCACCCGAATCAAGGACCTCTCTTGGTAGACAAATTCCTTTTTCTTCACCGATTCCAACGCTTGCAATAAATTCTCTGTTGAAATATTTGCCAAGAAACCCAATCTTCCTGTATTGACACCTAAAATCGGTACATTGGAATCACGGATAAATTTAACCGTTTGAATAAAAGTTCCATCTCCACCCACACTTACGGCTAAATCAATGCCATTTTTGAAATCATGGTGCGTTTTGAATTCTTCTGTATTTTCAGCGATACCTACTTTACGAATCAATTGTTCCTTTAAATCTGAGCATAGAATAGGGGTCCAGCCCAAGTCACGTATAATGGCGAGTAACTCAACAAACATAGCTGAGTTTTGCTTGGTTACCTTCCTTGCGTATATGGCAATATTTTTCATTACATTTTCAAGTAATTCATCAAGGCATCGTACCGAAATTGAACATCGTCATCGAATCGTCCTTTTTGATAAGAAGCTTTGATAACATAATCATATCGTTCGAATGTTCGGATAATGCGATCCAATTCAATTTCATTGATTTTCAAAGTTACCTCAATTTTTGTTGTGTCAGAAGAGGACATAATGAAGGAACTCAAAATTTTCGCATTGTTGCTCTCTACGATTTGTCCTATTTGCGCCATGGAATAATCCGATGCGTTCATTTCCAGCACTAAAATTCCACCAATGTCTTTGATGCTACCTGTATTGGCAATCAACTGAAGCAAGTGGTGAACATCTGTGCAACCTAGATAATTTTCTTGATCGTCCAAAACAGGAAGCACGGTGATTTTATTTTCCGAAATCCGCGCTAAAACTTCATAAATGTGAGCACCGGAATACACGTAAGGTCGCGGCAAATGTTGAAACAATTTGTCCAAACTCATGTCCAAATCTTCCATGTCCATCAAAGCGGACTCGGAAAGGATGCCAACATAATTTCCGTTTTTTAAAACGGGAAGATGAGAAACCTTGAACTCGTCCATCCAAACCAAGGCTTTGTCGCCTTTGTCGGTGTGCAATAAAGGAGGTATTTCTTCTGTGATTAATTCTACAGCTGTCATTGGAAAGCCAAAGTAGTAAATTCCTTACGAAGTTTATACCTTTGAACTGCAAAAATAAGTGAAATGACAAAATTGAGTGTAAACATCAACAAAGTTGCCACCTTGCGAAATGCGCGTGGAGGAAAAAGTCCGAATGTATTGCAATTTGCGCAAGATTGTGAGCGATTTGGTGCTCAGGGAATTACGGTTCATCCACGACCAGATGAACGCCATATTACCTTGGAGGATGTTTATGGTTTGAAGTCGTTGGTCAAAACGGAATTCAATATAGAGGGGTATCCAGATGACCGTTTTCAAAAAATCATTTCCGATTTGAAACCCACGCAAGCCACCTTGGTACCTGATCCACCCAATGTTTTGACGTCCAACGCGGGTTGGGATACGATTGTGCACCAAGATTTGCTAAGAGAATTGGTAGCTGGATACCGAGCCATCGGGGTTCGTAGCGCTATTTTTATAGAAACGGATTTGAAAATGATTGAAGCGGCTGCAAAAACGGGAGTGGATCGGATTGAATTGTACACAGGTCCTTTTGCTGAACACTACAGCCAAAATCCAAAAACTGCGATTGAAAAGTATGTGGCAGCGGCAAAATTGGCCAATGAATTGGGGCTAGGAATCAATGCTGGACATGATTTGAGTTTGGAGAATCTTGCTTATTTCAAAGAAAATATCGATGGTTTATTGGAGGTATCTATTGGTCATGCGTTGATAGGCGATGCCCTTTATTTCGGAATTGAAAATACCGTACAGCTGTATTTACGTGAATTGCAATAATTTATTCAAAACAAATTTTATTTAACTTAAAACGTTATATTCGTTAAATAGCCAGTGACTTTTTACTGACTTATTTATGAATCTGACGAATGTATACTATTGAAACCAAAAATTTGAGTTACCATTTCACGGAAAAAGAACAGGTACTCAAAAACATCAACCTACAAGTTCCGGAAGGCTCTATATATGGATTTCTAGGACCAAATGGGGCGGGAAAAACGACGACTTTAAAATTGATACTCGGTTTACTAAAGAACCAAAAAGGAGAAATTGAATTTTTTGGCAAATCCTTTGCGTCCAATCGTATTCAGATATTGGGTAAAATCGGTTCATTAATAGAATCTCCCTCTATATATGCTCAATTAACAGCCAAAGAAAATCTGCAAGTATGGCAACGGATTTACAAATGCCCCAAACAGCGCATTGATGAGGTGCTTGAAGTGGTGGATTTGGCCAAGACCGGCAAGAAAAAAGCGGGTAAGTTTTCGTTGGGAATGAAACAACGATTGGCCATTGCATTTGCCCTGCTTCAAGAACCTGATTTGTTGATTTTGGATGAGCCAACGAATGGTTTGGATCCCAATGGAATTCTCGAAATTCGCGAATTGTTGCAACGAATCAACAAAGAAAATGCGACGACGATTATTATTTCAAGCCACTTGCTAGCCGAAATCGAAAAATTGGTTTCTCATATTGGTATTATCAACAAAGGCGAATTGCTTTTTCAAGGAACCTTGGAGGAGTTGCACATCATGCAAACGCAAAATGCAACCGTACAGTTTGAAACCAGCGATTTGAAACAAACACAGTCTATTTTTCAGGAGAAAGGCTTTGAAGGAATTGTAAAAGGGGAGAAAGTGATTTTACCAAAACTGGAAAAAAGCGAGGTAGCCGCCATGATTAAATTATTGGTTGAGAATGGAATCTCGGTTTACCAGGTTGCCCAAGTCAAAAATGATTTGGAATCTATTTTTATTGATTTAACAAAAGTGTAACAAAAATGGTCTTTTTAAATAGTTTGAGCAGCGAATGGCTGAAAACAAAACGCAGTGCAGCCTCTTGGTTGTGCATCATCGGTGGATTTTTTATTCCGTTGATTTCTATGCTAGGATTTTTTTATCAAAAAACAAGTATCAATGCTTTGCCGGATCACATTTGGCAAAAACATTTCAATGATTTGTGGCACAACATGGCGGTATTTTTATTGCCAATGGGCCTTATTTTGGCAGCAAGTTTGATTACCCAAATTGAATACAAAAACAACACCTGGAAACAAGTCCACGCTACTCCTCAAAGCTTTACGACCATTTTCTTCTCTAAATTTTCAGTGATTGTTTTGATGACAATGAAGTTTTTCCTCTTTTTCAATATTGGCATTTTGCTAAGTGGCATCATTCCTTGCTTGATTTACGATGGTCATTGGCCCAAAGAAGCCATTCCTTACTGGGGTTTTCTAAAGGGAAATGGCAAGTTTTTGATCACCTGTTTGCCTCTTTTGGCAATTCAGTATCTGATTAGTTTGCAGTTTAAAAACTTCTTGGTGCCCGTTGGAATTGGGTTGATGGGTTTGATCGGGTCACTCATTGGAATGACTTGGAGTAAAATTTTTATTAGTCCCTATGCTTATTCCATTTTTATTGTTTTCCCGTTGCAACGAGATTTTAATATATATGCATACGCAATCGTCTATTTTCTGCTGATCATGACGGCGGCCTATCTTTTGTATTATTTCAAAAGAGAGAAAGGATAGGAGATTTTGTGCAAATTACGGTTGTACACGCACATCTCTTTGCGGGAAAGGAATGACAACTTTGTGTTCGCGGAAGAGTCGATCAATTTCAAAACGAATTTCAGATTTGTAAATATTCGCATCCCAACTTTGTTCGGCCCAAAAAACCAATTCTAAATCCAGACCGTTGTCTCCGAAATCTTTCAAACGTACTTGAATAGGCTCTTTTTTGTTCACGATAGGATGACCCATGGCGGCTCTTTTTAACAAGTCTTTGACCAATTCGGTATCGGAACCGTAGGCAATGCTCACATCGATGATAAAGCGAGAAAGATGCGTTCCGTGCGACCAATTTTCAACGTATTCTTGCGTGAGGCGGCTATTCGGAACAATCAAGACATTTCCATTTCTGGTTTCAATTTGAGTGGTTCGAACATTGATTTTAATCAGTTTAGCAATGACCGGTTCCGTCGTGCCTGAGTTGTAGATTTCCACAATATCGCCGACGCGCAGATTTCCTTCGAAAAGAATGACAAAGCCCGAAAACATATCTCGGAAAACATCTTGCAAACCAAGTCCCAAACCAACGAGCAAAGCGGCAGATCCTCCGATCAACAACTTTAAATCCACTTGTAAAATCTGCAAGCAAAGCAGGATGGAAATGACGTAAATCACATATTTCGCTACTTGAATGTATACAAATTCGGAACCTGCATCCAAATCGATTCGACCTTTCACACGTCTCGTCAAATACAATTTCACGAAATTCACCAACATTTTGGCTCCAAAAATCACGACGGCAATTCCTAAAATATGGGCAAAGGAAATCGTTAAAAAGTCGGATTTAATAATTTTGTAACTCAAGAAATTCTCAAAACTTACGTCATGGTTGTTAATTCCAAAACTATAAATGCAAGCGTAAAATGAAAGGATATAAACACTCTGGCTCATCAAACGCAGAACCGTTGCTTTTCGGCCTTCCACACGGATATTTTGATTTTTGAGTAAGCGTTTTAAATTTCGGTGAATGACACGACGTAATAGAATAGAAAAGAAAATGATGATGGTTAGAAATATCAAATTCCACAAACAAACCTCGTACGGTCCAAATTTAAAGAGAGTGTAGCTCAGCATTTATTTCAGAATAATTCTTCCCAGTTTTAATGAGAGTGTTTTTTTTACATTTTCCAGACGCATTTGTTCGCTGATTAAATCCGTCATTTGTTCAAAATTTTCATCCGACAAATTACCCAATTCGGATTGAATTTCTTTGATTCGCTTTTCGATTTTGTAATTTTTAAAAGCATAAATGGAACTCATGGCTAGAAATGGCAAGCGCTCTTGTTCACCTTGGGTAACGATTTTATGTTTCTCAAACCATTTTGGACTGAGTTCGTATTCATTGCTTTCGAAATCAGACACCAGTTTCACCAGTTCTTGGTCTTCGTTGTTGAGAAAAAAACTCAATTGGTAAAAGGTGTTTTCACTCAATCCGCGGGTGATAATCCCATGAATTTTATTGAATAGTGGAAAGTCAAAGGTTAATTCGTCTTTCTCTAGTTCATGACAAATCAATTCTGTTATGCTCGTTTCAACGACAATTTCTTTCCCATCCGGGTCTGTGCTCGGGACTTCTACCGCAAAAACGCCGTATTTTATAAGTGTGCGAATCAAAGAAAATTCTGACGCGTCGAAGCGATCTGTTTTTGGGTGTAAAATCTCAACAGGTGTTTCCGTGAAGGGTTGAAAATCTGGTTCAACGTCGAACGCCCGCTGTGTTTCTTGGTGTTGTTTTTCTATATTTTTCGAGCGGTATTTGGCAATTTCAGTAATGACAATTTCCTCGCTGATATCAAATTTGGCGGCAATTTCTTTGGTGTAAACTGATCGAATGATGGAATCAGGAATCAAGCCAACGGATGCAACAACTTCCCGAATCAACTCGGCTTTTTTTAATGGATCGCCACCGCTGTCTTTCAATAATATTTCGGTTTTGAACGAAACAAAATCTTGAGCAGAGTCTTTTAAATACGCTTCTAAAACCGACGAACTATTCTTTTTCGCAAAAGAATCGGGATCTTCGCCTTCCGGAAAAAGAACCACTTTCACTGACATGCCTTCTTCCAAAATCAAATCGATTCCACGGAAAGAGGCTTTGATACCCGCATTGTCACCATCATACAGGATTGTAATGTTTTGTGTGTACCTGCGAATGAGTTTGATTTGCTCCTTTGTCAACGATGTTCCCGAGGAAGAAACTACATTCTGAATTCCCGCTTGATACATACTGATGACGTCCGTGTAACCTTCGCAAAGAAAACAATTGTCGTATTTTATAATGTCATTTTTTGCAAAATAAAGTCCGTAAAGAATATCACTTTTGTGGTAAATTGGACTTTCAGGCGAGTTGAAATATTTTGCTACTTTTTTGTCGGTAATTAAGGTTCGTCCACCAAAACCTAGAATCCGTCCACTGATACTGTGGATGGGAAACATGACTCTACCGCGGAAAAAATCGAAGTGACGATCATCCTTGGTTTTCACCAACCCAACCGTTTCTAGGTATTCTAGTTTGTAATTCTTGGACAGGGCGGCTTTGGTAAAATCATCGCTTACATTTAGGCAATAGCCCAAATCAAATTTTTGGACAATGTCGGGACGAAAACCTCTTTCCTCGAAATACGTGAGACCAATGGCTTTCCCTTCGTCTGATTCATGTAAGTTTTCAATGAAATGTTTTTTCGCAAATTCATTGATGATGAACAAACTTTCTCGTTCAGAAACCATTGCCAACTCTTCGGCTGTAGGTGCTTTTTCTTCTGGGAGAACAATGCCATATTTGTCTGCCAACCAGCGCAAAGCTTCAGGATACGTATAGTGTTCCTTTTCCATAAGGAAAGTAACGACCGTTCCTCCTTTACCCGTTGAGAAGCATTTAAAGATTTGTTTGGAAGGAGAAACAGAAAAAGAGGGTGTTTTTTCATCCGTAAAAGGACTCAAACCCATGTAGCTGGATCCTTTTTTCTTCAAGCTCACAAATTCCCCAATCACCTCCTCAATACGAGCGGTTTGCATGATGTCTTCGACGATATGCGGGGGAATCATTGCCATTTAATATCCTTCAGGTAATCCGTAATCTTTTACTGTAACATTTCCCTTGGAGTCGTAGGTTTTCCAAACGCCAATCATCGTGTCACTCCAATATTCTCCATAATAATAGGGTGCGCCATTTGCATACGCGTTGTAGGTATGTCCGTGTTTTTTTCCATGTTCATACATGGTAAAGTTCAATTGTTTTCCTTCGGGCGAAAAAAAGACCCAACGACCATTTCGTTCTCCTTTGTCGTCCGTTGCTCCTTGAATTTTAATTTGTTTTTTACCGGGGTAAAATTCGGTATGCATGCCGTTTTCATCAATAATTAATTGCGTATCTTCGATAACCGCCGGTTTATCAGTTTCTGGTCCCTCGCCACATGAGAAGGCAACAATTGCCACAATAAGTGCAAAAAAGAATTTTTTCATGGTCTTATTTTAATCTTTCAGTTGTGTAATCTACCAATCCAATAACCGATTTTTTGGCTATCGAATCCGGAATATCTTGTATTAATTCCAAGGCTTTGTTTTTGTACTCCATCATTTTTCCATGGGCAAATTGAATTCCCCCGTGTTCGATCACTAAAGCGATTGCTCGTTTCACTTTCGCACTGTTTTCATTGTGATTTTTCACAATGTTGATGAGTTCTTGCCGAACTTCTTTCGGACCATTGTTGAGTACATAAATCAACGGCAAAGTCATTTTTCTTTCACGAATGTCATTTCCCGTTGGTTTTCCGATGTCGTCGGGCATTCCGTAATCAAAAATATCGTCTTTAATTTGAAATGCAATACCGATGTATTCACCAAATAGGCGCATTTTATCCAGCATGTCATCGCGTCCAACACTTTTTGCAGAAGCTTCACAAACACAAGCGATTAAAGAAGCCGTTTTTTGTCGGATCACTTCAAAATACAATTCTTCTGTGATGTCCATACGACGTGCCTTCTCCAATTGAAGCAATTCCCCTTCGCTCATTTCTTGAACGGCGCGGGCTACAATTTTGAGAATGTCCACATTGTCTTTTTCAATGGAAAGCAACAATACCTTCGACAAGAAATAATCGCCGACCAATACCGCAATTTTATTTTTCCACAACGCATTGATGGAGAAGTGTCCGCGTCTTTCATTGGCGTCGTCAACTACGTCATCGTGGACAAGTGTGGCCGTGTGTAAGATTTCAATTAAGGATGCCGCTTCGTAGGTTTTATCGTTGATTTCTCCTAACATTTTTGCCGTTAGCAATAGAAACAAGGGGCGAATTTGCTTGCCTTTTCTTTTTACGATAAAGTTGGTGATTTTATCAAGCAAGGCGGCTTTAGACTGTAGATTTTCACGAAAGCGAATATCAAATAGTGCCATTTCTTCCTCTACAGGAGCCATAATTTCTTTCACAGACATCATCGATACAAATATAACAAGATTGGCTCCTTTTGAACGGACAAAAGAAATGATTTTTTGAACGGTTTATACACGTGTAAACTCACGGGAATTCTATTTTTAAAATGGCTTTTCTTCGGCGTTTTTGAACGAGAAAATAGGTAAAACCATCCAATAACTGCGCGCCTGCACTGGCTTGAATTCGGGAAGATTTGGAAGGAGCATGAACAACCTTTTTACGAATCACACCTTTGTTGTCAATTTGAATTCCTTTCAGATAGGTTTTTCGATTACTCGATATCGGTTTTATCGATGAACCGGTTGGATTGTCAATGGATAAATTTTTTGGATGATCGTTGAAGAAGAAGTAGAGTTGCGAGTCGTCTTGAGCTTGAGCAAACGAAGAATACATTCCATGATCATTGATGGACATTTGATTTTTCGGAATGCTGTAAGTACCTTTCAAGGCACCGGTTGATTCAAACCAGAATAAGGCAATGTTTTGGTAGTAAAATACTTCTGTGAAATTGGTCGGTGACATGCGTCCATCATTGGGTTCTTCAATTTCTTTGTAAAATTCTTCCCCCACCAAAACGAACTCACCATTTTGCATCAATTGAATGTTTTTCATTTGTATCTCGTCAATTCCTTTTTTGTTGATTTTTGGCTGATCGAAAACGTTGAAAAGCCGCTGTTCTTCTACTGTGAAATTGTGGATTGTATGTGAAATCACTTTGGCGTCTTTGTCCAAAATCAAGTTAAAAACACCGTCTGAATGGAATTTTTTGTCATTGGAAAATATACCAGCCAAAATCCATCGATTTGCGTCCAATTCCAACGTGATTTTGTGGATGAAACGTTGATTCAGACTTAGTTCTATTTCTTTCAATTTATCTTTGGCATTATCAAAGCTCCACAGAAAAAAGGAATTGTGCGTAAGCGTTGTAAACTCCATTTCAGATTGAAACAAGTCAATGATGTGTCGAGCCAAAAAGAAAACTTTCTGGTCCCCATCGTAGCGCCAATCCGAGAAAATAAATTGTTTTTCTTTGTTGGGAAATTCAATGGTTTTGTTCCATTTTTGGCTCAAGTTGGCATTGAAAGCGGTAATTTTTAATTTTTGATTCTCTTCCAACGAAACGGGATAATTGGTACAGATAACAAATCCTGTTTCGGTTTTATCTACAATGACTTGAAAGTCTTCGTTTACATTTTGTTGAGAAGGCAAGGTGTCGGCAATAACTGTTTTTCCCCTGGTTCCATCGGAATTAATGATTTGTAAAACGATTCGTTTGTCAATGGATTTTTCAATTTCACTTTCCACCATGACTAAAATCATGGTTTGCTGAACGGAGAAAATTTGGACCAAATCAAGTTGTGTTCCTTCTTTGTTTTCAGGTGTGATTTCAAAACTGTTTTTCAGAGTCAGTTTTTGTTTGTCGTACACATTGGCATATAACCTTTGCTCGTTTCTGAATTTGTTGTTCTTGAAATCGATCGAATAAATATGTAAACTATCCGACATGACAAAGCCTTGATGTATTCCTTTGTCTTGGTGGTTGGACCATTCGCCCTGCTCAACATGCATTTGTCCGAATAGATTGAACCCAGCAAACAACAGGAAGAAAAGGCAAAAATTCCGCATAGTTAAAAATAGAAGTTAAAAACGAATTCCAGCGAAAATTTACTTCAAAATTCTTTCTTCTTTTAAGATTGCGTTGTTTTTGTTTGCCAATTGGCCGCACGCTGCGTCGATGTCTTTCCCACGACTTCGTCGAACGTTGACGATCATATTTCGCGCCTCTAAATATTCAGCAAAGGCGTCTACTTTTCTGGAATCGGCTTGTTTCAGCACACCATCATCGATTGGATTGTATTCGATGATATTGATTTTGCAGGGAACGCATCGAGCGAATCGCGCCAATTCTTGTGCGTCTTCCAATTCATCATTGAAATCTTTGAAAATGATGTATTCAAAAGTGATTCTGTTGCCTGTTTTTTCATGGAAATAAACCAATGCTTCCTCCAAAGAGGCTAGATTGTTACTTTCGTTGATGTCCATGATTTTGTTTCGCTTTTCATCATTGGCGGCATGCAGCGAAAGGGCCAAGTTGAATTTCACGCCGTCATCGCCCATTTTTTTAATCATTTTGGAAATACCGGCTGTTGAAATGGTGATTCTTTTCGGCGAAATGTTCAGTCCCTTTTCAGAGGTTAACAATTCGGTTGAACGAATCATGTTTTTGTAGTTCAACAAAGGTTCGCCCATGCCCATGTAAACGATATTGGTCAAATGTTGCCCGTAACGCTCTTCGGCTTGGTTGTTCAAATAAACTACTTGATCAACAATTTCACCAGGCGACAAATTCCGCATCATTTTCAGTCGACCTGTCGCACAAAAAGCGCACGACAAACTACAACCTACTTGGGACGAAATACAAGCCGTCATCCTAGATTTGGTTGGAATCAAGACGCCTTCTACTACCTGAGTTTCTCCCACTCTGAAAGCGCATTTTATGGTTTTGTCGCTACTGATCTGTTGGTCGTCTAAAACGATGTGATCAATGTAAAAACTGGTTTCTAAACTTTCACGTAAGGCCAAACCTAGGTTCGACATATCGGCAAAGTTGTGCGCGTTTTTTTTCCAAAGCCATTCATGAATTTGCGCTGCTCGGAATGGTTTCTCACCGATAGCAATCAAATGTGTTTTGATTTCATCAATGGATAAATCCCGGATATTTATTTTTTTGTCAGACATGCGAATGCAAAGGTAGT
This sequence comes from Crocinitomicaceae bacterium, assembly GCA_041674745.1. Classification (GTDB taxonomy): domain Bacteria; phylum Bacteroidota; class Bacteroidia; order Flavobacteriales_D; family Crocinitomicaceae; genus UBA2040. Next base: position 592,186 of record JBAYVD010000001.1, read on the forward strand.
GAATTACGAATTAGGATGGATGGAATTGGAAACCAAACAGGGAGCGGATTCGATGTGTAATATTTTCTAATTAACTGGTGATGGAATCCAATCGATAGAAAATGGATTGTGCTTTGGCTGCATAGGATTCCAAATTGTCCGTTGGAACTTGACACCCATAACGGGACAATTCACATGTTTGCTGCAAATTGAAAAATTCATTTTGAAAATCTGTGTCTAGATTTTTTTGATCAAAAAAGATTTTTATTTCATCTTTTGATAAAACCCAATTTATATCTCCTCTGGCGGCTTGAGAAACTGAATTTTGCAAATATTTGGACAGTTGCGTGAAGAACGGAATTGTGTTTTGATTGGCCACATGCGGAGCCAACAAGGAAAGCCATTCGTCAGGATTTATTTTTTCGACCTGATTTTCAGCCAATTGTTTATTGGTAACGGTTTCTTTTGTTGATTCTTTTTGTTTTCGGGCACGTGCAAAAAAGAATAAAAAAGCCAAACAGAGAGGAGTCGAAATACCAACCCATTTCACTACTGGATTACTGAAAAATCCACTGGAAGCAGTTTCATTTGTGTCGAACCGTTCAATTGTATTGCCAGCTCCATATTCTGATTGAGTATTGTCTGCCACCACGAATGAAGGGTCATTTTCCACTGAAAGTGAATTGGATCGAGTTGTTTTGGTAACATATTTCTCTTGTTGTGGATCGAAATAGGCAAATTTCACCGCCGGAATTGTAATGGATCCACTTTCCAAAACCCGCAAGTGGTAATAGATAGTAATGGTACCATCAGCACCTTTGTCTGTAAATGAAAATTTCTCCTTGCGCTCGGGGTCACCGTACAGTTGCAATTCTTTTGGTAAATTCAATTTTGGATCACTGATATCATGAAGATTTCCATATCCCGACAATTCTAAGGTCAAAGTAACGATCTCACCTTGTTTCAAATCGGACTTGTTTACCACACATTTTACATCAAATTGGCCCACACCGCCAGTAAACCATTGCGGTGCATTTTTAGGCAATGGAACAACACGTATATCGTTTTTCTTCGAAGTAAGTTCGAATCCGTCAAAACCAGACTGAAGTGTCATTTCGAAAGGATCGATTTTAACCTTGCCAGGATTGTTGAAGAATACTACTTGCTTGTCGAGTTCAAAAACAAAGCGTTCTTTGTTGTTCTTATTTTCGTTGCGAACCAAAACTTCTTGCGGACCGTTAATTTTGTGTTGGTCGGCACCGGAAGCAATGATATAACCTTGGTACGAATCATAATGAGTAGGCTTGAAGCGCGAAGTAACTTTCGATTCAATAACCACTGCTTCGCCCACGTACACTTTGTCTTTGGACAAAACAATCGAGCCGCAAGCTGGTTTTTTGAAAAGTGTTGCGTCGATGGATTCATTCATGCCACAGCCTTTTGGTTTTGCTATGACCTGTACTTTGTTTGATTTGTAGACTTTATTTCCTTTTCGCACAAAAGCCGGTCCAATTGAGAATTTTCCTTCTTTGGTCAAAGTGCCCGTTCGTCCGTGAAAATAATACGTTATTACTTCGCCAGTATTACCATCGAATTCTTGCTCCATGCTATTCATGACGCTGTAACCTTGTTCAAAACCGGCTGGATAATCAATGTTGATATCACCTGAAATATTGGATTTCACGATAACATTAAACGCTTGACCTACTTCCACCTCGGTTGGTTGAACAATCAATTCCACGTACGGTTTTTGTGCTGATGCAAAAAAGCCAGTCATCAAAGAAAACAATATGCCAATGTATTTCGTCATCACCAATCTTTCTGAGATTTTGTTCCATTATTATCGCCTTTACCGCTTGCAATTTTACGTTTGGTTTGGGCTTCTTTTTTCATCAGTTTTTCTAATTCACGTTGAACGGTTTGATCGTTCAAAGCAGACGGATTATCCTGATTGGGTTGGTCTTTGTTGTCTTGCGGTTTTTCTTTGTCTTTTTTATCTTTTTGGTTGTCGTTTTTTGGCGGTGGATTTTTCTTGTCTTCCTCCTTTTGACGACGAATGGCTTCGGATAAATTGTATTGCGTTTGCTCGTTGGAAGGGTCTTTTTTCAACGCGTTTTTATACGCTGAAATGGCTTTTCCGTAGTTTTTTTCTTCCATGGCAATGTTTCCCAAATTGTGAAAAGAACGTGCCGCGGATGGTGCGTCTGTTTTACTTTTCTTTTGATAGGTTGCAGCAGCGGCTTCGTATTGTTTCAATCGATACTGCGTTTGTGCAATTTCTTCAGAAAGATCGATTCCTTTTGGTAAAACGGGAACAGCTGTTTCGTAAAAGAGAATGGCTTTTTGATAGTCTTTCGTCCGATAGGCTTCTCGAGCTAAATTGACCATGCTGCGCCAATCTTCCCGATTTTTCGGATCTTCTCCGCTCGCTGCCGCCCACGCCAAATTTGCTTGAAAAATCAAGGCCAACAAAAGATATTTTAAACCGCTATTCATGATTGTTTTTCCTTTTTAAAAGGTAAAAGCATTGCGAATATCCAAAAAATAATTCCAAAGAGCAACGGCCAGTGATAATATGCTTTTTTGATATCCAAGTCCAAATCTCTTAAATTCCCCTTGCTTATGCCGTTAATTTCTGTTAATAAATCAGAAAGATTCGGAAATGCATTGTCCGATACCACTGCGATACCGCGCGCTTTTTGCGCTAAACGTTTTACCAATTTTGCATCCATTTTGGAAAGTACGGGTTGACCTTTTTCATTGGTTTTATAACCTGCATACGGTCGATCTGGATCTTTGGGTACCAAGCCACCATTTTTTGTTCCCAAACCCACTACGGCTAAATAGATATTGTTTTTGGGTAGCTCAGTCAATGTTTTGTCCGGTATTTCCTCGTGATTTTCCCCATCCGTCACCATCAAAATACATTTGCCACCGTTGCCTTCTGAAAACATTTCAGTGGCTTTGGTCAATGCTGCTTCGAAGTTCGTTCCTTGGTTGCTAATCATTTTGGTTTCAATCTCGTTTACAAACAATTTGGCCGAATTGTAATCTTTGGTAATCGGCAATTGTACAAAAGCATTTCCAGCAAAAATCAAAATGCCCAATCGTTCACCTTTTAATCCGTTGACCAACTGTATCGTAGCGCGTTTGGCAATTTCCAACCGCGAGAGTTCTTTGTCGATGTCTTTGGTATTCATGGAGTTGGAAACGTCCAATGCCAATACGACTTCACTGTTTTTGGAAATACTCATGGCTTTTTGAGAGCCAAATAATGGTTGTGCCAAGGCAAGAATAAAGAATAAAATCGCAAAACGGAAGGAAATCCATTTCAACCAAAATTCTTTGTCGGAGGTGAAAGTCAAAAAAGAATCGCGCAAATTTTTGGGTGCAACTTCCAGTATTTTAGTCAAATCCAAGCGTTGTTTGAACAACACGAAGTAGAGTGGAACCACGGCCAAGTTCAGCCAAAAAACTTTTGGGTAGCGGAAATAAAATTCAGATGGAAAACTCGATTTGACCATCAATACCAGCAAAGAAAAAGCCACCCAAAACAATAGTTCAGCTCCCAAAACCCACGAAAGCGGTTTCTGCAAGGAATGATATTTGGTCGACTTAAGCGGCATGTTTGAAAAGTAAAAGAGGATACATACTCACCAACAAGGCTAAGACAATGGCCCACAGCAGAAATGCAGATGGATCAGCGGGTGATTCGCTTTGGTAGACTTGGTCCAAAAACCGATTTTTTTCTAATTTTTCAATTTTCTCGTAAATTTCAATCAAGGTTTCTTCATCCGTTGCACGGAAATATTGGCCATCGGTTTTGTCGGCAATGTTTTTCAACGTTTTCTCATCAATTTCTACAGGTTGCATTTCGAACCGAACCCCAAAAGGCGTAATCACAGGCGACAAAGCTTCTCCATTGGTTCCAACACCAATGGTGTACACGCGAATATTGAGCGCTTTGGCTAATTCCGCGGCTCGTTCGGGTGATAAATCACCTGCATTGTTGGTTCCGTCTGTCAAAAGGATGATCGCTTTTGAACTTTTGGAATCGCTGCGCATTCTACTGACAGCGGTTCCCAATCCAACACCAATTGCCGTTCCTCCGTCAATGTATTCGCCTGAAACTTTCGCAATTTGTTCGATTAGTACTTTGTAATCCAATGTTGGAGGACAGGCTGTGTAGGCTTCTCCAGCGTAAACGACCAAACCAATTCGATCGCCTTTTCGGCCTTGCACAAACTCCATGGCTACACGTTTCGCAGCGTCCAAACGACTGGGCAGGAAATCACGTGCATACATGGAAAGGGAAACGTCCATGGCAATGACCATGTCAATTCCGTTTTTATAATCTTCTTGCCGTCCGTCGTTGTTGTTCCACGAAAAAGGACCAGCCAACGCAAAAACCAGCAAGGTATAAATCAATAATTTTACATAAATAGTTGCTTTCCGAAAGGTTCCAACCCAATGCAAGGCATTTTTTTCAGGATTGGCGGATTGCGTGATGCGCGCAGAAAATGAAAGTTGCTTTTCTTTTTTGAATAAAAAATAAGCAAGTATTGGCAACGCCAACAACGCCAGAAACCAATACGGATGCAAATACGTGTACGAAAAAGGCCATATGTTCCAATTGCTCAGCATTTACCGTTTTTCCATTTCGTTGACAAAATCGACTGCTTTCGCATAAATCGCTTGAATTCCTTCCTCTTGAACTGATGATTGAGCAAATTTCACCATATCGGAAACATTCAAAATCAATCCCAAATCGGTGAGCAATTGTGCCGAAAAATGTTCTTTTCGTAAAATCAATTGAATTTCAAAACTTGTTTTCCCGACAAATTGGTCTTTGTACTGCGTATTCAATAAGTTTCGAATAATAAGCGATAACTCGGTGAAGTGTTCTTTTTCCAGGTCATTTCGCCACATTTGTTTCTCCATCAATTCGTTCAAATCCTTTTTGGCTTTATCGAAAGGAGTAAGGCTGATAACAGGGGCAATTTCTTCTGGTTTTTTCTTTTTGTAGAAAAAGGCAAAATAGAGGGTAGCGACAATCGCAGCGACTAAAAGAATCCACAACCCATAATCCTTCACCAAGGTCTTCCAATTCAATTCATCCGCTGGAAGCTGGGCGAAATTTTCTTGAATATCGTAAATATCGATGTTTTTCTTTTTTGCCATCAAGTTCACGCGCAAAAGTGCCGGTGAAATTTCGATGGTCGTTTGATTCAGTTTTACGGTAGTAGGAGGAAGAACAAAATAACCTGTATCAAAACAAATTAAACTGTATTTTCCTTGCCAATAATACTTTCCTTGAATTTTTTCTTTCGAGAAAACAAAAGGTTCAAGCAATTCTAATTTTAGCTTATCCGGTGTTGTTTTTTTAACATTCGCTCGCAAAGCGATCAGTGCTTTTTTCTCGGGCTGGTAGTTGATTTTGTCGTTTTCTTGACAAGGAACTTCCAAGGTAAATTCAAATTTTTCCCCGACAAAAACCGTATTCTGACTCAATTTTCCTTCAGCCGTTTGCGACCAACTTGGGAAAGCCAGGATAATAAACGCCACGAAAAAAATCAAGTTATTTTTCATGGTTTTCGTTTGTGAAAGAGTTGAACCAATGTGCGGTAATAATCGTCTTGGGTCGAAATCTCGATGGAATCGATGCCCCGTTTGCGCAAATCGGAGGAGAACTTCAGTCGATTATTTTCTTGTATTTCGTTGAATTCTTTTCGGAACTCAGCACTGCCGGTATTGTACCAATTCCATTCGCCTGTTTCCGCATCTTGCAAGGGTACGATGCCTAAATTCGGCAATTCTTGTTCCAACGGATCGGAAATTTTTATGGCGACAACATCGTGTCGTTTCCGCGTGTGGGAAAGCGCTTCGATAAACGGATGCTCATCAATAAAATCGCTGATCACAAAAACAATCGACCGTTTTTTTTCTGTATTTCGAAGGAATTTCAAGGCTTCCACCACATTCGTTCCTTTGCCTTCTGTTTTTTGTTCAGACAATTCCCGCAAAATGACCAAGGCGTGTTTCCGTCCTTTTTTGGAAGGAATGTATTTTTCCATTTTGTCGGAATAGAAGATCGCGCCTACTTTATCGTTGTTGGAAATGGCTGAAAAGGCCAAAACGGCCGCCAATTCCAGTGCCAATTCTTTTTTGCTTTTTTCGTGGATGCCATAGTTTTGCGAACCAGAAACATCGACGACCAACACCACATTCAATTCGCGTTCTTCCTCAAAAACTTTGACAAAAGGTTCGTTGAATCGGGCCGTCACATTCCAATCAATGGTTCGGATTTCGTCGCCGGTTTGGTATTCGCGCACCTCAGAAAAAGTCATACCACGACCTTTGAACGCCGAATGGTATTCGCCCGAAAAAACCTGTTTGGAAAGGCTTTTCGTCTTTATCTCGAGGAGTTTGATTTTCTCCAAAATCGCTTTAGCGTCCATGGTTGAATTTACGGAACTTGAACTCGGCCGATGATTTTACTTAAAATATCTGTTGCTGTCATGTTTTCAGCTTCGGCTTCGTACGTCAAGCCAATTCGGTGACGAATCACATCGGGCGCAATGGCACGAACATCTTCTGGAATTACGAAGGCTCTGTTTTGAAGGAAGGCATGTGCTTTTGCGGCCAATGCCAAATTGATACTGGCTCGTGGTGAACAACCGAAAGAAATCAAAGGTTCCAAGAAACCTAAACCGTATTTTTCAGGTGTTCGCGTGGCGAAAACGATGTCGATGATGTATTGTTCGATTTTTTCGTCGAGGTAAATTTCTTTGACCAAATCACGGAATCGAAGCACATCTGCTTTGCTCAACACTTTGCTGACCGTCGGGAAACCTTCTGGCCGCACATTGAAGCGCAAAATTTGTTTTTCTTCTTCTTTGCTTGGGTAACCCAACACCACTTTCATCATGAAACGATCCACTTGTGCTTCGGGCAACGGATACGTTCCTTCTTGGTCGATTGGGTTCATCGTTGCCAAGACCAAAAACGGTTCATCCAAACGAAAACTTTCATCGCCGATGGTAATTTGTCTTTCTTGCATGGCTTCCAACAAGGCACTTTGTACTTTCGCTGGTGCACGATTGATTTCATCCGCTAAGATGAAATTGGCAAAAACAGGTCCTTTTCGAACCGTGAATCCACCAGATTTTTGATCGTATAATTGCGTTCCTGTGATATCGGCAGGCAATAAATCGGGTGTAAATTGAATTCGGTGATAAGAAACATCCAAGGCATCCGAAAGGGTTTTGATGGCCAAAGTTTTCGCCAAGCCCGGAACCCCTTCCAAAAGCAAATGTCCATTGCACAGCAAGGCGATCAGCAAGCGATCCACCATGTGTTCTTGTCCAATAATTACTTTTCCGATTTCGCGTTTGAGGAGTTTCACCTTCTCGTTTTCTACGCTTACTTTTTCACCTAAAATCTGCAAGACCGTTGCCGGCTGAATATTGTTTTGTTCGTTTTCAATCATTATTGTGCAAAATGTAACAAGCAAAGTTGCTAAAGATTTGGCGGATTGCGGCTTGGCGGGCGTTAAATATTGTTATTTTCTTTTTTGGAACATGAAGGGAATAAGGTTGGATGGGAATGAAGGCTTGGTTTTTGGAACATTAAGGGAATAAGGTTGGAAGGAAATGGAGGTTCTTGTGTATTTACGTGAAACAAATTAACTTAATGGTTCTTAATTCCTTTGTTTCTTCATGTTTTATTGAAGTTTAATTGCTGTTGGAACATGAATTGAATAAGGTTGGAAGGGAATGAAGGTTTTGGTTTGTTGGTTTTTGGAACATTAAGGGAATAAGGTTGGAAGGAAATGAAGGTTCTTGTGTATTTACGTGGAACAAATTAACTTAATGGTTCTTAATTCCTCCGTTTCTTCATGGTTTATTGAAGTGAATTTAAAGTTTGTTCTATCAAAAAAAAAGAAGTGAATTTGTGAAAATCAAATGTTCTTTTTTTTGTAAATTAAGATAGAAAAAGTTCAATATGACGAAAAAAGAATGTACCGATTTGTCCTATAAAATTGTTGGTTTGGCTATAAAAGTCCACAAAAAGCTTGGTCCTGGTTTACTAGAAAGTGTGTATGAAAAATGCTTGCGATATGAATTGGAGAATGCAGGTTTGAATGTTGGTCAACAGCAGATAATTCCTATCCATTACGACGATTTAGTAATTAACTCAGAATTGAGATTTGACCTCTTAGTAAACGATACAGTTGTGGTTGAATTGAAAGCTGTGGATAGCCTTTTGCCGGTTCATAAGGCTCAACTTTTAACCTATATGAAACTCTTAAAAAAACCACAAGGTTTATTGATCAATTTCTTCACAGACAACATAGCTAGAAGTATGAAACCGCTGGTGAATAATTATTACAATCTTCTCGAAGACGACAAATAATTGTCCTAGATTTTAAATACACTATTCTTCTATACAAATTGTAAATTGAATAAACATTGTCCTTAATACTCTTCCAACCTTCATCCCTTCATGTTGACCAACCCAATACTAAAAAAGTTTCTATATTTAAATCGCTAAACAATAGAATATGCCGAACGAAAAACGAAACTGCCAAGAATGCCAAACCGAATTAAAAGGTAGAAAAGACCAGAAGTTTTGTTCGGATTATTGCCGGAATGCGTTCAACAATCGCCTGCACGAGGACGCCAACAATTACGTGCGCCGCGTGAACAATATTTTGCGAAAAAATCGACGGATTTTAGAAAAACTAAACCCAAAAGGCAAAGCCACCGTGGATGCCATTTCATTGGCCGAAGAAGGCTTCAATTTTCACTATTTCACCAATATCTATTCCACTCAAAAAGGTGCGAAATACTATTTCTGCTACGACCAAGGTTACTTAAAAATGGACAACGACCAGTATATGTTGGTAGAGAAGCAGGATTATGTGAAGTGATAAAGCTAATTCCAATCCAATAGCTCATCTAAAAGGATGAATATTAATAGAATAGTTTGATTTTTCAAAGATTTAATCTACTTTAGATTAATCAAATTTACACCAATGAAAAAACAACTATTCACAACTCTCCTATTTTTCTTCTTCTTGATTTCCAGTGCAAAGGCACAATATGTGACGATTCCGGATCCTGCAATGGTGAATTGGTTTACTGCTCATTTTCCTACTGCGATGAATGGTAATCAGTTGGATACGACTTTTACTAATTTGTTATATGTAAATACCTTAGACACTACTAGTTTTTACGGTGTTAATGTTCAAAATTTGGATGGAATTCAATATTTGCCGAACTTACTTTTCCTTCAACTCCCAAATAAAGGTGTACATACAATTCCTTCTTTCCCTCCAAATTTAATTTTTATTAATTTGGATTTTAATAATATTGACACATTACCACCATTACCAAATTCCTTAGAAAATATAGCTTGCGGATTTAATAATTTATCATTTTTACCTCCTTTACCAAATTCTTTAATTTACATAATGTGTGATAATAATAATTTAACGGATTTGCCCAATCTGCCAAATTCTTTGCAAAGCTTAATTTGTGACCATAATGACATTTCATGTTTGCCATTGCTCCCGCAAAATTTGGGCTATCTTTCCTTCACTTTTAACTACATTAATTGTTTGCCAAATTATCCCTCGTCATTACCGTCTTCAAGTCTTCCCCTCTGCCAAGCCAACAACCCAAACGGCTGCATTACTACCAACTCTATTTCTGGCGCTGTTTTTTATGACGCAAACAACGATTGTATCAACAATGCAAATTTGACAACAGCAACTACCTTCCATTTGTACGACGATCAAAACAATTTCTTGCAATCTCGATCATCCAGTTTTGATGATAATTACTATTTCACGATCCAACCAGGGAATTATGTGGTTCGTATCGATTCGTCCAGTATTTCTAATTCAATCATGATTAGTTGTCCAATTTCGGGTGAATATAGTGTTGTGGCTTTACCAGATTCATCCTACACCGACCGTGATTTTGGCTTTCAATGTGCGGGAGTAGATGTTGGTGTTGAAGCCATAGTTCAACAAGGATTCGTTTTTCCGGGTCAACCACACGCAGTAAAAGCTTTTGTTGGTGATTTATCGAATTATGTTGGATTGAATTGTGCGGCAGGAATTGGCGGCAATGTTCAGTTGACGGTAAATGGACCGGTAACGTATACGGGTTATCCAAGTACAGCACTTGCACCAACTGTTAGCGGAAACACCTATTCCTATGCGGTTAGCGATTTCGGATTGTTATCCATTGGTGAATCTTTCGTTTTAAATTTCGTAACCGACACAACAGCACAATCGGGCGATGTCATTACAGTGACGGCAACTATTTCATCCAATTCTACAGATCTGGATTCCACAAATAATTTTCTTTCCTATACCTACAACGTTGTAAATTCTTACGACCCGAATATGAAAGAGGTGAATCCGACGTATGTTTTACCGGGTTATGATGACTATTTCACGTACACGGTTCACTTTCAAAATTTGGGCTCTGCACCAGCGTTTAACATCAAAATAAAAGACACTTTGGATGCTAACCTCGATTTTTCCACTTTTCGGGTAATCAATGCGAGTCACAATTATTCGTATAATTTATCTGGAGATTTGTTGACGGTTTATTTTCCAAATATTATGTTAGCGGACAGCGCCAGCAATCCAGAAGGATCCAAAGGTTTTGTGCAATACCAAGTGAAACCAAAAGCCAATTTACCGCTTGGAACTGCCATCGAAAACACAGCACACATTTTCTTCGATTTCAATCCTGCGGTGGTTACGAATACAACGATGAATCAGTTTGTAAATAATCTATCTGTTGCGGAAAAACCAAATCAGCCTTTTTCGATTTATCCGAATCCAAGCTCGGGCAATATTACTTTGGTCAATCAGCAAAAGGGAAATGAAACCGTCGGCGTTGAAATCTATGATTTGTTAGGCAAAAAATTACTCAGCGAATCTGTATATTTCAAGAGTGGAGTTGCTCATTTGAACTTGGATTTGATTTCTGGAAGTTATTTGCTTGTTGCGGAGAATGAACTAGGTATTTCGAGTTCGTATCGATTGGTGGTGGAGAAATAGGCTTTACATCAATTCAAAGCCTCCTTGTAAACTGCCAAAACCCGTTCACGCGCCATTTTGTGTTCTACAATCGGTGGAGCATAAGCGGCAGTACCGTATTCAGGCACCCACTTTTTGACGTATTTCAGCTCTTTGTCGAATTTTTCGAGTTGGGCAGTTGGGTTGAAAACACGGAAGTAAGGAGCGGCATCGCAGCCAGAACCAGAAGCCCATTGCCAACCGCCAATGTTGCTGGCTAAATCAAAATCAAGGAGTTTTTCGGCAAAATAGGTTTCGCCCCATTTCCAATCAATCAGCAAGTGTTTTGTCAAGAAACTGGCTACGACCATGCGTACACGGTTGTGCATGTAGCCTGTTGCGTTGAGTTCGCGCATGCCGGCATCGACCAATGGGTAACCGGTTTTTCCTTCACACCAAGCTTGAAATTCGGTTTCATTGTTGCGCCAAAGGATGGCGTCGTATTGTTTTTTGAAAGAACCGGTTACCGAATGCGGAAAATGGAACAGAATGGCTTGATAGAAATCTCGCCAGATGAGTTCATTGAGGAAGGTTTCGTTCGTTTGAGCGGCTTGTCGCGCCAATTCTCGGATGCTGATGGTGCCAAAACGCAAATGCACACCCAAGTGACTCGTCCCCTTTTCAACCGCAGGAAAATCTCTGGAAATGGAATAATTTGCCATGAATTTACTTGCATATTTCGGGGCAGGAATGGGATGCAATTCCGTTTCTTCAAACCCCATTTCTTTCAAATTGGGTAAGTCGAATGGGTTTTTCGAAATCCTCAAATGCGCAGCGTATTTTTCCGTTGGGTAGGAGGAAAGGTAGAAATCAGTCAATTTTTCCTTCCATTTGCGGCTGTAGGGCGTGAAAATCGTGTAGGGCAAACCATCGGGTTTTACGACTTCCGCTTTTTCAAAAATCACGTGATCTTTCGCTCCGATAAAATCGATGTTTTGATTTTTTAAGGTATCGAAAACTTCTTTGTCGCGCTGTTGCGCATACGGTTCGTAATCTCGGTTGGTATAAACGGTTGAAACATCCAATTCCGCAGCCAATTTGGGGATTTCAATGACTGGATTTCCATAAATTACTTTTAAATCGCTGCCAAAATTTTGGTAAACGGATTTTAATTCTTGAATGGCCTTGTGAATGAAAAGAATGCGTTGATCATTGGTAGGCAATTTGTCGAGAATGGTTTTGTCAAAGACAAAAACCGACTGAACACTTTCGTTTTCTTTCAACGCACGATACAAACCAGCATTGTCGTGAAATCGCAAGTCGCGGCGATGCCAAAAAAGGGCTTTTTTCATGGGTTATTCTCCCGAATATTCTACAATATTGTTTTCCGTTTCCCACAGTCGAATGGTCAATTTCAAAGAGGCAGGTAGTTTTTCGCGGATCAATTCCCATGCAATTTTCGCAATGTTTTCAGCTGTTGGATTGATTCCCTCAAATTCTGGGACATCCAAGTTTAAATTGCGGTGGTCAAATTTATCCGTTACCTCGGATCGAATGATTGTTTTCAACGAACCCAGATCAATGACAAAACCTGTATCTGGATTGATGGGTCCATCTACCCAGGTTTCAATCACATAATTGTGACCGTGGTAGTTGGGGTTGCTACATTTCCCAAAAAAGGCTAGATTTTCTTCATCCGACCATTCTTTTTTGAACAATCGATGTGCCGCATTGAAGGTTTCTCTTCTTGCTACTTTCATGCTTTTTGGAATTTGTGTTGCTCTAAATTGGTGGAAATTTTCTCCCAATGGTTGAGCATAATTAGTTTGAACCAGGCTGAAAATTGTTCAGGATGATTTTCGATTTCTTTGTTTAATTCCGGAACAGTAATAAATTTCAATTCAGAAACTTCTGCCGGGTTGAGCCAACCAAGTTCATTTGATTTACCCACCAAAACATGATCCAATTCGTTTTCAATCAAATGATTTTCAAAAATCACTTTGTATTCAAATGAAAAAACGGGTTGAACCACTGCTTTTAGCGATAGCTCTTCCATTAATCTTCGTTCTGCGGCTTCTTCCAAGGATTCATTCGGCGCGGGATGACTGCAGCAAGAGTTTGACCAAAGTCCAGCTGAATGGTATTTTGAATCGGCTCTTTTTTGAATCAGCATTTCTCCTTCATCGTTGAACAAGAAAACCGAAAATGCACGGTGCAACACACCTCGTTCGTGCGCCTCTAGTTTTTCCATTGCGCCCAATACGTTGTCAAAAGAGTCAACTAAAACTACTTCGTTATAATTTATCGACTGCGTCATTACAAAAGGTTCAAATTGTGTCGAACATAAGATGTAACAAACAATCGGTATTTTTTGTTGTCAGGAATCCGAATTCTTTGGTTGAGAATTTTATGAGGCTCAGTTCCTTTTATTTTCTGGAACAGTTTGTAATAATATTTATAGGCCATGTAAACCCCAAATCGAGCGTTTTTAGGCAATTGCTTAATGCCTTCGTAGCCGGATTGAAAATCCTTTTCAATGTCTTCCTCTATTTCTTTTTTGATGGTCGCGTTGAAAACAGCAATATCAATTCCAGGAAAATAAGTTCTGCCAAGCTCTTTGTAATCAGCCCGCAAGTCGCGTAGAAAGTTGATTTTTTGAAAGGCGGAGCCGAGTTTCATGGCGGCTGGTTTTAGACGTAGGTATTCTTTTTCATCTCCACGAACGAAAACTTTCAAGCACATCAAACCAACTACTTCTGCCGAACCAAGAATGTATTTTTCGTATTCAGCTTGGCTGTAAACGCGGTCTTCCAAATCCATTTCCATCGAATTCAGGAATGTTTCAATCAAGTCCAATGGAATATTGTATTCATTGACCGACCATTGAAAGCTATTCAAAATAGGATTCAAGGATATCTTGTCCTCAATCGCTTTGTAGGTTTGATTTTTAAAATCTTTGAGCAATTCTTTTTTGTCAAAACCATGAAAGGAGTCAACGATTTCATCTGCAAAACGAACAAAACCGTAAATGCCGTAAATCGGTCTGTGTAGATCTTTGCTCAGAAAGCGAATACCCAACGAAAATGACGTGCTGTACCTTTTGGTGGTCAGTTCACTGATGTCGTAAGAAAGGGTATCAAAAAATGCTTTCATTTAATTCGACTAATTTAAATCTTTTATTATTTGTTTCGCTACCACTTCACCAGAAATAATTGTTGGCGGAATACCTGGGCCCGGAACGGTCAACTGACCAGAGTAATACATATTCGTCAATTTCTTGCTTTTCAATCTGGGTTTCAAGATGGCTGTTTGGCGTAATGTATTGGCCAATCCATAAGCGTTTCCTTTGAACGAATTGTAATCCATTTTGAAATCGTCTAAACAAAAAGAACGTTTGTAAACAATATTGTCTTGAATTTTTTCACCTGTTCTGGCTTCCAATCGTTTCAAAAGCAATTCAAAATACGCCGCTCGTTTTTCTTCACTGTCTTCCAAATCAGGAGCAATGGGCATCAAGAAAAACAAATTCTCATGACCTTCTGGTGCCGTTGTGGGATCCGTTAAGGAAGAAACACACATGTAAAACAATGGTGAACTTGGCCAAGCTGGATTTTCGTAAATTTCATCTGCATGAATCGAAAAATCAGTATCGAAAAATAAGTTGTGGTGTTTTAAATTTTTCACACGACGATTGATGCCGACGTAAAAAATCAAACAAGAAGGAGCCAAGGTTCGTTTGTCCCAATATTTCTCAGAATAATTGGCATTTTTGCCTAATAATTTTTGATCCGTGTGGTGATAATCGGCTCCAGAAATAACGATATCGACCGCATAAGGCTGCACATTCGTTTCTACTGTGGTGATTTTTTTGTTGGCGGTTGTGAAAGAGAGTACTTCTGTATTTTTAATGATTTTCACTCCTTGGTCCAACGCGATTTTCTCAAAAGCTTCGATGATTTTGTACATTCCACCCATCGGATACCATGTTCCCAATGAAATATCAGCATAATTCATCAAAGAATACAAAGCTGGCGTTTTGGCAGGAGTTGCACCTAAAAATAGCACGTGAAATTCGAGAAATTCTAAAATTTTTGGGTGTTTGAAATAGCTTCGAACGTGTTTGGAAAAGGATTTAAGGATATGCATGCTGAACAAACCTTTCAAAATTCGCATGTCGGCGAATTCGGACAATTTCAAACTTGGTTTGTGAACCAAGTCTTGCATACCTACTTCGTATTTGTATTTTGCTTCCTTCAGGAATTTCGCTAAATTTTTTGAACTACCGGGTTCTAAATTTTCGAACCATTGATTGAGCTCCTCCATGTCGGCAGGAATATCATCATGCAGTCCATCTTGCCAGTAAATTCGGTAAGAAGGATCGATTCTTTTTAAATCGTAAAAATCAGCCGTTGTTTTGCCAAATTGATTGTAGAATCGTTCAAAAACATCTGGCATCCAATACCAAGTTGGTCCCATGTCGAAACGAAAACCGTCCACTTCAAAAACCCTCGCACGACCACCGACGGAATCATTTTTTTCAAGAATCGTGACGTCAAAGCCTTCTTTGGCTAAAAAACTTCCGGCAGAAAGGGAAGATATTCCCGATCCTACAATGATTACCTTTTTTTTGGGCATGAGAAATTAGTTGTTTTCGTATTCAGGTAAACTGTTCATTAATTTTTGTCGGGCAATGAAAATTCGACTTTTCACGGTTCCTATGGGTATGGTTAATTCTTCTGCAATTTCTTTGTATTTGAATCCAAGAAAGTGCATTTCGAAGGGTTTTTTATATTCCTCGTCCAAATTAGTAATTTTTTCTTGTATCTCTTGAGCAATGAGCAAATTCTCAGGGCTATTTCCATTCGAACTAGCCTGATTTAAAAGGTAACTCTCTTCCGAATTGTCAAAAATCGTTTTGGCTTTCATTTTTCTGCGGTACTGGTTGATGAAAATATTCCGCATAATGGTGAAAACCCACGCTTTGAAGTTTGTTTTGGGCGTATAGTAAGTTCTATAAATGAAGGCCTTCATCATGGTTTCTTGTGTCAAATCTTTTGCGTCATCTTCATTTTTGGTGAATTGATAAGCAAATGACTTTAAATACGATTCCAAATCGATCAAGGCTGAATTGAATTCCAATGTTGACATATCTTCAAAAATTGTTTACAGGACAAATGTAAATCATTTTGTTTAACTTTTCTATTAAAAAGTTAAACAAAATATATTTTCACATAATTTGGCAAAAGGCAAAAAGAAGATTAACACATGAAATTCGATTGCAAAAGGAGGAGAAAGTGCCGTAAATGTTGGTTCAATAAAAAAATAGGGCTAAAATTACAGGGCCCTAAAATTTTTTTAAAAGATGTGGTTGTTTTAAATTAAGCCTTCACTTTTAGATTTTCCTGCACAATTCGGGCGTTCTTTTTGGCGGTTTCAATTTCGGATGAGGTTACCGTAACATGACCCATTTTGCGAAAGGGTTTGGTGGTTTCTTTTCCATAGAGATGAATGTGGACTCCTGGCATGGAAATCGCCTCTTGCAACCCTTCATATATCGCACTTCCTTCGTAATTTTTTTCTCCGAGCAAATTGATCATGACGGCAGGCTGCGTTATTTTAGTAGAACCCAATGGCCAATTCAGTATGGAACGAAGGTGCTGTTCGAATTGAGAAGTTTCATTTCCCTCAATGGTTTGGTGTCCGCTGTTGTGTGGACGAGGAGCAATTTCATTGACCAGTAATTCGTTGTCATTGGTCAAAAACATTTCAACCGCTAGAATACCGACGATTCCAATTTTTTCTGCCACCAAAATGGCTAATTCTTGTGCTTTTTGTTCTATTTCGGCAGTGATGTTAGCGGGAGAGAATAGAAATTCAACCAAATTGGCTTCTGGATTGAATTCACATTCTACAGAAGGATAAACGGCCGTTTCGCCTTTGAGATTTCGAACAACAATTACAGACAATTCTTTTTGAAACGGAATTTTGTTTTCCAAAACGGAAGGAGCGTCAAACAATTTGCTCCAATCGTTTTCTGTTGAAACCACTTGTACTCCTTTTCCGTCGTATCCTCCCGTTCTCAGCTTTTGAACGAAGGGAACCTGTGCTTTTTTCTTGGCTTCTTCAGCGTTTGCCACCAATTGAAATGGAGCTGTTGGAATCTTATTATCAGCGTAAAATTGTTTTTGAATGCCTTTGTCTTTGATCATGGAAAGCACATGTGGCTGCGGAAAAACAAGTATTCCTTCTTTTTCCAATTTTTCCAATGCTGCAATATTGACATTTTCAATTTCAATGGTTACCAAGGATTTATCTTTTCCAAAAGCATAAACCGCATCGAAATCGTTTAAATCTCCAACTTGAAAACTGGCCGCTAAGGTAGAGCAAGGTGCGTTGACATCTGGGTCCAAACAATGAACGTGAACATCATAATTCATCGCTTCTTGAATAAGCATTCGGCCCAATTGACCGCCACCTAGCATACCCAAACGAAAATTTTTACCGTAGCATTTTCCTTCCATGTTGCAAAGATATAAATCTTCTGAACAGATTGTACTTCAAGGAAAGTCAATGAAAAGGTCAATAAATTCGTAAGTTTTCATTAATTTTGCACCTCAATTCATGGCAGACGTGATTCAAATTTTAGACAAAACCTTCGTTCCTTTTCTCAAAGCAGATGAAATTAAGGCCGAAGTTACTTCATTAGCGAAGAGCTTAAACGAAGAGTACCGAGGCAAAGACGTTTTATTCATTGCTATTTTGAACGGTGCTTTTATGTTTGCTTCTGATTTGTTCAAGGAAATTACCTTGCCCTGCGCGATTAGCTTTATAAAAGTTAGTTCGTATGTGGGTATGTCATCGTCGGGTCGAGTGGATGAAATTATCGGTTTGACGACCGATATAAAAAATAAGCACGTCATTATTCTAGAAGATATTGTTGATACAGGAACGACCATTGAAAAGGTGAAAACCCTTTTGAATTTGGAGAAGCCTTCATCAATAGAAGTTTGTACACTTTTATTCAAACCGGATGCGTTTCGAGAAAAAGAAATTCCTAAATTTATCGGATTCTCAATTCCCAACAAATTTGTAGTCGGTTACGGTTTGGATTATGACGAGTTGGGGCGAAACTTAGGAGAAATTTATCAATTAAAAGAGGGATCTAATCCACCAAGAAATATGTTGAATATCGTTTTATTCGGACCTCCCGGGGCAGGAAAAGGAACGCAAGCGGAGCGTTTGATTGAAAAATATGGTTTGTCGCACTTATCTACAGGCGATGTTTTTCGATACAACATTAAAAACAACACAGAATTGGGTCAATTGGCACAAAGCTATATGAGTCAAGGGCATTTGGTGCCGGACGAAGTAACGATTAAAATGTTGCAAGCGGAGGTGATGAAACAGCCAGGTAGCAAAGGTTTTATTTTTGATGGTTTCCCTCGAACAAATGCGCAAGCTGCAGCGTTGGATGAGTTGCTTTCTGGAATGAATTCTTCTATTTCGGTTATGTTGGCTTTGGAAGTCGAAGACGAAGAGTTGAAAACGAGATTGATCAAACGAGCAGAAAGCAGTGGAAGAGCAGACGATGCAGATCCGGCTATTATTGCCAATCGTTTGAATGTATATAAAAATGAGACGGAGCCTGTAAAAGCCTATTACCAAACACAAAACAAATTTGTGGGAATTAATGGCTTAGGTTCTATTGATGATATTACGGAACTTTTGTTCCAAGCGATCGATTCGCTGTAAAATCGACACTAAAGAATTTCCCCAATGGCATCCGATAATTTTGTCGATTACGTAAAAATTCACTGCAAATCTGGTAACGGAGGCGCTGGTTCTACGCATTTTCGTCGCGAAAAATACATTCCGCAAGGCGGTCCTGATGGCGGCGATGGCGGTCGTGGTGGTCACATTATTTTGCGTGGAAATTCCCAGCTTTGGACCTTGCTTCACTTGAAATACAACAAACATTTCAAGGCAGAGCATGGAAAATCAGGCAGTGGCGGGTTAAAAACCGGTGCAGAAGGAAATGATACGTACATTGATGTACCAGTGGGAACATTGGCTAAAAATGTTGAAACGGGTGAAGTCCTTTTTGAAATTACCCGCAATGGAGAAGAACAAATCTTGGTTCCAGGTGGTCGAGGTGGATTGGGAAATACGCAATTCAAGTCTTCGACGAATCAAACGCCACGTTTTGCCCAACCGGGCGAACCTTTGCAAGAAGATTGGTACATTCTAGAATTGAAAATCCTTGCCGATGTTGGTTTGGTTGGTTTCCCGAATGCTGGAAAGAGCACCTTATTGTCTGTAATCACTTCGGCGAAACCTGAAATAGCAGATTATCCGTTTACGACGATTCGTCCCAATTTGGGCATTGTCGGTTACCGAGATGGAAGAAGTTTCATCATGGCGGATATTCCAGGAATTATAGAAGGTGCGAGCAAAGGGAAAGGATTGGGATTGCGTTTCTTGCGACACATTGAACGAAATTCTCTGCTCTTGTTTATGATTCCGGCCGACAGTAATGATATTCACAAAGAATACAAAGTGCTGTTGAACGAGTTGAAACAATACAACAAAGAGCTTTTACTGAAAACCAAAATTT
The DNA here is from genome assembly GCA_041674745.1 of Crocinitomicaceae bacterium. Classification (GTDB taxonomy): domain Bacteria; phylum Bacteroidota; class Bacteroidia; order Flavobacteriales_D; family Crocinitomicaceae; genus UBA2040. Next base: position 611,820 of record JBAYVD010000001.1, read on the forward strand.
TGATCATCACAAAATCCGATATGTTGGATGATGAATTGAAAGCCGATATAGAAAAAGATTTACCAAAAAAGGTTCCTCATTTGTTTATTTCATCTGTTGCAGAACAAGGTTTGGTAGAAATGAAAGATTTAGTCTGGCGCGAATTGCAAAAGTAAATGGAAACACTCGAAGCATGGGACAGAGCCATTGTTTTAGCTGTGAACGGTTGGCATCAACCTTGGCTGGATGAGATCATGTGGTTTGTTTCAGGCAAGTTAACCTGGTTTCCCATTTGGTTGTTGTTCGTTTATTACGCCTACAAATCGCTTAGCAGGAATCACTTTTGGCTTTTTTTATTTTGTGCCTTGGCTTCTATTGGAATAGCCGATGTAACAGCCAAAATCCTTTTCAAAGATGTGATTATGCGCTACAGACCATCTCATAATTTGTTGCTGATGGATCAATTGCATTTTTACGAGGAATATCCTGGCACTTTTTATAGAGGTGGCAATTATGGTTTTATTTCCAACCACGCTTCCAACTTTTTCGCCATTTTATCGTGGGTGGTGGTGTTGTTTTGGAAAGCCAAAAAATGGTTTGTTTACGTGATGCTTTTTGCCGCTATTTTGGTCGCATTTAGTCGTTTGTATCTCGGTGTTCATTACCTATCTGATTTGATTGGAGGTGCTACTTGGGGAATCTTCATTAGTTATTTGGTCTACCGATTCATTTATTTGCCACGCTTAAAAAAACAAGCCTTATGATGTATTTTTGGGTATTTGTTGGCGGTGGTTTGGGAAGTGTTACTCGATTCGGAATTTCCAGATTATTGGCTACCTACAGCGCAACGTTTCCATTTGGAACTTTGTTGTCCAACGTAATCGCGAGTATACTTCTAGCTTTTTTTCTCTATCAATTACCGAATAAATCTTCAGCCGAGTGGTTGCCTTATTTTTTCGTCATAGGATTTTGCGGAGGTTTCAGCACCTTTTCCACCTTTAGCAACGAATTGGTATTGTTGCTTCAAAATGGTAATTGGTTGCAAGCAATGCTTTATCTGATTGTTTCGGTGGTAACTGCCGTTGGGTCGATTTGGTGGCTTTCGATAAAATGAAGGATTGAACTTATTTTATCTGAGTAAATGCACCTCCGACCATTTTAAATTTCATGTCCCCAAGATTGATTGTTCTTCCGTCCCCCATATTTGACGTGATTTCTAAATCTTGTTCCATGGTATGAACAGAACCACCCGTGGCATAAGCGATGTCTAAATAAACCGTATTGAGTCGATCGGTTACACCACAAACTACTACGTGAATTTTTGCTCCTTTCTTTTTCAAAAAATTCAACAATTCCATATCACAAGGATTTTCCCAATTGTCTGCAATCATCACGATGTTACTCAAGTTATTCGGGTACTTATTAATGGCATAACAAACAGCTTCTAAATTATTTTCAATGTGATTTCCGTTTTTCATGGCCTCAATGGCAAGATCTACAACTTTTCGACCATTTTTGCTTTCAATATCCCAAATTCCAGCCGTATCCAGTTTTGATGTTTGGTCGTTGCTTTTTTCTTCATCGTCATTAAAAAACACCACTTGATCAAAGGTATTTAGTTTGGCATTTGCTTTGAGCCAAATCAATATTTGCAATGTATATGGAGCCATGCTTCCTGTTACATCGCAAACGACCAACGTATTTTTCCACGTCCGATTTCTTTCCAAAATTTTGTAAACGGAGGAGTCTGTCATTTGATTTTTTTCAACTTGCACCATGATCAATCTCTTTTCCTCCTCTATGCTGGGCATTTCACGATAATAAACGACAAAACCGTGAAAATAATTCCCTACTGAACTAGCGCTTTTCGGTCCGGTTTGTTTCACGATTCGCCATTCAATCACCGAACTATTCATTGTTTCTGGAAAATGAATGTAAAATTCTAACAACCGTTTTCTGGTTAATTCGGTGAAATCTTCACCTGCTGGAAAATCGGTATAAACCAAGTCAATTTGTGTGATGGTTTGTTGAGAAAGAAAATCAACATCTTTTGTGTTAAGAATTCGGTAATTTGCTACATCGACTTTTAATTTCAATGCTTTGAAACCATTTTTTTCAATTTCATAACGGTCCACAGTCACCGTATCTCTAAAACGAAAACGTTCCTTCACTTTAATAATACTTTGACTGAAAATTGGCTGCTGAAAGACGATTGCTAAAAGAAAAAAAATGGTTGTTCGAAGCATAGTGCGGGTGTTGGTTTATAAAACGAAAGATTCAAGTCTTTTTTATAAATGCAAAAACAGTTTGATGGTTACAAAAAAACTAAAAAATAGTACAAAACTAGAGCAAATCAAGTAGTATTTTATGCCTAGGTAATTTGGATTAGTTATGCCAACATACTCGGTAAAAATAGCGGTTATTTGTTCTTGAAATAAGTAGAAAATGATACCTAATATATTAAGCTACCGGAATTTCTTTTTGAATTTCAATCAACAAGGATTTTCTTGTTTCTGCTAATTCAGCCAATTTATTTGGGTTATTTTTTCTCTTTCTCATGATTGAAGTAACGGTCGTTTTAAATAGGTAAGCTGCAAGAAAAAACAAGCCAATGAAGGAATAGTAAATAAATCCTAAAAGGTAGCTAGGATAGATCCATTTGTAGAAAAGGAAAATCACCGGAATGTTCACGAGTCCCATAATAATCATGGCCATCAAAAATTTTACAGATCCCCAAAAAACTTTTCGTTTAAAACTTTTTTCAACCCACCATTTCACAATCCAATACACAATACCACAATGTAAAATGCCTAAAAGTGTGAAAGGTAAAAGCACCATCAATTTCAACACGTCTTTCGTTAAATTTACTTTTCCTGATTCAATTTTTTCCACGACATCCATGTCATCGATCCGAGCTACCTTCAATTGTAAATTGTACTCAACGAGCTTTTCACGCAAACTTTTAAGTCCATTCTGAACCAACTCGTGGTGTTCATTAAAGAAATGTGCCAACTTTTGAGAATACTGATGGCGTTCGATTAAACTTATTGTATCATTCACACTCGTTGGATGCATTCCTTTGCGCGTAATTTGCATGATGTTCTCGTGAAAAGGGGCATCTTCGGCAACTTGAATGTGTGTAATACACGCTTGCATACGTTTTTCTATTTCTTTGGTGAGATCGTGAATGACTTTTCCAGGGTTGAGCAAATAAGCTTCTTTAAAATCGTTTAAACAAATTTTATCGGATGTTTCAATTAGTACATTGCTACGGGTCATGTTCGGTTTACTATAGTTGGCTCCGACAGCAGCAATGTATATTTTCTTATCCCAATTTAATTTTTCGAGCGCGGAAAAACCAATCCGAACGGCTCCTTTTTTTACAGGTTTTAGTCTGCGAATAAAAACGTCATCCGTAAATCCTTCTCCAAAAATCAAGAGATTTCTGCCATATTTCAGAATCGTTGCACATCTATCAAAAACTTCTTCATTTTTATTTTTAGTATCCTCCCCGTCATGTTGGCGATAAATAGGCAACATGTGTGCCGACCACAAAAAAGGTTTAGAAAGAGGGGTGAAAACATCGGAACGGGTCATGAAAAAGGTAATCGGTCGACGTAAAGAAGCGATTGTCAATGGGTCCATGAAAGACGCAGCGTGATTGGAAACGTAAATGGTGCTACCGAAAATTTCGGGTGGTGCATTCACAACAGCTGTTTTTTTAAAATAAATGCGGATGGCATATTTCAAGGAAACATACATACACATGTATAAAAATCGCATCATATTTCGACAGAATTGGCTGTAAATTTAAATTTTTAAAACGAACTTCTTATTTTGAACACTTTGCTTTTTACATTTTGTTGCTTAAAACTTTTGGAGGCGTTGAAAAATAGCAACCTGATTTCTCCTTAATTTCGGGGAATATTAATGAATCTATGAAAAAAATTGGAATTTTCTGCGGAGGTTTTTCCTCTGAATTTGACATATCTGTTAAAAGCGCCAATACAATTTTGAAGAACTTACCAACTTCCTACGATTCATTTTTAATTGTTGTGAAGCGTGGTATTTGGATGGTTCATTACAAAGGAATAGAGACTTTGTTGGATTTAAACGATGTTTCCTTTCAATTCGAAGGGAATAAAGAGAAAATAGACATTGGTTTGGTCTACATTCACGGAAATCCTGGAGAAAACGGAAAGATTCAAGCCTTTTTGGAAATGAAAAACATCCCGTGTATCAATTCGGGGGCATTGGCTTCGGAATTGAGTTTCGATAAATGGTATTGCAATCAATTTCTGCGTGCATTTGGCGTTCCAGTTGCGAAATCGATTCTTTTGTATACACCAACAGATCTTTCATCTGAAGCGATAGTTGCTGACTTGGGTTTGCCTATTTTCGTGAAACCAGCAGATTCAGGTTCAAGTTTTGGCATTTCTAAAGTGAAAGAAATGGGCGATTTGTCCTCAGCGATTCAAAAAGCATTTGAAGAGGGCGAAACGGTGGTTTTAGAAAGTTTTTTGAACGGAACCGAAGTGACGTGTGGAGTTTACAGAAACGCACACGGCATCCAAGCCTTGCCATTAACGGAGATTGTTTCCGAAGGTGAATTTTTTGATTATGACGCAAAATACTTGGGTAAATCTCAAGAAATCACCCCGGCACGCGTTTCCGATGAAATAAAAATAAAAGTGCAAGAACAGACCAAAATGATTTATCAATTGTTGCGTTTAAAATCCATTGCTCGAATTGATCATATGATTGTTGGAGATGTTCCTTATGTGATTGAGGTGAATACAACGCCTGGTTTTTCGGACGCTTCCATTGTTCCCCAAATGATTCGTGAAAATGGTCAAACCATTGATCAGTTTTGGCAGGAAATTTTAGCCTGTGAGTTAGTTTAATAATTGACCATTGCATTTAACAATTTCTCCATTTGTTCCACTGTTGCTGAGTTGGAACAATTGTAATTATTGACAACAATCGCAAAGGCTAGGTCTTTTCCTGATTTTGTTTTCACGTAGCCTGCGTAGGATTTAATTCTAGACATTGTTCCGCTTTTAGCGAAAATCCGGCCTTCACCATCTTGTCCTTTGCACAAATTTATCAAGGTTCCACTTTGCCCTGCTGTAGGCAACGAGGTTCTGAAAATACTGTATTTGTCACTTTTTGACATGTAGTAAAGCAAGTCTACAAAATGCTGGCTGCTGACCGAATTGGACCGAGAAAGCCCACTTCCATCTTTTAAGTTCAAGCCATTGATATCAAATTTGTTACGCCAATAAGAAAGGATTTCGTCTAAACCATTTTCGGTGGTTCCAAGTCCTCGTTTTTCATATCCGATTAATGTTACGAGCTGTTCTGCGAAGAGGTTTACACTTTTCATGTTCGTATGATGGCAAATTTCTTCAATACTTTTTCCTTCCCATTTGAAAATGAGATTGAGTTTTTTCACATCTGGCAGTGTTTTGTTTTTAAGGACGAAATTCCGACCAAAATCGTATCCTTCTACATGAATTTTTCTAGCGACTAATTTGTCATAAAATTCAATTGCCAATTGTTGTTCTGGGTCGGGCAATGACCCTTTAACCAAAAATTCCTTTCTGCCATACGGCAATGTTCCCGTACCGAATCGTTCGTAACTATAGGGTGCACCAAAAATATAACTTTCATCGCCCGATTGCTTGGCGGCAATTATTCCGTTTAGGAATTGTAAATTTTTCACTTCCGGTTCCGTTCGCAAGAGGGTTGTAACGGTTCCTATTTCATCGGTTTTAAAATAATAGTTCAACATATTATCGCGCAACACGATTCCAGAAGGTCCAGCTCCATAATAATTCCCCATATCTCCCCATGTCCAACCGTCCGGACAACCATTGTAACCAAAAGAAGATCCATCCACGATAATTTTTCCTTCTATCTTGTGAATACGCAAACGAACCAATTCCTGTAACCACTCATTTAAGAACGCACTTTCTTTGCCTTGAGTAGTAAAATATTTGCTACCCAAAGTAGGATCACCTCCACCTTTGATATAAAGATTTCCGCTCAACACTCCATTTGGGTTGATAACTCCATCGGAGTAAAAATAGGTGGATGGACGGTAATCGTAGCCTAATAGTTCAAAAGCGGAAGCCGTTGAAAATAATTTGACGGTGCTTGCAGGTGGCAATGCCAGCAAATTTTGATGCTGTGCAATGGTTTCTCCGGTTGCCAGATCTTTTACGGATATTGAAATTGATGCATTTTTAAAAGCCCAGTAATCCTTGAATGTATTAACGGCATTTTGGACGATATTTTGTCCAATTGCAAAATGAGCAGTTAAAGCCAGAAAGAAAACAAGTTTTTTCATCGTAGAGAGTATTCTTATATAGTTATGGGGGCGTAACAATTAAAATTTAAACTACCCAATTTTATTGTTTACTCTGTATTCACCATTTTGTTCCAAAAAATAGGTTAAAATGTGTGTATTTTGATTTGTTCACCTAACTTCGTACTTTAAATACGCAGAAATCAATGCCAAAAGTTCTTCGCATTATCAATCGATTTAATATTGGAGGTCCAACCTACAATGTTGCCTATTTGACGAAGTATTTGGGAGAACAATATGAGACTTTGTTGGTCGGTGGAGAGCCGGATGTTGGAGAAGTCGATTCATTGCATGTGCTGAAAGAATTAGGAATTCAGCCACGCGTTCTTTCTGAATTGAAGAGAGAACCAAATTTCCGCGACGATATCAAAGCCTATCGAGCTTTGCGAAAAATCATAAAAGAATTCAAACCAGACATCGTTCATACGCATGCTGCAAAAGCAGGCGCAATTGGCCGATTGGCAGCCATTCATTCCAAAGTGCCGATTATTGTCCATACCTTTCACGGTCATGTTTTTAGTGGTTATTTCTCTCCCTGGAAAACAAAAATATTTCTCTTCATTGAGCGTTGGCTAGCAAAACGTTCAAGTGGAATCATTGCCATTTCGTCAGAACAAAAAAACGATTTGTCTAAGGTGTATAAAATCACCTCTGAGGATCGAATTCACATCGTTCCTTTAGGGTTTGATTTACAGAAATTTCAGAACGAAAAAGAAGAGAATCGTCAAAAGACGAGATTAAACTATACCCTAACTGAGGATACAATTGCCGTTGCCGTTGTTGGTCGCTTAGCGCCAATAAAAAATCACACCTTATTTTTGGATGCACTGAGAATCATTCAAAAGAATACGACCAAGAAGGTGCATGCCTACATTGTTGGCGATGGTTTGGAAAGGGAAAAATTGGAAACAATTAGTCGAAGTATTCCTCAAAATGAAAATTTCAAAATTATTTTCACGTCTTGGATAAAGGATATTGCGACGTTCAATGCGGGAATGGATTTATTGTGTTTGACTTCTTTGAATGAAGGAACTCCAGTCAGTTTAATTGAAGCCCAAGCAGCAAATGTACCTGTTGTCTCAACAAATGTTGGTGGTGTGAGAGACGTGGTTTTAGATGGCGAAACGGGGTTTTTGGTTCCTTCCAACCAACCTGAATTGTTTGCTGAAAAATTGTTGGAACTAATAGAAAATGAAAATTTACGTGAAAAAATGTCACAAAATGGCTGGATCTACGTAAGAGATAAATTCAACTACCAAACTTTGGTGGCGAACATGAATCAATTGTATATCGATTTGAATCAGAAAAATGAAAAAAAATAATTGGATAAAATGGATTGCGTTTTCTTTCCTAATTAGCTTTATCGTTAGTTGTGGTGTGAATAGTAGCATCATGCTAAAATCTCCCAAGGGTGAATATGCCAATCTGGACTCATTGCCACTGCGACCTTCTGAACGTTATCTGATCAGTCCGGATGATAAAATTGTATTTTCAATTGCCACCAACGATGGAACGAAATTGATCGAATCTTTATCGAATGTCGTTGAAAAAGCTGGTTCAACAGGTTTCTCTCCTGAATTTTTGGTAGGTCAAGATTCGTTGGTGGAACTTCCTGTGTTGGGCTTTGTAAAAGTCGCCGGATTGAGCATTCCGGAATGCGAACATTTATTAGAAACACGTTTTTCAAAAACCTATCAAGATCCATTTGTACAAGTGAAAGTATCCAATCAGCGGGTTATCGTTTTTCCAGGCAATGGAGGAGATGCGATGGTTATACCTTTGACCAGTAGCAACACAACCTTGATGGAAGCCATAGCGCAGGCTGGAGGAATTCCGACTAGAGGTAGAGCGAATACCATAAAATTAATGCGCAAAGTGAATGGGGAAAGAAAGGTCTATACGATCGATTTAAGTACCATTGATGGTTTGAGATATACAGATTTAATTGTCCAAGCAAACGATTATATTTACATTGAACCAAACCCAGAATTGGCGAAAGAAATCATTAAAGAAATCGCTCCAATCATGTCACTGCTTTCAAGTGCCTTAATTATCATTACATTTATTACTAAAATCAATTAATAGAGACGTGGCTGGAGATTCTTTTTTTATAACCAAAGATTTCGATGCGCAAGTCGTCAAAACCGTTTTACGAAGAAAATGGTGGGTACTTCTTGTCTCTATATTGACTTTTACGGGAATTGCTTTTTTTATTTTGCGGTACTCAAAGCCCGTTTATGAATCCACTATGCTGATACAATTAGCGGACAGTGATCAAGCCAGGGATTTATTGGATATTGAAAATATCAACTCAACCAATTCGAATTTTAACGCCAATTTGGAACTTCTTCGTTCTCAGTTGCTTTTTGAAAGGGCGCTGCAGAAAATGAATGCGCACGTAAGTTTGTTTCAAGAGGGAAAAATTTTAACGGAGGAAAAATATACCTCGAGTTGTTTTAATGTCAGCACTGTTCAACTCAAAGATTCATCTCTCATTAATATTCCAATATATGTAAACCTTCAGGGTAACAATTTAGAACTTACATATGACTTTCAAAACAAAACAAAGCGAGTAAAAGGATTCGCAAATGGACATCTCGTAAACGAGGATTTTGATGTTGTTTTGAACGTGATGGATCGCGCGACCATGGAAAAGATTTTAAAAAATGACAAGTTATTTTTTGCTTTTAACAGCATTGGTTCGCTTTCTTCAAAATTTTCCTCTAATCTTTCGGTCAATCCTATGGATCCGAATGCACAAACGATAGAGTTGCGTTTTGCGGCATACAACCCATACTTTTGCGCAGATTTATTGAATTCGTTGGCCAACACTTTTTTTAATTTCGAACTGGATATTAAACGAAAAGGAAACGAGAATGTCTTGTTATTCATTGATCAGCAATTGGATAGTTTAAGCCAGGAACTTGAAAATTCGAAAGACAGTTTGGTATTTTTTCAACGACAATCGAATTTGGCGGATCCAGAAGCTATTGGTTCTAATTTGACGGAGAATGTAATTAAATTACAAGATCAGTTGTACGAAATTGAAGATGAGCTAAATGGTTTAAATAAAGTGGCCTCTAAATTGACCAAGGAACCGAATCGACTTGAAATTTATCGTCTCTTGCCTGAAATGTTAGGTAAAAGCTACCAATTGTCTTTGTCAAAACAAATTGAGGAGTTGTACGAAATGTTGGAACGAAAAGAAAATTTGTTATACAGCGTTACAGAAGAAAACCCAGAAATTAAATCATTGACCTTGCGAATCAGCATGAAAACTGAAGGAATTCGCAAAACAATTGTCTTTTTGCAGAATCGATTGGCTGAAAATGCGAATGTTCTGCGATCCAAAATTGGAAGCATTCAAAATGATATTTTTAAGATTCCTGAAAAGAAAATGGAATATGGTCGTTTAAAAAATATTCAAGACTTAAATGATAAGTATTTTAGTTTACTTACAGAGAAAAAGGTAATGTATGCCATTTCAAATGCGGGTTATTCCTCTTCGAATCGAATTTTGAGTAAGGCTATGGTGCAGAGTAATCCCATAAATCCCAATAGAAATCAAATTTATGGAGCATTCATAGGGTTTGGCTTTTTCTTCGGATTTATCATCCTTTTCATTGCGTACGTTCGGTACAATGAAGTGAATAGTGTGGACGATCTAAAGAAAATATTACCTCCCAATTTATCGTATTTGGGTACGGTTCCGCTTTTGAAAGAATCGATGGATTATTCTGAATTGTTGGTGTATGACAGTCCAAAATCAATTATTTCGGAGGCTATGCGTAATATTCGGGCCAACATGAGTTTTGTTTTTCCGGATTACAAAACAATCGCAATTTCTTCTTCTGTGTCAGGAGAAGGAAAAACTTTTGTGAGTTTGAATTTAGCAGCAATTATTGCCATGTCTGGTAAAAAGACCGTTTTAATAGATTTAGATCTGCGCAAACCCAAAATTCATTTGGCCTTAAAAGCGTCCAACAAAATTGGGATGAGCAATGCATTGGTCAATCAAAAAACATGGCAAGAATGTGTTCAAAACTCGAATGTAGAAAATTTACATTTTCTAACAGCAGGTCCTGTACCTCCGAATCCATCAGAATTGATTTTAAGCAAAAAAATGGCTGAAATATTAGAGGAATTAGGTACGATATATGACGTAATTGTTATTGATAATCCACCAGTTGGCGTCGTTTCGGACGGTGTTCAGTTGTTGGCAAAAGCGGATATTCCAATTTATGTGTTCAAAGCGAATTATTCTAAACGAAGTTATGCTGAGCGAGTAGAAGAACTAGTTGACGTACAGCATATCACGAAATTAAATCTTATTTTAAACGGCGAAATTCGAAACCGAAGATCCTATGGTTACAATTATGAATATTACTCGGATGAACCAGCGCCAAAATCATTTCTTTCCCGAATTTTTAAAATATGAATTTTACCGAATGTGAATTGAAAGGATTGTTCATCCTTGAACCAAAAGTTTTTGGAGATGAAAGAGGTTATTTTTACGAAAGCTTCAATCAACAAGAATTCAATGAGAAAATAGGAAAGGAGTATCTTTTCGTTCAAGACAATCAATCCTTGTCCAGTAAAAATGTAGTTCGGGGGTTGCATTTTCAAAAGCCACCTTTTGATCAAGGTAAGTTGGTGCGCGTTGTACAAGGATCTGTTTTGGATGTAGCATTGGATATACGAAAAGACTCTCCAACTTATGGGAAACACTTTTCAATTTTACTTTCAGCTGAAAATAAAAAGCAATTTTGGGTTCCACCTGGATTTGCTCATGGCTTTGCAACGTTGGAAGATCAAACTATTTTTCAATACAAATGCACTAACTTCTACCAACCATCGAGCGAAGATTGCGTCTTATGGAATGACAGCGATTTGAATATCGATTGGCAGCTTGAACAAACCCTTGTTTCTGAAAAAGACAAATTAGGAAAAAAATGGACAGATTTTAGCACCCCTTTTTAAAATGATTATAACTTATTTTCTCCTTGTACTCTCCGTAAGCATTGGCATCAGTTTGGTCGTCAATAGTTTGATTCTTAGTTTTGCCAGAACCTTGGGCATCCGAAATAAAAATGATGTCACAGTTCGTTGGAGCAATGAATCAAAACCCTCCCTCGGTGGAGTTAGCATGTTTTTAGTTTTTATAGTGAGTGGACTACTCGTTTCCTTATTGTTCAATGAAGAACTGAAATTGTTTCAAGCGGAATATCTAGGTTTGCTGATCTCTAGTTCGTTGGCTTTCGCTATGGGAATTTCGGATGATGCGTATGATACGCGGCCTTGGTTTAAACTGGCCATTCAAATATTATGTGGAGTTATTTTTGTCATTTCCGGCACGAGTATAGAATTTTTTCATCATTTCATTTTAGACGGGGGCTTGACCATTTTGTGGGTTGTAATTTTAATGAATTCTCTCAATATGCTGGATAATATGGACGGAATCACTGGAACCACTACCTTATTTGTTTTACTTTCCTGTTTGCTGGTCTACTTTTTAAGCGTTGGTTTTTTCTTAAGTGTTTGGTCCTTGCTCATTGTAGCGTGCATAGGAACCATGGTAGGTTTTTTAAAGTACAATGTTCATCCTTCTAAAATGTTTATGGGAGATGGCGGTAGCCAGTTCATTGGTGTTATTGTCGCTTTTTTTACGGTAAAAACACTTTTTCATGCCAATGAAGCCATTGGTTCAACCATTTGGTTGGGCCCTATTTTAGCATTGGTTGCTTTAACTCCTGCAGCGGCAGATACATTGACAGTGGTTATAAATCGATTGAAAGCCGGAAAATCACCCATGGTTGGAGGGAAAGATCATACGACGCATCATCTCGTATATTCTGGTAAAAATGATAACCAAGTTTGGTCTATTTTTGTGATTTTGGGAGCCGTTTCAACGTTGGTTACTTGTTTACTTTTTCTTTTGGCCAAAACCTCCACTTTACTGACGTTTTTTGCTGGATTACTCTATTTTCTCATGATTTTCTGGTATTTGTATCGGAATACAATCAAATTCAAACAAAAAGCGTAGGAATATTTTTGAATGACTAACTTTGTTATCACATGATAACATTCTTTCAAAATACTAAAAAAGTCATCGGTATTTTTGTCGTTGCAAGTACATTAATTGCTTGCACAGCCCAAACAGATTCTACCCAAAAAGACGAACAAACAGCAAGTTTCGACTTCGGTCATTTCAATATGCCAAAATTGCCATCCGAAATGATTTTCGCGGGAGAAAAAATTGACCTCACAGATATCGATATTCGCGAGCGCTTGGACAAAGAATTACACGGTATCGTATTCTACCACAATTTAATTATTCCCTATTTCAAGCGGGCAAATCGCTACATGGGTGAAATTGAAAAATTGCTGAAAGAAAATAATCTTCCAGACGATTTCAAGTATTTGGCCTTGATTGAATCGGGTTATGAAAATGTAGAAAGTGGAAGCGGTGCCCATGGATTTTGGCAATTCATGCCGCAGACTGCCAAAGAATATGGTTTAACGGTGAACGAATTCATCGACGAACGTCAAGACTTGCAAAAAAGCACGCCTGCCGCGGCAAAATACTTAACGAAAGCGAAAGATACCTTAGGAAGTTGGGTAGAGGCGGCTGCTGCTTACAATCGAGGAGTAGCGGGAGTTCGAAAAGATCAGCGTTGGCAATATGTCGATAGTTATTTTGATACCTACATGAACAGTGAAACCAGTCGATATGTGTTTCGCATCTTGGCGATCAAATTGATATTCGAGAATCCGAAAAGTTATGGGTATGACTTGGAACAAATCGAATTGTATCCTGTTATTCAAACAAGAACAGCGGAAGTGAATACCGAAATAAAGGATTTGGCTCGCTGGGCAAAAGACAAGGGTAGCAACTACAAAATTTTGGTGAAATTGAATCCTTGGATTAGCGGCAATGTGCTTAAAGCAAAACCGAGTGGATACAAAATATTGCTTCCAAAAGACAACGCGCAATACGGCAATTACAGCAACAAATAATGGCAAAAGAAAATTCTAGTATTGACATTTACGGTGCCAAAGAGCACAACCTTAAAAATGTAGATTTATCCATTCCAAGGAATAAATTGGTCGTTTTTACGGGTTTGAGTGGAAGTGGAAAGTCTTCTTTGGCTTTTGACACCTTGTATGCAGAAGGTCAACGACGCTACATTGAAACATTTTCCTCGTATGCGCGTCAATTTTTGGGCGGATTGGAACGACCAGACGTAGATAAAATCGATGGACTTTCCCCGGTCATTGCGATCGAACAAAAAACCATTTCGAGAAGTCCTCGGTCGACCGTTGGAACAATTACCGAGATTTACGATTTCCTGCGCTTGTTGTATGCTCGCATTGGCGATGCTTACTCCTACAACACAGGCGAAAAAATGGTCAAGTATTCCGATGAACAAATTGTCGACTTGATCATTGAGCAATACCAAGGTAAAAAAGTGATTTTCTTAGCGCCAAAAATCAAAGGGAGAAAAGGGCATTACCGCGAACTGTTTGAGCAGTTTCAAAAAATGGGTTTTACCAAAGTTCGGGTCGATAACGAAGTGATGGAAATTACCAAAGGCATGCGCTTGGATCGTTACAAAGTCCACGACATTGAATTGGTGATAGATCGATTGTTGATTGATAAAAAAGACCGAAAACGCATTTACGATTCCGTGCTCATAACGATGAAACACGGTTCCAAAGCGATGATGGTGCAAGATTTTGAAAGCAACGAAGTCCGTCATTTTAGCCGTACGTTGATGTGTCCAACAACGGGCATCAGTTACCCAGAACCTGAGCCGAGTTTGTTCTCGTTCAATTCACCGTATGGCGCTTGTCCGACGTGCAGTGGATTGGGAGAAGTAGCGGAAGCAGATTTAGAGAAAATCATTCCAAATCCGCAAAAATCAATTAAAAATGGTGGTTTGGAGCCCTTGGGGGAATACAAACGCACCTGGATTTTTGATAAAATAGAATCGTATTTACGCACAGAAGATTTGTCGATAACGACGCCTTTGTCGGAATTTCCAGATGAAATTATCAATGTTTTGCTCTATGGAAACGACGGAATTGAGCGCTCGAAAAAACAACAATTTGTCGCTTTTGAAGGAATTGTTCATTTCATAACGAGACATTCAGAAGAAAGTACGGCGGGTGTTCAACGTTGGGCACAAAGTTTCATGAACAAGGTAACTTGTCCAACGTGTGAAGGTGCTCGATTGAAAAAAGAAGCCTTGCAGTTTAAAATCAACGAGAAGCACATTGGCGAATTGTCCAACATGGATTTGAGTGAATTGAAAGTGTTTTTTGATGCAGTTCCTCAAAAACTTTCTCCTTCCCAAATGACAATCGGTACTGAGATTTTGAAAGAAATCAACGCACGATTGAGTTTTATTTTGGAAGTAGGCTTGAATTATTTGACCTTGAATCGTTCTTCCAAAACCCTTTCGGGAGGTGAAGCGCAACGCATTCGTTTGGCCAACCAAATTGGATCAGAATTGATCAATGTACTCTACGTTTTGGATGAGCCGAGCATTGGTTTACACCAGCGCGACAATACGCGACTCATCAATTCTTTGCTTCGTTTGCGCGATGCTGGAAATTCTGTTTTGGTGGTAGAACACGACAAAGAAATCATGGAAGTGGCCGATTTTATTGTAGACATCGGTCCGGGCGCAGGAAAACACGGTGGACAAATCGTCAACGCAGCGCCGTACAAAGAATTGATTTCGCATGATTCCATGACCACCAAATACTTGCGTGGCGAAATGAAAATTGAGGTTCCAAAAACTCGTCGAAAAGGCAACGGCAAGAAATTGTCGCTTTTAGGCGCCACTGGACACAATCTACAAAATGTGAATCTGCACATTCCTTTGGGAACCATGACTTGTGTAACCGGTGTTTCAGGCAGCGGAAAATCTTCGCTGATCAACCACACCTTGTATCCTATTTTGTTGGCACACATTTACAATGGTGTCAAAAAACCGTTGCCTTACAAGAAAATCGAAGGGATTGACAACATTGATAAAATAATTGAAATCGATCAAAGTCCCATTGGTCGAACGCCGCGTTCCAATCCAGCGACGTACACCAAAGTTTTCGATGAAATCAGGAGTTTGTTTGCCAGTTTGCCAGAAGCGCAAATTCGCGGGTACAAAGCGGGTCGTTTCTCCTTCAATGTGAAAGGCGGACGTTGCGAAACCTGCAGCGGTGGTGGATTGAAAGTGGTGGAAATGAATTTCTTGCCCGATGTATATGTAGAATGCGAAACCTGCAACGGAAAACGCTACAACGACGAAACCTTGGAAGTACGCTACCGCGGTAAATCCATTAGCGATGTTTTGCAAATGACCATCGAAGACGGCGCCAAATTCTTTGAGAAAATCCCGAAAATCAGTCGGGTTTTGGAAACGCTGAATTCCGTCGGTTTGGGCTATGTACAATTGGGGCAATCATCTACAACTCTTTCCGGTGGAGAAGCCCAACGGGTGAAATTATCCACCGAATTGTCCAAACGCAGCACAGGAAATACAATGTACATATTGGACGAACCGAGTACCGGTTTGCATTTCGAAGACATACGCGTTTTGCTGGAAGTTCTCCAACGCTTGGTCGACGAAGGCAATACCGTTTTGGTCATCGAACACAATTTGGACATCGTAAAAGTCGCCGATCACTTGATCGACATTGGTCCCGAAGGCGGTAAAGGCGGCGGGATGATTATCGCCGAGGGAACGCCTGAGCAAGTCGTGAAGAAATTTGAAAAGGTTTCGCATACAGCGAGGTATTTGAAAAGCGAATTGTAGGCTTCTTTTTGTTAGCATCGAAACCGCAAAGGCCATTTATAAGGAATTTGGCAAACCAAATAACAGCTGTTTCCTTAGTTTTTCCTATCTTGATAGGAATAAATAGCTTTGGTAAAAAAAAAGTATATTTAAGGTATAAAAGTTGACAAGGGAATCAACTTTTATACGTTAAACGAAAACTAAATTGGTTATGAAAAGCAAAATTTTACTGGTTTTAAATATTTTATATGGATTGATGTTCATCAATTCGGGATTGAACAAATTCTTTCATTACGCACCCATGCCCGAAGACATGCCCGAAAAAGTTGCGCAGAATTTTGCGGCGTTTGAAACTATTGGATGGATCATGCCATTGCTCGCCATTGTTGAAATTCTTGGAGGAATCCTGGGTATGACAAAAAAGTACCGTGCTTTGGCCAATGTGATGTTGTTTCCAATTATCGTTGGAATTGTACTTACCCACATTTTTGTTGCACCGTCTGGAATGCCAATTGCCATCCTCTTTTTTGCCATTAATAGTTGGAATTTGTACGAAGACCGCGCAAAAATTCAACCTTTGTGGAAGTAATTTCTCGAGGACGATTTGTTGACGAAACTAAATAGTCTTTCAGGTTGAACCAAAAACAATTGCACTACCGCTTTACAAATTGAACAGTAATTATGGAGAATTCAAGGAATAATAAGCGAATCGCGTTTGCCTTCATCTTAGCGACTTTGATTATTTCGTCGTGTAAGAAATTGGAATTAAATAAAATTGCAACAGAAGCGTGGTCTCCCAATTTAGCGGTTCCATTGGCTATTGGAGAATTTGGGGTATACGATGTGTTGTCCGGTAATGATTCTTCTGTATTGTCTGTCGGTCAAGATGTTTCTTTGGCGATTCTGTATTCTGAAAACAAAGATATTCTGGTCGCTGCAGATTTGATTGATTTACCGAATCAAAACTTCAACTACAGTGCGTCTATGGCTTCATACGGTGTGCCAATTGTTCCATCATTTAGCGGAACACAAACGGTTTCCACCAACCAAACGTTTAGTCTAAACAATGCTGCTGGAGGAAGTTTGTATACAATCGATTTTCAGTCTGGGATATTAAATATTGATGTTGCGACCAATTTAATGCATTCCTTGAAGTATGACTTTATTTTTCCAGATTTACTGGAAAATGGAATCCCTGTTACCCGAACAATCGACTTGGTTTACAACGGGAGTACTCCACAGGTTGGCACAACGACAGTCAATTTAAACAATGCCATCTTGGATTTGACCAATGGTTCGGGTGGTTCCAATGAAATACGAGTCAATCTGGATTTGACGATAACCGGTTCGGGTAATCCGATATTTGGTACTGAATATGCGAATTTTGACCTCAATTTGTCCAACTTGGATTTCGATTTGATCACAGGCGAATTTAGTTCCTTGGTTCTCCCGAATGCCATGGATACAATTGCACTAAAATTGTTCAACAATACGACGCAAGGTACTTTTACCATTGTCAATCCTACGATGGAATTTAAGTTTGGAAATAGTTTTGGACTTCCTGTCGACATCAATTTTAATTCCATAAAAACCAAAGAATTGGTCTCTGGTGCGGAGTTTCCGCTGACAGGTTTTCCGGCTAGTTTTTCGTTGGCGCAAGCAACAAATGTTGGACAAGTGGCCACATCTACTTTAATGATTTCTGATCAAAATTCTGCCAATATTCAGGACATACTTTCACCCACACCGAAAATTTTGATTTATGATATTGGTGGTTCAATTCCGACTGCTGGCACCCAATTTATCGCTCATGATAGCAAAATCAATTTGCAGGGAACGTTAACTTTGCCTTTAGAAGGATACGCGACAGGTTTTGTGATGCGAGATACAATCGCTGCTACCGTTAACCTAGACAATGAATTTATAGAGTCGGCTATGATTCGGTTGAACATCGACAACGGTTTTCCCATAGAAGCCAAAGTGCATATTTTATTGGTTGATGCAAACTACAACGTTTTGAAAGACTTAACGAACGGTTACCAGGATTTAATAAAAGCGGCACCTGTGGATGGAACTGGAAAAGTAACACAATCAGCCAAAGCCATCAATGATTTTACGTTGACAAATGCGGAATTGCCAACCGTGAAAAACACGGCGTACATTATTTTTGAAGTGGGTGGACAAACGACGGATGGCAATCTAGGAACCGTCGTGAAGTTTTATGATTCGTATAAATTGAGTCTGCGATTGGGATTGCAGGTGCAAGGCAAAGTAAAAATATAAACAAGGGCAATTATGATGAAGAATTACCAATTCGCACTGATTGCTTTCCTGTTTCTGTTTGGAATTCAGTCCAATGTGCTAGCGCAGAAGAACTTTGGATATTATAACGGCATGCAGAATTTGCCTCAGTCACATTATTACAATCCTTCTTGGAATGCCAAAAACAAGCTCTATTTTTCCATTGGAACAGGGATGCACAGTGTTGGAATTTCCAATAGTGGTTTTGCATTGAAGGATGTTTTGGTTGCTCGTCCGCAAGATGATTCCTTGGTGATTTCACCGGCGGGTGCCATCGATAAAATGGCCCGAAATAATTTTTTGTCAGCTACTGCACAGAATGAATTGCTTGGATTTGGTATAAAAGTGAAACAAAACTACTTCAGTTTTGCGGTAATCAATCGTTTTGATTTTAGTTTTGCTTATCCAAAGGATTTTGTGAAACTCATCTTTGAAGGAAATGGCGGTTCATTGCTTGGGCAGCGAGCAAATATGGACGGTTTGGGGCTGAACATGAATAGCTACATGGAATATGGAGTGGGTTTTAATCGCGAATTTTTGGATGCCAAGTTGAAAGTTGGCGTGCGCGCAAAACTGCTTTCGGGAATTGCGAATGTTCATACCAAGAAAAGTGTTTTGGGTTTGACAACGGACCAAGAAACGTTTGATTTAACGATCGATGGCGCCTTGGATTTGCGTACTTCAGGTATTCCAGATTCTACTCAGCAATTTGATCAATCGGGTGCCTACAACTTTAAAAATCATGGAACAGCGTTTGATTTCGGGGCGACGTATGCTGTTTCTGAAAAATTAAAAATAACCGCCAGTATTTTGGATGTAGGAAGTATCAAATGGACGCAAAACGTGCACAATTACAATCGAACTGATTTCACCTATACATTCAAAGGGGCGGATATCAATCAAGCGTTGAACGATTCAAATTACTTGCAAAATATTCAAGATACTTTAAAGAATGTTTTTCTTTTGGATAAAAATAGCCAAAGTTACCGAACCGCGTTGCCGACAAGAATCATTTTGGGCGGGAACTACGATATCAATTCTTTGTTTGGCGTCGGTGCCGTTTGGTTCTCTGATTTTGCCAACAAGAAATACCGACCGACACTTTCCTTAACAGGCACGTTGCACGTGAAGAATTGGCTATTTGTCAATTTGAATTACTCGATGACGGCTCGTAGCGCGAAAAATATAGGATTCGGCTTTGCTTTAAAAGGTTTAGGCATGTCTTATTTTGTAGCGACGGACAACATTTTAGCCGCATTGAATCCTGCTGGAGCAAAAGTTTTTCATATCAGTACTGGTTTAGGATTTTGTATTGGACGTACGGATAAGGACAAAATTAATAAGGCAGAGTGATTCAATAAATTATTTTCAATTAATCATGCAAGGTGTATTTTACAATGCATTGATTGATTGGATTCAATCTGGGCTTTGTAGCTATAAAGTAGATGTTTTTGCCGTCTTTAGAAAGCCAAATAGTCTTTGGTAAAGGAAATGCTTTGTACTTTTTGTTTTCTAAACGAGTGAAGACCTTTTCCTTCTTCAATAGCGCTCCTGTTTTTAAATCAATGACACATAAGAGCGTTACGCTTTTTCTAGTTCGTTTCAATTTAGAATGGAAATCCATCGTCAAACTATCATTTTTGTACACTTCTGGTTTGTTTGCGTCTTTTTTATGGACATTAAACAACATGTAAAGTGCACTCGAATCAATTTTCGACCCAAAAACGGCGTACGGAATAAACAATGAATTCTCAGTACTGACAACCACGGTGGCCATGTCAGAACCGGCGTTAGATTTTGAGTTAAATCTTAGTATGTTTGTCTTTCTTGGTTTAGAAGAAAAAATTGGCGTAAAGGAAGAAGCATAACTTGTAAGAAATGTTGAAAAATACTCGTATTCAAGAATTTTGCCATTATTTAGATATTGGCTCGCCCAGGGTAAATCCTTTTCCTGTATTTTATTTACTTCCTTGGTGTAATAATCGATCGGAATCGTAAGTGACACGACGTAATTATTTAACTCATAAATACACTTGAAGCTCATAGTAGTTCCCTGTTGAACGACTTTAAATTCGTGAAATTTTCCTTGAGAATAGTTTGAATTCGTAGGGAAAAATGATTGTTCCCATTTCTCGTAATTTTTTAGTGCATTGTACACAGTTAGTATGTTGTTGTTAGAAAGCACGTATACACTCCCATCATTATCGATGCTTACAATTCTATCTTTCGTATTAAGATAATAATCCTCAAAGCGATGAACTACTTCCAAATTTTCATTTAATACAAAATACTGTATCAAATTTTTATCATCCTCGCTGGAATTCGCATTGGCAGAAACGAGAAAAAATTGTCCACTTGGTGAAACAGCTTTGGAAAGGTTTATGAATCGCTTTTCTATCTGATCACCTAAATCTAAAGTAACTTTCTTGGCGATGTATCCTACTTTTTCAAAATTATGTAAATACACGATAACTTCTCTGGACTCCTGTTTTGTTCGCTTTTTCATTATTATTTCGAGAATATCGCTACCCGAGAATAATATATTGTACCCAAGATGGAAAATTTTGTGCTGTTTTAAACTGGATTTCTTGATCATATAGTGATCGTGCTTATAACTCCCTGATAAATTGACCTGATCCACATATAAAAAACTATCCGTTTCATGAACGATTTCAGGGTCTCCTTTCACAAAGGCAAATCGATTGATTTGAACATTTGAATTTTGGCCAACTAAATTGGAAAACGGAAAAATAAGGAAGAATAGAATGCTCTGTTTCATACTAAAGATTGGCTAGTTTATTTAGTTGTTTTGTGTAAAAATCTGTAAAATTAAAATTGACATTGACATGCACATTGTCAAAATCCAGTTTATTGGCTGCTAGATAATCATCGAGGAGTAAGAATGTTTGGCGCACATTGTATGACTTTTCTTTTCCGTTGTTGTAGATGATTATCAGGTGAACTATTTGCTTGTATTCTGCTGAAATCTTAATGAAGTCTTGATAAACAAGTGGTTGCAACAATCCTTGGCTATTATATAACTCATTGAGCCAATTTACCACTTTCACTTGGTTGTTATAAGCTTCGGTATTCAACGGTAAATTATAGAACGTTTCTTTAATAGAATTGTCATAGTTTAAAAATGCAAGCGCGTGTGTTTTTTCAAGCGATTTTTGAATGTTTTTATCTTTCACATTGCTTTGATTGATTACAACTTGCAAAAGCATTATTTTTTCTTTTACTTGTTTCCTTTCATCGAGCGAATTCAAAAAGTCAATGTTTGAATTTGAAAATCCATATAAATAAAAGTCAGCCACTTCTTTTCTTAGTTCGAATTTTTCTTTATTCGATAAATCATTGGTAATTTGTTCAACTTTTTTGAGGAAAGCAGAATCGGGTCGATCAACCCGGAATTCAACCGGTTGACTTTTTCCACTTTTTTTCAGATCAGAATAAAGGGACTGAATCATAGCTTTTGGAATAGCTGGATTTTCAAAATACGCTTGATTTTCAAATAGAAATTTTAACGCAATACCGGTCATCTGATTTTGGTCCAATTCTTTGTAAAAATGAATTAATTTTTGTTTCTGTCCAGGTGTACGATTAATAGGATGGATAATAGCGCCTATTTGGTTGCCTGTTTTGAACTTCGTCATGCCGTAAAGTGCTTTGACCATGATTATTTTTAATTCTCGAATTCGCTTAGGGTAAATTTCAAGCAAAGAATAGGAATTGTAAAAGGCTTCCGTAAAATCGTTTTCAACCAATAGTAGTTCTAGTTGCAGGATGCGCATTTTTTCTTGAATGTCATCAAATTTTTCCTTAGAAATAAGGAAACCATTCGTCGCGACTGAATCCAGACTTATCCAACTTGACAATTTGTCAATTCTCGTTTGAATACTTGGGTGGGTATGATATTGTTCAAGATAGTCATCGTCACGCTGTACAACAATAATTTCAGGAGAAGAGAATAGTTTAGGAATAAAATAATTCTCCTCAAAAACACTATTGATATCAAAATTGGACTGTATATAGGATTGGTCTGAATTGTACAAAACTTTTAGGGCATTCAATGCAAAAATTTCATCGTAACCTGCATTTCTCATCAAAATCAAACCCAATGAATCCGCTTCCAATTCATGTTTTCGAGAATTTTCCAACGAATTTAAAAGGGCAATTTTGCCCATGGGTTTATCTTTTTTTGAATAAAGTGATTCATGATTCACAATTGATTTGGCGGTATGAAATAATACATAATGGGAGATTTCGTGTGCCACAACAAAGGCAAGTTCAGCCTCATTGTGCACATAACTGAACAAGCCAACATTCAGGCGGATTTCTTTGTGATAATGACAGGTTGCATTCACTTGGTAATTTCGCTCAAAATAGAAATCCAAGTCAATTTCTCCTAAATTGGGATTAGCTAAAATGATTTTTTTAGCGATCGAATCCAAGTAGTTGTTTTCTTCTGTTCCGAAGATTATTTTACCATTAATAATGTCACTATTATACCGATCTACCGTCGTTTGAACAAAATCCTTTACCGTTTCATTTTGTTTAAGCGCAGGCATTTTTGATTCGAGCAGATTGCTTTCAAAAAGTTCTTTTTTCTGCTCATTGCTCAAACAAATTTTCTTGGGTATTTCTCCTAAGCTTAAACCAAATGAATTGGGTTGTTGAGCGAGAGAACTTTCTGGCAAAAGAAAAAAAGAAGCCAAAACCACTAAAAATTTAAAATGATATTTTTTGAATGTCAATTTAATACTACCTAGTGATTGGTAATTCTTTGGAGGTAAAAACATGTAAATAACTTTAGGTCTAAATTAGGCCGACAAGATAAAAAGAAATCTACTAATAAAAATACAAGTATATTGTAATTCAGATGAAAATCGAAGAAATTGCCTAAAGACTATTCCTCAAAACGCTTAAAAATAATACTCGCAATGTGTCCACCAAAACCAAAGGTATTGCTCATGGCATAATTCATTTCTTTTGCTTTTCCTTTGCCCAACGGGAAGTCATACAAATCAGCAAATTCCGGTTCGATTGTTTCTGTGTTGATCGTTGGGGGAACAATTCCGTCACGCAAGCCCATCACACAAGCGATTCCTTCAATGGCACCAGCGGCTCCTAACAAATGACCTGTCATGGATTTTGTGGCAGAAATGGAAAGATTTTTGTTTTCACCAAAAACACGTTTGGCGGCTTTTAATTCCGATAAATCTCCTTGCGGAGTGGATGTCGCGTGCATGTTCACGTAATCGATTTGTTCTGGTTTTAAGCCAGCTTCACGCAACGCTTCTTCCATGCCCAAAACAGCTCCGTCGCCTTCCGGATGCGTTCCGGTTAAATGATAGGCATCTGCTGCCATTCCTCCACCAACAACTTCTCCGTAAATGGTCGCGCCACGTTTTACAGCGTGCTCGTATTCTTCCAAAATCATCGCGCCAGCTCCTTCGCCCATCACAAAACCATCGCGGTTCACGTCAAAGGGGCGAGATGCTTTTTCGGGTGTATCATTCATTTTTGAAAGCGCTTGAGCAGAAGAGAAACCACCAATGGCAGAACCTGTAACAGCGGCTTCAGAACCACCGGTTACAATCATGTCTGCTTTGTCCCACTTGATATAATTGAAGGCTTCAATCATGGCCGTATTCGAAGTGGCGCAAGCGGAAACAGGACAGAAATTTACGCCGCGCAAACCGTATTTGATGGAAATAATTCCTGAGGCGATGTCTACTAAAATTCGAGGAATGAAAAAAGGCGTAAAACGGGGTGTGCCGTCGCCTTGATTGTATTCCGTCATTTGATTTTCAAAGGTTGTGATGCCGCCATTTCCAGAACCCCAAATTACACCGATTCGGTCTTTGTTTAGGGTGTCGAAATCAATTTTCGCATGTTCAACAGCTTCTGCCACCGCGACCAAAGCATATTGGGAAAAAGGATCGTATTTCCGTACTTCTTTCACATCAAAATGTGCGCTAGGATCGTATCCTTTTAGCTCACACGCAAATTTTGTTTTGAATAAGGAGGTGTCAAATCTGGTGATGGGTCCTGCTCCTGAAACACCATTTTTTAAGGCATTCCAAAAGCTATTCAAATCATTTCCAATTGGTGTCAAAGCACCCATTCCTGTGATAACTACTCTTCTCATATTTTTTGGAGTCTGGATCGCTACGCTGCTGGATTATGGATCGCATTGCTGCTGGATTAATCCAGCAGCGAAGCGCTCTATCAGTTCGCTTTAGCGAACGTTCTATCCTCCATCAGCGAAGCGGTCTATTTTATAAAAAACCCAATTCTAATTTCGCTTCTTCGCTCATCATGTCTTTGTCCCAAGCTGGATCAAAAACGATGTTCACGATAGCAGATTTTACACCTTCAATGGCGCCAACTTTGTCTTCCACGTCTTTTGGCATGGATTCCGCCACCGGACAATTCGGTGAAGTCAAGGTCATTTCTATGGTCACATTTTGTTCGGCGTCGATTTTCACTTCGTAAATCAAACCCAATTCGTATATATCCACCGGAATTTCGGGGTCGTAAATGGTTTTGAGCACATTTACGATGGTATTTTCTAATTCCATCATGATTTCTTTGCAATTTCTGTCAAGGCTGACATTTTTAATTTTTTAACCATGCTCGCCAAACCGTTGGAACGAGTAGGAGATAAGTGTTCGTGTAAACCGATGTCCGCAATAAAATGCAAATCGGCCGTAGCGATATTTTCGGGTATTTCATTGTCCATCACGCGGATCAACAAACCGATGATTCCTTTGGTAATAATCGCATCGGAATCGGCTGTGAAACGCAATTTCTGACTTTCGTCGATGTGACTTGCCAACCAAACCCGCGACTGACAACCTTCAATCAATCGATCGTCAGTTTTCAAATCTTCGGCAATCAGGGGCAAATCTTTTCCCAATTCAATAATGTATTCGTATTTCTCCATCCAATCGTCGTAGATGGCAAATTCGTCAATTATTTCTTGTTGTTTTTCTTCTATTGTCATGTTTTCTAGCTTAACATGGAAATACTTTTTTCCACAGCTGTGATGAAGGTGTCAATTTCTTCCTTCGTATTGTAAAACGCGAAACTAGCGCGGGTGGTTCCTGGAATTTGATAAAAATCCATCAAGGGTTGTGTGCAATGATGACCTGTTCGAACCGCAATTCCTTGTTTATCGAGCAAAGTCCCAATATCAAAAGGGTGAATTTTATCGACTGTAAAACTGACAACACTCGTTTTCTTTTTCGCCGTCCCGATGATTTCTAATCCTTCAAAAGTCGTTAGTAAATCTTGGGCGTAAGCTTCCAGTTCCATTTCGTAAGCCATCACAGCGTCCATGTCGATTCCATTCAAAAACTCAAAGGCTTTCCCTAAACAAATAGCTCCAGCGATGTGTGGAGTTCCTGCTTCAAATTTGAAAGGCAATTCGTTGTACGTCGTTTTTTCGAAAGTGACTTTTGCAATCATATCACCACCACCTTGGTACGGTGGCATTTGGTCCAAAAGTTCTTCTTTTCCGTAGAGAACGCCAATTCCAGTCGGACCAAATACTTTGTGACCGGAGAACACGAAAAAATCGCAATTCATGTCGACTACATCAATTTTTTTGTGCTGAATACTTTGTGCGCCATCTACAAAAACACGAGCACCCACGGCATGTGCCTTTTTTGTCATGGTGCGAACCGGATTGATGGTTCCCAATGTATTTGATATGTGGGTAATTGAAACCAGTTTGGTTTTTTCATTCAGCAATTTGTCATATTCTTCCTGAATGATTTCTCCTTTTTGATTGATCGGTATGATTCTCAAAACGCAACCTTTTCGTTCACAAAGCATTTGCCACGGAACGATGTTGGAATGATGCTCCATGGCAGAAATTAAAATTTCGTCTCCTTTTGAGAGCAACTCACCAAAGGAATTGGCCACCAAATTGATGGCATCGGTGGTTCCTTTCGTGAAAATAATTTCTTCTGATTTTTGAGCGTTGAGGTATTTCTGAATGGTTCTGCGCGATTCTTCGTAGGCATTCGTCGCCATTTGACTCAAATAGTGAACACCACGGTGAATATTGGCATTTTCTTTTGAGTAATAATGATGGAGGGCATCTAAAACCAATTGGGGTTTTTGTGACGTCGCGCCATTGTCAAAATAGATGAGGTTTTTGCCATACACTTGCTGACGAAGTGAAGGAAATTGCTCACGAATTTCACGAACATTGAAGCTTTTTTTTGGATTGTCTCCCATAAGGGTACAAAGATAAGAATAGTTGTTATTTTGAATGGTTCTAAATATGGAAAATTAACAGGAATTAATTGAGGTACATTTTTTAAATTCTGTTGCACACCTCCCTCAATCGCCCCTTGAGGAGGGACAAAGGGAGGTGTCAGCAATTCTATAGA
The DNA here is from genome assembly GCA_041674745.1 of Crocinitomicaceae bacterium. GTDB lineage: Bacteria > Bacteroidota > Bacteroidia > Flavobacteriales_D > Crocinitomicaceae > UBA2040. The sequence goes on from JBAYVD010000001.1 coordinate 638,678, forward strand.
AATAGTAAAGTTTTAATCTCTCTTCAACCACATTAAAAACTCATGATTGCCATCGCCACCCAAAATCGGGGAATCGATCGAATCTACAAAACTGAAATTGTTTAGTTTGGCTGTTTTTTTGACGTTTTCCAACATTTCAGGGTACAGACTTTTGTTTTTAACGATGCCGCCTTTTCCAACATTTTCTTTTCCGACTTCAAATTGCGGTTTTACAAGAGCAATACAATCTGCGCCAGCATTCACCAAAGGATGAAGGAAAGGGAATATTTTTTCCAGTGAAATGAAGGATACATCAATCACAATCAAATCACATTTTTCTGGAATCAAACGATGGTTGAGTTCGCGTACATGGGTTTTTTCAAGATTGATAATTCGCTCGTCGGCTTTGATTTTAGCGTGTAATTGATCGGAACCAACATCCACACAATATACTTTTTGAATGTCATTTTCCAACAAAACTTCGGTGAATCCGCCTGTGGAAGCTCCAATGTCCATGGCCACTTTTCCAGCAATTTCTACCGGGAAAAATTCCAAGGCGCGTTTCAATTTTAAGGCACCACGAGAAACATACGGAATTTCTTCCGCTAACAATTCGATTTTCGCATCCACCGGAAATTTCTTCCCAGTTTTATTGATCATCTTACCGTTCACCATTACGCCATGTTCACGAATGATTTGTTCCGCCCGCACCCGTGTACTGACCAAACCGCGTTGCATTAAAATTTTATCCAAACGTTCTTCCATGCTACAAAGTTAGGGTTAAAAAAGTTACAAGTTGCAAGTTGAGCCGCTTTGCGACTCTTCAAGTTGTAAGTTCTGTGCGCTTAGGTATCCTGAAATTTGATTTGAACACGGTTTCTGCCAAACGAGCTATGACCCAACAGAACTTGCAACTTTGAATTGCGCAGCAAGAACTTGCAACTCGCAACTTTCCCCAAAACAAACTAACCGCCCAGAACATGCAACTTTGAATTGCGCAGCAAGAACTTGCAACTCGCAACTTTCCCCAAAACAAACTAACCGTCCAGAACTTGCAACTTTGAATTGCGCAGCAAGAACTTGCAACTCGCAACTTTCCCCAAA
>JBAYVD010000002.1:0-356405 GCA_041674745.1 Crocinitomicaceae bacterium
GCGGAGCAGCAACGAAGTTAATTTTCACGAAGGGGGTTTTTGTTCGCGGGCTCACTTTTTGCCACGAATGCACGACCGCGGAGCAGCAACGAAGTTAATTTTCACGAAGGGGTTTTTTGTTCGTGGGCTTACTTTTTGCCACGAATGCACGACCGCGGAGCAGCAACGAAGTTAATTTTCACGAAGGGGGTTTTTGTTCGCGGGCTCACTGGTTTTTGTTGAGATGGAAATCCTCCCCCTTTTCTCGGCGCTAACGCTGGTTCTTCGATTGTTACCACAATCTCTTTCCTCCAAAGGGGGAGGATAGCGCTCAGAAAAGGAGGAGGAAGTATTTCAAATCAAGAATTAAATTTTCCTCAAAAACCGACAATTGCTCCTGATTCAAATTCGAAGTTCAAGCCATTCCCCCTTCGGAGGGAAGACAGAGTTCTGCTCTGGAAGACTAAGCGATAGCGCAAGGAAAGGGGGAGGATACGCAGAAATCAAGATGAAGCACAACCCAAAATTCAAAGAAAACAACCCCAATTACCATCAACTTTTCCAGCCTAAAAAAAATGCCCATCTATTTTCATAGACAGGCAAAGTTTGTTGGATGGTTTCAGGACTTAGCCCCAAATCTTCCACCAAGGTTTCTTTTTGACTTCGGCGCCGTAGCCATATCCGTAGCCGTAACCGTAGCCGTAACCGTAGCCTTTTTTGGCGTTGGTACCGTTGAGGAGAACGGCCATGTTCGGTAGACGTTTTTCGCGCATCAGACGAGCCGGGATTTGCAGCATGCGTTTGTCCAAGAAATTAGCACGAACCACGTAAACAAAGGCATCGGCGTGTTTCGCTAAAAGTAAAGTATCCGTTACGAGGGCTACTGGAGCGGTATCTACAATCACGTAATCGTATTTTTCTCGCGCTTCGTTGAGTAATTCTTCCAAGTGCGGATTCATCAACATTTCAGCGGGGTTGGGCGGAATGGCGCCGGAAGGAATGATGTCCAAATTAGCAAAATCAGGCGATGAAAACGTGATGTCGTTCAATTTTAACCCAGGGGTAACCATGTAATGGGAAATTCCTTTTTTCTCCATTAAATCCAAATACTGGAGCAATTTTGGCGCACGCAAGTCCAAGCCAATCAACGCCACTTTCTTATCGGATAAGGCCAGCACAGCCGCCAAATTCAAGGAAACGAAACTCTTTCCTTCTTTCGCGATGGTGGACGTGATGAAAATGGTTTTTCCTTTGCCTGGTTCGCCTGCACCCAAGAGGAATTCCAGGTTGGTACGGATCAAGCGGAAGGCTTCTGCCGCATTGTTGTGTGTTTTTAATCCCACAACAATTGTCTGGTCTATTTCGGATTCAGGAATATCGCCCAAGAAAGGTAATTTCTGGTCTTCGATGTCTTTTATCCCATGCACTTTCGTATCCAATAGGTCTTTCAGGTAGATGGACCCAACCGGGATCAACAAGCCCAGCAAAAAAGCGCCCAAATAAATAATTTTTCGTTTCGGGCTCACAGGAATACCATCACTGTACGCTTCGTCAATGACTTTGGCGTTGCCAATGGTGGCCGCCAAGGCGATTTCGTTTTCTTCTCGTTTTTGCAACAAATACAAATACAAGGTTTCTTTGATATTCTGCTGACGAGCAATACTTCTAAATTCCCGCTCGTATTCCGGGATGGAAGCAATTTTGGATTTGTAGAGATTGTCCTGTTTTTGCAAAGTACTGATTTGCAAACGCAGGGAATTTCGGTAGTTTTTCAAACTGCTGTTCACGGAGGAACGCAAACTTCCAATTTGACCTTCCAATTTTTGTACCGCTGGATTTTTCTCTCCCGTGCTGCGCAACAAACGGTTTTTATCCAATACAGTTTGGTTGTATTGATTGATCAAAGCCGCCACACTAGGGTCTTCCAAACCAATGTTAGCCGGTAATAAATTTTCGGTGCCCGTTTGTTCTGCCAAACTTTCGTTCATGAAATTCGCCAAACTCATTTGGATGTTGGCTTCTACCAAGGCTTTCTCCGCTTCACTGCCTTTTTCCAAATACAAAGCGGCATCCGCGGTTACATCCGTCAAGGCATGTTTGGTTTTGAATTTCTCGCCTTCGGTTTCTACCTCCGACAATTCAACGGTAATGAATTTCATTCGTTCGTTGATGAACTCACTGGTGTTTTTCGCAATTTCGTTTTGGTCATCAATGGCTTCCAACTGGTGTTGGCGCATCAACTCGTTCAAGATGTCGTTGTTTTTTTGTACAACGGTTCCTTGCAAACCCAAAGAAAGAACGGTAGATTCTTTGCTGCTCAATTCAATGGAAATGTATTTGCGCAAATTGGCCACCACCGCGTCGGGTTGATCTACATGGATTTTGTATTTACCGCCGATAATGGCTTTCTTGAAAAATTCGGTTTTGGTGATTTGAACGGTACCAATTTTTGTTGGAAGGACTTGGCCAAATTTAATCTTTCCAAATTCTTTTCCATCCATGTTTTTCAACTCAAAATGGTTTTCATCAGGGAAGGTCAGTTCAAAGATTTGTGACATCCTTTGTTCTTTTTCGTTGGCTTTGATGATGGTGAGTAGGAAAGGAGCCGTTTGGTATTCTTCCACTTCTCGTATGCCCGTGCGCGAATTGTCGGAGAAATAAGATATGTTCAATTTCAATTCTTCCACCACACGCGCCAACAAGGTGCGGGATTTCAAAATTTCGATTTCATTGTCGATTTCACTCTGTCCACCGATAAGGCCCAAATCCGCAAACATATCCATGGGCGAATTAGCTCCGCCTTTGTCGTCTTTGATCAACAAAGTGGCGCTGGATTGGAAAGAAGGGGTGGAATACCGCAAATAGAAAAATGCGGTGGCAAGCGTAACGATAATGGCCAATGCAAACCATTTCCAGTTTTTGGTGTAGCGCTCGAGAATTTCCCGCAAATTGATGGTTGCGTTTTCGTTTTCTTCTGCTGTAAAATTATTTTCGAAATCAGCCATTTAGCGGGTAATTAATACAATTGTTGTGATGACAAGAGAGGTAAGAGAGATGAAAATTCCACCGGTGGTTCGCCAAAGCGTAGAAACACTCCGCGCCGTCGCATTCGGTTCTACATACACCACGTCGTTTTGGCGCAAATAGTACACAGGCGAAGCGAAAAAGTCTTTGGCGGTTAAATCAATGCGGTATTCTTTTTTGGTTCCGTTTTCTTCTCGGATGACCAATACATTTTTGCGGTTGCCCGTGATGTTCAAATCACCGGCTAAACCAATGGCTTCTAACAAAGTTATGCGTTCATTGGGGATTTTAAACGTACCTGGATTTTTCACATCGCCCAACAAGGTTACTTTGTAGTTGAGGATTTGCATCTGCACCCCTGGATTCACCAAATAATCTTTTAATTTGTTTTGCAGCATTTCCACCGCTTCTTTTCGGTTCATCCCACCCACGTGCAAGCTGCCCAAAATAGGAAATTGCACATTGCCTTCTTGGTCGATCAAATAACCATTCGAAGAAGGAATTCCGGTAGAATAGCCGTTGTTGGAAGCAGCAGTAGTCGTACCAACCGAAATTAGGTTGAAAGGAATAACGGATTCGGGTTCTTGTGCCGTCACCACGATGGAAAGAAAATCGTCCGGCTGAAAAACGGGGTTGTAATGGTTCTGTACACCCGCTAAACTGTCGAGTTGACCGGTTTGGAAATAGACGAGCTTTTGATGGGTATTGCAGGCTGAGATTCCAGCCATAAAAAGAAGAATGAGAAGCAGAGGATAAATCCGTTGGGTCATGTACGATTAATTTCTAGGCAAATATAGGGTTAATGTTGAAAAGTGCCAAAATGAAAATTGGAAATTGGAAGTCAAATCTTGCTGCGCTCGATTTGACATTTGAAGTTCGCAAGCTCACATTGGTTTCCCTGCGGGAATTTGGAGTTCGCAGGCTCACATTGAGTGGGAGTTGTTCGCGGTGCTCACATTGATTGGGATCTGTTCGCAGGCTCACATTGTTTGACCCTTCCGGGATTGGTGGTTCGCAAGCTCACATTGGTTTCCATGCTGGAATTTGGAGTTTGCGGGCTCACATTGAATGGGATTTGTTCGCGGTGCTCACATTTTTTGAAACAGGAAGGAATGAAGGGATTCAGGATAGTAAGATATTAGGAAAGTAGCACTGGAGTTCGCGGTGCTCACATTGAGTGGGATTTGTTCCCAAGCTCACATCTTATAATTATCAATTTTCCATATTCCATAATCCATAATCCATATTCCATTATCCATTATTTTCTTGAAGCTTAAACCGTTGCGTCCGTTTAAGCACATGCAACAACCAAGACATCAGAGCCAAAGTGGTTAAGAAAACTCCTGTCAATACATAGACGGAAAAATGGATGCTCAAATAATGGAAGAACAGTAAAAAAAGCACATTGAAAACACCCAGCATGATACTGGCCTTTGCATGTGAAAAATGAAATTGGTCGATTAAAAGGTGGTGTATGTGGTTGCGGTCGGGATGAAAAGGTCCTTTTTTGTTGAGCAAGCGAATGATGAAAACACGCGTCATGTCATACAACGGAACAATCAAAATCGCGGCGGCCACAAAAGGAACATTCTCAGCACGGAAGGGTAGGTGTAAAATTTCTTGTTTGGGTAGTGATAATAAACGAATGGACATCGCGGCAATAATAAAGCCTACCAACATCGAACCCGTATCGCCCATGAAGATCTTCATGCGGTTGGAAAAATTGTAGCGCAAGAAAGCGGCCAAGGAGCCAATCATCACCATGCACAAGCCAAAAATAAAATAGGAATGTGTGAGGAAGAATAGAATGCTGTACAAAACAAAAATGATCAATCCGATGATACTCGCCAAACCATCAATTCCGTCAATCAAATTGAACGCGTTGATGATGGCGATCATTAAAAACAAGGCTAAAAAAGCAGCCAAATAAGGATTTATGGATTGAATGCCCATAAAACCATTCAAGCCGTAAATTTCAAATTTGTAGTGTACCACCAAAAAGAGGGAAGCGATAATTTGGCTACCGAATTTGGTACGCGCCGACAAAACGGTTAAATCATCCTTCAACCCCATGATGAACAAAATCGTAATACCGGGCAACATAGAGGGTATCGTATTGTAGCGGTCCACATGGTCCAAAAAGTAAAAGGACAACATGATGGTGATGTAAAAAGCAATACCGCCCAAGTTGGGGGTGGAACGTTTGTGCGAGCTGCGTTCGTTGGGGCTATCCATCAAACGCTTGTAGCGTGCAACGCTAATTATTTTTGGAATGAGGAAGTAGGTCAGGAAAAAAGACCCAAGGAGTAAGAGGAGGATGTGTGTTAAATCGAGCTTCATATAGTTTGTGATGCTGTCACAAAGGTAAGCAGTATATTGATTATTTAGATTGAATCTTGAAAAAAGTTAAATTTTTCTTTCGAATGTAAAGAAAATCAGCTTAGTGCTTTCAAAGAATTTAATGTCATTTTTTCAGGCAAAACATTTGATTTCCAGAAGCTACTATTGCTGAATGAAATTTAGCAATTTCTTCGCAAGTTCCTTTCTATTGAAATCTAGTAAAATTTTATCATAGTTGAACTGCATATCTTTTATTTGCTCAATTTTACGAAAGAAATCCCTTTCATCTTCAGGAATGAAAGTCAATCCAATTTGATACTCTTCAATAATTTTAGCAGATTCTCCTTCCACACCATGAAGAATAGGCTTGTTCATGGCTGCCAATTCAAATATTTTGGAAGGAATAACGGATTTAAAGGTGTCTGATTTTTTTAAATTCACTAACCCAGCATCCAGAATGGAAGTATATCTTTTTACATCCGCTTTACCGATGGCATCCAGCATGGTGACGTTGGTCAGTCCCAGTTTATTTTTTAATTGTATTAAATCTTTTTTCATGGCACCTGAGCCAATCAGCAAAAAATGAATACTTGGGTTTTGAATGTTTTTAGCTGAACGCAAAACAAAATCTAATGCATGTGCCATGCCATGTGTGCCGATATACCCAATAATGAATTTATTTTGCAAGCCTAAGGAAGAAATTAATTCAGTGTCTTTTGGTGAGGGTTGAAATAGATCCAGATTTGCGCCATTTTTAACAACTTCAATTTTTGCCTCATCGATGTGGTGCTTTTCAATTATCGTTTTTCGAAATGAATCCGTTACGACCACAATTTTTGAGGCCGTTCTATACATACGCTTTTCTAAATATTCAAAAAATCGTATAATTAGATTTCGTTTGGAAGCGCCGACTGAAACAATCGATTCAGGCCATAAATCTCGCACTTCCATAATCCAAGGTTTTCTTTTCCAAAAAGACAACCATCTCGCCGAAATTGCTGTAAAAAATTGAGGAGAAGTGCCAATTATTACATCTGTTTTCACAAATAAACCAACCAAGAAAGAGGCAACCATAAAGCTTAAATAATCGAGTATTCTTTTTACTTGTCCTTCATTGGCTGTCACGTAGGTCCAAACACGAATGACTTTAATACCGTCAATTGTTTCTTTTTGAATTAATTTGTTTTTGTAACCAGCATAAATTTTTCCTTCTGGAAAATTAGGAGCGCATGTTATAATGGTGACCTTCATTCCTGCTTTCACCCATTCTTTGCAATGCTCGTAAGTGCGAGTAGCAGGAGCGTTGACTTCTGGTGGAAAATTATCTGTGAGAAATAGAATTCTCATAAAGTTATGGTTGTTTTTAATTCTTTGTCAAAAGTTATTTCGAAAGCGATTGCCGCTAAAGTTTTGTTAAAACCGGCGCAATAATCGTATTCCAACTTGCGGACTGAACGAATATTTTTATCAAAATTAATTTTTATCTTTTGGTCTCTGCAATCCAATTCATTATCATTTTGAACAATATTTCCGATCGAAGGATGAAAATGAAGATAAGCCATGGCTGAAAAGTCTTTTTTTGAATCAACTAGATCTTCAATGATAATTTGATTTTCTGTTCTTTTAAAACACCGTTGATGCTTGGCTTTTATTTCCTTATAGCCATTGTGGCTGGCTTTAATCTGAATAGAATTTTCATTTAAAACCTGAACTTCTGCTCTTTTCCCTACTCGAAAGCCTCCCCAAACGGAAGTGGAGTTTAGTTGGTTGAGAACAACTGTATTATGAGAGGATGTAGATCTTTCTACTTGTCTTCGTTCATTTTTTTCATACGTTGAAATTCCGGTGTCGACAATGAAGGGGGAATTGTCCACGTATAGTTCGAAATTGAAGGTATCGGCATGGGCATGTCCTGGGATATAATTGGGTCCGATAGCACCGATGTCCATTACCAATTCATATTTTTCATCGTTCCATTTTCTGTATCCGCTTTCTTTCAGCTGAATTGCTCCCCATTTGATTTCTAACTCTTTGGCATAGTTTAGCAGTTGATGGGTAGTAGGGGCAATTTGAAAAGTACTGTCGTTCATCATCGGGATGTCTCCATTGACGTAGGTTATCGTTTCTAACCAACTCAACATAACAGTTGCTTTTTCTTCTAGAAAAGGAAGTATAGCGTCTTTAGCCCAATGATTGTACTTCGCCAATTGAATACAATCCAACAAACGATGCAGCATGATTTGATGGTACATGGCAGACAATTCAAAATGCGCACCATCTTTCAATATCTGCTCATTTAATTCTGCCCGTAATATCTCGATTGCGCTTTTTAGAAATTTTTCATTTCTGAAATAGTAGGCTGAAAAATAAAGACTAAAGCCATTTTCCAACAAATGATTGCCGAGTAAATGGTATTCTCGGTTGGCCAATAGAATTTGATAATGCTCAAATAATATTTGATCGATAGCGCTTATACTTAACTTGTTTTTTGAAATGAATTTAATCCAATTGATTCCACGAAGCGAAATAGGGTAGGGCTCTTTTCCATCCTTCAGTTGTCCATCGAATTTTATGTAGGACTCAATTAATTCCATCCCTACATCTGCATCTAAATTGCTCTGATTCAGAAAATCGAAGTAATTCAAATTGTAGGTCCACAATTTACCATATTCAGGATAGTTCCAATCAATCAGATCAGGAAAAACACATGATTTATTTAAAAATGTGAATGTAGAAGTAGCTTCAAAGGAAATTGGGTTGGATATGCCAAAAGGAAATTCAAATGGCACACAATTTTCTTTGAAAGTTTGGAAGTTTTGTTGAATACCCAGCTTTTTGCGCGCTCTATAAAATACTTGATAAGAAACCTGTTTCAGTTTCATGTATTTTAGTGTATTCACATATAAACTAAGCTTTCTTAAAAGCATTGGCTTTGTTGAGTTCAATTAAATGGTTCACAATGCGCATAGCCGTTTTGCCATCCCATTTTTGAGGAATACTACCGGTTTTCCAATTTCCAGAGAACAATTTTTCCATGGCAGGCTGAATGGCTTTTGGATCGGTACCAATCAATTCATTCGTACCTTCAGAAACTGTTTCCGGACGTTCGGTATTGTCGCGCAACGTCATACAAGGAACGCCCATTACGGTCGTTTCTTCTGTAATGCCTCCAGAATCTGTAACAACCGCTTTCGCTTTTTCTACTAAATAGTTGAATTCTAAATAACTGAGCGGATCAATCGTGTGCAAACGAGGATGGGTTATACCCAAATGCTCCAATATTGTCGCTGTTCTTGGATGAACGGGGAAAATCAAGGGCAAGCCATTGGAGTGGTCAATAATTTCCTGAATCAACAATTTGAGTTTGCCTTCTTCATCTACGTTTGCAGGTCGATGCAATGTCATGACGATGTATTTTTTGTCGGCCAGACCTAATTGGTCCCAGATTTCAGGTTTCGCAAAACGATGACGGTGTTTCAGTAAAGTATCAATCATCGTATTCCCCACCCAGAATATGCGATTATCTTCAATACCAGCACTTTTTAAGCTATTGTTGGCAAATTCCGTGGTTGTAAAAAAGTAATTGGTGATAGCGTCTGTCAACAAGCGATTGATTTCTTCAGGCATCGACCAATCTCCAGATCGTATTCCCGCTTCCACGTGTGCTACTTTTACCTGCATTTTTTGTGCAACAATGGAGCACGCCATGGTAGAGGTGACATCGCCCACTACCAAACACAAATCTGTCGATTCTTTTTCCATTAATGCTTCATAACCCAACATAATGGAAGCCGTTTGTTGGGCTTGCGAACCGCCACCAGCGCCCAAGTTCACATCCGGTGCAGGGATACCCAATTGCTCAAAGAAACTACCACTCATGTTTTGGTCGTAGTGCTGTCCTGTATGGATTAAGCGAAATGAAATAGCTTCTCCGATATCTTGCGCTTTTTTTATTGCATCGATGATGGGTGCAATTTTCATGAAGTTGGGTCTTGCTCCAGCGATTAAGTCAATTTTCATATTTACTGTTTTATTTTTATCCAAGTTCCCTCTTTCAAACTTTCTATTGCCGCAAAAGAAGCCTTTGTTGTATTGACAATTTCATCCAAAGGAATGATGGGTTGCCCACCTTTTTTAATGGTTTCTACCAATTTTGAAAATTGATTGAAGTGTCCTTTGTCCTGACCAGAACTGGCACTACTAAATCCTTTGAAACCGTATCCTTTCAGTTTTCTCCAATTGTCCATCACCAAGGTTCGTTCTTGATGGTATACCTCCAATCGCTCCTTGGAATAAGATTTACTTCCGTTGGAAAAATAGTTGATTACTGCATTGGATCCATTTTCATATTTCAATAAAATACTCGCATTGTCTGTATTTTCTTCTGGGTTCGTCCCCATTGCATTCATGCAAACAGCCATTACTTTTGATCCGGCTAAGTAGGAACACAAATCAATGTAATGACACGCTTCACCAATGATGCGACCTCCGCCAATTTCCATGTCGTGTACCCAAACATTAGCAGGAATGAATCCAGCATTCATGGTAGCAATAATGTTGATAGGTGTATTGGAATGACCCAAAAGTGATTTCATTTTTTCAGCCAAGGGAGCAAACCTTCTATTGAAGCCAACGGTAATCGTTTTCTGTTTTTTGCTATATTCTTCCAGAATAATATCTAATTCAGGTTGTGTGAGCGCCAGTGGTTTTTCTACAAATACGTGTTTGTCTGCCTCCAAGACTTCGGCAACCATTTTGGCGTGTGCATTGTGCCGTGTTGTAATCAAGACCAAATCCACTTCTTGGTCCTGCAATATCGCTTTGTAATCAGTCGTTGAGTTGGCAATTTTGAATTTTTTCGCTAAGGTCGTGCTCGATAATCCTCCCGAACTGGCAATGTATTTCACATTGGCTGCCGACTTTTTTAGAGATGGCAAAATCATAGCACTGGTAAAATTACCAGCACCAATTATTCCCAAAACCCCTTTTTGGCCAGAAAAATTGTGAGCGGTAATTTCAATTACATTTTCCGCATTGGCTTTTTTCTCCGCATACTCAAGAATGGAAGCAATTGATTTGGAACCACTCATGTTGTTGTAGATACTTTCGAAATCATTCAGAGGGACGCGCTCTGTGATCAAGGATTTTACATCCAATGATTGGTTAGCGATTGCATGAAGTACGGCTTCAAAATTTCTTTTTTCTGTCCAGCGAACATACCCGATTGGATAATCTTCTCCTCGTTGTTCATATTTTTCGTCATATCTGCCAGGTCCATAGGAACAAGACACTTGGAACGTCAGTTCTTTTTCAAAAAAATCTGCTCGACTGATGTCCAAACCGATAACACCTACCAAAACGATTCGTCCACGTTTACGTGACATTTTTGCTGCTTGGGATATAATTTCATTGCTTTTATTGGATGCTGTGATAATGACGGCATCGCAACCAATGCTTTCTGTGACACTCATGACGTATTTTATCGGGTCGATTCCTTCGCCCGGATTGATCGCATCAATTCCAAAGGATGTTGCCAATTCTACTTTCGCTTGGTCATAGTCAAACCCAATTACTCGGCATCCATTGGCTTTCAACATTTGAGCGGTAATCAACCCAATTAAACCCAACCCTATGACAACAACCGTTTCTCCAAATGTTGGGTTAACCAGTCGAATGCCTTGTAATCCAATGGCTCCAATTACTGTAAAAGCAGCTTCTTCATCACTTACATTGTCCGGTATTTTTGCCACCAAATTTTTAGCAATGGAAACAAATTCGGCATGATGTCCATTTGACGCCACACGGTCACCGATTTTAAAATCTTCGACCCCTTTTCCGACTGCAATTACTTTACCAACATTGCAATAGCCGAGCGGAAGAGGTTGACCTAGTTTGTTGAAAACTGCATTGATGGTTGGCTTTAAACCATCGGTTTTTATTTTGTTGATTACCTCCTTGACTTTATCCGGTTGTTGTTTTGCTTTTTGCAAATAGTTGGTTTTCCCAAACTCTACAAGCATTCGCTCCGTACCTAAAGACACCAAAGATCGACTTGTTTCGATCAATACTTGACCCGCTTTTACAACCGGTACAGGCACCTCTTCTAGTATCGTTTTTCCGTCCTTAAGGTCTTGAATAATTTGTTTCATGAGTATTATTTGTAGAGTGATTTTCTTTCTTCTTTGTTTGGGTAACTGATTAATACAGCCCGGTATTTTCCTTTGAAAACAAAAAGACTGCCCGCCGCAGCGCCTATAATGGTGAATTGATGAATGAGTTTTTTGATGTCGTCTAATGTTCCTGCACCGCCTAAAAGAGTGATTGGAACATCTGTTAAGTCACGAACAAATTCAGCTAAATTGGTATCGTACCCCTGCAGGGTTCCATCTCTGTCAATGGAATTGATGACGATTTCTCCAACTCCCAATTCATTTAATTCGATAAGGAGGTCCTTGAATTTTGTCTTTACTTTTTCTTTGCCATTTTTGATATAAACATCATAGCCGCCGCCACCTAGTAATCCTCTCTTTTTCACATCAAGTACTACTACAACACTTTGATTGCCAACTTCAGCACCCATTTCATTCAGTAACTTTGTATTTAGGATTGCAGCTGTACTCAAGGCTACTTTTTCAGCCCCTAAGGCTATTATTTTTTTAGCTTGGTCAACTGTTGTAACACCACCGCCATAACAAAAAGGCATGCGACATTCAATAGCTAGGTTTTTAATCATTTCAAAGTCGGGTCCTCTTCCTTCAACGGTGGCATCGATGTCGAGCACCATCAACTCATCCACTTCCTTTTCGTTGAATATTTTAACAGCATTGATTGGATCCCCAACATATTTTGGGTCCTTGAAGTTAACGGTTTTAACCAATCCTTTTTTGTGAACGAGTAAACACGGTATAATTCTGGATCTTAACATATTTACAATTTTGCAAAGTTTTCAAGCAACTGAATACCATTGCTGTGACTTTTTTCAGGATGAAATTGCATTCCGTAGATATTATCTCTGAACACGGAAGAAGTGAATTGATTTCCGTATTCAGACGTAGCTAAAACATTGTCCTGATTGGCACATTCATAGTAATAACTATGAACAAAATAAAATCCTTGATTTTCATCCATGTTTTGAAAGATCAAATGGTCATTTAACGGTTTCACTGTGTTCCAACCCATGTGTGGTAAATAGGGTTTTTGAGTAAAATTTGAAACATCAAATTTTTTCACCTTTCCTTCAATCCAACCCAAACCATTCAATTGACCTTCTTCACTTGAGTTCGCCATTATTTGCATACCAACGCAAATTCCAAGTATGTCTTTCTTTTGGTTCAGGACAAGCTCATCCAATTCTTCTTTCAGTCCAGATTCTAATAATTGCTTCATCGTGGCGTCAAATGCACCAACTCCAGGGAGAATAAGTTTGTCAACGGTTTTCAAATCAACCGGATTTGTAATGATTTTTGTTGGAATATTCAGCTGGTTATAAATGTTGGCAATCGCTTGAATGTTCCCAGATCCATAGTTTACTATCCCAATCATCTTTTACCTCCTTTTTCTTTGCCTAACATGCGCATCACCTTGGCACCTATGTTGTAAATGTTCTCTTGTGATTTATAGTCTTTGTAAGTCTTGTTAGGTGCATCCATGTAGCTTTGTAGCTCGGAAACGGTAATTCCTAATTTTGTTGCAATGTATTCAAAATCCTGCTGTATTGTTTCTGGATCATAAGCCGGTGAAGCCAATTGTTTAAGGGCATCTTCTCTTGTCATTTGATTGGTAAGAATCAAACTAGAATATTGAACTTTTCGGGTGTCAAATCCAAATTTCTTTGGCAACCAATACGCTTCGTAAAAACGAGTAAATCTTGATTCAAAGTGTTTTTGAGGATATTTTTGATATCCAAATTTATCTACCAAAAATTGCATGGCTTCATCTTTGTTGTAGGGCACGAAATCCAAAGGACGAATCAATTGGATGCCTTTTATGTAAGGAAGGTATACCTTATGCCACAATACATTTGTAACAGGATAGTCTTTTAATTTACCCGTACCGTGCTTTTTGTAAATGTCCCTTAATTGAATGGAGTCTGATTGATAATACATCCATTCCAAAGGATTTCGCACACATTCCGTAGAATAGTTTCCACCTGTCAGAATGTACTTGATTTTGTGTTTTGATGCAAATTTGTACATGGTTGCAAAGAATGCATGGTCTTGCGGAACATCAATATGGGGAACACCAGATTTGAAAAAAGCCAATTGAAGGTCTTTTATTTCTTCCCAATTGATTACTTCTGTGTATAAATCAAGGCCCAAGCCATCGACTAAACGTTCAATATTGTTGACGGCAATTTGGGAGTTCCATCCCGCATCAACGTGAAAAACCAACGGTCGAAGACCAAATTGTTCTTTCATGACATAGAGTAGGTAGGAGCTATCAATCCCGCCACTCATGCCCATCAAACAATCAAAATCTTTGCCTTGACCTTCTTTTTTGATTTTATCAATGGTAGCTTGCAATTCTTTTCGACCACGTTCATCCGTGTGCCAAAAAGGCTGTATGTCTCTGAAAAAAGTGGTGCAATGATCACAAACCCCGTTCTCATCAAAAGTGATTTTTGAGTCGGTAGTGTCCATGACACAGTTGCTACAGATTTTAGTGATTTGGTTATTCATTAAACTTAATATTTTTTAAAATAACATTTTGATATTGAATGTATGCTTCTTCCCATGTTGAAAAGTTACTCAATTTGGCGATTGCCTCTTTTTTTAAAGTTATTTTTTCGTTGTCGTTTGTATAAACTGAATTCAACTGCAAAATAATATCCGCAACGTCAAAGGGATTGAAATACTTAGCAGCTTTTCCACAAACAACTTTTGCAAAATCCAAATCAGAAGTGAAAATTGGGATGCCATGATACATTGCTTCTACATAAGTACCAGAAAAAGATTCCAAAAGTGTAGGCATCAGTAAGCCGTCACATTGAATATAAAGCGATGGAACATAATCCATTTTAACAGCACCAACGTTAATGATAATTTTTTGAAGATTTAATTTGACAATATCACGAAGAAATTTTTTAGCTGCTTTGTCTTGGGACTCATCTATAGTAGTTATGATATTATAATTTAAACCTTGTCTTTTTATTTCTTGAGCAAGTGGTATGAAGATTTCAATGTTTTTATGTGGGTAATAATGTGTTAAATAGACCAAATTGATTCCTTTAGGTAAATTGAAATTGAAATTATTTTCACCCCTTAAATTTTCAACTGAAACAGCATTATTTATTATTTCTACTTTTTTTAAACTGTATAAATTAACTAATCGCGCTTTCATCACCTTATTTTGTGAAATCACAATATCTACATACTTTAAATATTTTTTAAAAAAATGCAACTTAAATTTTCGTTTGAAATAATCATGAAATTTCATTTTTTTCCAGACGATACTTTTAGGATATACAGCGTAAGACCAGTCAAATAATAAAACTTGATATTCTTTCGTCGCAATAGGAATATCAGCTAAATTAAAAATGGTAGTAATTTTGTATTTAACAATTAGTTTGTTGAGCAAATATCCGTAGGTTATCGGAAGAAGTACATTTTTTTTGAAGTATTTATTAATATCGATTATATTGATAAATTGATTTTGATATTTCAGATAATCTCTCTTGTCGGGAGTTAGCACTAAATACAAATTTTCGCAATTATTCTTATGAAGACAATTCAAGTAATTATTCAAAATACTCTTACCTCCACCTGTCTTGGCATTTAAGCCATTTATTAAAATGATTTTCAATGTAATTCTATGGCGTTTATAAAACCTTGGGCCATGTTTTCGATAGTGCAATTTTCAGTATAGTATCTAAATGCATTTTCTCCCATGTCACTAGCGAGTTTCTTTGTGTTAATAATTAGCAGTATTTTTTCTTTTAATGACTCAATTGAATCATCACATAAAAAGCCATTATAATTGTTTATTATATTCGTTATTTCACCTCCGGATATAGCATTCTTTTTCGTTATAAAGGGTACGCCATAACCTAAAGATTGCAGAACAGAAAGTCCTGCTTGACCAAACGAAACACTTACAAAAGCTTTCCTGTAAAACTCAATGAGATCTTTATTTGATGTAATCTTACCTTTGAAAATCACTCTGCTTTGTATTTTAAAACTATCTACCAGATCAATCAAATTTTGTTTTTCGTAACCAGTTCCAATTATTATTAGAATAATAGATGGAGGTAATCTATCTAAACTTTCATGAAAGGCCTTTATTAAAACAGAAAGTTCTTTTCTGCTGTCAAGACTACCTACAAATAATATCGAATTTTTATTTTTTTCGGTAAAACACTCATACCTTTCTCCAACATCAAAAGTATTATTAGCAACAATTAAATTTTGCGGTTTTACTCCTCTTTCTATAAGATTATTTTTTTCTGCTTCGGAATAAATAATACTTTTTACATTTTTGTTTGAAAAATAAATTTTAAGACCATTAGCAATTTTATTTTTTGTAAGCCATTGTCCCCACCAAATGAATTTTGTTTGACTAGGTCTTAAATAAAATGCTAAAAAATTATTAAACCAATGCAAGTCGAACATGGTAATGATAACGTCGTAGTCTTTTTTAATTTCTGAAAGTACTTGATATTGAAAATAAAAAAATAAAACTTTACGCTTTTTAGTTATTATTTCATGGTAGTTATCGGTTTCATCAACAGATATTTCACCTGAATGGATTACGGTTATTAAGTAATCTTTTGACAACTCGTTATAAAGTGCTTTTCGGTAGTGTAATATTTTGTTTTGGATAATTAAAATCTTTTTCATCGCAGAATTTAATACTGTTTTATTTTACTTTTTAATATATGAACATGTGCTAAAATAACAAACAACATACTCGTAAATTCAGCTGTAAGGAAGGTAACATAAAACATATTGTAAACTAAGAAAAGTATTAAATATAAAAGCATTAGGTATAAGGTAACCTTTGTTTGAGTATCAGTTCTTTTTACTAGTTTGATTGTTTTCCTAAACATTGAAATAAAAAAAGAAAAATAAACAAGTAGGCCGATTAATCCATAATTCACAAATATTTCAGTGTATGTATTATGTGAAAAACTTCCTTTTTCTATCATTTTTGGTGTTTGTGCGTAATTACCGGCACCGATACCAATTATTGGGCTTGTTAAGCCTATTTCAATTGCTTTTCTTATGTGAAAAGATCTTGGACTTTCTTTTTCCTCCAATTGATTAAAACGATCCATTACTATACTATTTTTTACATAATTTGTGTATGAATAGGATGCCAAATACGCACCAGTCGAAATAAGAAGAATAAATACAAATCCCTTTTTTACTTTTGTTTCAGTTGCAACATAATAAATTATGAAAAAGCCAATTATTACCAAAAGAGATAAAATAATAAATGAACCCCTACTACCAGAAACAATTACAATATAAAAAGAAAAGAAGATAATAGGCAGTAAGAAAATTAAAGCAATCAACTTGTTTTTTTTCAATTGTGCATAAATTATTAAACAAGCAAATAAACCATTGAAAATATAGTATCCATAACTATTGGCGTTTAACAGCCCATCATCGATTCGTGTATCTTGATTAAGATTAAGACCAGAAAAAATAACGAATGAAAATAATAAAATTAATGTAATTATAAAAGAATAATATACTATTTGGAGATTGTGAATTGAAATTATTGAATATGACATTACCGCTAACGAAAATATGAGCACAATAAGAAATTTACTTTGTGTCAATATAGCAGCTTCCAAATATTTAGCGTAAAAAATAGAAATACTAGCCCAACCAAAAAATAACAAATAATACCTAATTGGTTTTAGATTTCCAATATATTTAATTCTTTTTGGTTGAGTCAGAAATGACTTTAAAAAAAATAAGGGAATTAAAATAACAGTGGCAAATCTACCTAACTCTAATGCGGGTAATAAAAAAGTGGATAAAATTATCACTGCGAAAATGAATAAATCAGATAATGAAAAAGATTTATTCACGAGAAGGATTTTTTAATTGGTCCATTAGATAATAAAGCATTGCATAATTTTTTATAGTTGTTATTTGAATTAAAGTTTAATTTCCAATTATTATATGACTCTTCTTTTTTATCATTCCATTCGCTTGACCATATTTGTTCAATGGCATTGGCAAGTGCATTTAATTCAAGATCATTAGGCAACAATATACCATTTGTGTCATTAACAATCTCTTTCGTTGCCCCTGCGTCGGTTGCAATACATGGTATTCCATATGCCATTGCTTCCATTAGGCTTACAGGGAGACCTTCATATTTGCTCACATTAATAAAAGCATCAATAGATTGTTGTTTATAATATGATAGGATTTCAATGTTTTCAACTCTTCCTGAAAAAGTTACAGATATTGTCTTGAATTTTTTCTGTTTAACTTTATTTAGTAATTTGTTTAACTCCGGACCATCACCAAAATGAGTCCAATCTAGTGGACGGCCATCGAGTAATTTTAGAGCATCGATAATTAAGTCCACTCTTTTAAGAGGGATTAGATTCGAACACGAAACAATTTTTACTTTTTTATTAATTTTATTAATTTCTTTAAAGAAAGGTAAGCCTGAGACACCTAATCTCGATACAATAATTTTATTTGGTTCGATGTTATATTGCCATTGCAGATATTCGGACAGATGATTGGATATTGGTAAGATAAAATGTACTTTATTAAATAAGATTTTTCGTAAAGGTATATACCCACTTGATCTGTCCAAATATGCTTCTCCACCATGTAATCTCATAAAGTAAATGTTACCATTATTTTGATTTAAATTCAAGAGACAATAAGCCCACCCTGTTCCCCAGTAAAAGTAAAAAGTAGTATTGTTTTTATCTCGAATATTTTTAAAAGCTTTTGAGTGATGTGTTGCATTATAGTCAACAAATGTCAAAAACCAACTTATAAAATGACCTCGTTTTTTGTATAATTTAAATTTGTAAAAATCTTTAAGAAATGCTCCTGTATTAGCACCATTAAACATCCCTAAAATTGAATAAATTATTCTTATAAATTTATTCAACGGAAGAGCAGGTTTATGAACAATTACATTTTCAGGAACAATCCTGCAAGATATGTCTTTGTTATTATAATAATGTGGGAAAATTTCCACTTTATTAAATGATTTTGATAAATAAATTATTTCTGTTTCAAGATAAGTTTCTTTTTTTCCGTAAGGAAAACTTGCTGTAAATAAAACTAAGGTCCCCATTAGTTTCTTATCTTAATTAAGATTGAAGGATTACCTCCAACTATGCTATACTCTGAGAAATTTTTTGTTAATACGCATCCCGCAGCAATAATTGAACCTTTTTTTATTGTTTTTCCAGGTAAAATCATCACGTTTCTTCCTATCCATACGTCATCCTCGATTATTACAGGGGCACTATCTTTAATTCCTTGACTTCTCATAGGAACATTTATTGAATCAAAATTATGATTCATATGGAAAATGAAAACTTCAGGTGCCATCATGACATCATTACCTATTTTAATGTTTGGAGGTATATGGGAATACCTTCCAATCCCAGAATTATTTCCAATTTCAACATTTAAACCATTTCCAAAAGAAGCTTTCCTTTCAATGTTTACGTTATTCCCACAACTTTTAAAAATTCTCTTACAACATAAATATCTTAGTTTGCGACTTGGTTTACCAAAAATTGGAAATGAACTGTTCGGAAGATATGTGCAAAAACCGTAATATACAATTAGACAAATTAATTGTACAAGAGAAATTTGATTGCCATTGATTTTTATTTTCATTTTTGCTACACTTAAATATTGCCAAAAATAGGTTCAAAAAATTTTGTGTTCAGTATTCACTAACCTCTTATTTTTATAATTTTCAACATTGAATCATTAACTTAACAAAAATCCAGCAAATTTTTTGAACTTTTTATTCACGAACTTTTTTTATGAAGTCCTTTTTGAAGGATACATAAGTTCGATAATTGAATTTATATTTCACATAAATGGCTAAGGGGACATTTAGCAAGACTAATCCAATTGCATTTGCATAGGCAACTCCAATTATTCCATAATCTGTTACCCAAACAATTGATAAAATGAAATTCACAATTGCAGCAAGGCATGTAAAAAGTATAACTAACTTTTCTCGACCAGTCATTGTGAGGCTGAGACCAACGGGGCCGGCGATAATCGAAGCTAAATATCCTAAAGATAAAATTACTAATACAGGGAATGAATTTTTGAATTCTTCTCCAAATAAACTTAAAACGAACTTGCCGAATATTAGCAAAGCAAGGATGAAAATCGTTGTAGAAATCAGTCCAATTTTAGTGCTTTTCAAAATTAAAGCTTGAAATTCAATCTGATCCGAATTCTTGTAACTTTTTGCAATTTTAGGAGCAAGAACTTGATTGGTAGCGTTCAATCCAAACAGCACTAGAGCAGACAAACTTAAACATACGGAATAATAACCAACCAGCTTTGGTTCTAAGTAAATTCCAATAATAAAACTATTTAATCTACCTAAAACAATATATAGGCCTGATAATGCCATAAGATAAAGTCCTGATTTTATCCAAGCTTTTATTTCAAATGACATTTTCACTTTTTTGATATGAAAAAAATCTGGCTTTTTAATTAACATTACAAATAATGCACTGAAAAATAACGCAACTGAAAGGCATAGAAAAAATATTGATAAATTTAATTTCTCACAAAAAATGTTGTAAATTATAGTCACTAATATTGATAATACAATAGGTATTATATTACTACTTAATTTTGACATAATAGTATAGCCTTCAGCCTGATATTGAACAGATAATATTTCGTGAAAAGATTTTAAATAGAAAAAAATTGAGGAAAAAATAAAGATTATTTTTAAGTTTTCTAATTCATCTAACATTTCAAAATTATTTGAAATGTTAATAATTATTATACCCATTATAAGATTGAGGAGTATTACAAGAAAGTGTGAAAATAAATAAAATCCTTTCTTTAAACCTGCGTTTTCTATTGCTCCAATTTCTCTTGAAGACAAGGTTGTCATACCCCAGGTAGTAATTATTGTAGAAATAGCATATATAGATTGTATAAAACTATAAATTCCAAAATCATTTTCACCCAAAATTCTGGCGAAAACAATTTGCTGGACAAACATTAAAATTAATCCAAAGCCGTTTAATAAAAATGACTTAAAAGGATCTGATTTTGCTATTTTTTTGAATTCATTAACACTTATTATGGTATTGTTTTTATAGAAATTCATTTATTTTTTTGTCAAAGTCGAGTTATTGGATAAAATAGATATAATCTGAAATCTGTGTTAGTTCTTTATTAGTTTACACTTTTTTTTATTTTTTACAAATAATGTTTGCGGGAGATTGTAAAAAAACAATCTCTCACAGCTTCGCCCTTTCACTCCCAATCCGGAAGCTAAAAAAGAAAACCAATTATTGTACGAAGGAGCAACATGGGAATAGGAATTTCCCACGAAGTAGCGTACGATTGTGTGTTTCTTTAGGGGCACAAATTTAACGCTAATTTTTTTGAAAATGCTTGGGAAAGGGGGGGGATTCCGGCAAACTGCAATTTCGCTTAATTTGGAAATTGGTTTTTTGAAACTATTTGGGTCGCCCCATGTCTTTTTAATGGATTGAAAAAGAAAGATTTGTGAAGTGAAATAGGAGGGTGGCAGTACTTGTTTGGTGTAAGAAAAAGGTTAGTGAATTTTTTTAACAAATGTGTGTGTTTTTTTTCTTTCTTGGGTGGGTGGATGATTTATTAGGGTGAGATTTTGGTTTTTTGGACTTTAGGATGTTAGGACGTTCGGTTTGAATTTTGTTTCTTCAGGTTGCCATTCACGCATTCATTTAAATTGAAGGGCCGCATTAGCCTTTTGCTTTAGGCTGTTGGCTCAAGGCTTTAGGCGGTTTATTTGAGCTTTTCTGACAAGTTTGAAATTTGGGTTTTTAATCAAATTGTAAAATATGCCTAGAATAAGCCTATAGCCTTCAGCTTAAAGCCTACAGCTTTCCAAATTATTTCTTCTCCTGATAGATCCGTTCGATGATGTCGACTACTTTCATGCCTTCTAGGGCGTTGGTGGTAATGGAATCTTCTCCGCGGATGACGTTGACGATGTTTTCGTAGATGTAATGGTGGTTGGCAGCCGAACCTTTGTAGGGGCCGTAATCATTCGGTGGATTGCTGGCCGCTAGGGTGGGCATTTCGTAGTTTTCGATGTGGCAATATTCCACTTCGTTCATGTACTGTCCGCCTACTTTGATGGAACCTTTTTCCGCAATCACGGTGATGGAGCTTTCTAAGTTTTTGTCCCAAACGGATGTCGAATAATTCAAAGTGCCCATTCCGCCGTTGACGAAATCGAAATTCACGAAACCGGAATCTTCAAAATCTGTCGTGTTGGCGTGGTTAAAATCGGCAAAGTTGGCTTTGATGTTGGAAATGTCGCCAAAATACCAGTACATCAAATCGATGAAATGTGAGAATTGCGTGAAGAGTGTACCGCCATCCAATTCTTTCGTTCCGTGCCAGGTGCTGGGTTTTCCTGTCTTGGGATCCGGTTTGTAATACCGATCGTCGCGGTTCCAGTAGCAATTGATTTGCACCATGTAAATTTTGCCCAAGGTGTTGGCTTCCAGCAATTCTTTCAACCACACGGATGGTGGAGAATAGCGGTTTTGCATCACACAGAAAATCTGTTTGTGGTTTTGCAAGGCTTTGAAAATAACCCGTTCGCAGCCGGCTTTGGTCAAGGCCATTGGTTTTTCAATCACCACGTGGTGGTTTTTCTCTAAGATTTTCAAGGCTTGTGTTTCATGCAAACCATTCGGTGTGGCAATGGCTACGACATCAATTTCCAAGTTGGCGTTGAGCAATTGGTCGATGTCGTTGAAAAAGGGTACATCGCCGAAAGGTTCCAATACCAATTTGTCTTTGTCTTGGGCATCGCACAAAGCAACTAATTCTGTGTCGGCATTTCCAACGATCATGCTAGCGTGTCGTTTTCCGATGTGTCCGCAACCGATTACGGCGAATTTTATGGGTTTTTTGGTCATTTGTTTTTTATTTGGGGCAAGTGGGTGTTTATTTTAACCGCGGAGTGCGCAAAGAAGGCGCAGAGGTCGCAGAGTTTTTTTTTATTTGGGATTTGAAGTCAAATCTTGCTGCGCTCGCTTTGACATTTGAAGTTCGCGGGCTCACATTTGAAGTTCGCAGGCTCACATTTGTTTTGCCACAGATTACGCAGATTTAATGGATTTATTTGTTCGCTGGCTCACATTTGAAGTTCGCAAGCTCACATTTGAAGTTCGCAAGCTCACATTTGTTTTGCCGCAGATTTAATGATTTTTTTTTGTTCGCGGGCTCACATTTTTTTGATTGTAGGCTCAGAATGATTATCCCTCCTAGAGGAGGGGCAGGGGAGGTGTGCACTGTAAATTAGCATAGAACAAGACTTTCATTTCTTTAAAAAAAGTGCCAAACAAAAATTGTTTCTTTTGCTTTTGAAACTTAGTTTTGGCTTTGCGTTTTCAACCCAATTGAAAGATAAGCCTAGCTTTAGTCTTTAGCTTACCGCCTTTAGCCTAAAGCTAAAAGCCTACTGCCTAAATCATCGCTCCATTCAAATTAATTTCCGTTCCGTTGATGTATTCCGTGTTGCGGAGGTATTCTACCGTGTTGAAAATATCTTGAGGTGTGCAGAGTTCGTGGGTTGGGATTCTTTTTTTGATTTCGTCCAAATACGATCCGGGCACTTGACTGATCATGCCGAGTTCGGAATAGCCCAAGTTGATGTTGTTGATCGTGATGCCTTTGGCCGCGTTTTCTATCGCGATGGATTTACTCATGCCCGTCAACGCTGCTTTGGAAGCTGCGTAGGCGCTGATGCCAGGCGAGGGGATTTGTGCGACCACCGATCCAAAATTGATGATACGTCCAAAATTTTGTTCCCGCATCAAGGGCAACAAGGTATGAATCAAGTGAAAGGTCCCGATGAGATTGACATCAATGACTTCTTTCCATTTGGCTAGATCCGCTTTGTGTGCGAAAGAATTGTAATTGATGCCTGCACAGTTGATCAGCGTGATATTCGCAACCTCCAATTCCTTGAACCAACTGGCAACAGCCTGTGCATCGGTGATATCGACATGATACACTTTTGCCGCTGGAGACGTGCTCACCATGCCCGTTTGATTGAACAGTCCAATAACAGGAACGTCCAATTGTCGGTACGTTTCGAAGAGGTAGTTTCCAATTCCTTTGGAGGCGCCGGAGATGATGATCATGTTGTTTTTGGGGCTAGAGTTTTTTTATTTGGGATTTGAAGTCAAATCTTGCTTCGCTCGCTTTGACATTTGAAGTTCGCGGGCTCACATTTTATTTGTTCGCGGGCTCACGTTTTTTTTGTTCGCAGGCTCACATTTTTTTAAATGTAGCCTCAGTATGATTATCCCTCCTTGAGGAGGGGCAGGGGAGGTGTCTCTTGTAATTGGCAGAAAAAACTGCATTTGTTTCTTTTAAAAATGATGTTGTATGATTCGTTTGGGAATATTTTGAATTTTAAGTTTGGTTTTGGCTTTGAGTTTTCACCTCCCCTGACCCCTCCTCAAGGAGGGAGAAGTTCAAATTCAATTTAAAAATAATGCTTACAGCTTCCCGTCCGCAATCGTATTCTGGATCGTTCCTTTCACATCGTACAGCACACTATTTTCGTTCAAGAGTGCATCGTACTTCAATTCGCTGAATTCTTTGTGGGCTACGCCTAAAACGATTGCATCGAATTTTTCCGTTGGGATTTTGTTGAGAATGTCCAATTTGTATTCGTGGGTCACTTCCGCTGGATCGGCCCAAGGATCGTAAGTCGTTACTTCGATTCCGTAGCCTTTCAAAGCGTGAATCACGTCTACCACTTTCGTGTTGCGCACATCCGGGCAATTTTCTTTGAAGGTAATGCCGAGCATCAGCAGTTTGGCGTTCAAAACAGGGATTCCTTTCTTGATCATCAATTTCACCACTTGCGAAGCCACGTATTCGCCCATGCCATCGTTCATGCGGCGACCCGCCAAAATAATTTCTGGGTGATAGCCGTGTTCAATAGCTTTTTGCGCCAAATAGTAAGGATCGACGCCTATGCAATGTCCTCCGACCAAACCAGGTTTGAACGGCAAGAAATTCCATTTGGTACCGGCTGCTTCCAAAACCGCGTGGGTATCGATGTCCAACACATTGAAGATTTTCGCCAATTCGTTGACGAAAGCAATGTTGATATCCCGTTGTGAGTTTTCAATTACTTTGGCCGCTTCTGCCACACGAATGCTAGGAGCCAAGTGCGTTCCAGCAATAATGACGCTTTTGTACAAGTCATCTACTACTTTGCCAATTTCAGGGTTGGAACCCGAAGTCACTTTGAGTATTTTTTCTACGGTGTGTTCTTTGTCGCCTGGATTGATTCTTTCAGGAGAATAACCCGCAAAGAAGTCCACATTGAACACCAAACCACTCGTTTTTTCCAAAACCGGAATGCATTCTTCTTCCGTTGCACC
This sequence comes from Crocinitomicaceae bacterium, assembly GCA_041674745.1. Lineage (GTDB taxonomy): Bacteria > Bacteroidota > Bacteroidia > Flavobacteriales_D > Crocinitomicaceae > UBA2040. Next base: position 24,950 of record JBAYVD010000002.1, read on the forward strand.
GGGATAGACCGTGGATTCGTAAATCACGATGTCTCCTTTTTTCAATACTTTCCCAACCGTTTCGGAAGCTTTGTAAAGCGGTGTCAAATCGGGTTTGTTGTGTTTGTCAACAGGGGTAGGCACCGTAACGATGTAGATGTTGGAATCTTGGATATCGTTCAAATTGGTAGAGCACCACAAACCATTTTCAGCCGAGTTGTCGTTTTTCAAGACACTTTTCAATAATTCATCGGATACTTCCAAGGTGGAATCGTGCCCTTCGCGTAACTCTTTCACACGAGCCTGGTTGATATCGAATCCTACGGTAGCATATTTGGTTGCCAACAAACGAGTTAAGGGCAAGCCAACATAGCCAAGACCGATTACACTAATTTTGTGCTTCATACTTTTTGATTTTCGTTCCAATACCAAACCATGGCTTCTTTTAAACCTTCGTTGAGTTGGTGACTGGGATTATAGTTTAATAATTTTTTTGCTTTTTCTATACTGGCCAAGGAGTGGGGAATGTCTCCCGCTCGATTGGGTCCATGAATGATTGGGATCTGACGAATTTTCTCATCGTATTCACCCAAATGTTCTTTCAATAATTCGGTCAATTCCAACAAAGTGGTTCGATCGCCAACTGCGGTATTGAACACTTGTCCAAGGGCTTCTTTGTTTTCCGTCGTTGCCGCCAAGTGAATCATTTGGATCACATTGTCGATGTAGGTGAAATCTCTAGAGAAACTTCCATCTCCATTGATCATGGGGGATTCGTGTTTCAAGAGTAAATCCACAAATTTCGGGATCACGGCAGCATACGCTCCATTCGGAGATTGGTGTTTTCCGTATACGTTGAAATAGCGTAGACCAATGGTTTCTAAATTGTAATTTTTAGCAAATACCTCAGCATACAATTCATTCACTCGTTTGGTAACTGCATACGGTGAAAGAGGATTTCCAATGATTCCTTCTTCTTTGGGTTGATGGGTAGAATCTCCATAGGTAGAAGAGCTGGATGCGTAGACAAATCGATCGACTTCAGCATCTCTGGCTGCCACCAACATATTTAAAAATCCCGTAATATTTACTTCATTCGTTGCAATGGGATCTTCCAATGATCGAGGAACAGAGCCCAAGGCAGCTTGATGCAAAACAATATCTACCCCCATACACGCTTCGTTGCAAGTCGCCAAATCGCGGATATCGCCTTGTATGAATTTGAATTGTGGGTTTTCCAGGGAAGCTGTCAAGTTGTGCAGGAATCCGGTGGAAAGGTTATCCAACCCAATTACTTCGTTGTTGTGCAAGAGCAAATCTTCCACCAAGTTGCTGCCGATAAAACCAGCGGCACCCGTAACGAGAATTTTTTTGTTTTGGATTTTCATGGAATTAATTTGTGATCATTTTTGTTTACATCACAGCTTCGCCCTTTCACTCCCAGGTTGGGCAGCTAACTGATTTTCGGAAAGATACTAATCGAAACGGAATAAACCATATCCTACGTGGCTCGCTTACGATTGTTCTCAATATATTTCGAAGTGCAAATTTACGATTCTTCTCGTCAAAAAAGGTCGCAAAAGTCAAATTTTAATGGGGTAAATTGTGTTTTCCCTTGTTTTTTGACTTAAGGACTTTAGGATGTTAAGATTTTAAGACTTTAGGATTTTAAGATGGTAGGAATTTAGGAAGGCTGAAGGCTTTTGGCTTTAGGCTAAAGGCGGTAAGCTAAAGGCTAAATCCAGGCATCTGTTTGCAATTCGATTAAATACCTAAATTTCAAACTTGTCAATAAAATTTAAACAGAACGCCTAAAGCCTTCAGCTAACAGCTTAAAGCCAACAGCCTAAAGCCAAATGCAGAAATAACAACTTATAAAACAAACCCAAACAAACCGCCAACAGCCTAAAGCCTACAGCCAAAAGCCTTTAGCATCTAAAAATCCTATAGTCCTGAGTCCTATAGTCCTGAGTACTATAGTCCTGAATCCTAAAGTCCTAAGATCCCACCAAAAAAAAGTTCCCGTTCAATCCCCCAATCCAACCGAATAATCAATGAATCCTACCTCGTTAACATTTCTTCACGGGTCAAGATAAAAGTGGCTAGAATGCGGCGTTGGTTTTGTAGTACGCTTTTAAACCGTCCTAGAATAAGATGTCGGGAGTCTAGAAGCAAAGTGCGGAAGGCTAGCATCGAGTGAAGGGACACAATATACAATATCATGAACAAAAATGTGAAAAACAAAATGGCCATGTACAAGTCGTTGAAGACTGTACTGATCGCCAACCAACCAATTTGGTCTTCGTTGACCGCATTTGGTAGCGCTGTGCAATCCTTTACGCAACGTTTGGATGCCTTGGAACAAAGTGGTTATGAGCAGAACCTTGCTCTCGTCGGCGTGAGTGCCGCGAAAGAAGCCAAGAAAGCCATCGTTTTAGAAAAGGCTTTCGCTATCAGCAGCGCGCTCTCCGCATTCGCAGTGGTGACCAACAATGTGGAACTGATTAGTCACATGAAAATTGCCAAGTCCAAGCTCGAAGTAGCCTCAAGGTCCAACGTTTTGGTCTTAGTAGATCGCATCATTGCACGCGCAACCGACTACGTCGGACAATTGGATGCATACGGTGTTGATCAAGCCAGCATAGATGAATTATTGATTTTGCGTGCGGAACTGAATGTACAGATGAATGCCCCACGCAATGCGATCATCGAGCGAAAAGGCAAAACGCAACGCATACAAACCTTGACAAGCGAAATTGACGCCATCATCAGGCTTCAATTGGACAAACTGGTCGTAGTATTGAAAAATGACTTCCCTGATTTCTACATGAATTACACCGATGCTCGAATCATCATTGAAAGTCACCATCGTACAACCGACAGTCAAGGAAATACAGGCAGCCCGCCTCCTTCGTTGAATCCATAGTCAAACAAATCCCTCAATTTCGGTTGAGGGATTTTTTGTTTTTGGATTTTAAGACTATAGGATTTTAGGACTACAGGACTACAGGACTGCAGGATTCAGGAGTAGCGTCCCCCTCATTGAGGAGAGGTCAGGGGAGGTGTGCTCTGCAATTCAGAAGAGAACCCTACTCTCCTTTCTTTCTGGAATCTATGTTCTAAAGTCTAATGTCTAAAGTCTGATGTCTAATGTCTAAAGTCTGATGTCTAAAGTCTGATATCTAATGTCTATTCTGACATACAAACCCCAACTCCTCAATTGGTAACCTTCTCCAACTGACTTTTGGGCACCGAAACCGTGAAGTTTGCGCCTAGGCTGCTGATTTCAATTCGCACGCGGTATTCACTTTGAAGATGCATGGCGGTGCCGATCATGCCTTGGAACGGGCCGTGGGTGACTTTGACAATTTCTCCGGTTTCGTATTTGTCCAGGTCTATCGATTGATTGTCAAATTTCTCTGATAAAAAGATACGAAGATTTTGAATTTCGTGTTCGCGGACGATGGCATAGTTTCGCGTGTCGCGCATGATCCAGGCTACACCAGTCGTTTGCGCAGCTTTTATCAATTCCGATTCGGCACATTTCACAAACACATAGGTCGGAATCAGTGGAATTTCGACTTTCTTTTTCCGATCACTCCACAGGCGAATGGTCTCGTACAATGGCAAAAAAGCCTGAAAATCTTTGTCCATCAGTTGATTGAACACTTTTTTCTCGTGATTGCTTTTTGTTTTTAAGATGTACCAGCTGGTCTTTTGTGGATTACTATCGGATTGCATCGGGATAAATTTAGGAAAAAAAATGAAAGAGGATAGTAGGATTTTAGGCTAGTGGGTGGTTTTAACCGCAAATTACGCAAAGAAGGCGCGGAGAATGCAGAGTTTTTTGATTTGGGATTTGAAGTCAAATCTTGCTGCGCGCGATTTGACATTTGAAGTTCGCGAGCTCACATTTGAAGTTCGCAGGCTCACATTTTTTACCCTTCGGGAATTGGGGGTTCGCGGGCTCACGGTTGTTAGGATTTTAGGCTAGTGGGTGGTTTTTTTAACGCAAAGTACGCAAAGAAGGCGCGGAGTTTTTTTGTTCGCGGGCTCACGCTAATTTGCCCTATACCTATCTGACGCCGATGCGAAGTCAGATAGTGCGTTTTTTTTTGCGAACATGAAGGGATGAAGTTTGTAAGGGCATTAAGTTTCTAATGTCTGAAATCTGGTGTCTTTAGTCTGAAATCCATACGGAGAAATAAAAAAACTATCTTTGTCACATGGAATTTATTGATCAAAAATTAGACGATTATTGCGGTGCGCACACATCACCAGAAGGAGAATTGTTGCACAAAGTGAACCGCGAAACACATTTAGAGGTGTTGCAACCGCGCATGTTGTCGGGGCACTTGCAAGGTCGGTTTTTGAGTATGATCAGTAAACTTTCAAAACCCAAGTACATACTAGAAATTGGCACCTACACAGGCTATTCGGCACTCTGCCTGGCGGAAGGATTGCCCAAAGACGGGAAATTGGTCACCTTGGATGTCAACGAAGAATTGGCCGCGAAAGTTCGTGGGTATTTTGCGGAAAGTCCGAATGCTGCGCAGATGGAAATGAAAATCGGCGACGCGGCAGACATTATTCCAGCGCTGGAAGGACCTTTTGATTTGGTGTTCATCGATGCCGACAAAGAAAATTACAGCCGCTATTTTGATTTGGTTATTGAAAAGATGGCAAAAGGAGGCTTGATCATCGCCGACAATGTTCTATGGAGCGGAAAAGTAGTCCAAGAAGTGAAGGCGAACGACGAAAAGACACAAGCCTTACTCGATTTTAATCAGAAAATCCAAAACGACCCACGAGTGGAGAATGTTTTACTTCCCATTCGAGATGGATTGATGATGGTGGTGGTTTTGTAGGGTTTTTGGAGTATGGGGTATGGATTATGGAGCATGGATTATGGAACATGGAGTATGGATTTTGGAGCATGGAGTATGGAGTATGGAACATGGAGCATGGAACATGGATTTTAGGATTCGGCGGTCTGGCGTCTAGTGTCTGAAATCTGTTGTCTAGCATCTAACGTCTAGTGCCGAAATCTAACGTCTAGTGTCTAAAATCTAGCATCTAGTGTCTAAAATCTGGATTCTCAAATCAGTCCCAACAAGAAAAGCGCGCCCATCAAAAACAAGAGGATGCCAACTACTTTTTGTACTGAATGAATCGTAGTTTTTTTGACCAATTCTTTTCCGAAATACGTGCCGAGAAAAGCGAAGAGAATGGCTACCATCAATAGTTTATTGTCCGCGTTGAGGGCTGCAAGCATGTTGTTCTGTCCGCTAACCGCGCCGATGGCCGTTGTGTAAATCACCAAACGACTAATGTCAATCAAAATGGCGACGGAATTGGACGTAGCGATAAACGCTTCTTTGGTGAGACCTATTTTCGTTAAGAAGGCTGCTCGAAAAGCCCCTTGGTGACCAGAAACGCCGCCAAAAAATCCAGAAAGCATTCCCCCGAAAACAACGTATTTTTTATCGAAAGTATAAGAGGAGAACTTGGGAGATAAATCAAACCAAGCAAAGAAAATCATGAGAAAACCAATGGTGATTTTCAACCATGTGATCGAAGCTACTTTGCTTCCGATGGTGTAGGAATAAATGATTTCAAATCCTTCGAGTTGTGTCAACAAAAGCGCCCCGAGCAGAGCGAAAACAAGCGCAGGAATCCCAAAGCGGAGCAAGGTTGGGAAATCGATGTTTTTGTACACCAAACCAAATTTGAATAGGTTATTGGCCAAATGAACAACGGCGGTTGCGCCAATGGCTATGGGCAAAGGGAAGAAAATACTGAAAACAGGCAGCATAATGGTCCCCAACCCGAAACCCGAGAAAAAAGTAAGTCCTGCCGCGAAGCAGACCGCGAGTGCAATAATAATGTAAGCCATATCGAGAACGAAAATACGGAAAAATGGGGGATTGGATTTTAGGATGTCAGGATTTTAGGATGTTAGGACTGGAGGATTCAGGATAGAAGGACTTTAGGAGGTTTTAGGCGGTTTAATTTCTGCTGTTGGCTCAAGGCAGCGGGCGATAGGATTTTTCACTCTTTAATTTTTTTGCGAGAATGCTTCCTGCAGTTGTGTATTGATCTTCGGTTTGAATTTGTTCTTCTTTTCTTTTTCGCCGGGAAAAAGAAAAGAAGCAACCTGTCCGCCGGACACGTCAGTGGTAGGAGGAAAGAAAAACCTCCCGCTTCGGAAAGAAAAAGGTTCTTCGCTTGTCATTGGCGACCTTATCGTTGATCCTACATGGCTCGCTGCGCTACCACCACTTCGGCTAACTCAAGGTGCCCACCAATGTCTGCGCTGCGAACCTTTTTCTTTCCGAATGCGATGTCCTTTTAAAATTGAAGGGCTTAAGGATTTTACGATGTTAGAAGGCTTAAGACTCAAGGTTGTTGGGTGGAGGCATTAGGCTTTAGGCGGTTTCCTTGAGTATGTCTTATCCGTTTAAAATTAATGCATGCACTAAAATAGAAGGGCCGCATTTGCCTTTCGCCTGTTGCCTTCAGCTTAGAGCCTTCCGGGTTCTCAATTCGAAAAGAAGCAATCGATTTACTGTATTTCTATTTTGTACACTTTATCGTTGTGAGTTAGAAAATATAGTCCGCTGGAAAGGGCAGAAACGTCGTATTGTCGAAGGGAACCGCTACTGTTTAGTAAGGGAACAATGGCAGATACATTTTGGCCCATGCTGTTGTAAAATTCCAACATATCTGTCGGCTTTATTTCACCTAGCACGTGAATGAATTGATGGGTAGGATTTGGAAAAATAACCATTGGTTCGCTCGCGGCTCGTTGATTGTTCACGGCAATTGATTTGGAATACGTGAATTTTCCATCGAAATCCGTTTGTTTAAGTCGGTAATACGAAATACCCATCAATGGATTCGGGTCGATAGATTGATAGGATAAGGCTAGAAAGGAATTTCCAGCGCCTGTCACTGCGCCAATTGTCTCCCAAGAACTTCCGTTTTTTGAACGTTCAATCGTAAAGTAGTCATTGTTCGTTTCGGAAGCTGTTTGCCAGCTCAGGTCAACGGTTCGTTGATTGTTCATCTTCGCATCAAAGTAAAGCAAGCCAATCGGCAGCGGTGTTGCCGAGCTGTTAATGGTTCCGATGGTAAAACGACGATTGTTTACAATTTGAGATACATTATTGAACGCGTAAGTAGACCCGCTCACTAAAACCGCTCCTGAAATGGGGACGTCATCACTGAAGATGCCATTGTTATTGATGTCGATTAACAATCTCACGTCACTGGCGGTTATCGAACCAAGGTTACTCAAATCAAATTGCATGTCTATATTACCAACGTTTGTTGCCGAACCAGAAGTTCTTACTTCATTCACTCTCCATACCCTTTGAAATCGCGCCATTACCGTTGCCGGTACATCTGTAGTATTGCTCGCTTCAGCGAGCGCATTGTTGTGCCCCCAAATAAGAAACTCATTATCTCCCAATCCTGCTGGATTTAAAATCCGAACCATACCCGTACCTTGAGAATCATCGTGTCGATTGGAATTATCTATCTGGCCAATACCCGCGACATCGTACCGATAATTGCCATTGGCGGGAAGGTCTTGGACGTATATATTGTCCGGCACAGCGATAGTGTACTTTGAACTTAAATAGTTGTTCACAATGATTAGTTGTGCAGTATTGATGCGGGAGTTGTAGACAATCACTTCATAAAAGTCGCCGGAAATTTCATCCACGCCACTGCTATTTCTGCCCAGACCATCAATGGGTATACCAGCCGAAGATGAACCAATTCCTACGTTGTCAGTAGAGGTGTTGGAAAGAATGTCTATGGAATTGTTCGAGTTTGTTTTGTGAAAAGAAATAATCGAATTGGTACCAAAAGGAGAAGTCAGGGAGGAATTGTAATCCGCTACACCGTATCGCGTAAAACCAATAACCCCAGTATTGGAATATTGTTCAAACCGCAACGAATTGGTAGTATTGTCAAGTAAAGTGTTGCTGTTGCCACTATTGACTCCATTGCAAGCGAAAAATGCACTAGCGTTTGAATACGAACCTGTAACAGAATTGTCCAGGTATTGGGCATTCGCCAAAGAAGCGTTGAAGTAAACAGATGGGATGCCGCCCGCCAAACGATACGTTGGACGATTGACACCTGTATTGGAAAAGTGATAATTTGTTCCACTGTAATCCCGCCATTGGCTAACGGAAGAATTGACGGCTGGGTTGTTAGTGAAATCGTTGTCCGCATTGATGTCGTCTGCTCTTAACCAAATTTTTAAATTGCTAGTCCCTGAATTGTTGCCCACTCCACCGGGTCCTGTTTGTCCCAAAAAATGGAATGACAAAATCAAAGCGGCAAGTGCCATCAGTAATTTTCTAGAATGCATAAGTATAGTTTACAGGGCGCAAAAGTAGAGCCTTTTTGCTGCGACCGCTCTAGTTTCGCAGTATTTTATAACTTTTTGGCATTCATTAACAATTGACGATTCGAAAAGAAAGGCAGATGATGGAATGTCTAAAAAGCGTAATTTTGGTGTATGATTGATTTTAGAAGTGACACAGTAACGAAACCGACTGCGGAAATGCGGGAGGTGATGTTTAGCGCAGCAGTAGGTGACGATGTTTTCAATGAAGATCCCAGTATTCTTTCTTTGCAGACCTTTGCAGCCGAACTATTTGGAAAGGAAGCGGCTTTGTTTTGTTCATCGGGCACGCAAACCAATCAAATTGCCATCAATGTGCATACCCAACCAGGAGGAGAAGTCATTTGTCATTGGGAAAGTCACATTTACAAATACGAAGGCGGTGGAATCGCCAAGAATTCGGGTGTATCTGTGCGTTTGTTGGACGGCGATCGCGGTCGGATTACACGTGAATCCATCGAGCATTATCTCAATCCAGACGATGTACATTATCCCGTTACGCAATTGGTCAGCCTAGAAGATACGGCGAATCGAGGTGGTGGAGCGGTATATGATTTTGCTGAAATTCAAAAAATAAAACGTTGGTGTGCCGATCATCAGTTGCCCTTGCATTTGGATGGAGCTCGCTTGATGAATGCCTTATCCGTTACGAAGATGAATCCTGCAATCTACGCGGCTGAATTTGATAGTATTTCGCTTTGTTTGTCAAAAGGTTTGGGCGCACCTGTTGGTTCTTTATTATTAGGTACAGAAAAGTTCATTCACCAAGCACGACGGGTGCGAAAAGTCATGGGCGGTGGCATGCGACAAGCAGGATTTTTGGCGGCAGCCGGAGAATATGCTTTGAAAAACAATGTGGAACGACTGACGGATGACCACACAAGAGCGCAAGCGTTAGAAGAAGCTTTTTTACAAACGGAGTGGGTAAAAACAGTCATTCCTGTGGAAACGAATATTGTTGTCGTTCTTTTGAAGGAAGCCGACAAACGAGATTTAATCATCCAGAAATTCAAAGAAAAAGGCATTTTGTGCATGGCATTTGGTCCCGGTATGTTGCGTTTTGTGACCCATTTGGATATTTCAGAAAGTGACATTTACCAAACCATCGAAACAATTCAACGTTTGTATCTATGAAAAGAATCGGGTATGTCGCAACACTTATATTGATTTTGCTTTCCTGCAAAGATCAGGCAAATGAAAAACCATTGTCCATGGAGGACATCGTGGCGCATTCGGATAAATACAAGGAAAATGACACTCCCGTAAAAGAATCGAAAACTTTTTTTTTCTACGATTCTTTGAGTCCAATTGCCCAACGCATTGTGGATACATTGTCGTTGATGAAAGAAAGTATCCTATTGTCCGATTCACTGTTACCGCCCGATCGTTTTTTATTTTCCTCCAAGGAGAAGTGGACGGGAAGGAGCCAGGAATCAACTATTTTAATCTCCCAGTGGAAGTACAAAGATTCCTTGCAGACTAAAAATGCCTTCTTCAATTGGTTGGATTGTTTTGGGAAAAGTTGCGCTTCGTTGCGTTTGTTTGAAGAAAAGAAACTAAGCAAAGAGTCTTTTTTGTTTTTTATACTGGAACGGAGAATGATTTACGTCTCCACGAGCGCCAAAATGGACGCAAAAAAAATGATTGAATCCTTGGCTGTTACTTTTCCAAAAGACCGAATATTGTACGTAATTTCGCAATCCGTTGGACGAAAAACGGAATGGTGGACATTCGTAGACGAGGAATGGACCCTTAAAAAAGAAGGAATATGAAATTTGTAAATAGAGGTTATTTGTTGATCACACCAACCAAAACATTCATCGATTGGGCCAATACGCAATCACCTGAATTGCCTTTGGATGCTGAGTTTGTGGAAGGAAATGTTTATTTGATTGAAGAGGATTTCTTGGAAACCGAACCGATTCTAGAAGCCAATTTCAAGAAGATTTTCAAAAATGAATTGGAAGCGGTGACCGAAGACGAAGAACAATGGCCTGAAAAATTAACGATGGAATTGTTTTTGTCCTTTTTCACTTGGGAAATGGGGACGACCGTTTTTGATTTGCAGAAAACAGATTTGAACCGCGATTAATAGGATTCAGGACTTTAGGCTAGTGGGTGTTTATTTAACCGCAGAGTGCGTAAAGAAGGCGCGGAGGACACGGAGTTTTTTTAGAATTCAGGATTTTAGGATGTTATTACTTTAGGACTTTTGAAACGTTTTGACCGTTAGAGAGCTAGTTCAGCGAGGTTTTTCACAGTTACCAAATACGAATTATTGAATCGTCTGTCGAGACTGACTTCTGTGCTCAACCAAGCCGGTTGTGCAAAGGTTTCTTCTTCCGATTGCAATTCAATTTCAGCAACGAAGAGTCCTTCCAATTTGCCATTGAACTGATCGATTTCCCAAAGTTTACCTTCTAAAACAAGATGGTACCTGGTTTTCTCCAAGTAATTTTCTCCGCAGAGCTGAAACAACTCAATCGCTTCATCGTAGGGAATTCCGTATTCATATTCATCGCGCGAAAAATTTGTGGAAGGACCTTTGATGGTCAGAAAACCCTGATCGTTTTTGGTTCGCACGCGCACCGTGCATTCTTTGGATTTATTCAAGTACCCTTGACGAATCGTGAAACGTTCGCAGGATGCAATGGCTTCCTGAATGGAAGGAAGAACCAAAAATTTACGTTCTATTTCTTTCAATTTTCAGCCGGTATAAAGCCCATTTTTTTTCCTTTGGTGCGCAAATAGATATTGCAGGACGCGGGACCTTGTGTAGTTTCTAAAATAAACTTGTACAATAGAATTCCGCCTTGCAATTCAACCACTTCAACTAGGCGAATGCTGTGTATTTGTTCAAAAGCGATTTTGCTGTATTCTTTGTTATTGGAAAATCTTGCTGCAAACAACTCGCTTAATAAATCCGATTTGCTGCCGTTGTAGTTCTTGCGAAATTCCTTGTAAACCATGTGATAGGCCTTTCTTTCCTTTTGCACGTTCACGGCCCCTATTAATTTGCTGGCGAATTTGGATTGTGCTTTACTCGACGAATCTTGAGCGATTGCCGAGGAAGCCACGAATAAGAAAAACAACAAATTAAATAAAAGGGTAGAGGGCATTTTCATATTCCATATTTGGTCATCCAAAAATACATTTTCTTCCAAAATAAATCGGTAAGTTTTCTAACTTCGCAGCAAGAGTTATGGACAATCCATTTAATTCAATGCAAAGGAAATGAAATTAGTAAATCGCACCCAGCTCGACGAGCAACAATGGAATCGCTGGTGTGCGAACAATCCATCTCGTTCGCCCTTTTCGGATTTGGCTTATTTGGATGCAGTCGCAGAAAATGTTTTCTTTGTTTTGAACGAACAAAAGACAGGTGGGTTAGCGCTCCCTTACATTGTTCGTTTGGGCGTTAAAACCTTGTATACGCCCGTTTTTTGTCGGTGGATTGCATGGCAAGGTGAAGATTGTCCGGATCCTGTGGAACTAACGTCTTTTGTACTTTTGCATTTCAAACGCGCAGAAATATTCACACAAACGCCACTATTTTCCTTTCAGCCACTGAATCGGATTTACCAAAAATTGAACCCTGCTGATTTTCAATTGCACCAACAAGCCAAGCGAAAACTCAAAAAAATAACAGCAGAAAATTATACATTTTCGTGGGAAGATTCCTTTGATTCTTTGGTCTATTTGATCCATCGGGAATTGAGTCATAAATTTGAAAACCTAGAAGAGCAAAGTTTTCCGATTTTACAGGTGCTTGCTTCCAATTATGCGGCAACACTTCAACTGAAAGTGCTCACCTTAAAAAAGGAGGCTACGATTGTCGGCGGTTTGTTGTTGATTCAAACGGAAGACGAGTTGTTGTACCTAAAAGGAGCCTGTGATGAAGTTTCCAAAAAAAATGGTGGCATGTATGCCTTGATGCACGAAGCGATTCGATTCGCAGGTGAAAACGGCTGCCAATTTGATTTTGGCGGTTCACAAGTCGAAGGGGTGCGCAAATTCAATCTTTCCTTTGGTTCAACGGATGCAGCCTACTTTCACTACCAATGGAATCAAGGCCCAAAATGGTATACCTGGTTGCGGTCCTTGCGAAAGTTGGCTAGAGTCTGAAGGATTTTAAGACTTTAAGATTTCAGGATCAAAGGATGCTTTTTGCATTTGAAGGTTAGAACAAGGCATTGTTTGAATTTGTTCTTCTTTACTTTTTCGCCGGGAAAAAGAAAAGAAGCAACCTGTCCGCCGGACACGTCAGTGGTAGGAGGAAAGAAAAACCTCCCGCTCAGGAAAGAGAAATGGTCTACTCTTGTCATTGGTGACCTTATCAGTGGTCCTGCGTGGCTCGCTGCGCAACCACCACTTCGGCCTCTTCAAGGTGCCCACCAATGTCTGCGCTGCGAACCTTACTCTTTCCTAATGCGATATTCTTTTTATATTGAAAGGCCGAGTTAGCCTTTTGCTTTCTGCCTTTTGCTTTTGACTTGAGACGGTGTGTTTTCAATTTTTCTTAACAATTGTTTCATCTTTGTTTCATCATTGGTCAACAAATACGCCAATTGATTTGTATTTTTGTTCCACTTTAACTGGAATCTTTTTAACTTTGACCATGCTTCGTCTGCTTCCGCAAAACAATATCCCGCGTTGGGTAATTATTTTACTTGATCTTGTTATATCGGCTTTTGCCTTGGCCTTTGCGTATATGATTCGCTTTGATTTAAAAGCAGATCCAGATTTGATGCGACAAGAATGGCTGATTTTGTCAAAATCCTTGCCGGTTCTATTCATTGTCAAGTTCCTCGTATTCTATTCTTTTGGGATTCAAAAAGGCATCATTCGCCATACATCCACAGAAGATTTAAAACGAATTTTCTTGGCTGTCACCTTTACTTCGTTGGTTTTCTTTCTGCTTGGATTGGTGCGAAAATTTTGGATGGACGGTTATTTCCTTTTCCCGACTTCGGTACTTTTAATTGAATATTTGACCACTTTCTCTTTGATGATAGGGGTTCGCTTCACCGTAAAATTGTTGTATTTGGAAACTTTGAAAACCAAAGACAGTGACGAGCGAATTTTGATTTATGGTGCCGGCATTTCTGGTTTGATCACCAAACGAACCATCGAAAAAGATGCACGATTGTCCTATGATTTAGTTGGTTTTATTGACGACAATAAAAAAATTGACGGTACGCGCTTGGAGGGAATGACCATTTATCACACCAGTCGATTGGATCGAATGATTCAAGACGAAGGGATTACTCAAGTCATTGTTGCCATCCAAGATCCGAACAAAAAGAACAAGCAGGCTATGCTAGAAACTTGTTTGAAGCACAACATCCGCGTTCAAAAAGTGCCCAGTCCAAAATCCTGGATCAATGGCGAATTTTCTACCAAACAAATGGGGAAAATTCAAATTGAAGACTTGCTGGGAAGAGCACCAATAGAATTGAGTGATAATGCGATTAACGCTGAGTTACAAGGAAAAGTTGTTTTGGTAACAGGGGCGGCTGGTTCGATCGGAAGTGGTTTGGTACAACAAATTTTAAAACACGAACCGAAGAAAATCATTTTGTTGGACCAAGCGGAATCGCCTCTGTACGATTTGCAGCACGAACTTTTGTCAACCTACACCAATGCGCCATTTGAAGTGGTAGTAGGGGATATTAGAAACTTCGATCGCATGCAACGATTGTTCTCCTTTTTTCAACCTGAATTGGTTTTTCACGCGGCAGCCTACAAGCATGTTCCTTTGATGGAAAGCAACCCGAGTGAAGCTATTTTCACGAATGTTCGTGGCACCAAAAACTTGGTGGATTGCGCCTTGGAATCGGGCGTTCAGAAATTTGTAATGATTTCCACCGACAAAGCAGTCAACCCAACCAATGTGATGGGCGCTTCCAAACGGATTGCTGAGATGTATGCGCAATTGGCCAACGAAAAAAATACAACCAAGTTCATTACAACCCGCTTTGGAAATGTCTTGGGTTCCAATGGTTCGGTCATCCCTCTTTTTCAGAAACAAATCGACCAAGGCGGACCAATTACCTTAACTGATGAACGGATTACGCGTTTTTTCATGACAATACCGGAGGCTTGCCAATTGGTGCTTGAAGCGGGAGCCATGGGGACAGGAGGTGAGATTTTTGTTTTTGACATGGGTGAATCGGTTAAGATTTTGGACCTAGCCAAAAAGATGATTCAACTCAATGGATTGGAATTGGGACGCGATATTGAAATTCGTGTAACAGGTCTTCGTCCAGGCGAGAAATTGTACGAAGAGTTGTTGGCTAGCGAAGAAGATACCTTGCCAACGCACCATCCTCAGATTTTAAAAGCAAAAACAAGAACCTGTGAAGAATCCATTCACCAGGATATTGAAGAATTGATTCAACTTTTTGAAAAGCAAGACAACACAAATATCGTTCGGAAAATGAAAGAACTGGTGCCTGAATATGTATCCAATAACTCCGAATTCGAAAAATTAGACAAAAAATAATGACCATTTCCCCTTTTGAAATTCAAGTGCGCTTCGCCGACATCGATATGATGGGGCACGTGAACAATTCGGTTTATTTATCCTATTTTGAAATGACCCGGGTTCATTATCTGGAAAAGCTACTGGGCCGAAAATGGGATTACACGCGTGAAGGTTTTCTTTTGGCACGAAACGAAATTGATTACATCAAGCCCTTGTTTTTGCACGAAGAGCCGAAAATTTTCCTTCGTACAGAGAACTTGGGTACTAAATCGTTTACCTTTACGTATGAGATTCTCGTGGATGGTGAATTGCGTACCAAAGGTTTGTCTGTCATGGTGGCCTTTGATTCTCAGTCCCAAACAACCATTGCGATTCCAGAAAAAATGCGCGAAGCTTTCTTGCTCCTGAAAAAGGAACAATAATTGCAAGCCGTTCAGTATTAAAAAAGATTCTATGAAACTACTTGCATACCTTTTTGCGTCCTTGCCTTTGGCGGGAATGGCTCAAATTCCACAGCCAAAAACAGAGAAGAAATGTTACGAAAGAGCCAACGGAAACAGTCGTTTCGCTACGTTCGATTGTGGCAAAATAGCAGGCGTAGTGGATTGCAATGAAAAATTGACCTACGACGAAAATTCCAATACCATCTTGGCGGCAAACGATGGTTCGGCCTTTACTGGAACTTGCGAAACGTGTTTTTCCAATGGTGTTTTGGAAAGAAGAATCAACTTCGTAGATGGAAAAGAAGATGGTCCGGATACCACGTATTATCGTTCGGGTTGTCGACAAGTAGTGCGAAATCACATTAGAGGTTCTGAAAACGGACAATGGTTGTATTATTACGATAGCACGGCTAGTTTGGCGTGGGAAGTGAATTACTTGGTCGGAGAAAAAAATGGAAAGGCCATTTATTATGGACCAAAAGGTGATACAACCCTTTGGGAAAATTACAAAAATGGTATACTCAATGGAACCAAAAGAACCTATTATCCTGGTTCCAAAATTCACAAGGAAATCAATTATGTCAATGGTCAAATGAATGGACCGTTTAAAACCTTTTCACGCGACAGTATTTTATTGGATGACTTGAATTTTAAGAATGGCAAAAAGGACGGCATCTGCAAGTATTACTACAATGATGGTAATATGTTAAAAGTAGAAAATTGGTTGGAAGGCGTTAAAAATGGCGAATTCAAAACCTTTTTCATTCAAGGTCAAGTGCAGTCAAGTGAGTTCTACAAAAAAGGCTTGAAAGAAGGTGAATTTGTGGATTACTACCCCAATCAAAGTATAAAACGACGACACGTATACAAAAAGGACGAATTGATTGAAGATCATCAGTTCAACGCTGAAGGCGAAGAAACGTATTCCTTGGGAGCACCAACCAAAGGTGCAGGCATTGAAGATGATGTAATGCCGGGATCGTCGTCAAAGAAATCCAAAAAATCGAAAAAGGAAAAGACCCAAAAAACGAAGTAGTTTTTTAACGGTTGAATGCCAGCAAAGTTACCACAGTGAGTGCCGCTGTTTCAGTGCGCAATCTGTTTTTTCCTAAATCCAAACTTGTGTACTGATTTTCCAGCGCCAGTTTCACTTCTTCTTGGGTGAAATCACCTTCTGGACCAATTAATACTGGTCCTGACATTTTCCAATTCACAATAGAACGTTTTTCTTGGTTGTTGATCAATTCGTCGTAACAATGCGCAACCGCTCCGTTTGGATTGGCTTTTACAAAATCTTTGAAAGAGGTTAATTCGACCAATTCAGGCAAATAAAATCGTTGCGACTGCTTCATAGCGGATAGAGCAATTTTTTCCAATCGATCCATTTTCACCACTTTCCGTTCGTTATTTTTACATTGCAACAACGTAATTTTATCGACACCAATTTCTGTTGCTTTTTCTACGAACCATTCCAATCGATCCATATTTTTTGTCGGAGCAATGGCAATATGAACAAAGTCTTTCGTTGGCTTTTCTTCTTCCATGCTTTGCACCGAAATCAAGCACTTTTTAGGATGGGCCAATTTGATGGTCCCAATGGCTTTGATACCTTTTCCATTTGAAATTAGCAACACGTCTCCTTCTTGTCGGCGCAAAACTTTCACGACGTGATTGGATTCGATTTCATTCAATTCAATGGCAATCGTATCTTTTTTAATTTCAGAACAATACGCTGTGTGCATTAATGCATGAGTTTAAAGATTAATTCCCGCATCAATTCGCCTTCCGGGAAGCTAGAATTGCCCAATCCTTTGCTTTTTAAGTCGTATTCGTGGAGTGTCGCAATGTTGGCGCTGATCTTTCTAGGCGGATAGATTTTGAGCGATGGTTTGGATTGTTTTAAAGCAAATGGGTGAAGGCCTAATTTGCGTGCCATTTCTTCATCGGATGAACCATTCATGAAATGCATGCGCATAAGACGAGAAAACATGGCAAACATATTGGAAATGACCATAACCAGCGGCCCACTTTTGGGTTGGTGTTCGAAATAATGCACAATTTGAAAAGCTTTCGGCACATCTCGTATGGCCACTGCATTGGTCAACTCGTAGACATTAAAATCCTTCGAGATGCCAATATTTTCTTCAATGTGTACTTCATTGATGGTGCTTCCTTTCTCAACCAATAAGGCTAACTTGTCCAATTCACCTTGTACTTTGCTCAAGTCTGTTCCTAAAAATTCCGCCAACAGAATAGCCGCTTTTTGCGAAAGCGTATACCCCATGTTGCGCGCCATGCCCATGATGTACTCGGCTAGTTTGTAGTCTTTTACTTTTTCAGACTTAAAAACCAAACCGTTTTTAGCAATGGCTTTCGCTGCAGAACCGCGGGCATCCAAAGTTTTGTATTTGTGACAAATCACGAAAACCGTTTGCGGATTGGGGTTTTGAAAATAGGGCAGTAAATCGTCAAATTTTCCAAAGGATTGAGCTTCACGCATTATGACCACACGTCGCTCAGCCATGGTTGGATAGGATTTCGCTTCTGCAATGATTTGTCCCGCATCAGCATCTTTCCCATAAACAACCGTTAAGTTAAAGTCACGCTCGTGTTCTTCCAACGCATTTTCCAAAATGGCATCAGCAATTAAGTCGATGAAATAGGCTTCTTCACCGTGCAAGAGATAAATTTGGGCAAATTTCTTCTCCTTGGCTTGCTTAATAAGTTGAATATGATTGAGCGCCATCTGTTATTTTTTATGTTTCGACCAAATTTCAGTCAAAGCAACTATCGTGTTCACGGCTTTTTGCATGTCTTGCACACTTACGTATTCATGTCGTGAGTGAATCGCCATTTCGCCTGTAAAGATATTCGGACAAGGCAATCCCATAAACGATAGACGAGAACCGTCCGTACCACCGCGAATCAAATCCAGTTTAGGAGTCAATCCGACCTTTTCCATGGCTTGTATGGCGTAATCCGTTACAAAAGGAACAGTATCCAATACTTCGCGCATGTTGCGGTATTGCTCTTTGATTGTGAACGTTGTGTACAACTCGGGATAACTCGCCAAAACACTGTCCAAAATGGCTTTTAAACGCGTTTCATGCAATTCCAATAAATCAGTCTTGTGATCACGAATGATAAAGCTTACTGTGGCTTGCTCTAATGTACCTTCAATGGAAGTTGGATGCACAAATCCTTGTCGTTTTTCGGTTGTTTCAGGCGACCAAACATCTTTGGGCAAAGCAGCAACGAATTCGCTCGCTACTTTTATGGCGTTAACCATTTTACCTTTGGCATAACCGGGGTGCGTGCTGATTCCTGTAATTTCAACCGTTACAGCATCCGCAGAAAAAGATTCATTTTCGATGGAACCCAGCGGTCCGCCGTCCATGGTATACCCATAATCCGCGTTGAGTCTTTCCATGTCCAAGAAATCTACGCCGCGACCAATTTCTTCGTCGGGTGTAAACAACACACGAATTTTTCCGTGCGGCAATGTTGGATTGGTCATCAATTGATACGCGTAATCCATGATGATGGCCACGCCCGCTTTGTCGTCGGCACCCAAAAGGGTTAAACCCGAACCGGTTATCAAATCGTCGCCAATTTTTTCTTTCAAATAGGGGTAACGATCCGTGGTGATGATTTGTGTTGTATCATCTGGCAACGTGATTGGCGTTCCATCGTATTGACGGTGAACAATCGGTTTCACATTTTTTCCCGTTACATCCGGTGCTGTATCCATGTGGGAGCAAAAGCAGATGGTCGGTACTTCGTAGTCTAAATTGGAAGGAATGGTTCCAAATACATAGCCATGTTGGTCCATTTCGGCATCTGAAATACCCATTTCTAGTAATTCTTTCACCAAAACTTGGCCCAAATCTTTTTGAATCAGTGAAGATGGAAAAGTAGGTGAGCCGGGTATAGCGGTGGTATCGATTTGAACATAACGAAGAAAACGTTCTTCAACGGTGTAGTGAAAATTCATGCTTTTTTTGATTTTTATCAAAGATAGTAAGGAATTGGAGAAATGCGAATGTTTGAATTGGGAATTACGGAATGGAGGGCGGCTTTAACCGCGGAGCACGCAAAGAAGGCGCAGAGGGCGCGGAGTTTTTTTTGGAGGTTAGGATTATAGGACTAGAGGATTCAGGATTTTAAGATAGTAGGATTTTAGGACTTTAGGATGTTAGGACAGAAGGATTTGGGATTTGAAGTCAAATCTTGCTGAGCTCGCTTTGACATTTGAAGTTCGCAAGCTCACATTTGTCGAATTTTGTTCGCGCGGCTCACATTATTTTGCCACAAATACCACGATTTTGATTTTAAGAGAGGTTAGTACGACTCAACAACGGAGCAAGAAACCTTGAGCCATATTGAAATCCCACTTTCCTGAAAGCTATTTCCTGCAACAAATAATAAAGAAGTGAGAACAGAGATTTTGGAGAATACCAATTTTGAAATAGATTATTCTTCAGGTTTATTGTCTTTCTTTTTCCTCCCTTGAATCTCCAACTTCCAGATAAAATAGCCAAATCCTGCCACGATGTGGAGCAAGACAATCGCCATGATTACATAACTCATCTTTTTAATTATTGGTTCGAGTACTGCCGTGCCCACCCGCTACGATGATTAATACGCGCAGGCTCAAATAAATGAATTTAAAGAATTGAATGATGGGATTCATCATAACAAAACGTTGCGATCTTGTGATTTTTGGTGTCATAATTTCTTTGTTTTTATTCGGGAATTAGCCACCAAAAAGGTCGCATTTTCGCTTTGTAAATAAATGCGTAATGAAGGGCTAATTTCAGCCAGTGACCGGCCAAACCGATTTCGCCAAACGTTTTCTTCAATTCACGTCCGTGTGTTGTTGGGTATTTTACGTAATCGGGAACAATCGGGTAGGTGGTGATGCTAATTCCGCTTCCTTTGGTCAAACCAAAACCTGCCGAGGCGATACAAGCGGCGCCCATATTGCCCATGGAACCTTTGTGGTGCAAGCTTTCTTTTCCGCCCTTAATGGAATCAATGATGTTGTCGGCTACCAATTTTGCTGTAATTCCAGATGGCATGCCTGTGCGCGGTGGCGAAGGAAAAATTTCTGTTCCATTCGGACTTTTGCGCGGTTTGGAAATGGTATGCGGCGGTGCAAAAGCAATACCGGGTGCAAAAATGTTTTTATAACTTGGATTTTGATAGGTTTCTGGCCAATCTTGCACGGTCCATTCTTCGTAAGGTTTTGGTGTGTAATCCGCGTCGACAATCATGAATCCTTTGAATAGTTTGTCAGTAATATCTTGATTTTCTTTATTGTAGGCTTTGAAACCGTGACCCGAAAAGGAAGGGATTAGCATGGCGAAATCAAAGATTACAGTCTTTTGTTCTCCCGCCAAATTTTCATAATGCGCCATACCATCTTCGACCTTGTTGACACCTGCACCCAAAATCCATTTGAGGTCACGATCTTTGAAAATCATTTCCACCATTTTATTGGAAGGCATTGGTTTTCCGCCATAACTGAGCAACATGCCGTCCATGCCGAAATCGCCCAATTCGTATTCATTCGATAACCAAGTGATTTCAGCTTTGTCGCGCACCTTGTGTCGCTTCAATTCTTGTTCCACATTCAAAATGTATTCAAATGCCGCTCCTTGACAAGTAGCTTTTGCATGGCCGGTTCCAATTACAATTTTGACATGTTTGCCTTTTTTCATTTCCTCGATCAACTGTTTCAGGCCTTCCCAAGCATCATCGGCATGCATGTAAGTACAAACCGAATGGGTTTTGTTTTTTCCAGGTAATAAGCCTTCAGTGGCCTCAAAATTCAATTTGGGTCCAGTGGCATTGATCAGGTAATCGTATGTTACTTTTTCGTGTTCGCCTTTTCTTGTGCCTGTGTTGTGTTCAATTAAGACAAATGGTTTAAGGCTACTAGCATCTCCTTCAGGATGAAAAGAAACGGCTTTGGCTTGTTTATAACCAATATTTTTGCGTTTGTAAAGTGGTTCTAATGGAAAATAGATGCTTTTTGATTTCATCCTTCCAATACCAACCCAAATATTGGAAGGAACCCATTGGTAATTGCTGTTGGGCGAAACCACCAAAACTTCGTGCTCTTTCGGTAATTTTCTGCGCAAATGCGCTGCCGCAACATGACCTGAAATCCCGGCTCCTAAAATGACTATTTTCGACATACATTTATATTTTAACCAAATGTACATTTGTCTGAATGAGTCCTCTGCCACTTATGTTACATTCAAAAGTGATACTCGTCAGGTTTATAAATTAAAAGAGATGCTAATAACTGGTTTCATCCATTTTTACTTTTCCACTGAAAGTCTTGTAAACAAAGATCGTGTAGGTGAGCACCAAAGGTGTTCCAATGGCCACCAAAATCATCATTATTTTCAAAGATTTTGTGGAAGATGCCGCATTGTAAATGTCAATGCTGTATTTGTCATTGATGGTTGAAAACAAAAGCGTTGGGTACAATTCAATGGCAACGATAATCATCAATAGACCAATCGTCAAAGCGGAAAAGAAAAAGGCCATTCCGTATTTGTGTTTGTTGGCTAGTCGTGGCACGTTGGCAATGCTAAGAATCGTAAGAATTGGTACAAATCCTAACCATTTGTGGAGCAGAAATGCATCTGTGAGATGCGGAATGTTGTAGAAAGTATACAAAGAGGTCAATGCGAAAAATAGTATAAAAAGTAAATTACTTTTCTTCAATAAGAGCGTCATTTTAGCGTACAAGCGCCCTTCTGTTTTTAGGATTAAATAAATTGCTCCGTGCGACATGAATAAAAAAAGCGTTGTTCCACCCATGAGCAAAGCATAGGGATTCAAAAATTCAAAAAAGCCTTTGTCGTTGTAGGAGTAATTTTCTCCAATAGCAATGCCTTGCAGGACATTCCCCAACACCACGCCGAGCAATATTGCCAAAACAATACTCGAAACAGAATAAGCTATATCCCATGTTTTTCTCCACCAGAGCATCTCTTCTTTGCTTCTGAATTCGATGGAAATAGCGCGAAAGATGATGAAAACCAAAAAGAGCATAAACGGAATATAAAGAGAAGAGAACAAGGTGGCATACATCACTGGGAAGCCTGCGAAAAGGGCTCCACCACCAATAACCAACCATACTTCGTTACCATCCCAAACGGGACCAATTGCATTCAAAGCGATACGTCGACTTTTTTCTTTCTTTAAAAACAAATGCCAAGCTCCAGCGCCAAAATCAAAACCGTCTAAAATTGCATAGCCTGAAAATAAGCCTCCGACAACTAAAAACCACCACGTGGGATAATCAATTCCTAAAAAAGTTTCCATGGTTGAATTATTTAGCGGTGATTACATTAATTTCTTCTTGAATTTCATTTTTCGGATCTTCATCGTACGGCCCGTGTTTGATTTTCTTGTTCAATAGATACAAGAACAGTACAAACAAGAGCGCGTATACCAGCAGGAATAAAATCAATGAAAACACAATTTGATTGGAAGAAACAGCCTGAGAAAAAGCTTGGTCGGTGCGAAGCAAGCCATAAACGACCCAAGGTTGTCGTCCCATTTCAGCAGCAAACCAACCAACTTGATTGGCGATTTGGGGTAAAAATGTAGCGAATACAAAGACGACCAGAAGCCATTTTTTATTAAACAGTTTTCCTTTCCACCACATAAAAACAGCGAATAAAGTCAATCCAATCAATGTCATTCCAATAATAATCATCAAGTGATAAAACTGAAAAACAGCATTCACTTGCCCAGGCTGTTCGTCTTTTGGAAAGGAGTTCAACCCTTTGATTGGCTTTTTAAAATCACCAAACGTCAAAAAAGATAGCCCGCCAGGAATTTTCAAGCCGGTAACTGTTTGTTTTTCTTTGTTGGCCCAACCGAAAAGATACATGTCTGCTGGAGCATTTTCGGCAAAATGACCTTCCATGGCCGCTAGTTTAGCAGGTTGATTTTTCGCTACACCTTCCGCTGAGCGCGATCCAGTAAATAGTTGCGCCAATGAAAAAACAGTAGCGACTACCAAGGCAATTTTAAAGGCTTTTTTGGAAATTGCCACATACCGGTTTTTGAGAATATAGTAGGCATGAACGCTCAACACTAAAAAAGCGCCCGATAAAAAAGCACCCAACCAAACGTGCGTCAAACGATCCATACTGGATGGATTGAAAACCATGGCCCAAAAATCAGTGATTTCTGCTCGCGCATTAAACCCTTCCCCAACAATGTGGAAACCTGCTGGCGTTTGTTGCCAGCTATTCGCCACGACAATCCAAACGGCTGAAAACATCGACCCTAAGAAAACACCAATTGTTGACATCAAATGCACCCAAGGTGGTACACGATTCCATCCGAATAATAAAATGCCTAAGAAACCACTCTCCAATGCAAAAGCAAAAATTCCTTCTGCTGCTAGTGCACTTCCAAAAATATCGCCGACATAGCGCGAATACGTTGCCCAATTGGTGCCAAACTCAAATTCCATGACAATGCCTGTAACGACGCCAATTCCAAATGTTAAACCGAATATTTTCGTCCAAAATCTGGCCAAAACATGGTAGTCTTTGTTTTTAGTCCGTAGGTATAAACTTTCCAGCATCACCATAATCAAACCTATTCCGATACTGAGCGGTGGATAAATGTAGTGGAAACCAATGGTGAAGGCGAATTGTATGCGAGCTAAAATTTCTGTCTCCATAAAAATCTTTTTGGCGAATTTACTTGCTAATTTCTCCTCTAAAGGTAATACTTGTTACAGAACAAAAAGTACAGAAGATTCGTTAGTTGTGATTCTTTCGGAATAAAGATTTATTCGATACTAATGTTTCGATGTAGCGTAGTTTTTTCGTTTTGAAAAACAAGTAAATAGGTTCCTTGCGTCAACGCTGTTTTCATGATTGTTTCATTTGGTGAATCGATGAGCTTACTGTAGACCAATTTTCCGTCGAGGGTAAAGATGGTTAATGGGTCTTCAATATTGACTGCATAAAATTGAACTAGAAAGACAAATATCGCCTTTTATTCACTGATTACAACCATTTGTGTGGCTGTTTCATATTCAGTTTCAATCGTCAAAAGGTACTCGCCAATGTAACGCAGTTTTCGGCTTTTCTCTTCATATAGATTTTTTCCTGCTGCTTGATTTTTAATTCGTTCGTCGTTGACAATTTTTCCATCCACAGAGCGAAGAATGATATGCACATCGGAAGCTTTGGTTAAATTGTATTGAACCGTAAAAATACCATCATTTGGATTGGGGAAAACCACCAATTTCAGTGTGCCAACGCTTTGTTTGTTAAGTTCATCCATACCCAATTCGCCTTTCAAAAGGTAGACTTTAAATATTTCACTGGTTGCAACACTTTCTACTCCTGTATTGATAAAGAATATGTTGGGTGCGCTGCTACTGATACCTCCATAGATATAACCAATCAATGTGGAATCTGCCGTAAAATCGTCTAGTTTAATTACATGATTGGGGTATTCAGGTAATCCTTCAATTGGAATGAATTCGGAACCAGCACCTAGTAAAGCGGGCATTTCGTTTGCCAATTTGTATTCACTCATAACGCCAGAAGCATTTCGTGTGACACGCGCAATGGTTTTTACAAAAGGCACATTGTTGTCTTGAACCAAAACACCCATACTATCATAATACTGGGCAATCCCTCCGAAAAACACGTTGTGCATTTCATTGTTGGTGGCAGAATACAATGGAATGTTTGCACAATGATAATGGTTGTAGTGTTGCGAAAACGCATTGTTTACGACTGCTGTATTGCTATCAATGTTGACACAATTCAAATACGGCAAATCCACTGTAGGTTGAAATACACCTGAAAAAGCGGTGAGTCCTTCTTGACCATTCGGCATTATTTGCGTAATAACATTGTAGTCTCTTCTATGCAAATTCGTAAGATCTGTAATGTACGGTAAATGGGTAATTGTTAGGGTTGTTCCATTGTCATTGATTTTGAAACGTCGATCTTGACAACTGTATTCTTGAATAAAACCAGGACCACTTGTGGGTCCCATTGGATTGTAACGACCGATGAATTTTTGTCCACCGACCAAATGAAAAACATCGTAAATTTTCTCCAAATGTCCGCCCGTCAATTGAAATGCTGGGTCGGTAATTTGCCGGAAGTAAGCAACAAACGAGGTGTTGTTGATGATCGCATCGATTGTATTGGGCACGTCCACAGCGGTTAATTTATCAAATGTGGTGTGATCACCCAACGTAGCACTGTAACCGTATCCTCCAGTTAAATAAAGATAATCGCCTTCCTGCTGAAATTGCATGTTGGTAGATTTCAATTGTTCCTGCAAGGAGATGGATAAAGAGGTGAGTGGAGCTGACCATTTTTGTTGTGAAACTGGATCTACAACAATCAATTGAATGTTGTGGCCAGCCACGTCAAAAGATGCGAAGGGTTGACGTCTGTGCAAGCCATCCAGTCGACCACCAATTATCAGCCATTTTCCGTTGTTTTGACCAAAAGCGTAGGATTGAATTCCGCCCAAGTTGGGAATAGATACTGGTTCTAATCCAATTCGAAAAGGTGCGGTTTGCGCAGTTAAGTTTAGCGAGATTAAAAGTAGAGCTATACGAGTGAAATGGGTTAATAAACTTTTCATTGTTTTCAATTTGATTTCGAAATTAATCAAATTTTAAAGTGTAAAATGTGATGAATGTTACACAAACCTTTTCTCTCGAAATGTAGGTCGGAAAATCTCTGAAATCTTTATGTTGAAAGTACTTTTTTTAATAAAAAGTAACGGATATTGCTAGTGGTGTTTTTTACGAAGCCGATTTTTAAACATGACTGTACCCGAAACAACAAAGAGCCCAATGGCATACAATAAACCATTTTCAAGTCCTGCTTCAAAGTAAACACCCAAGCACATTCCACCTAAAATAAGACTCGAGGAAACCAAAAGCCATTCAACCAATTTCATTTTAATGTCCATCTAACACAATTTTTTAAACTAATACTGTTTTGGTAGGAGGAAAAAGGAATCTTGTGACTTTATTCAAATGTTAAAGATATATAAATTTTCAAATGAAACTAACCATTTGTCAATTTTCTGTCACATTAGAATTCTTTTAAGCAAAAAAATCCCGAAGTTTTCACTTCGGGATTTTTACTATCATTCGTTTTTCGCTTAAAATACTTCAGAAGCTGAAAAGTGAAATTCTCCTTCAATTTGAGCGTTTTCATCTGAGTCAGAACCGTGAACGGCATTTCTTCCTTTGTTTTCAGCGTATGCTTTGCGGATGGTACCTTCTGCTGCTTCAGCAGGATCAGTCGCACCAATTAATGTACGGAAATCTGCAACGGCATTGTCTTTTTCCAAAATAGCAGCAACAATCGGCCCGCTAGTCATGTATTCTACCAATTCTCCGTAAAATGGACGTTCAGCGTGAACTTCATAAAATTTTTGAGCTTGTTCAGTTGTCAAACGCGTATATTTCATCGCTTTGATTGAAAATCCAGCACCGATTATCATATCGATGATTTTACCCATGTGACCGTTTTCGATCGCATCCGGTTTTAACATGGTAAATGTTCTGTTAGTTGCCATTATCTATTCTCTTGTATTAAATTTTGGTGCAAAAGTAGTGTTTTTTTGATTATCAATCTACTTTTTTTGTTTGTGTGGCTATTTTCCTACTGGAACTTTTTGCCTTAAAAAGAGGTGTATCTAAAATAATTGTTAGATTAGTCTAATAATTGTATTTTTGTTCCGTTCATTCAGGGTATGTATTCAAAAATGAGAAATCAAATCTTGCAAATAAAGTACACAGTTTTAGCACATATGTTAATTCTTTTCGCTCTTTTTTCTTGTCGATACAATTCGAGAGAATGGAGCGATAAAAAATTGGTAGTAGCTACCACAGGGATGATAGGTGATGCCTTATACAATATACTTCCTGCGGACTACAAAATACATACGTTGATGGGAGTAGGAGTCGATCCGCATACTTATGAGGCAAGACCGAACGACATCAACGAACTCGCCAAAGCACAAACGATAGTGTATAACGGATTGCATTTGGAAGGCAAAATGGCCAACTTATTTGTCAAATTGGCACGCGACAAAAATGTAATTGCTATATCGGACGGATTGCCAGAAAACAAATTAATTCGACACAATGGATTGATGCATGATCCGCATATCTGGCTCGATCCTTTTCTTTGGGCGATTGGAATTGATCAAATGGGCACCCAGCTAGCCTTGAATTATCCAGAAGACTCAACTGAAATTTTGATGAACACAAAAAAGTATGTCGAGCAAATTTTGGAAACGGCCAGATGGATGCAAACGCAAGTGGAATTAATTCCTAAAAAGCAACGGGTTTTAATTACTTCCCACGATGCTTTTCATTATTTCGGAAAATCGTTTCAAGTTCAAGTAGATGCTTTGCAAGGTATATCAACCGTTTCAGAGCCTGGGATTCGAACCGTTAGCAGTTTAATGAATCGTATTGTTGCCAACCAGATCCCAGCGGTTTTCATTGAAAGCAGTGTTCCAAAAAAATCCATTCAAGCGTTAAAAGAGGCCTGCGCCCGAAAAGGGTATACACTAAATGAAGGCGGCATGCTTTTTTCTGACGCCATGGGAGACAGTAGTCAAAATGCAGAAACCTACTTAAAAATGATCCGACGGAATACAGAAACGTTGGTGAAAGGATTAACGAACAGCGATTTACATGAATAGCTTAGAAGTACATAATTTAACGGTAGCTTATCAGCAATTGCCGGTTTTATGGGATGTTGATTTTGAATTACCCAAAGGTCAAATTATTGGCATTGTGGGTCCCAACGGTTCCGGGAAATCAACCTTGTTAAAAGCAATGATGGATTTGGTGCCACTGTCAAGTGGTTACGTGAAAGTATTGGACAAATCCCTCGACCAAATGCGTCATCAAATTGCGTACGTTCCTCAACGGGAAACGGTGGATTGGAATTTTCCAGCTTCTGTGCGTGATGTGGTTAGAATGGGACGTTATCAGCCGGGACGATTGTTTAAAAAATTGACTCCCTTGGACAATCAGTTGGTAGACGAAGCAATTGATAAAGTGAAATTAACGCCTTTCATCGATCGGCAAATCGGACAATTGTCTGGAGGACAGCAACAACGTGTTTTTATAGCGAGAGCGCTGGCTCAAGGTGCGGAAATCTATTTGATGGATGAACCTTTCGTAGGAGTGGATGTGGCCACAGAAAAAGCCATTATGGATTTGTTGCAAGACATGCGGGATGAAGGCAAAACTATCGTTGTGGTTCATCATGATTTGCAAGCAGTCACGGCAAATTTTGATTATTTGGTCTTGCTCAACACGCGTTTGGTGGCTCACGGACCGATTGAAGAGGTGTTGACTTCAGAAAATTTGCAATCAACCTATGGAGGTCAATTGAATTTGTTTGCGCAGCTGCAGCAGATCATTCAAGAAAAGGATTTTCCAATTCGTGAAAAAGGATTTGAAGACAAATAAGCCATGGTATCTTCTACACTTATATTGGTATTAGTCGGTTTAGCAGTAATTGCTAGTGTAGCCGGTGTAATTGGATGTTATGCTTTTTTACGTCGACGAACTCTTATCGGTGACGCTGTCTCACATTCCGTGCTGCCGGGTGTCGCAATTGGTTTTATGTTGAGCGGCACCAAAGATCCATTTGCATTATTGGCTGGCGGCCTATTTTTTGGTTATTTAGCCATTTTGAGCATTGATTGGATTCATCGAAAATCGAAATTGAGTGAAGATACCGCAATCGCTTTGGTGACAACCGTATATTTTGCATTGGGTTCGGTTTTGTTGTCCATCGTTTCTGGAATGGAAAATGGACAACAAGCGGGTTTGAAAAACTTTTTGTTCGGCAAAGCAGCAACTTTAACGGAATTGGATGTCATGGTATTCATAGGAGCAGCCATTCTGATTGTAATTGCTGTACTCTTGTTTTACAAACCTTTTTTATTGATCAGTTTCAACAAAGATTTTGCCTCCGCGCAAGGATGGAAATCCAACCGATATGAAACCTTGTTGTCCTTGTTGACTGTTCTGGTGATTACCATTGGATTGCAAGCGGTCGGCGTTGTTTTGATGTCGGCTTTGTTAATTGCTCCAGCTGCAGCCGCGCGGTATTGGACCAATTCCTTGCGAAAAATGATGGTAATTGCTGCCTTATTTGGTGCGGCAGCGGGTGTAGGCGGTGGATTGCTTTCACTCGTGGGTGAAAATATGCCAACGGGTCCTTGGGTGGTCATGATTTTGTTTGTGTTTACACTATTAACCTTGTTACTTTCTCCAAACAAAGGTTTTTTTGCTATTCAGCAGAGAAACCGGCACAATGAGCGAAAAATTAACCAAGAGAATGTCATGAAAATACTGCATCAATTGGGTGAGGTTGGCAAATCGCATGTCACAATTTCGGAAATGTTGGATAAACGAAGGATGGATACCAGTGTGCTAACGAAAACTTTACGAGCCTTGCAAAAAGAACACTTTATTATTACAGATAAACAACATCTTTTGTCATTAACTGAAACGGGCCGGGTAGAAGCCATGCGCATCGTTCGTTTGCACCGCTTGTGGGAATTGTATTTGACACAACGTTTGAAATTTAAAGAAGATCACATTCATGGAACAGCTGAAACCATTGAACATTTAATAACAGATGATTTAGAGGAAGCGCTGTTAAAGGAATTAGATTATCCTGAAATGGATCCACACGAAAAGAAAATACCGTATTGATCATGGGAAACATAAATGATCTATTGAATCTCATAACGGCCTTGCTAATTGCTTGGTCGTGCTCGCTTTTGGGTGTGTTTTTAGTCTTGCGAAAAATGGTTATGGTGGGGGACGCAATTTCTCACAGCGTTTTACCAGGAATCGTTTTAGCCTATTTGGTCAGCTCCCAAACGCAAAGTAGTATAATTATGATTGGTGCCGCCATTTTCGGTGTATTGTCTACCATTATTATTGATTTCTTGTACCGGAAATTGAAACTACAAGAAGATGCATCGATTGGTTTAACGTTTACTTGGTTATTTGCTCTGGGCGTTTTATTGATTGCCTTTTTTGCCAATGGAAATGTCGATTTGGATCAAGAATGTGTCCTTTTTGGTGAATTGGGACTAACTTTTCTGGATAAAATTATTTACAATGGTCGATTGTGGGGAACGAAAAGCATTGCACTATTGTTGCCAACATTTCTACTCGTTGTAGTTTTTGTTGTTCGCGGTTTCAAAGGGTTTCAACTCAATGCTTTTCAAGCAGAATACGGCCAAACCAAAGGGATTTCCACTGGATTTTGGCATTATGCTTTGATGGCCATGGTGAGTATCGTTACGGTGTTAAGTTTTGAAAGCGTTGGTGCCATTTTGGTTGTGGGATTTTTGGTGGTACCTCCAGCTACTGCCTATTTGCTGGTGGCTGATTTAAAGAAAATGCACCTACTTTCCTTAATAATTGCTTCATTTAACGTAATATTCGGGTATTTAATCGCACTTTATTTTAACATTTCTATTAGTCCAACCATCATTACATTGGCGGGATTTGTGTTTTTCTTAACATTTTTATTGAAAACGTTAAGAAAATCGAATATTCACGGATAAAAACTCCCGTTAAATCAAGGAAAACTACACTTAAAATAACTTTTTAAAATTTTAACAAATTCTTAATAACTCAATCGGAAAAGGGTGTGTACCTTTGTATCACAATTTCATAGTTGTAGTTAGGTTTTATAGTTTTAGCAAGAAAAAAGAGGATAAGTCGCCAGATTTGTCCTCTTTTTCGATTTATAATCACACCTTTTACTTTTTTTCATTTTTTTGCTTTTATACTGGAATTGAAAACCATTCCAATTATCTTTTTCAAATGGAAGTTGTTGAATAGTTTCTAAATAATTCAGAGAATATTTCCCTAACTTTCCGAAAATTAGAAAATATGAAATCTCTTTATCTCTCTCTCTCGTTTCTGTTCTTTTTTTGTGAACTGAACGCTCAAGTCATTCCCTATACCTCTGTCGGTAGAGGAGTAGCAACTACCTTCGAAACGGATTACCATAGCTTAGGAATCAATACTTCGGCTTTGGGTTGGGGAACCGGTTATGCTGGTAAGCGATTTGCATTTAGCACCTCTGAGTCGAGCGCATCTATTTTTTCAGATTCACTCAACAAACGAAAGTTCAGTAACTTTTCGAAGATTATTAAAACACAGATCAATAACAAATCATTGGACCCTGCTTCTTCCGCTTCAATTTTAACTGGCGCCGGTGCGTTGGCAAAAGCCGGATTTCGTGTGAATGCCGATTTGCTCTGGTTTGGTGGCTCGTATCAAAATGAGAAATTTGGCGGTATTGCGATTAGTATTGGTGAATCTTATGGATTTGCAGGGAAAATGAATTTAAATAGTGCCAGTGTTTTGTTCAATGGTCAATGGGAGAATTTAATCGATTCAGTTACGATTGACCTAAACAACAATACTTCTCGTGTAGCGTACAATGCGAATATGAGTCCTGATTCTTTGGCTGCCATCAGCTCGGCACACTTAACTGTGCCTTTGGATATCAATGCATTTACGAGCGGGAGCAGCGCGCAAGTTGTTTGGAACCGAAATTACAACATTGGATACGGTCGAAAAATTTTAGGAAAAGATTCTGTTTTTGTCCTGTATGGAGGTATTGGCTTCCGGTACATACAATCCATGGCGTATTACAATATGACTTCTGATGCGAATGGATTACAAGTCAGTTCTTCTTTGTCACCAGCGTCACTAAACTCCGGTCGATTGTTGTCACAAATCAATCCTTTCAATGCAGGTACAATGGGAGGATACTTCTCTAAACCTGTTGGCTCAGGCTATGGAATTGATCTATCAGCCAGTGTCATTTTAGGTGGCAAGTTTCGCATAGCAGCGGCGGTTAATAACATGGGTGCCGTTACCTACAATGCTTTTAATTATATTGGAAATGCAAGTGTTTCACAAGAAGTAGCTTTGCCAAATGGAATTGATGCGACGAATCCTTCTTATACAGTTCAAGATTTGGTTCGTGGCACTCAATTGTTAACAAGCACAGGTCAAACAACCAAACGCGTGCAAAATGCGGCAAACTTAAGATTAGGAGCTAGCTGGATGATTGTTAGGCAATTGCATGTTGGAGTTGACATTGTCGCCCCTTTCAACAAAGAAAACCCAACCAGTTTACAAAATGGAATCTTCGCTTTAGGTGTGGATTTCCGACCGATAAAATGGGTTTCATTGAATGCTGGTTATGTGAACGGTGGCATTTACCAAGGAAATGTGCCCATGGGCATCAACTTCATTTTGAAAGGTGGTGGTTACGAATTCGGGATAGCTTCTCGTGATATCGTTAATTTCTTGACTAGAAATGGAAATAGCGTTTCAACCGCCTTTGGTTTTGCTCGTGTTCGATTTTAAAAATCTGCGATAAGAATGTGCTTCAGTTCATTCAACAAGATGGCTGTAGCACCCCAAATCACATAGTTCCCATAAATAAAACAGGGTACATCATTTAGCGTGAAACCTGCTTGTATATGAATGTTTCGTTTGGTTAAGGTGTTTTTATCAATCAAAACTTTTCTGGGTAGAAAAAAGATGCTTTCCACTTCACGGGGATCGGGCGATAGGCCTTCAATTTCTCTTTCGTGGTAAATGACATACGGTTTGACGCTAAAATTGCTAACAGGGATGTAAATATCTGTGAGCGAACCAATCAAAGTGCCGGCCTGCATGGGTAATCCGATTTCTTCAAAACTCTCTCTGCGCGCTGTGAACAATAAATTTTCGTCACGGGCTTCTTTTTTTCCACCTGGAAAACTGACTTGACCGCTGTGCGCTCCATCATAGGTATTGCGCTGCGTAAGCACAATCTGCAAGTCATTTTCTTTTTCAAAAACATGGACGGCAACAGCGCTTTCTCGAACATTCTTGGCTGTTTTAATGGCTTCGCTTGACAAAGCGCGCATAGGTGAAAGTTCTAGGTGTACCTTTTCTCCCGGTAGTTTATCCGGAATCCATTCGTTCAAATGATCGAACCAGTTGATGGCTGACGAAAAGTTGTCCATTATTTTACCAATTCAAGCAAGGCTTTTTTTGTACCGATTTCTCGTGTAATATAGTCTTTCTCCCATTTCGGGCTGCGAGCAGGCGAGTATTCTCGTCCATAAAAAATGATTTGTAAATGCAATTTATTCCACAATTCTCTTGGAAACAATTTTTTCGCATCTTTTTCGGTGGTTTCGACATTCTTACCCGATGTCAATCCCCAACGCGTCAACAAACGATGAATGTGTGTGTCGACAGGAAATGCGGGAACCCCAAAAGCTTGACTCATGACAACACTGGCTGTTTTGTGTCCAACGGAAGGCATGGCTTCTAAATCTTCGAAATTATCAGGAACTTGGCCGTTGTGTTTTTCCAAAATCATGTGAGATAACCCATGAATTCCTTTTGCTTTCATCGGTGATAAACCGCAGGGACGAATGATGGATTGAATTTCCTCTACGGATAATTTGACCATATCATGCGGATTGCTAGCGCGGGCAAATAGGAGCGGAGTGATTTGATTCACTCGGACGTCGGTGCATTGTGCTGAGAGCAAAACAGCAATCAGCAAAGTATAAGCATCCGTATGATCCAATGGAACAGGAACCTCAGTATACAGTCGCTCCAGTTCGGTTATGACAAAATTCGCTTTTTCTTTCTTCGTCATTTATTTGATTTTGAAACCATTGCGAAGGAATTTTAAAAACTCTTTCCATTGACCTCTGTCACGAATGGTTTTAAGCATTTCTGTAGTGACAGATGAGTTGGACGGTGTGTCCTCCTCTTTTTTTGATTCTGATTGCTCGGTGTTCAACTTCCCATTTTGAAATACACCAGTTTCCTCATAAATTCCTTCTTCGTTCAAAGTCAAACTTTCCAATTCAATCGACTCGGATCGTTTGGCCTCTGCTTCGAGTTTTTCAGCTTCCATTCTCAATTTGTCGGAACGGTCAAAGTTTACCTTCGCAGAAGTAATATTTCCCTTTTTCTCCAAAAGCAAACCAAGATTGTTGTAGACAATGGCATCGCTCGGATCCATTTCAGCCGCGGTTTCGTAATCTTCAATGGCACCATCCGTATCGCCAAA
Source organism: Crocinitomicaceae bacterium (assembly GCA_041674745.1). GTDB lineage: Bacteria > Bacteroidota > Bacteroidia > Flavobacteriales_D > Crocinitomicaceae > UBA2040. Next base: position 59,468 of record JBAYVD010000002.1, read on the forward strand.
AAAATCACGCGCATGACCGCGAGAAGCATAACGGTAGGCATAATCGGGCTGCAAGTCAACGCTTTTATTCAAATCCGCAAAACAATTTTCTTGCTGTTTCAAATTCAAATACGCGACGCCACGCTCCGAATACAATTCTGCCGACTCCGGATTGTTTTGAATACAAGCCGTATATTTTTTTATCGCTTTTTCGAATTCGGCATTCTTTAAATATTCATATGCCTCTTCATGTGCTTTATTGATGAACATAGTATCTTTGTGTTATGAGTGACAAAAATATCGACTTTCCACAGTATAGAAAATTGACGAATGGTTTGCGTTTGTATAAAATTAACTCCAATAACTCTTTTGAAGAGCTTCAAATGATGGGAGAAAAAGTTTTTCATTTCACCATTGTTGCCCATCAATATCCAGAAAAATTGAGAATCATGGATATGCTCAACTTAACAGAAGGTTTTGACTTGTTGTCTAAAACCGAATGGGACCAACCTTTCAACAAGTTAAGCAAGTAATAGTTCGTTAAACGGCCACATTGTTTTCACGCAGTGCATCGTTCAAAGAAGTCTTCAAATCAGTTGACTCTTTTCGTTTGCCGATAATCAAAGCACACGGTACTTGGAAATCACCTGCTGGAAATTTCTTGGTATAAGAACCCGGAATAACGACACTTCTTTCAGGAACGTAGCCTTTCATTTCAACAGGTGAATCACCCGTTACATCAATGATTTTGGTGGATTGAGTCAAAACCACATTGGCGCCCAAAACCGCTTCTTTACCAACGCGCACACCTTCTACCACGATACAACGTGAACCAATGAATGCATTATCTTCTATAATCACTGGAGCAGCTTGCAAGGGTTCCAAAACACCGCCAATGCCTACGCCACCGCTCAAATGCACATTTTTTCCAATTTGAGCACATGAACCAACGGTTGCCCAAGTATCTACCATGGTACCGCTATCAACATAGGCACCGATATTTACATACGAAGGCATTAGGATAACACCAGAAGCTAAATAAGCGCCATAGCGAGCTACAGCATTCGGAACCACGCGTACGCCCAAATCCTTGTAATTTGTTTTCAAAGCCATTTTGTCGTGGTATTCGAAAGGTCCCACTTCAATGGTTTCCATTTGACGAATCGGGAAATACATGACAACTGCTTTTTTCACCCATTCATTTACTTGCCATTCACCATTTTCGGTAGGTTCAGCCACGCGTAGCAAGCCTTTGTCTAAATCTTCTATAACGGTATTGATAGCACTTTGGTAAACCAGGTTGTTCAACAATTCTCTGTTTTCCCAAGCTTCTTCTATTTTCGAACGCATAATTTCATTTTTTCTTCTGCAAAAATAGCAGATTTGCAAGGAATGGACATATCAAATGAAAGTATAACTTTGCTAAAAAAACAAAATGTCAAAAATTCTTGCCATCGATTTTGGATTAAAGCGAACGGGACTAGCGATTACGGATGATGCGCGAATTTTCGCTTTTGGCTTGGAAACAGTGGATTCCAAAGATTTAATGACCTATCTCAAAAAGATAGTCGTTCAGGAAAAAATCGATACAATTGTGCTGGGTGAACCAAAACGGTTGAACAATGAAGATACACACATAAGTGAAAATGTACGGTTGTTAAAAGAAGCCTTGGTAACTAATTTTCCTAGTATAGCCATTGTTTTGTTGGATGAACGGTTTACCTCCAAAATGGCCAGTCAAGCGATTTCCATGATGGGAAAAAACAAAAATACACATCAAAATAAAGGGTTGGTCGACAAAGTAAGCGCTACGTTGATTCTACAATCTTATTTACAAAGTTTGGATAGACTCGTTTAGTATTTAAAATATTCTAACATTTATTGTAGTTTCCAACTTTAAAAATTGAACTAACTTTGCAGTATGATATTACCAATTGTCGCGTACGGTGATCCCGTATTAAAAAAAGAGGCTGAGGAAATCGAAAAAGATTACCCCGAGTTAGAAAAACTCATTGCTGATATGTTTGAAACCATGTACAACGCACAAGGAGTTGGATTGGCAGCCCCGCAGGTTGGCAAATCGATTCGTTTGTTCATTGTGGATGGAAGTCCATTTGCGGAACGCGATGAAGACGAGGAAGAAGATCCAATGGCCAAAGGCATGGAAGATTTCAAAAAAGTATTCATTAATCCGATTATCGAAGAAGAAAAAGGGGAGGAATGGGGATTCAACGAAGGTTGCTTGTCGATTCCGAAAATCCGTGAAGAAGTTTTTCGTCAGGAAGAAATTGTCATCAGTTATTATGATGAAAACTGGAATCTAAAAGAAGAAACGTTTGATGGTTACAAAGCCCGTATCATTCAGCATGAGTATGACCATATTGAAGGGATTTTGTTTACCGATCATTTGTCGATTTTAAAGCGTCGAATGTTAACGAAAAAGTTGCAAAACATCTCCAAAGGAGAAGTGGAAGTGGATTATAGAATGAAATTTCCCGTAAAAAAAAGATAAAAGAATGAGAAAATCACGCTTACTAATTGTTGGTATTTTAAGTAGTTTGTTTTTAATGACGGCTTGTGGAGGCGATAAAAAGGACGATTCCACAAAAGTGAAAATGTCAAAAGAAGAATTGAAATCATCGATTAAAATCATGGAAGATTCTTTGAAACTTTTGCAATCTTCCAAATTGCCCATCGAAAATCTACACCGCATGGAATTGGTGAATCGATTACTGGCTTTTTATCGAAATTATCCAGAAGACAGTTATTCAGCCACTTGTTTGGATGATGTTCACATGATTTATTCGGGAATGGGGGTCCATGATTTGTCTATTACATATGCAGATACCTTGCTATCGAAATACCCGAAATATGAAAATCGCGCGATGATTTTGGAATCACAAGGTTCCAACTACGACATTTTTACTTCGCCAAGGGATTCATCTAAGGTTCGTTATTATTACGAGCTTTTGTTAAAGGAAAATCCAAATATGGACAAAGAGAAACAGACGGGTATTCGCGAACGTTTGGCCAATAACAACCTTACATTTGACGAATACATCAACAAGAAAATTAAAGACATGGCCTTGAAATAGTCTTGGTTTTTGTCTTGAATTCAATGTTTTGCAAAAAAACCGTGTTGTTAATACTTTGTTAAAGGCGAATCATCCGATTAAAATGCGCTTATCTTTGGAAACAGGATTATTAATAACTATAAAAAATTATAAAATGAAAAAATTGTTCTTATCCATGGTTGTTACAGCCATCACATTCATGTCTTTCACTGCTTTCGCTCAACCGGAAAGTGGAGCTAAAATCGATTTCAAAAAAGAAACACACGATTATGGCAATGTAAAATACGGTGGTGACGGATCTTGTACATTCGAATTTACCAACACAGGAAACGCTCCTTTGATCATTTCAAACGCGAAAGGTTCATGTGGTTGCACAGTTCCAGCTTGGCCGAAAGAGCCAATAGCTCCAGGTGCTAAAGGGGTAATTACGGTGAAATACGATACAAAACGTGCGGGTGCGATTAACAAAAGTGTAACAATCACGTCAAATGCAATCAACGAACCAACGAAAGTTGTTCGAATCAAAGGTACAGTTTTGCCAGCTCCTGAAACAGGATCTCCAGTGAATACTTCTGGTGCGCCAGCAAACTAAAAAAGGCTATTTCGCGATCATATAATAGCATTGATCCCGTCCTGAATTCATTTTCTTGGCGGGATTTTTCTTGTTCCATATTTTTTTCATGAGATTGCTTTGCAAGTGTTTAGGCAGTTTTAGGATTTTTAAACTACCTTTGCCGATTATTAATCAAAATTTAACATGAAAAAGAGTTTATTATTAATGCTTTTGACATTTTCAACTGCATGTTTTTCCCAGTCTATTGAGCAAGAACCCGTAACATTTGAATCTGAGCGTTTGCCATTGCATCCTATCGCAGGTTTGGAAGGTTACTCTTTTTCAGTAGAAACACCTTACAAAGCCAATAATGATGCATTAATAGAGGAGGCGAAAGCTAAATTTGATACGGAAGTTGCGAATTACCCGAACAAAGTAGCGGAATCGGAAGTTTTGCATGAAAAAGCGCTTGCTCAATACGAAGAAGATGTCGTGAAAGCGAGGGAAAATTATAAAATTCAAGCAGACGAATATGATAAATTGTCAGCCGTTGAGAAAATTGCATTAAAAGCAAAAGCTCCTGTCTTGAATTTGCCAAGTAAACCAAATTATTACAAACCACAGATGCCGGTTTACACCGCACCGAACACCTCTAATATTATCACATTTGATCCTTTAGTTTTGGCGGGTTCTTATTTGAAATTAGCTGGTTACAACAAGGCTACTTCAGGTAATATTATGGTTGGAAAAGTAATTTTGAATGAATTTCAATCGGAAGCACCTGAGCGTAAGTTTACGGAGAAAAAAGTGTACAACACGACTTCAAAAACGTACGAAATGCAAAAAACATACTATTACATCACCAAATACAATCGACCAACTTACTTGATTTTGCAAGTAGGAAATGAAATCTTATTTGAAGGTATGTTGGAATCATCTTTGGTTCAAGACAGTATCAAAGGTGCTACAGCGCCAAACATGCTAACTGTTGAGCGTGAATCGGTTCGTCAATCCATCGCATTAGCAAACGAATACATCAATTCAAATTATGGATATTCTCAAGTTTCGCACACATTTGATGTTGAGTATGTTAAAAACAAAAAAGCGGATTACGATGATTTGGAGTCAGCGAAAGATTTAGCCTTGGCCTCTTACAAGTATTTTGAAGGAGGTAAAAACAAAGAAAGTTTGTTGAAAGCAATCAAAGTGTGGGAACAAACACTTCAAGAATCAGATGTTGAGTCTAACAAAGTGAGAATCGACAAAAAAGTAACGATTTCTATTTTGTTGAACTTGATCAACGCTTGTATGGTGACTGAAAATCCAATTGATGCTGAAAAATACTATTTAGCTTTGAAAAAAATCAATGTTCCTTACCGAGTAGAATTGACGTTGAAAAGTCTTGAATCAGATATTAGAGAATTGAAAAGTAGAGTTGACGCTAAAATCTAATTCCCTTCAAATTAAATCCTGCCTAGTTTCTTTTCTTGTTTAAAAGAAAAAGCAGTTTGAAAAAAAATAAAACCCTATTCCAATTGAGTTCGCTCAGATTGGAATAGGGTTTTTCGTTTTTAAAGTATTGGGATGAAAGACTGTGTTCGCGAATTGAATAATTAAATAACTTTAATCAAAAAAAAGATGAAGACTTTTGTCAGTGATTTATCCAATCAATCTTTCCCTATTTCAGAACGTGTATCAGGGAAAAGCGCTAGAGCCGCCCTTTTACTTTTAATACAAAAAGATCATCCAACTTTCAATGTGGATAATTATTTAGCGACGAGCGAGTTGAATCTCTATCGAGAGAAATACATTGAAAATTACTTAACCCAACAAATACACGAACTGTCGGATTTGGAAAAAAACGTGATTGCTTCCATGAACGACCATACGATTCTTTCTGATTCTACCGATACAGAAACCAATTTCACGCTTGGTCAACGTATTGCCGATAAAGTAGCTGCTTTTGGTGGAAGCTGGACGTTCATTATCACATTTGGCGTTTTTATCTTGATTTGGATTACGTTGAATGTCTTTTTTTTGATAAACAAAGGCTTCGATCCATATCCTTTTATCTTGTTGAATCTAATATTGTCTTGTCTTGCTGCGATGCAAGCGCCCGTGATCATGATGAGTCAAAATCGACAAGAAGAAAAAGACCGAGAGCGAGGAAAGCTAGACTACATGATTAATTTAAAATCGGAAGTAGAAATTCGTATGTTACACGAAAAAATTGACCATTTAATCATTCATCAACAGCAAGAATTGATGGAAATTCAAAAAGTTCAAATCGAAATGATGAGTGATATTCTCAATCGGATCGAAGGCTATAAAAACAATTAGGGCTCATTTTGTATAAATTTATTTGTTGAAAACTCGCTTTTTCTTGAATAAAATAAACGGTAATTTTTTAACCATTATCGTATCTTTAAAGTCCCAAAAAAATCATCATGTATATCATTTTTGACACAGAAACAACCGGTTTGCCTCGCGATTGGAATGCGCCTATTTCTGATGTCGACAATTGGCCTCGTGCCGTGCAAATTGCTTGGCAAGTGCACGATGAATTGGGCCATTTGGTGGAACACAAAGATTTTTTAATTCGTCCAGAAGGGTACGATATTCCTTACGATGCCGAACGAATTCATGGGATTTCGACTGCCTTGGCTGAAAAGGAGGGAATTACTTTGGATGAAGTGCTCGTTGAATTTGAAAAAGCACTGGGTCAAGCAAAATTTGTGGTCGGACAAAACCTAAAATTTGATTTGAACATCATGGGGGCCGAGATGATTCGCAAAGGATTTAGTTCTCGGATGGCAGACATGCCTGTTTTGGACACTTGTACCGAAGTAACAGCGGAAATGTGTCAAATTCCAGGTGGACGAGGTGGGAAATGGAAATTGCCGACCTTAACTGAATTGCATAAATTTCTGTTTGAAATTCCATTCAATGAAGCACACAATGCAACTGCCGATGTAGAAGCGACGACTCGTTGTTTCTTTGAGTTGATTCGTCGGGAAGTTTTTACCACGGCAGAATTACAGGTAGAAGCGCCTTATTTCAATGACTTTAAGGTTGCTCATCCTGATGTGATCAATCCGTATGGATTAAAACATGTCAATTTAAAACAAGCCAGTGAAGCGTTAAAAGTTGTCAATGAGGATGTGGCCATTTCGTCCACAGATAAAAATGAAGCGCGAAAATTATTAGCCGATGCACCTTTTGTGCATTTGCACAATCATACCCAGTTTTCAATTCTCCAGTCCACAACGGATGTGAAAGGATTGGTGAGCAAAGCCGCAGAATTGAAAATGCACGCTGTTTCGCTAACAGATACCGGAAACATGATGGCAGCTTTTCATTTTGAAAAAGCGATTGGCTACCACAACAAAGGTATCAAGGCCGAGAAAGTGGCGGCGGAAGAAGCGGGTATACCGTTTGACAAAGAAGAAATTCTCCCTATAATTGGTTGTGAATTCAATGTTTGTGGCGATCATTTGGACAAGAAAAGCAAAGACAACGGTTCAGCAATTGTGCTGTTGGCGAAAAATAAAAAAGGGTATCAAAATTTAATAAAATTATCTTCGCTGGCCTTTACACAAGGATTTTATTACGTGCCGCGCATTGACAAAAAACTGATTGAACAATACAAAGAAGACTTGATTTGCTTGACGGGAAATCTGTATGGAGAAGTTCCCAATATGATTTTGAATCTTGGTGAAAATCAGGCAGAAGAAGCTTTGTTGTGGTGGAAATCTCAGTTTCAAGACGACTTGTACCTTGAAATCATGCGCCATGGACAAGAGGATGAAGAACGCGTTAATGAAGTATTGATTCGATTTGCAAAGAAACACGAAGTGAAATTGGTGGCGACCAACAATACGTATTATTTGAACAAAACAGATGCCGAGTCTCATGATATTTTATTGTGCTTAAAAGACAATGAATTGCAGACGACGCCCATCGGTCGAGGTCGAGGATTCCGTTATGGTTTGCCCAATCAAGAATACTATTTTAAATCGGCCGATGAAATGAAGGAATTGTTTTTGGATTTACCAGAAGCGATTCTATCCGTGGCGGAAATATTGGATAAAATAGAACCATATCAACTGGCCCGCGATGTGCTTTTGCCTGCATTTGATATTCCTGCAGAGTTCACGGATCCACAAGATGAAACAGATGGCGGAAAACGCGGGGAAAATAATTACTTACGGCATTTAACCTACAAAGGAGCTGAAGAGCGATATCCTGAAATTACGGATGAAATTCGAGAAAGAATTGATTTTGAATTGGCAACCGTTGAAAAAACAGGTTATCCAGGCTATTTCTTGATTGTACAAGATTTTTGTCACGCGGCAAGAGACATGGGCGTTTGGGTGGGACCAGGGCGTGGTTCTGCTGCAGGTTCAGTTGTGGCTTATTGCAATGGAATCACGAACATTGACCCCATTAAGTATGATTTGCTATTTGAGCGTTTCTTGAATCCAGATCGTATTTCCATGCCGGATATCGACATCGATTTTGATGACGAAGGCAGGGGAGATGTGATCCAATATGTCATTGATAAATACGGAAGCAATCAAGTGGCTCAAATCATTACGTACGGTACCATGGCGGCAAAATCATCGCTTCGGGATACTTCACGTGTATTGGATTTGCCTTTGTCAGAAGCCTCTCAACTCGCAAACCGAGTAACATCTCTCTCGTTGAAAAAAATGTTTTCTTTTTCGGATGCGCAGTTGGCAGATGCCCTGAAAAACCAAGAAGATTTTACCAAAGCGAAAGAATTGAGAGATATTTCTCAATCCAATATACCCGCTGCTCGTGTAGTTCAAAAAGCGGCTGATGTGGAAGGTTGTGTCCGAAATACGGGAATCCATGCGTGTGGAGTCATCATTACACCTGGTGATATCACGGATTATGTTCCAGTAGCTTTGGCCAAAGATTCAGATATGTATTGCACGCAATACGACAACTCTGTAGCGGAAGAAGCGGGACTATTAAAAATGGATTTCTTGGGTTTAAGTACTTTAACTTTGCTTAAACATGCAGTTCGCAATATAAAAGAGATCCGAGGGATAGAAATTGATATTGAAAAAATACCTCTTGACGATGTAAAGACATATGAGCTTTTTCAGCGCGGAGATACGGTTGGGATATTCCAATACGAATCACCCGGCATGCAAAAACACATGCGCGATTTGAAACCAACGGTTTTTGGGGATTTGATTGCCATGAATGCCTTGTACCGTCCAGGTCCAATGGAGTACATTCCATCGTTTATTAAACGAAAACATGGTGAAGAGGTAATCAAATACGATTTGGACGATTGTGAAGAGTATTTGAAAGAAACCTACGGGATTACAGTTTACCAAGAGCAAGTAATGCTGTTGTCGCAAAAATTGGCTGGTTTCACCAAAGGTGAAGCCGACACCCTGCGAAAAGCCATGGGGAAAAAACAAATTGATGTCTTGAATAAAATGAAACCGCTTTTCATTAAGAATGGTGGTGAAAAAGGGCACAATGCGGATGCCTTGGAAAAAATCTGGAAAGACTGGGAAGCTTTTGCTGCCTATGCCTTCAACAAATCACACTCCACTTGTTATGCTTGGATTGCTTATCAAACAGCTTATTTAAAAGCGAACTATCCAGCTGAATACATGGCGTCTGTTCTTTCAAATAACATGAACGACATCAAAAAAGTATCGTTTTTCATGGAAGAATGTCGACGGATGGAATTGCCAGTTTTGGGTCCGGATGTCAATGAATCGAATTACCATTTCACGGTCAATAAGGAAGGAGCCCTTCGTTTTGGTTTGGGCGCCATCAAAGGATTGGGAAATGGCCCAGTCGAAGCGATTATCAACGATCGAGCAGAAAACGGATCCTATCCAGGTATTTTTGATTTTACACGCAGAGTCAATTTACGCTTGGTGAACAAAAAAGCCATGGAAAGTTTGGCGTATGCTGGCGGATTTGACTCCTTCAAAGGGATTCATCGGGCTCAGTATTTTTACCAAGATTCAAATGGTAGAACGTTTTTAGAGAACGCCGTTCGATTTGGAAACAATTACCAAGAAAACGAAAACTCTTCTCAGGTTTCCATGTTTGGCGAAGCAACTGGAACGAAAATTCCGGAACCGGAAGTGCCAAAAGCGGATGAATGGAATAGTACCTACAAGTTGAATCGAGAAAAAGAGGTTGTAGGAATTTTCATTTCGGGTCATCCTTTGGACGATTTTAGAATGGAAATAGAAGCCTTTTGTAAAGGAAAGGTAGCTCAACTAAAGGATTTAGAGGCCAATCGAGGACTTGAAATTACAATCGCTTGTGTGGTGACGATGGCAGAAAATCGCGTAACTAAAAATGGTGATCCTTTTGGGAAATTGTTCATTGAAGATTATTCGGATTCATTCGAATTGTTCTTTTGGCGAGAGAGTTATTTGAAATACAAACATTTCATGTCGGAAGGAGCTTTTTTAGCCATTTCGGGTAGAATTGAAATTCCGCAAAGAAGGAACAACTTGGAATTTGTGGTGCACAACATCGAAATGCTGCATGAAATCAAAGAGAAGAAAGCCAAAGCGATTCATTTGAAAGTCAACGCAAAAGACATGGACCAGATTCTAATTTCGGATTTAATGAAGGTGTGTTTGGAAAATGAAGGTAGTATTCCGTTGAATTTTTCTCTGTACGATGAATCTACCAACGTGACCATCAAGATGCCTTCAAAAAATGTAAAAGTGGATCCAAGTAAAGCTTTTTTCAAAAAATTAAAGCAATTTAATCTGGAATTCGAATTGATTTAAGATTCTAAAATATCGCGTAATTCTTTCAATTCATTCACCTTTTCCGCGTTGCCAACTTCCTGAAATGCAGCCACTAAATTGGTCAACATGCGCTTGATAATTTGGGTATTGGAACAAGGTTCAAAATACTCTCTTACTTGGCCTAAATTCAACGATGTCAAAAAGTCTTTGATTTCATTCTCATCAAAAATACTTCCACGTGAAAAAGGATTGATGTAAAACAACACTCCATAGCCATTGTTTTCCCCCATGGCATGTTTTACTTTGTATTCATCCATGTAAGCTAAAATGAAATGATTGGGCAGATTAACACCATAAACTGGCATGTCATTTCGTTGCGCAATAATGCTGTACAACAAACAAAGACTCAATGGATTTCCTTTTCTAGATTCAAGTACCGTATTGATAAAGGAATTTAAGGGGGAAAGATAATTTTTTGAATTTCCTTTGAATCGGTGTGTACCGAAGAAGATTTTGTTGAAAATGCGCACTTTTTCTAAAGCTGTATTTTTGGTGCTAATTTCCAGCCAAACATCTTGCGTTATTTTAGCAATATCGGCCCGGATGGCATCTTCATCAAGTCCAGGGTATTGGTACCGAGCAACGACAAGTGCACCAGCTAATAAATCTTTTTCATCTGAGTCTTTCCAAGCTCGAATTTGGTTGCAAGCCTCGGAGAATTGAATTTCGTGTATAATGTTCTCAATTCTGTTTTGAAACAAAAGTCCCCAATCTTCTTCTTCCCAAGAAATTTCTAAAAAGGGAATTGCATCTTTGCCGTAATTCAACAATTTATCTCGGACATGAGAAAAGACAATTTCATCAGGGTCTTCTATCAACCGGATCAAAGCTTGAAGTTGATTCATTCGCATCATGAAGCAAAGGTAGAGAGAAATCTTTCCGACAAAAAAAGCTTTCCATTTACTTTTAAAAGTTAAAATGTTAATTATCTGAATACTGCAGATTCGAATAAGTCGAGAGAAATGTTCTATAAAAAATAGGCTATTTGTAACATTTTCTTTTTCTCAACGTTTAGTAGGATAGACATTGATTTCAATCTACAGGTTATTAATGCATAAAGAAGAGGTCTCCAGTTGGAGCCTCTTTTTTTTATGAATTGAAATACAAATTGTATAATCCGTATTTTTGGTATGGTAATGGCTTTCATGTAAAGAAAAGTAAAATGAAGTGGTTCTTGATCTCAATTGTTGGTTTGTTTATTTCCTGCGCCGTATGCAAGGAGAAAAAGAGTAATGGAAATGCGGCTAACAGTGAAGAATTATCTACAGAGGTTCTTGACACGATAGTTCAAGGAGATTTTGGTCGACCGATTAGCGAAGACGCGATGATTGGAATAGAAGGAATCGTTCGTGTCAATAAAAACGGTTGTCCTGTATTAATTGAAATGGTGGAAGGAGATCTTTTTTCCATTGTTTACCCAGTCAATTTAGCGGTACAATTCCAAGTGGACGGTTTGAAGATAGGATTTACTTACACACTCAATTCTGCCATGCTCGTCGATGGTTGTCAAGCTGATAAGATTATTTCAGTTACGGACGTAAAGATCAAATAGGGGCAAGCACTTTTCATTTCAGTAGAATAACCTACGATTTATTCTTTTAAAAGCCGTCTTAATTGATTCAACGATTGTTGGTTGCGTGCACTTTGAAAAGCTTCGTTGATTTTTTTCTTTTCTTGTTTGGTTAAATGCCAGGACAAGGAAATTTTGTCTTTTTTGTTTTCCCGCAAATTAAAGGAAATTAAATCCACAGGAAATGGCAACTCTTTTGCGCCAATCATCATCAGCTGTTCTTGATCAAAATCTTGTGTTCGCGTGAAATTGCTATACATATTTCCAAAAGGAAGTGTGAATTTGTCTAACAAAGAAACTTCTTGATAGGTTTCGTTGTCCAACACTTTTTTAGTGTCTCGAATTTGAACAATAACAACGCCTGAAGTGTTTTTTTTGATCCAATCGGATAGCACGTTCATGTACTCCATGGTTACTTTACCGCCATAATTGTCTCGAATTCCTGCATCCATTAGTTGCACTTGCGGATTCGTTGGCATTGTCATCATCGGCATGACGAATGGAAAAGTTGCGCTGGCTCTTAAAACACTTGAAAATCGTATGCTGTCGGGTTGGTTGTCTTTGAAGAAGCTTAAATAATCAATGTTTTCGAAAGATTTACTTAAACTCGATGGACCACCTTTTGATTCGGTCAGAAAATTCAGCGATTGAGCGGAAATTAACAAACGTCTGCCATCGTTTACAATCGTTGGTGAGAAAATCATCAAGGGAATAATTCCATCGGCCTCGGGTTTTTTGTAAAAGTTCAAATTGACGTCCATGAGCCCTTCCGTATTCTCGTGAAGCTCATTTTCGAAGGCGGTACCTCTGTCTTTTGGATAGCTGTTTTTACCAACTGTAATGTGCTGGTATCGAAAAAAAATGTCATTTGTAGAAGCAGAAAAAGACAATTTATTCAGCAAGTCTGACGCAATGTTATCCTTGTATTTATTATCAAATGGGTCTTCTAAGGTGCCGTTCAAAAAGCGACGATGAATTTCACGGTAATAGGCAGCACCAATCATGCCTCCAGATGCACCCGTGATCATTTGCGTATGTTGACTGAATTCTCCATTCAATGCCTTGTCTAGATTTTGCATACAACTCAAGGACCAAAGCGCACTTCGAGAGCCACCGCCTGAAACGTCGATGAGTATCAACTTTGGTTTGGATTTACCGGTGCGGCTTTTCCAATTTTCCAATATTCGAAGGATGTTCACTTTTGTCTTTTCCTTGTAGATATCTGAATTTGATATTTTTTCAATATTGTCCACGGAATATTCTGTTTCCTTTTCATAAGAAAGGCCGTAGGCATAATTCTTAAAGGTGAAAAAAGGACTGTGCAGACTCAAGTAATTCATGGTGAGAAATACCAAAATCAAAATTGGATAAGCCCAACGATTCAACCAGGAAAGCAGCGAGCTAAATAGCATCAGTATGATTGTCAGTAAAAGTACGATGCTTACGGCTGCTGGAATCTCAAAGTAGCGGAAGCCACTGAAAATACCCAAAGTCAAAAAGCTCAGTATGGCCAAGGTTTCAAATAAAGTAGCATTCACCTTGTTTTTTCGGTAAATGTGGTTTAACAATTCTTTGGAATAATGTTTACCGCTTCGGGAAGAATGGAATCTCAATCGCTTGCCTAAATAGATGTACGTTCTCTCTTTTTGGTTGATATTGTGACCTGGAAAATTCTCTTTATTTGGAATAATCGTTTTGACAATGGATTCCCTTTCCGGATCGTTAGAAGGGTCCAATATACTTCGTTCCACTCGTCGGTTCATGGGAAAAAAGTAGAGTATAGACAACAATTGAAAAAAAATGAAACCACCGATGTAAAAAAGGTTGTACAGCAAAACATCATAACCTGTTGCAAACTCTTCGCGTATCTGAAATCGGCTGAAGACAATCATGAAGGTGATGTTGAATGCAATTGGGATTGGGCTGTTGTTGATGCAGAATTTGTAAAAAGGTTGGTTTAGTGTGGCCAAAAATGAAAAATGAGAACCTAAGCGAATATAACTGTAGGTGTTAAATCCCATGGTGAAGCCTCCTATAGCGAAACCCATAAATAAGAAAGACCAAGCGCTTACGTTACCCAAATATTCAGGTGAAAAAAAGAGCAAAGGGACACCAAACTTCGATCCAATGTTGTCCGTGATAATCAGAAATAAAAATGTCCAATAGCCGAGTGCCAATAGATTGTATTTCAAATGAGCCATGACTAGCTGCAAAGGGAAAAAAGCAACAAGGCCTTCTCCAAAACTCATTTTTCGATTGTCATCCTCCATCTCTTAAAAATAACGAAAATAGTGGACCAAAAGTTAAGAGAATCGCTTATTTATTCAGTTTATTTTGCTGTTTGATAAAGTCGCTTACGAAATAGCTGACCATTTTGCCAAAAGCTTTTTCTTCTTCGGCTGTTTTTGGAGCACCCTCCGGTAAATGAAAGCTTGAAATCGGCAGGGAACCAGCTAGTATTCGAATCATTTTTCGGATTTCTTCAATTTGAAATCCGCTTGGCGAAATGGCGGAACTGGGCTGAAAGGCAATCGCATCCAGATCGATATCCAAGGCATAGCTTGAATTCGTTGGGCAGGATTCTGTGAATTCAGTTAATTGTTCCCAGAATGCATTTTCATTGTCAAGAAATTCTTCAAAATAACTTGCTTCAATTTCATGTTGTTGGATAAAATCCAAAATGTATTCATTGTTATAGGATTCGTGCAAGCCAAAGATTCGGTATCGATCGATCGTTTTTTCTTGAATGGCGAATGAAAATGGATTACCACTGTGACGATAATCAGTTTTTCTGCAATCCGCATGTGGATCAATGTTGATGCTGGTGAGTGATTGTCTGCGTGTTTGTTTGGTGTGTTTTAAAAGAGGGTAAGCATTGTTGTGTCCACCACCAATGGTAATTATCACTTGATTTTCAGGGCAAAATTCGCCAAGGACGTGCAAAATGAAATCATCCAATTCCTCCACCCAATTCGCACATTTTACAATGGATTCAAACGGTTGATTTTGTTTGATTTCGCCCAGTATTCCAACTTCATCACCCTTTAAAAAACGATTGGACTGAATATTTTGAAAGGCGGAACAAAACGATTGAAATCCTTTGTTTGAGCCGGGGAGACCGCCATTCATTTGTGGGCCAATATCCTCAGAGATGCCAATAATAACATATCGGCAGCCTGTTGAATTGGTCCCAAAATGGATTTTTTGGGCTAGTTTTTCTTCGCCTAGTCGCGTGTTTTTACTCTGCCAAGAAGAATCTGCCAGGTAAAATGAGAACAATCCGGTTTTACTTGTTGCTGTTTTCATTCAACTGTTTTAAAAAAGAAGGAGGAGGGGCCATGGGTCGCATAGTAACTTTATGAACAAAAACCAAAGAGGTCATGCCTTCAGAGAGCAAAATTCCGGCTTCATTAAAAAGCTTGTAATCGAATATGATTTTTGGCCCTTTGATATTGGATATGGTTGTTTCTATTGTTAATAAGTCATCGTAATAAGCGGGTCGATGGTATTTGACTTGAAATTCATGAACGGGTAACATTACGCCATCTTCTTCCAATGCTTTGTAGGAACACCCCAAACTTCGCATGGCTTCCACACGGCCTACTTCAAAATATTGTGCATAGTTTCCGTAATAGCAATAACCCATTTGATCTGTTTCGCCGTAACGAACGCGCACTTGCGTGTTATTCTTGAAGTTGATATCCATTTTGTTGAACAAATATTTTGTAGATATCAAAGGTACATATTTTCACAGTTTTGATGGTTTACATTAATTTATTGTTTAGGGAAATAGTGCTGAATTCAAAGGGCTACATATTAAACCAATAAATTGTTCATTATTATTTAATAGAGGGATTTGATTTCCGTATTTTTCTGCTATATTTGAAATCAAACGGAACATGTAAAAAGTTTTAGAAAGTCAAGGGCTAAACGATTTTTTTTTTAACTTTTTTATGTAAATATTTGTTCGCAGATTTTATAGGAGCATTTTCATTTTGGAATCTGAGCCATTGTGAGAATTGTAATAATGCAAGGATTATTAACTAATTATTAAAAACGAAAATAAATGACGAATGAACATGAAAAGGTATGGGGTTCTTGTCTCAAGATAATAAAGGACAACATTTCTCTTCAGGCTTTTAAAACTTGGTTCGAACCAATTATTCCTGTACGTCTGGATGATTCAGCAT
Organism: Crocinitomicaceae bacterium; assembly: GCA_041674745.1. Classification (GTDB taxonomy): domain Bacteria; phylum Bacteroidota; class Bacteroidia; order Flavobacteriales_D; family Crocinitomicaceae; genus UBA2040. Next base: position 75,661 of record JBAYVD010000002.1, read on the forward strand.
TAACAATTCAAGTTCCTTCCCACTTCTTTTATGAATGGTTGGAAGAAAATTACATCGATTTGTTGAGAAAGGTAATTAAAAAAGAATTGGGAACAGAAGGCCGTTTGGAGTACAGCATTGTTATGGAAAACAACAATACCAAATCAACTCCTTATACAGTAAAATTACCTGCGTTAAATAAAAAGTCACTTAAAAACGCTCCTGTGAATATGCCGTTGGATTTGAACGAAAAACAAATCCGAAATCCGTTCATTATCCCTGGGTTGAAAAAAGTGAATGTGGAGTCAAATTTGAATCCATCGTATTCTTTTGAAAATTTTGTAGAAGGCGATTGCAATCGTTTGGCAAGAGCCTCTGGTTATGCTGTTGCGAATAAGCCTGGAGGAACCGCTTTTAATCCATTGTTGATTTATGGAGGTGTTGGTCTTGGTAAAACCCATTTGGCGCATTCGATTGGTATTTCAATTAAAAATCAGTACCCGAATAAAACGGTTCTGTATGTCGGGTCAGAGAAATTTGCGCACCAATTTATTGATGCGATTAAAAATCAATCGACCAACGATTTCATTCATTTCTATCAAATGATTGATGTATTGATCATTGACGATGTGCAGTTTTTTGCCGGTAAAGAAAAAACACAAGATGTATTTTTCCATATCTTCAATCACTTGCACCAAAATGGCAAACAAATCATTTTGACTTCAGACAAACCGCCTGTAGAAATGCAAGGAATGGAGCAACGATTGCTTTCTCGTTTTAAATGGGGATTGTCTGCAGATTTGTCGACACCTGATTTGGAAACAAGAATCGCCATCTTAGAAAAGAAAATGTATGGTAACGGGATTGAGTTACCCAAAGATGTAGTTGAGTATTTAGCTTACAGCATCAATACCAATATCCGTGAAATGGAAGGTGCTTTGACTTCGTTGTTGGCACAAGCTTCCTTGAACAAAAAAGCAATTTCTTTGGACTTGGCTCGCCAAATGGTAGACAAGTTTGTGAAAAACACAGCACGTGAAGTATCCATAGAATACATTCAAAAAGTAGTATCGGATTATTTCGATTTACCAATTGAAATTCTGAAATCTAAAACACGGAAACGTGAAGTGGTGCAAGCCCGTCAGATTTCAATGTATTTCTCAAAACGAATGACGAAGTCTTCGCTAGCAAACATCGGCGCGCATTGTGGAGGGAAAGATCACGCAACCGTTTTACACGCTTGTCGTACGGTCACCAATCTATCTGAAACAGATAAACAGTTTAGAGTTTATCTAGAGGATTTGGAGAAAAAATTAACACTTCAATAATTTGAAATATAAAAAGCTATCACTACATTGTGATAGCTTTTTTTACAACCTAAAACTTTGAATATGAATCCAGAAGAAGTAGTCAATCAATCCTCTTTTATCGGTTATGCGGTTTTCGCAATAATCGTAGCTTTATTACTAATTAAAGCAGTTATTATTGTTACAGAACAAACCGCTGTTGTTATCGAACGATTTGGAAAGTTTCATCGAATCGCCGATTCAGGGATTAGTTTGCTGATTCCTTTCATTGATCGTAAAGCATCAACAATCAATTTACGTTTACAGCAATTGGATGTCACTATCGAAACCAAAACCAAAGACAATGTGTTTGTCAATTTGCAGGTCTCCGTACAATTCAAAGTAGGTAGGTCTCAAGTGAAAGAAGCGTATTACTCCATGGACAATCCAAGAAACCAAATCGCTTCGTATATTTTTGACGATGTGAGAGCGGAAGTTCCTCGTTTGGAATTGGATGATGTATTTGCGAAAAAAGAAGATATCGCCTTGGCTGTTCAACAAAACATTCACGAGTCAATGGATGAATATGGGTATGAGATTATCAAAGCGTTGATTACAGACATAGATCCTGATCACAAAGTGAAAGACGCCATGAACAGAATCAATGCTGCCAAACGAGATCGAGAGGCTGCTTTGGAAGAAGGTGAAGGAAACAAAATTAAAATCATCAAAGCTGCGGAAGCGGAAGCAGAGGCGAAGCGTTTGTCAGGTGAAGGTGTCGCTAAACAACGAATGGAAATTGTTCGTGGTTTCAAAGAATCTGTAGAAGATTTCAAGAAATCACTGGATACTGTGACACACGAAGAAATTATGCAGTTTGTACTGATGACACAGTATTTTGATACCATAAAAGACATTGGTTCGAATGGGAAAAACTCATCTATTTTGATGCCACATTCGCCAGGTGCCATGAAAGATTTTCAAAATCAAATTATTTCAGGGACCTTTATTGGGAATGAATTGAATACCATGAACAATCGGTCAGAAGAAAAATAAAATAGGTTAAACATTGAATCTCGGAGTCTTGACTTCGGGATTTTTTTTATGCTACAAAATGAATCAAAATAAATCGAACAGTGAGAAGTGGGAAAATATTCGAAACTACTCTGTCTTTATTGGTCTCACTTTTATTATCGTTTTTTATCTGCGAGATGGAGGTAAGAATATTTCTATGGGCATTTTGCTTTCCATTCTGCCCTTTAGCGTTGGGCTATACGCGGCCTATTTAATAAAGAAAAATAAAGGGTAACCAACTTTACTGTTGAAGGAATTTCAAAATGGACTCAATGTAATTAGCATACCCCATTGTTACCGGAACGGTTGAATGATCACCATTCGGCACCCGAATTGCTTCTCCATACATGCCTTGATAATTTTTAAAGACAATTTCTCCGTGTGTTTTGATGCTTAGAAAATGATCTTCTGTTCCGTGGATCCAAAGCAAAGGTTGTGTGACATTTTTAATTTCCTCGGCATTGTCAATCTTTAAATTAACGAAATAGCTCCCCGGAAAATTCAAAACAGCCGCATCTTGAATCATGACTTCCGCTGAGGCAAATGGTGCTTCTAAAATAATTTTCGAAGGTTTCAATGCATTGTTGTTCTTGGAAGTCAATTCACAAACCGGTGCGGTCCCAAGCGAAAATCCATACATAAAAAAGCGATCGTCTGTCAACCCATTATTTTTCAACCATTTTATCGCTTCTTGTACAGAGCCATACATGTTGGATTCAGTCGTTTTCCCGGTGCTTAAACCATAACCAGGATAATCAATTTGAAGTACACCAAAATGATTTTTCCCTCCGACATTTGCCAATAATTTTTGCCGTCCCCAGTACGTATCCATGTTTCCAGCATTGCCATGGCAATACAAAATAACGCTATCGGTTGCAATCTTTGATAAATCCCCAACGTAAATTGCTGAAATGGAAAGGGATTCTCCATTTTCAATCAAGGGAAAAGTAAAAATATGAATGAGACTATCGACAATTTTATATTCTTCGCCAATGTTGTCACCTTCTGCGTAAGTATCCAATTGATAGGCCGTGATTGAATTATTGGGATTGAACAGGAAATTGTCCAGTCTTTTTCTACACCCCAACACAAGTAGCGTAAAAAGCAATAACGTGATGATTCTTCTTTTCATTTAATATGGTATTGAACACCTAAATAAATCCCGGTAGCACCATGATTACCAAAAATACTTCTGTAATCTGGAACGACGTAATCATTTCTTAAATAAGGGGCTAGAAATTTGATTTCAACTAAAAATCCCCACTTGTTTTTGGTCATTTGATGTCCAATATGTGGATTAAAAAGTATCCTATTGGATTGTTTTTCGCCGAATGCTTTGTTGGATGCTAAAATAAACCAATTGGAAAATCCAAAATAGATGAATTTGTGTTTGTAGGTCTTATGGATATTTTCTGTTTCTTGATAATTGAAGTAGATATTGCCAGAAAGTTGAGGATAGAATCGGTGGTTTTTCTCATACGTATCCACCAAATAATCAAAACTGGCTTCGCCGCTTGCACCCCATCTTCTTTGCTTCCAGATCTCTCGTGTCCAACCACCATTTAATTGAAACACACCATAAATAGCAGAAGTTGGATAAAGGCTGGCGTGTACCGTGTTTTTTTCATTCACTCCATAACCATAACTAACTGTTGTGTTCGGAATGGGCAAGGTTGCTACATTTGGAATATTTATTAAAGGTCCGCCTAAACTCGCTGATACAGCACTTTCTCCTTTTTTTAATGGTTGCACGTAAATGGATGGAGCACAGGAAAACAAAATAAAAACCGCAACTACAAACGAAATAAAACGATACGACATATCAATATTTTAAATCTGAAAATTGGCCAGAGGTAATTTTAAGCGTATCATTTTGTCCGGGCACGTAAAAGGTCAAATTAAAAAAGCCATTCATGCGTTTGTTTGTTTTGTCATTTGCGGAAAAAGCAAAAGTAGCATTGCTAATGGCCGTGTAATGCGTAGAATGAATCTGAGCAAATGTTTGATTGGCGGACATGACATAGGTGTTAATACTATCGTTGCTTCCAAGGTTCAATTGAAAGTTCATCGTATCATTGGAGAAGGTAAGAAAATAAATATTACTTGAATAAGTTAAGGCTTTCGTTGGAAAGGACATTTGGCTACCGTTCATAGTTAGACTAACGGATGGAATGTAAGTGATAGGACAAGGCTTGCATTTTCCTCCACAATCTATTTTTACTTCTCCTGCATCCAAATATCCATTTGTACAAGGGTCAACATAGGTTTCTTTGTCTTTGCAGGATAGAAAAATAAATAGAACAATAGTGGTAAGTGTGAGATGTTTCATTCTTTTTAATTTCATTTATCCGTAAATTTAGGAAAAAAAATAGTGAAAAACACTTCTTCTTATAAATCGATTGGCGAAATAAACAGCTTCGAAATCAAGGAAAAAGGTTCTAAGTTTATCGGGTTTGCAGCGAATTGCAAAACCGAGGAGGAAATTAAAATTCAACTCGGCATTTGGCGAGAACAACACCCGCAAGCAACTCATTTGTGTTATGCCTTTCGACTCGGCATCAACGGTGAAAATTACCGAGCAAATGACGATGGAGAGCCTAGTAATAGCGCAGGTACGCCAATTTTAGGTCAAATTATTTCCGCTGATTTAACGAATGTTCTGGTTGGTGTTGTGCGTTATTATGGTGGAACAAAATTAGGAGTCGGTGGATTGGTGTCCGCCTACAAAGAAACGGCCAAGGAAGTACTAGCTAGCGCTAAGATTGTCGAATATCATTTGAAAAACTACTATGAAGTAGTGATGACTTACGAAGATATGCCATTTGTTTTGGCTATTTTGAAGCGGCATCGATTTGAAATTATTTCGAACGAAATGACACACAATTGCCGGTTGATAGTTCAAATGGACTTGGATGCAAAGGATGATCTTTTTGAATTACTTTCACGATATCAAAAAATTGAAATAAAATTCCTAGAAAAAAAATGAATACAGAACTGCTTCAAGAATTAATCAAAGTTAGGGGCGCATCCAGTGACGAATCCAACATCAAAAACTTCATTTTAAAATACATCAAAGAGAATCAAAACAAGTGGCGCGCAGAGCCATTGGTGCATGCCAATGATAAAATGCAAGACACCATTGTTTTGGTATTCGGCAAGCCGAAAACGGCTATTTACGCACACATTGATACAATTGGCTTCTCTGTCGGTTATGACAAAGATTTAATCAAAATCGGGGGTCCCAAATTAATCGACGGAACTATTTTGGTCGGATCGGATTCTCATGGAGAGATTGAAGTAGAAATGGCGATTTATGAAGACGAAAATGGCCGAGAACACCCGCAATATTTGGGTTCGCGTCAATTGGATCGTGGAACTATTTTAACATTTAAACCGAATTTCAGAGAAACGGATACCTACGTTCAATCGCCGTATCTGGATAACCGTTTAGGGGTTTGGGCAGCTTTGAAAGTTGCTGAAACAATGGAAAATGGTGCCATTGTATTTTCTACCTACGAAGAACATGGTGGAAATTCAGTTGGTTCTGCCGCTCGGTTCTTATTGGAAAACTTTAAAGTTCGTCAGGCGCTTATTTCCGACATCACATGGGTGACAGACGGCGTTAAACACGGAGGAGGCGTTGCGATTTCAATGCGCGATAGCTTGCTGCCAAGACGTACTTATTTGAATCGGATTATAGATTTAGCAAGAAAAAGCGAAGTTTCTTATCAGTTAGAGGTTGAATCAGCTGGTGGGAGCGATGGAGGGGTCCTGCAGAAGTCTGATTTGTTGATTGATTGGTGTTTCATTGGCGCTGCAGAAGACAATGTCCACTCGCCAGATGAAAAAGTATACAAGCAAGATGCTGAGAGCATGGTCGACTTGTACAAATATTTAATGAAACATTTGTAAGATTTTTAGTACATTCAGAAAGGAATTAGAGTTTACTTAACGACATACGATGATAGAAGAAAATCACCTTTGCCAGTTGTATAAATATGATCGCGAGTTTTTCCTTGTGACAAAAAATAGTCCAAAGTTCTTTGCTGAGAATTTTGTAGCCTCTGAAATTGCCACAGATGAAGTCGCTTGGTTGAATTTTCATTCCATCAAATTTTCGGAAGAAATCATGAGGCTTTTTTCCAATTTGAAAGTAGACAAATTGGTGGTAGAAGATATTTACACCGAAAAGCAACGTCCAAAAGTAGAGGAATACGACCATTACATTTTCTTTTCAGTACGCTCTGCATTGCCTGCTGATGCAGACGATCGTCATTTGAGACAAGAACAGATATCTTTCGTTTTGGGAAGTCATTATCTCATATCTCTTCAACAGCGCAAATCAGATCACTTTACAGATGTGCGAGAAAGAATAGAATCGAACAAAGGAAAAATTCGTTCGAAGGAAGCTGATTTTTTATTATTTCGAATGCTTGAGGCAATCATTGAAAACTACTACGAAGTGTTGACGGATATTTCTGAGCGAGCACATCGTTTGGAAGCCAAGGTTATGCGAAATCCTTCCGCGGAAGTTTTAAAAATGATTGAACGGGAAAAACAACGATTGGCCGAATTGCGAAAAATTGCGCTCCCAATGAAAGATATTACCAATCAAATCCAAAAATCCAAACATCCTCTTTTTCTAGAATCCAATTCGTATTATTTTGATGATTTGCGAGAATATTGTTTGGGTGTTTTGGAGGAAATAGATATCAACAAACAAACGTTGGAAGGATTAACGAATCTTTACTATGCCGTTCAAGGTCAAAAAATGAATGAAATCATGAAGGTGCTGACTGTGGTCAGTGCTATTTTCATTCCATTGACGTTTATTGCGGGGATTTACGGTATGAATTTCGAAAATATGCCTGAATTACACAATCCAAACGGTTATTTCTATGCCATTGGCGGCATGTTTTTATTGGCTGTGACCTTGGTTTTTGTATTTGTGAAGCGAGGTTGGTTGAGTAAAAAATAATTTTTCAAAACTTTTTACCGGCTGTTTTGTTGTACTAACATGGCAACATTTCTTATCATCGGCGGTTCCGCTGGCATTGGTCAATCCTTGGTTCAATGCTTGGCAAGTAATTCAAATAACATCGTTTTTGCAAGTTATTCTACTGGCGAACATTTAATTCAAGTTGAAAATGTTCATTATTTCCAATACAATGTATTGGAAGAATGGGTAACTCCAGCCAATTTTCCAGATCAACTGGATGGTTTTGTTTATTGTCCTGGGGCAATTGACTTAAAACCGTTCCCAAGAATGGATGCAAATGCTTTTATGGCTGATTACAATTTGCAAGTAGGTGGTGCCATTCGTAGTTTGCAGGGCGTTTTGAATGCTTTGCGCAAAAGCAGTTCGGCATCTGTGGTGCTCTTTTCTACGGTAGCTGTTCAAAGTGGTTTTCCTTTCCATACAAAAGTCGCCGCAAGCAAAGGTGCAATTGAAGGACTTACGAAATCCTTGGCTGCTGAATACGCTCCTAAAATTCGGTTCAATGCCATTGCGCCTTCATTGACGAATACGCCATTGGCTGCCGGTTTGATAAATACAGAAGCGAAAGTAGAAGCGAACGGTCAGCGACATCCAATGAAACGAATCGGTGAACCAGCAGATATTGCCCAAATGGCTGAATTTTTATTATCAGAAAAAGCCAGTTGGATTTCTGGTCAAATCCTGCACGTAGATGGAGGAATGTCTACCTTAAAAGTGGGTTAAAAACTAAATTAACACGAAAATTATTTCAAAAGAAAAATGGCATTTTATCAAATTAAAACTGAACAACGAATACCAGCCACCTTGGACCAAGTCTGGGACTTTATTTCCTCACCTGCGAATTTGAAAAGAATCACTCCGGCGCACATGGGATTTGATATCATTACCAAAGATATTCCAGAAAAAATGTACCCAGGAATGATTATAGCTTACAGGGTTAGTCCGTTATTGAAAATTAAAATGACGTGGGTAACGGAAATCACAAAGGTTGCCATGAATGAATATTTTGTAGATGAGCAGCGAGTTGGACCTTATAAAGTCTGGCATCATGAACATTTTATTCGTGAAGAAAATGGGGTAGTGGTGATGTCGGATATTGTAACCTATGTTCCGCCATTCGGGTTTTTAGGAGCGATAGCCAATGCGCTTATCATAAAAAAACAACTCAAAACTATTTTTGATTACCGATTTAAGGCGGTGGAAAGGGAGTTTGGAAAAGTTGAATAACAATAAGGGGCCTTTTCCAGCATTCAAAAACTGTTCAAAATAAAAAAGCCAGCTTCTTTCGAAACTGGCTTTTCTGATATTTAATATTCACTTACACCATCACTTTTGGTGCAGCGGCTTTAATTGCATCACTTGTTTCAGCAGCATATTGTTCGAAGTTTTTCACGAACTGTGCAGCCAAATTTTGTGCTGTTTCGTCATAAGCTGCTTTGTCTGACCAAGTTTCTCTTGGATTCAACAATTCACTCGGTACGTTTTCGCACGTCATTGGGATTTTAAATTCAAAAATTGGTGTTGTTTGGTATTCAACATTGTCCAATTTACCTGTCAACGCTGCAGTAATCATTGCACGTGTGTAGGATAATTTCATTCGACTACCAACGCCGTAAGCACCACCTGTCCAACCTGTATTGATCAACCAAACTTTGATGTCTGTACCTTCTAATTTTTGACCTAACAACTCTGCATATTTTGCAGGGTGCAATGGTAAAAATGCTTTACCGAAGCAAGCAGAGAAGGTTGTTGTTGGTTCTGTAATTCCCATTTCAGTTCCCGCCACTTTCGCAGTGTAACCAGACATGAAGTGATACATCGCTTGCTCTTTCGTCAAACGAGAAATTGGAGGAATTACGCCAAATGCATCTGCTGTTAAGAAAAAGATGTTTTTTGGTGCGGTTCCAACAGATGGAACGGCGATGTTGTCAATGAAATCAATCGGATAAGATACACGTGTATTTTCCGTAATGGTATTATCTGTATAATCTGGTTCAGCTGAATCCTCTTTGAATCCAATATTTTCCAATATCGCTCCAAAACGAATCGCATCAAAAATCTGAGGCTCTTTGTCTCTCGATAAATCAATTGTTTTTGCATAGCAACCACCTTCAAAATTGAAAACTGAATTACCATCCCAACCGTGTTCATCATCACCAATCAAACGACGATTTTCGTCCGATGAAAGGGTTGTTTTTCCTGTTCCAGAAAGTCCAAAGAAAATAGCTGTATCATGATTCTCATTTCCAATGTTGGCTGAGCAGTGCATAGAAAGGGTGTTTTTTTCGTGAGGAAGAATATAGTTCAGCACAGAAAATACGCCTTTTTTAATTTCACCAGTATATCCAGTTCCACCGATGATGATCATTTTCTTTGTGAAATTCAAGATCGCAAAATTACCTTGACGTGTACCGTCTACTTCTGGATCTGCTTGGAAATCTGGAGCACAAACGATGTTCCATTCAGGAACAAAATTTTCCAATTCCTCGGCTGTTGGTCGCAAAAACATGTTGTAGCCAAATTGACTTGCCCAAGGTGTTTCTGTTATCAATCGAATGTTCATTCTGAATTTAGGATCTGCACATGCATAGCTATCGCGAATGTAAACATCTGCTTCTTCTAGATGTTTTGCCATTTTTGCATACAAAGCATCGAACTTTTCAGGGGTAAATTTGATGTTTACATCACCCCACCAAACGGAATTTTCTGTTTTCTCGTCGCAAACTACAAATCGATCTTTTGGGGATCGGCCTGTAAATTCACCCGTTTCAATCGCAATAGCACCCGTGTTTGTCAACATTCCTTCTCCCAAAATGATAGAATCTTCTACCAATTCAGCAGGTGACATGTTCCAAAATTGAGTCCCTAAATTCTTTAATCCTAAAAGCGCTTCAAGATCCGAATTTTTACCCTTTTTACCATATACGTCCATACGTTTCCTTATTTAATTATCGCTGTTTCGTCCGACAAAATTAAGATTTCTAAATGTTAATTTGCCAATATAGTTGGTATTTTATCAACAGAACAAGGCGTTTGATGAATATATGGAATGAATCTAAACTATGAATCTCTTAACGTCAAAATGACATTAATACTATCGTTACTGATAAATCATCGTGTTACCAAATTCTAGGCAAAATTCTTACCCAAGAAGTCGAAGCGTTTGTTAAGGAATATTTAACAGAATTATACCGTTGTATGAAATTATTCAATCTTCCAAGCTTCGTAAAAATGCTTTTAAATTTTCTCTTTTTGCTTTGGTCAAAATGAAAGGCTGAATGACAGTATTCTGCTGTTGGGTATGATTACCTCCTTTGGAATATAAATCAAGAATGGCATCGATGGATTTTAGACTTCCGTCGTGCATATAAGGGCCTGTTTTTGAAACATTTCGAAGCGAAGGCACTTTAAAACTACCAATTTCATTCGAGTCTCCGTTGATTCTAAATCGCCCTTTGTCTGCTATGTTTTCATAACTTTCATAAAGACCATTGTTCTCAACTTTAAAATTGGTAAAAAAAGGCGCGGGGTGACAATGGGTGCAATACAATTCTTCCGAAAAGATTTTCCATCCCTTTTTTGCGCTAATTGAAATTGCTTGCTCATTGCCTTCATAATACCACTGATCAAAAGGTGAATGATCGGATAGCAAAGTTCGCTCGTATTGCGCTAAACTTCGCGTTAACACAAAAGCGTCAAAATCTCGATTGAATAATGCTTTGGCTTTTTTTTGATAAAATGGAATGGCTTTTAATTTGCGAATCAATTCACCCATTTTGTTGGCCATTTCGGATGTATCTTGCAATGGAACCAAGGCTTGCATTTCCAAGGTTGGCACTTCGCCATCCGCCATGAGTGTTTTTTGGTACGCTACATTGAACAAGCTTGGTGCATTTCGCATGGCTATTTTTCCATGAACACCGCGACTTTTGCTTAAACCATCTGTAAATGCTTTTTCAGGCAAATGACAAGTGGAACAAGAAATAGAATTATCGGAAGAAAGACGCGTGTCAAAAAATAGAATTTTACCGAATTCAGCAATTTCTTCTTGAAATGGATTATCGCTTGGATAATTAATCGGACCGAGTATTCCTTTGGCTTTTGAGGTACAACCCATAAAAATTAACCCACTGTAAATGAACACAAATAATAGTACTCCGCTGGATTTGGTGTTGTGACTCATGTGCTAAATGTAACGGATTAATGAGAAATTCACAAAGATAAAAAACGAAGAAAAAAAAGAAGTGCCACTGAAACGAAACGGTTCAGCGGCACTTCCATGTCGATTTAAAAAATAAAGGGCAATCTTTTAAATCTTGTTGACTTTTTGGACAGAGACGTAATTACCTTGTCGCATTTTAACTATGAAAAGACCGTTTTCTAATGATGATAAATCAATTGGGAAACTATTTGGAGTATTGTTGAATTCCAAAACGCGCTCGCCCAGCATGTTGAAGATTTCAATTTGATCGAATGCTAAATCTGACGTGATTGTCAATTCGTTTTCAGTTGGATTGGGCGCGATAGAAATATTCGTTTGAGCCTGTTCTTCAGTACCTAGTGCTGCTGCTTCGCCAAAAATATTGTCAAAATAAATAATGTCGTCTGCGGGACGAGCAACAAAGTCCGGGAAAATCACAAGTTGATCGTAGGTCATTCCGCCAATGTGTGCAGAAAAATCAAATGTTAATTGTTCCCATTGGTTGATTACTGTATTGGGAACTAAAATTTCACCCAAAGAGGCGGCTGTATTCGTTACTAACTTGATACCTACATTACTGATTTTTGTTTTGTAGACCATTATGCGAATGATGCTATTGGAAGAGGTGATATCAAATGTTCCGATATCAGACCCGTGTTGTGTTTCGCAACCAGCCCATGGGTTTCCAGCCTGCAACGCCGTGAATTTGGCTACAGTGGCAGATGGATTTAATCCGCTAGTGGATGGATTGGCAACAATTTCAAGAGATGGGTTTACATCGTTCTCAAAACAGGTCCAAGTCCAGGTAGCGCCATATCCTGCTGGTTCAAAATCAACAGGAATGTTCTGTGCTTTTGAAGCAGATATGCTAAGCGCGATAGCTAGAAATGTATAGATTTTTTTCATACTTGTTTTGTTTTAGTTTTGTGAAAGTATAAAAAAAATAGTTATTGTAATTAATACTATAACTATTTAACATATTTCTTTGTCTAAAACCAAAACTGAACAAAATAGGGTGTTATCGTTAAAATAACAACACATCAAGTGTAAAACAAGAATGCTCGAATGGATTATAGTTCTTTTTGCTTTTCCAAAACATCCCAAGTATGGTCAGCTAACAAGCGAACAGTTGCTAAATAGGAAAAGGTTGTTTTGCTGCGTCCCCAATCGTTGGGTCCAATTAAAGAAAGGATATATTGACCATCCTGTTTCTCATACAAAAAGTAAATATGGTTGATCAAGGGTTCAAAGCGCATTTCCGCTTGATAGATGTATTCGGAAATTCTTTTTCTGTCTTGTAAACGATTGGCTTGTTCTGACAGAAGTTTCATCTGTTCAAAAATCTGGTCCATCTGCATGTCCGTTTGATGCTCCATGGCAGACAACGCACGACCTTTTAATTTACCCTGATCTTCTGGCTTTATTAAAGCGGATCCGGAATGATGCGCATAAGGAAGTGTGCTCGGGGTTTCCGTGACTTTATCTTTATCGATGGGGTTTACAAATTCTTCACTCATGTGTATCAAACAACAGAAGGAATAGAAAGTTTATTTTTGGTACTCTTTGATCGTTTTTTCGATAATTTGAACACATTCCATTAATTGCGCTTCCGTCATGACCAATGGCGGTGCAAACCGGATAATGTTTCCGTGCGTTGGTTTGGCTAAAAGACCATTTTCTTTCATGGCTACACATAAATTCCATGCCGTTTCACTGTCAGGGGAATCGTTTACGATAATGGCATTCAACAATCCTTTACCTCTCACTTTTACCACCAAATCCGTCTCGGCGATGATGCGGTTCATTTCCGCTCGGAATAATTTCCCCAAATGGCGAGCATTTTGGGCTAAATTTTCCTCATCAACAACTTCTAACGCTGCAATCGCAACTTTTCCGGCAATTGGGTTTCCACCAAAAGTCGAACCGTGTTGCCCAGGATGAATGACATCCATAATTTCGTTGTTTGCTAGAACAGCAGATACAGGGTAAGCACCACCTGAAAGCGCTTTTCCTAAAATTAAAACGTCTGGTTTAACATAAGTCGCTTGTTGTTCGCATTTGTTTTCACAGCTGCAATCACCACAAACTGCCAACAAACTTCCTGTTCGAGCAATCCCTGTTTGAACTTCGTCTGCAATGAACAACATACCATTCTCATGACAAATCGCTTGAGATTTTGACAAGAAATCAGCATCTGGCGTGTAGACACCTGCTTCACCTTGAATTGGTTCCACCAAGAAACCAATTACATTCTTTTGCTTTGCCACTTCTGCAAGAGCAGCCGTATCATTGTATGGAATGGTGATGAAACCACCGGTGTACGGCCCAAAATTCTTTTTAGCATTGTCATCGTCCGAAAAGGAAATAATCGTAGTTGTTCTGCCATGAAAATTACCTTCACACACAACAATTACGGCTTCATTTTCAGCAATGCCTTTTTTATCATACGCCCATTTACGGGTCAATTTAATCGCTGTTTCCACCGCTTCAGCACCTGTATTCATGGGTAAGACTTTGTCGAAACCAAAGTATTCCGTTACGAATTTTTCATACGGACCTAATACGTCGTTGTAAAAAGCACGAGAAGTCAACGTCAAGGTTTGAGCTTGGTCAACCAAAGCTTTCACAATTTTCGGGTGACAATGCCCTTGATTAACAGCAGAATAAGCAGAAAGGAAATCATAGTAGCGTTTGCCTTCTACATCCCAAACAAAAACACCTTCACCACGACTTAAAACTAACGGAAGTGGATGGTAGTTGTGTGCTCCGTGTTCGTTTTCTAAATTGATAAATTCGGTTGATTTTGTCGTTTCTGTTGTAGATTGCATTGTTTCCCTTTTTCTATTATTTACTTCAATTGAGCGTAAAATTAAGGAATTCAAGTAGATTTTTTAGGCTTTTTAGTGAATAATGTATTTGGCATCTCGAAAAACTTGTATCTTCATTCATAAAAATTAAAATCATGATCAAAAACAACCTTGCAGCCATTTTAATTTCAATTTCCATCGTGATTAGTATGACCGTTTTAGGCGGTGCTTATGTAAAACGAGGAAATTCATCTGACACGATTAGCGTGACCGGAATGGGTGAAGAAGATTTTACGAGTGACTTAATTGTTTGGCGTGCTAGTTTTTCAAAAAAGAGTCTCGACATGAAAGAAGCTTATTCTAGTTTGAATTCCGACCGAGAAAAAATCAAAAAGTTTTTTACTTCCAAAGGCATCAAGTCGAACGAGGTGATTTTTCAGGCCATTGATATTCAAAAAGAGTTTGGGTATGAATACGATCAAAACGGAGGGGTTCGCAGTTCGTATTTCCAAGGATATGTCTTGAATCAGCAAGTGAAAATTGAAAGCAACGATGTGGATAAGGTGGAAGAATTATCTCGTTCTGCATCGGAGCTAATTGATATGGGACTGGAATTGACTTCTTATTCGCCTGAATATTACTATACGAAATTGGCGCAATTGAAAATTAAAATGATCGAAGCAGCTACAAAAGATGCTAAACTACGCGCAGAGAAAATTGCAGAAAATGCCGGTGGAAGTTTGGGGAAATTGAAAAATGCCGACATGGGTGTATTTCAAATCACCGGTCAAAATTCTGCTGAAGATTATTCATGGGGCGGAAGTTTCAATACGAGTGCTAAAAAGAAAACTGCTAGCGTGACAATTCGTTTGAAATACGACGCACATTAATAGAGGAAATCAGTATATTTGAGAAAAAAAAGAAAGAAATGTCAAATAAAAGAAATTTAAAAAGAGGATTGAACAATATGATTTTGGACGTAGTAGGCGAGTGCTTTCACGTACAAGAAGCTGATCCGAAAAAAACAGAAGTAACTGAGGCTCTTTTTGACAAAGCAGCTGAGTTTCAAGACATCATGTTGCAAGAAATTCACGCAGCAAAAAGCAAAAAAGATTTCAGACCAATTGTCAACAAAATCAACGAAATGCAGGTTATTTTGACAAATGAGTTGAACAATTTATACTAGTAAAAACGAAAGAATTAAGGTTATGTGGGCATGGTTTAAACGATTATTCCGAATTGGTGCTTCAGAAGCTCATGCAGCTTTGGACAATCTTGAAAATCCGATCAAAATGACGGAACAAGGAATTCGTGAGTTGAAAGACAATCAAGAAAAAGCATTGATTGCACTGGCTGAAGTGAAAGCAATGGGTATTCGCGCAAAAGGCGATGCTGAAGCCCAGGAACAGAAAGCGAATGAATACCAATCCAAAGCATTGGCCTTGTTGCAAAAAGCAAAAGCGGGTGAATTGGATCAAGCCGAAGCGGACCGTTTGGCTAGTGAAGCCTTGTTAAAAAAACAAGCCAACCTAAAATTGGCGGATGAATCCAAAAAGAATCAAGCGATGTTTGAAGGACACGCCGACAAATTGAGTGCGAATTTGGAAACACTTCGTTCGAATATTTCGAATTACGAAAATGAATTGAAAACTTTGAAAGCGCGTGCGAAAGTAAGTGCTGCGACAAGAGATATCAATCGTGATTTGGCTAATATTGATTCTTCCAGTACGGTTGCCATGTTGGAAAAAATGAAAGACAAAGTTGCCGAACAAGAAGCTTTATCGGAGTCCTATGGAGAGATTGCACACGAATCTCGTTCTGTTGATGAAGAAATAGAAGCAGCACTAGGAGGCTCTGAAGCGCAAACCATTGTAAAAGATGATTTAGAAGCGTTGAAAGCACAACTTTTGTAAACAATATTTACTTATTTTTGAAAGGTGAGCCCAATCGGTTCACCTTTTTTTATGCAAAAATTTATGACAAGAGATCGGCTGTTTTTGAGTATTGGTATTGTGGGTTTTATTGCCGCATTATTGATAACAGGCGGAAAGAGTACGTTTAGCAATGCGTTGATATTGTCCTGTGTGATGGTCTATTTTTGGATCTTCGAAGTGATTCCGATTTATGCCACAGCTCTTTTACCTTTTATTTTCGGCGTACCGCTAGGCATTTTGGACACAAAACAACTCGCACTTTCATATGGTGACAAGAACGTATTCTTATTTTTGGGTGGCTTCCTTTTGGCTTTGGGACTAGAGAAATGGCACGTACACAAACAAGTCGCTAAAATTGTCATTCATACCGTGGGCTATTCCAAACCACGAATATTACTAGGCTTTTTAGTAAGCACCGCTTTGCTATCCATGTGGATTTCCAATACGGCAACTGCCTTGATGATGTTGCCCATGGCTTTGGCTGTCTTGTCCGCACTTCCTAAAAAGGATCAAACAGGAAAATTTGCTCTGTTTTTAATGCTCTCCATTGCTTATGCAGCTTCGATTGGCGGCATGGGGACTTTGGTGGGGTCACCTCCAAATATTCAAATGGCGGGTATTTTAGACAAGACATTCGGCGTTAAAGTTGATTTTCTGGATTGGATGAAAGTGGGGATTCCTGTGGCTGTAATTCTAATTGGAATCGTTTATGCTGTTTTCTACTTCTCTTTGGGAAAGGAGCGAAAAGAACATCCTGAGGACTTTGTGATGGAAAAAAAACCGTGGACCAAAAACCAATTGCGCGTTTCCTTGATCTTTACGCTGGTGGTTATTTTGTGGTCCTTCAAACAGTTAATCGTGAAATGGACTGGAATTCCTTACGGAGATGAAGGAGCGGCCTTATTCGGTAGTTTGCTACTTTTTTTAATCCCAAGTGATGAAGGCAAAAGTTTACTGGAATGGAAGGACACAGAAAAACTGCCGTGGGGGATTTTGTTGCTTTTTGGCGGCGGTTTGGCTTTAGCCACCATGCTGGAAGCCAACGGCATCATTGCCTACCTCGTTACCTTTTTTGACACCTTTAAAGCCTGGGATTATTTCTGGTTATTGACCGTAATCATTGCTGTGGCTATTTTTGGAACGGAATTCATGTCCAATTTAGCCTTGGTAACTGTTTTTATTCCAATCATTGGCGCATTTGCGATGGATTCTCAATACGATATCATTCAATTGTGCGTACCGGTTACATTGGCTGCCAGTTGTGCTTTCATGTTACCTGTTGGAACACCACCAAATGCCATTGTTTTTTCGTCGGGGAAAATAACGATTGCACAAATGGCACGTATTGGTTTTGTATTCAACATTTTATCACTTTTATTGATAACATTCGTTGCCTATTTTTTCTTGTAAACAGTCATCCAGTCCAACTATTTTGACGTTTGTTTGTTTAAATTTGTATCATGAAAATTCTAATTTCTCCAGCGAAATCAATCGGTCAACAAAATTTGCAATCTTCCATCCAACCAACGGAAGGAATGTTTCTAACGGAAGCGGAAAGTTTATCGAAAAAACTGCAGAAATTCTCCGTCAAAAAAATTGAAAAACTCATGCATGTTAGCCATGACATTGCTAGTTTGAATTATGACCGTTTTCAAACCTGGGAAAAACCCATGATTGAAAATGAAGTAGTTCGTCCGGCGATTGCTCAATTTACGGGAGAAGTGTACCGAGGATTGGATGCCGAGAGTTTAACGAGCCAACAAATGGAGTTTGCTCAAAGTCATTTGCGCATTCTTTCAGGAATGTATGGAATATTGAAGCCAATGGATTTGATGTTTCCCTATCGTTTGGAAATGGGAACAAGCTGGTCGATCACGCCAAAAACGAAAAACTTGTATCAATTTTGGGGAACCAAGTTGTCCAAACAGTTGAATGCCGAAATGGGAAAAGAGGAAGTGATTGTCAATTTAGCTTCAGCGGAATACTTCAAAGCCATTGATAAAAAAGTGCTCAAAGCAAAGGTCATCACGCCACATTTCAAAGAATTGAAAAATGGGGAATACAAAATTGTCGCCATTTTCGCGAAGAATGCAAGAGGAAAAATGACGCGGTATATTATTGAAAATGAACTAACTGAAGTTGATGAGTTAAAGAACTTCAATTGGGATGGTTATCTTTTTCATGAATCGCTTTCCAATGAAACGGATTGGGTATTTACGCGGTAAAAAAACACGCTGAGTCTAAAAATAGTTTTTTTAAACTCAGCGCTTTTGAAGAGTCGATTAATTTCTCTTTTTCACTTTAGAAGCACCACTTGAATTGATGTCAACTGTTTTTGGGTTTCCTTTGTATTCCACATCGCTTGCTCCCGATGTGGAAATTTGCAAATCACCAGTAACATGGCATTTTATTTCAGAAGCACCTGAAATTGTCATTTTTGAATTTTCAACAACAAAATCATCCGCATCGATATCACTGGCTCCTGATCCATTTAAATCAAATCGGTTCGATTTCCCTTTTAAATTCATTTCAGCAGCACCAGAGCTAATGACGTTCAATTCATCACAATTCAAATCAAAGTCAATCTCAGCAGCGCCCGAACAATCAATTTTTAATTTGTCGGCATTCAGAGTATTCATCGATTTCGCATGAATGGCTCCTGAAAAGTGAAATTCTTCAATTGTTTTCATCATTATATGCACTTCTACCTTATCAGCATTTTTGATATGAGATCCATTTTTGAATTTTATATTTAATTCATTGTTTTTCACTTCCGTAATCACCAGATCAATATAGCGTTCATCGACTTCCAAACGCACACTTTCTTGGTCTCCTTGCGTAATGAAAATACTGAAACTACTGCCTACCATTACTTTCGTGAAATGCCCAACTTCCCGAATTTGACTAGAAGCACTAACTTTTTTGACAGGAGAAGAAGGTGATAGCATTGAATTGCTCGAGGTCTTTTCAAGTATTGCTGGTAATTTGAGTTCCAAATTTCCAATTTCCACTCGACTACTTCGGATTCCTTCGTTATTGAGTTTTGTTCCTTCCTTGTTCACCGGGGCTGAAGGGGTTGGCTTCACTTTTAAAGTCTTCAACTCTTTTGGTTGTGATGGGGGATTTTGCTGTTTCCATTCTGTTTTTCCTTCAAAGGCAGAATTATTTAATTCTACGTCAGCAGGTGAACTCATTAGAAAGGTCGTGATTCCAATGCCCATTGCGGCGGTTAAGGTTGTCATAATCAATATTTTTTTCGTTAATAAAATGGATAATTTAAAATGAGACAATAGTCCAAACAAACCGACACTTGCTGCAGACAAGGCAATCCATTTGTTGACTTCCGTAATCGGAGTCTCGGGTTTTTCTTCGCGAATCTCACGAAAGAGTTTGTTTAGTATTTCGTTGTTCATACAACCGATTTTTTTAGGTGTATTTCCTCTTTTGTTTCGGTTAAAAGAGTGATTAATTGCTGCCTTCCTCTTGCCAATCGTTGTTTTACAGCTGATTCTCCAGCATTGTGTAGTTCGGCAATTTCTCTCACTGAAAAACCTACGATTTCATACAAAATGATCGATTCGCGTTGGCTTTCAGGTAATTTACTCAACGCTTCATACAACAAGGTGACATCGGTTTTTTTATCCGTTTGGTCATTTGGTTGGGAGATTTTTAGAGCCATCGCCTCATCGTTGTGCAACAAAGGCTTGTTTTTCTTACTGGCATTGGACAACACACGAATGCTAATACCAAATAAAAAAGAGAGAAAAGCTTTTGGGTCGATTACTTTGTCAAACTTCTTGTAAGCGATCAACAAAGTGTCGTGCATCAAGTCTTGAAAATCCATTTCACCATATACTCGCGCTTTGCAAAACTTCTCAAAGTTTGCATGCACCGGCTCGTACAGTTGCATAAATGATTTTTCTTTCTCGCTTTTCATACTTTCTTTCAGCAGTTGAGCTTGCTTTGAAGGTAAATGTAGCCATTTAGAAATCGGTTACATTTTTGTCAAAAAAAGAAGAAGTTTTTATGCTTCGGCTAAAACAGTGATGGTTGCTTTCATGATTTGGTCACGATCGATTTCGGTTAAATCAACCGTTTGGAAGGTGTTTACCAAATTGGCGTCGTAGGGTAATTTTACTTTGATGTAGTTTTCTGTAAAACCGAACATCATCCCATTTTCTTCATCGGATTCAAGTAGCACCGTTCTTTTCGTGCCAACCTGTGTTTCGTAAAAGGCACGTTTCTTTTTATCCGAAAGGATGTGCAGCATTTTACTGCGCTCTCTTCGTACGCTCATGGGAACACTTTCGCCCAGTTTAACCGCCGTCGTATTCGCTCGTTCTGAATAGGTAAAGACGTGTAAGTAACTGATATCTAAATCTTTTAAAAAATCGATGGTTTCCAAAAATTCTTCGTCCGTTTCACCTGGAAAACCAACAATGACATCCACGCCAATGCAACAATCCGGTTGCAAGCTTTTGATATAAGCAACACGCTCCGCATACAATTCACGTTCGTATTTGCGACGCATTGTTTTTAATACGCGGTTGCTTCCAGATTGCAGTGGAATGTGGAAATGGGGTACAAAACGTTTCGATTCTTCCAAACTGAAATGAATGATTTCATTGCTCAATAAATTGGGTTCGATAGAAGATATGCGGTAGCGATCAATTCCTTCTACCGTATCCAAAGAACGAATCAAACCTTCAAAATTTTCCTCGCCACCTTGGCCGAAATCACCAATATTTACACCCGTAATCACCACTTCTTTCACCTCTGTCAACGCAATTTTCCGCGCTTCTTCAGTTGTTGAAGCAATGGTCGCATTTCGGCTTTTCCCTCTTGCTAATGGAATGGTACAAAATGTACAGAAATAATCACAGCCATCTTGTACTTTTAAGAAAGAACGCGTTCGGTCTCCATAGGAAAAAGCAGGAACGAAGTCGGTGGTGATTTTTATATTGTCATACGAAACAATGGCTTTGGCTGTCTTTTCTTCTAGCTTTTCGATGTGTTCAATCAGATTGAATTTCTCGTTGGCGCCTAACACCAAATCCACCCCGGGAATGTTTCCAATTTCTTCAGGTTTCAATTGCGCGAAACAACCGACAATACAAACAAACGCTTCTGGATTGATTTTCAAGGCCTTTTTCACCAATTGCTTGCATTTTTTGTCAGCATTTTCTGTTACAGAGCAAGTATTGATGATGTAAATATCCGGATTGTCCTCAAAATCCACTTTTGCGTGGCCGGCGTCTTCAAACAAGCGTGCAATGGTTGACGTTTCTGAGAAATTCAACTTGCACCCCAAGGTGTAAAACGCGACTTTTTTGTATTGTATCATATTAGCGGTGGCAAAGATAGTGGGAATGACTTCATTATTCAAATTTTAGTGGAGGAAAAGGAACTTTAAATGGCTGAATTTCTCTTTTAAATGTGTCGCATAAAGTAGAATTTCCGTATTTTAGAAGTCATAAATTAGAAGTAATATGCCAATTCGAATGGTGGATGATGAGCCCGGAGGGAATTCGTCCAATAACAATAATAACCGCCGAAGCAATAGAAATTCCGGTGGATTTTCATCAGGAAACAGTGGTTTGGGTGGAGTTTTGGTGAACCTTTTAGGCGCGGCCTTGCCTTATTTGATCCGAAAACCAAAGCTATTATTACTGGTTGCGGCAGCAGGTTTGGTTTATTATTTTTTCTTTCGTAATTGATTAGTTGATTCAAGTAGTAGTCAATTTTCCATTTTAAATGCATTATTTATGCCTATTCGCATGGTAGATGACGAGCCGAAAAGCAACTCGTCAAACAGATCAAGTTCTAGTAAAAACAAAGGTGTCGGCAGGTTTTCAGGAGGCGGATCCAACGGTATTCTTGGGAATGTTTTAGGCGCTGCGTTGCCCTATTTACTGAAACGCCCGAAATTGTTGGTCGTATTGGTAATTGTCGGTATTGCTCTCTATTTCTTTATGGGAAGAGGTTGTTCTGGTTTGCTAATCTCATCCGACACAGTAAGTCAATTCGTGCGCGGAGGTGAATTGGACAAAGAAATCTATGAAAACACTGAGATTTATGAACCTTTAGCCGACAACAAAAAGAATCCTTTGCCGGAGCGTGTTTCATTGCAAAAGTATTGTCCAATACCGATGAACCAAGGTCAACAAGGTTCTTGTGTGGCATGGGCTTCTGCGTATGCGGCACGAACTATTTTAGAAGCAGCACGAACGGGCAAAGACCCCAATTCCGTTAAATTTTCTCCATCGTATTTGTACAACCAAATTGCGTTGGAGGATTGCCAAGGTTCGTATGTGAAATATGCCATGGACAACATGCACGACAAAGGAGCGGTTTCATTAAAAGATTTCGCGTATGACGACCGCGATTGTTCACGACAACCAACGGCCGACTTGCGTTCCAAAGCAGCGAACTTTAAAATCAAAGGTTTTCAGCGATTGACCGAAGAGAAGAAAGGAAAATCCTATGAAATGTTGGGCATTAAGCAAAATTTAGCCAAAGGTTCTCCCGTGGTCATTGGTATGATGGTCGGCGGTTCGTTTATGTCGAATATGATGGGGAAAGAATATTGGTTTCCGACCAATAGCGATTATTCTAAAAGTGGTTTTGGTGGTCACGCAATGTGTGTGATCGGTTACGACGATTATTTGAACGGCGGATCGTTTCAATTGATGAACAGCTGGGGAACCGACTGGGGCAAAGGTGGATTCGCATGGATTCGCTATGCTGATTTTAAAGAATTCAATGTGGAAGCGTATGGTTTGTATCCAATGGGCAATGCCGATCGCGTGCAACCCACTTCGTTTTCAGGATCCTTTGGATTGGAATTGAATAGCGGGAAGAAAACCATTGCCTTGCGTGAGGCAGGAAACAATTATTTTGAAACGACCAACAAGTTGAGTTCAGATGATAAATTCAAGGTTGAATTCACAAATACAATAGAATGTTACACGTACGTGTTTGGTGAAGAAACCAATGGAACATCCTATGTCTTGTTCCCAAATACGCCGAAGCATTCTCCTTATTGTGGTATTACGGGAACCCGTTTATTTCCGAGAGATCAAAGTATGCAGCCGGACAAGATTGGAACAAAAGACAAATTTGCCGTTGTAATTACGCGTGCACCGATCGATTATGACCAAATGAACAAAGCCATTACGAGCGCAAAAGGAAATGATTTTCAGTCAAAAATAGAAAATGCACTGGGCAATCAGGTGGACAATGAAATTCGGTTTACCCAACAAGGAAATTTGATTCAATTCAATACGGATTTGAACAATACAAAAGCGGCTTTCTTTGTGATCGGCGTGAACAAATAATTAGAAAGCATTGCTTTGACTTCGACTCTGTTCAGCCAAAGCAATCTTTTGAACAAAAGAACAAATGAAAAAAGAACTTAGAATTGAATACGATTACTTTGCCAATGTATCGGAATTGTCCGATGAAGACCAGAAACATGTGCAGCAGGCTAGGGAAGTGGCGAAAAACGCACATGCTCCGTACAGCCAGTTTTACGTCGGTGCGACCCTGGTGATGGAAAATGGAGAAATCGTTTTGGGTTCCAATCAAGAGAATATTGCATTCCCTTCCGGTTTGTGCGCAGAGCGAGTAGCTTTGTTTTATGCCGGGGCAAATTTCCCGCATTTAGGTGTAAAAAAATTGGTGGTAGTCGCCAATGGAGATTTGATTCCAAAAGAAGCGGTTTTGTCCCCTTGCGGAAGCTGCCGACAAGTCATGCTGGAATCTCAAAATCGACAAGAGCATCTTTTTCCCATTTATTTGATTGGTCAAGACGATAGTGTCCATGTTTTTAACTCGATTTATGATTTAATGCCGATGGCTTTTGGGAAATAATTTTTGTGTCCCCGCAGAAAATCTCTACCTTTGTAAGAATTAAAATAATAAGCATGTCCTTAACGGAAACTTTAGAAAAAACAAGCATCTTAGAGCAACTGGTCGAACAAAAGGATTTGATTGTTTACAACGATGATTTCAATAGTTTTGATCACGTGATTGAATCTTTGATAAAAATTTGCGGTCACGAATCCATTCAAGCAGAACAATGCACTTGGATTATTCACCACAACGGCAAATGCCAAGTAAAGAGAGGCCCTTTCAAAGATTTGATGCCCATGTGCACAGGTCTTTTGGAAAGAGGAATTTCAGCAGAAATTGAATAATTTTTTAAATTTCGATTGCAAAGAATGAAAAATACACTATCTTTGCACTCGCAATCGCACTTATAGCGATATAAAAAGATTGTAATTGGCTTCGTAGCCAATCCGCCGCGGCGGAAGCACTACATAAGCAAATTGAAATAATAAGGCTTCGTAGCCAATCCGCCGCGGCGGAAGCACTACATAAGCAAATTGAAATAATAAGGCTTCGTAGCTCAACTGAATAGAGCACTACATTACGGCTGTAGAGGTTTTAGGTTTGAATCCTAACGAGGTCACAAAGGCTCACATAAATGTGAGCCTTTTTTATTTCCCATAAAAACTCTAAGTATTTTGTATTTTTTTTAGAATCAATTACAATGATTTGTTTAGAGGTTTTAGGTTTTCCCGATAGCTATGGGGATAACAAGGTCACAAGTAAAAAGTTAAATGGAATGGGTTGTTTTTTTACAATTAGACTATTTTCACTTGCCTAATAACGAACTTTATTTTCCTCTCTTTCCATTTGCAAAATAATTTTGCAGTATTCTGAAACAGAATCAATGTCCTTTGGTTTGAATCCTGTTGGAGTCACTCTAGCAGAGAATCGGTTGAAATTATTTTTGTTTTGAGTTATTTTGGATTCGCTTGGTTTAAGTATGGATTCACAATTGAAACATTTAACGTTAATTAAATGAATTAACTGAAGTAATTAATATTAATTGTTTTTTTTAATGACATCAAAATAATAGAGCCTATTTCTTGTAGAATCACAAAAGCAGAGAAAGGGTCAGGGATCAGAGAATCTCGGTCAATTATAGTTGACCAATCCATTTAGTTTACCCCAACATCTTCAAGCCAATCATACCAACCAAAAAACCCACACTAGCGCCTAAAGCAGGAATCCAGCTTCTTTTTAGTTTGGACATCGGTGCAATGTCTTGGAAAATTAAGTAGATCAATCCGCCGCCTGAAAACAACATGATGGAAGCGACAACTCTGGGCATTTCTGATAACCAATAATAACCGGGTAGGGCAGCAAAAACACCAGCAAAGCTTAATATGAAAAGAATCCATAAACTTTTCCGTACGGAATAATTGGTTTTTAAATCTAAATAGGCATTGAAAGCCTCTGGGAAATTTTGTACGCCAATCATGATGGCGAGCAATATGCCAAGCGTTGGGTTTTTGGATAAAACGGCGCCCATGGCAATGGCTTGCGGGATGAAGTCGGATAACATGCCTATCAATTGTGCTAGTTTTCCACCTTTTTTCGCTACAAATTGATCGAGAAAAAAAAAGCCAATTGTCCCCACTAAAAAAGAGAGAACAACTGGCCCTAATGACAAAACTTCCATTCCTTCGGGAACCAAAACCAATCCAACAGCTGATAAGAGTAATCCGCCACCAAATGCGATGGAAATGTGAATTACTGCTGCTTTTGTTTCTCCTGTTTGGACGTAATCACCAAAGAAGTGTGATACGATTCCGCCCAGGAAAATAGTTGATCCCGAAAGAATGGAAGTTAGAAAAATGAATGATAAATCACTCACTTAGAAACTGATAGATGCCTCCAAGTTGAATCCGTTAAATTGAGCACCTGCATAGCGTCCTGTCCAACCATCACCAACATACTCTTGGTTCACGTATTCCGCTTTCACCAAGATGTTTTGCGTTAAGAACCAACCAGCTCCGATATTCAATCGATTCAAGGTTAATGTTTTGCTTGCTGTCGTTGTGTTACCAGTAACTGAATTGTATCTTCCTCCAACAAAGAATTTCTCCTCTTTACCAAAACGATACACCAATTCTGCTGCTATCTGAGTAAAAGATCCTTCTTTGCTTGTAGGTGAAAGTGTTGCATTTCCCATTGCTACCTCGTAGATTCCGAAGAATTCAAGTCCTTTGAATTTGATGAATGGATTGAACTGAACCGCTGTTAATTTTGTGAATCGTGCATTGTACCGACCTTCAAAGTCACTTCCTTGAACAGCACCTGTAGAATCTGGAACTGTTTTCATGATGTTGTAATAACGACCACCGGCACGATCACCACCATACAACCAAGTTCCCGTTGTTTTACCTTGATTGTCGTAAATGGAACCCGTTAAACGAACTCTGAAATCGTCTGACAATTGTTTGTCATAACCCAATTTCCCGAAGAATGAAGGTTTGTTATCACTTGTACCAGTAACCACAACATCTTGATTCAGTTTACCGTTGGTTACCCCAGCAACAAAGATAAATCCTTTTGCTTGTACCGTTACATCAGCGAACGCTTCAGTAGAGAATGCATCCATGATATAATTTCCAATAAATGGATTGAAAATAGTGCGCGCGTTATCTGATCTTCTGAAATGGGCATCACCATAATTGAACTCATCCATACCAATGGTAAGAGTCGTGTATTTCATTACACCATCCAAGAATCCTTGTTTGATGAAATCTAATTTGTCAATTTGGATGTGTCCACCTTTGATCCATGCTTCATTGTGGTGTTTTGCAGAGAGATAGGTTTTCATGTGCAAACGAACGCCACTGTACAATTGCGCATCAATGTTGAAATTGGCAGATGGCAAGTTGAAATTGGAACCTAAATTTACCAAATTCCCTAAGGTATTCGATTGATTGATACTTTGAAATTGCATGGCAAAATCACCACCCACTCGAATTTTGAAACCATCGTATTTCACGGAATCATTTTTGGATGTCTCATAAATGTTTAGCCCCGTTTGGTCATTGGGTCTAAAAAATTGGATAGGAGTTCGCTGCGCATACACGTTGGACAACGAAAGGGCAAAACAGACGAAACCTGCTATGCGAATTGTGTTAGAACTTTTCATAATTTTTGGGTTTAAAAAATTGTTTTTACTGTTAGTTATTTACTTGTATAAGCTCAAAATCGAAATTGACAGTTATTTCATTTCCTACTTTCATAGCCCCCATAAACATAACTGGAGGTTCCATGTTGTAATCTGTCATTTTCAATTTTTTAGAAACTGTTAGTCTTAAATCTCCGTTCGCCAACCTTTTTCCAGTTGCGACTATATAAGCTGTTTTGGTGGTTCCAGCCATGCTCAATTGACCTGAGGCATTTAAGGTAACTTCACCAGTTTCACTCGTTTTAATAAATACATTGGTAAATGAATACGTGATGTAGGGATTTTTATCCGCATGAAAAGTTTCATACGTCTTGTTGTCCATTTTATCACCCTCAGTGCTTTTAATTCCTTTTACTAAAACTTTAATTTCAGCATCTTGAATTTTTGTAAAAACATCACCTGTTAATTGAAATAAACCTTTGCCATCAATTTTGGTGATTTTTGATTCCCAATCGTGTAGGGTGGAGGTGCCATGAATGGTGGCTTTGTATAATTTCAATGTAAATCCAACCATTTCCAAACTTTGTGGTGCATCAATGGTTGCATTTGCAGCCAATTCAAAAGACTCCATGTCTGTTAATAAATCAATTGGATTGCCGTTTAAATTCATGGCCAAAAGACCATCCGCTTCGCTTGTTTGATTCAAGTTAACTTGTTCTGTGCCATTTAGCGGCATTGTGATTTCCACTTTTGTTTCATCCAGCACCTTTTGGGTGGCTGATTCGGCTGTTTGCGCAAAGGAAATGGTTGCGGCCGTTGTTGCGAAAAATACTAGTAAAGTTTTCATCATTTATTTTTTTAGGTAGGAAAGTTGTATTTATTTAATCTGTTTCAACAGTCCCATAATTACACTACAAATCTAGGGTAGGTGCTTCTGTTTAAAAATGATTTAAATCATGTAAAAGGAGTACTTTTATTATGTTTCGGGTCATTTACAAACCAATGCCTCGAATTACACATACAAGACATTGGTTGATTTACAGCTATTTAATTGTTTAAAATGATTTTTAATGCTTTCTCTTCAGCCGCATTGCCAAAGACTTCATATGCTTTGATTATGTCGTCCAATTTAAATCGGTGCGTAATCAAATCCTCTGGTTTGATTTTTCCTGATTCAACTGTTTTCAATAACATAGGTGTTGTATTCGTATTCACCAATCCCATCGTGATGGTGATGTTTTGAATCCACAATTCTTGATCAAGTAAGGATGTGTTGTACAATTCGGGTTAAAACTTGCATGATTTGAAACTAACTAAGTAGTTTAATAACAATTACTTGAGTTATGTAATTATTATTTAGAGTCTAATTCAACACGTAAATTCATCGTAGCTTGTTGTATACGTTCAATTTAACTCTTGTTAAAATGAAGTGTCGCTAGAGAATTGGCTTTCTTTCTGTATCTTTATATCTCTGGAGAAATGTAAATTGACCAATATGACAATTATTAATTATTGTTGCGTAACTTAACATTAATTCAGTTGCAATTTGTTGATAATGAATTAACTGTGAAAAAAGTTAGCAATGATAAATTTTACCAAAAAAATACACGTTCGAAATGTTTTTCCCAAAATTTATTTTGAAAGCCTAAAAAGTATTTTGGTCATTGAAAAGAACAACGTAGACTATCTAGGCATGAGATTAACCTTTTCAAGAATTCGGCTTTTAAGGGATTCCGTTTCTGGCAGTGGGTCCACTCGAAGAACACAATATAGAGGTTCTGTTTCTATACTGGATGACAATAAAACGATTGTTTTAAAAATTAATTTTTTGTTAGAATTGGTTTTGGCGGCAATAGTTTGCTTTTTAGCAGCTGTTTTGCTGTTATTTATCCGTCCTGAAATTAAACTAGCCCCTATGGTTATTGTTTACTTTTCCGTAGTTTCATTGTGGTATGGATTTTCCGTCTATTATACTTTGTTGAAATTCAGTAATTTTCTGATTCAGCCATTTGATGAAAATCATAAATTATAAAACACAATCAACTCTCTTTTCATTCAACAATTTTGATTGTTCTGTCTTTTGGTTGCTCTTAGCTAACAAATTTCTGAGGACTTAAGAAAAATGGATCAGAATGAATTAAACTGATTTAATACATTTTGAATGGACAACTTAATTGATGCTTTTGTTATAGTTTTCTTTCCGTACTTTTAACCCACTTAATAAATGGATCATGAACAAAATTCTACTCGCTTTCCTACTCGCACCACTTTTGACGTTTGGACAAGAAAAAATCAACAGTTGCTCCAACTTTAAATCCCACCAACCAATTCATGCGAAAAGCAATACGTTTTCGTTGGCACAAATAGCGGAGACGGAGCGTTACAATGTACATTACTATTTTTTGGATTTGTCGATGACCAATACCACCACAACGCTTTCAGGTGCTTGTGATATTCATGCTACGGCCAATGAAAACTTGGATTCTGCCCTGGTGGAATTGTTTCCCACGTTGGTCATTACAGCGATTACCGTGGATGGAAATCCTGTTTTGTATGCTAGAGTCAATACGGCTTTGAAAATCCCCGTTAACAAAAACCTCGGTGAAAGCTTCATTTTACACATCGAATACTATGGAACGCCTCCAACGGCTGCAACCAATCCTTTGGGTGGCGGAGGAATGACGAATGCGTCTTCACCTTCTTGGGGAAATCAAGTTACTTGGTCACTTTCCGAGCCTTTTTCGGCGTATGAATGGTTTCCAGTAAAACAATCGTTGAAAGACAAGGCCGATAGTTGTGCAGTTTGGATTACCGTTCCAACGGCTTGTAAAGCGGGTTCGAATGGTGTTTTGGAACAAGTAGTGGATTTGGGCAATGGAACGCATCGATTTGAATGGAAACAC
The DNA here is from genome assembly GCA_041674745.1 of Crocinitomicaceae bacterium. Lineage (GTDB taxonomy): Bacteria > Bacteroidota > Bacteroidia > Flavobacteriales_D > Crocinitomicaceae > UBA2040. Next base: position 105,840 of record JBAYVD010000002.1, read on the forward strand.
CGTCATGCGATTGATTACTATTTGATTTCTGTCGCAGTAGCGGAATATGTTGAGTACAATGTTACCGCCAATCCTGTTGGTTCGGGTCCTGTTTTGATTCAAAACTTCATCTACAACAACCCAGCCACCTTGCCGAATTTTCAAAATGACATTGACCAAACGGCAGATTTCATTGAATTGTATGCTGAATATTTTGGGCCTTATCCTTTTGCGGATGAAAAATATGGACATTGTATGGCGCCAATTAGTGGTGGAATGGAACACCAAACCATGACCACTCAAGGATTTTTTAACCCAACTTTAACCGCTCACGAATTGGCGCATCAATGGTTTGGCGACAACGTAACCTGTGCTTCGTGGGCCGATATTTGGTTAAACGAAGGGTTTGCTTCTTATTCAGAATACATCATGTTGGACAATTTGTACCCTGGACAACAAGTCAACGACATGTTCAATAGACACACCAACATCATGAACCAAGCGGGTGGAAGCGTGTGGGTGTTGGATTCCTTGAACGAAGGTCGGATTTTTTCCAGTCGTTTGTCGTATGACAAAGGTGCCGCTATCATTCATACTTTGCGGTATTTGGTTGACAACGATTCTCTTTTCTTTCAAGCGTTTAAAAACTACCAATCTCAATATGCCGATTCAACCGCGTATGGCGTTGATTTCTTGGCAGTCGTAGAAAATGAAACGGGTATGGATTTCACCAACTACTTTGAAGAATGGTATTTTGGAGAAGGTTATCCGACGTATTCAGTACGCTGGAATTCGCTGGGTGACACGGTTTTGTTAGAAATCAATCACATTACTTCAAAACCATCGGTTACACCTTTGTTCACGAATGACCTTGATTTGAAATTTAGCCGAACAGGTTTGCCAGATACGACCATGCGCTTTTCCATCGATGCCAATCAAAATCAATTCTTGATTCCCAATGCAAGTTCCATTCTAAATGTTTTGTCGATTGATCCGGCGAATTGGATTATCAACAAAGTTGGATCCATTGTGAAAGATGTGAATTTCCTTGTTTCTACAGAAGAATTGGAAAACGATTCGCCCATTTCAATTTACCCGAATCCAACCAACGGACCGTTGAACATTTCCATGGCAAAAAGTGCCGATTATCAAATGACGCTCTTGGATATGCGTGGGAAAACCGTTCAAACGATGCGTTTTCAACAAAACACAACGATTGACTTAGGCGATTTCGCTGCGGGTTCCTATTTACTGCAAGTGGTAGATTTGACTACCAACAACGAATTTAGAAGATTGATTAAGCGGTAACTATTTATTCCTTGGTGTAAATCGAGTAACCATAACCGGTTAAGGATTCGCTAGAACCCAACGTTGCTGGCGTATCGGTTAAAGCATTCGTCCACTGCGTTCCTTGCAACTCTGTTGGAATAGCGTAATTTGTCGCTGTAGAACGAACATTTACGAGAATCAATATTTCGCTAGTCCCACTTGTTTTCTTGAAGCTGGATACACTATTTGAATTCATGTACAATTGAATTGTTCCACGTCGCGCCGCTTCAGAGTTGGTGTAAATCGACATCAATTTCTCATAGGCTTGTTTCATGTCCAAATTCGCACTCCAATTGATCGGTGATTTGGTGAAAAATGGAGTAGTGGAAGCTCTTCCTACTTCTTGTCCTGTATAAAACAAGGGAACTCCGCCCATAAAGATTGTGGGTATTGATGCTGCCAATGCACCCGCTTTTCCATTGAAAAGTGTCATTGGTGACGCATCCCAAGCAGATTCATCGTGGTTGGTAGTAAAGCGAATTTTTTGTTTGCCAGCTGGAATAGAATTGTATTCTGTCTGGTTTTGCGTATAAAAAACCGAAGGATTGGATCCTGCCCAAACATTTTTGGTGGTGGTATAAAAATTCCAACTGTACGTTAAATCAAAACCGGCTGTATAATGATCGGGACGAACGCCTTCCGCTAAAAACAACAATTCTCGATTCGGAATGGTTTTCAATTCAGTCAATGCACTGTTCCAAAAGTCAAACGGTACGCCATCCGCATAATCGCATCGAAAACCGTCAACATTGGCTTCTAAAACCCAATATTTCATGGCTTTGATCATTTCAGCTTGCATGTCTAAATTGGTGAAATTCAAATCTGCGACGTCTGACCAATTCGTTCCTGCTGGAATGGTGATATTTCCACCCGCATCGTGGGTATACCAATCCGGATGATCGGTAATCCAACTATGATCCCACGAAGTATGGTTCGCCACCCAATCCAAAATTACCGTCATGCCTAAGCTATGCGCTTGATTGGTTAAGTGGCGCAAATCTTCCAAGTTACCATATTCGGTATTTACAGCAGTATAATCTTTCACGCAATAAGGCGAACCAACACTGTTCAAAACGCCTTGCGAATAAATGGGCATCAACCAAATCGTCGTAGTGCCCAAGGCTTTTATTTCATTCAAACGGGCAATTATGCCATTGATATCTCCGGCGGAACTAAAAGCACGTAGGTTCACTTCGTAAATCACCAAGTCAGCTGAATTGGGCATACCTGAAAAAGGCGTTCCGTATTGTTGCGGTCCAGATACAGTTGGGTTAGCAACAACCACTTCAGGCGTTTTCTCTTTTTTGCAAGAAATAACTAAAACGACAGCGGTAATAAGGACGATGAATTGCTTGAACATAAACGTTTGGTTGTTAATTTCAACTAAACTACGAATTAAATGTCATTTTAACACTAAGTCTTTTTATCAACTTTAATTTTGTTTTTTTGGCAAATCACTTCATTTCCAACTCAACGCTCCACTCGGACAAGTCGCAATTTGATCTTTTATAGCTTCCGTGCCCGCATTTTCAATCTTAATCCATGGTTTTGCTTTGGGATCATAAACCTTTGGTAAGTGACGAACACAATTTCCTACATGTTTGCATTTGGAGGCATCCCAAACAATTGTAATCTCACCGTTTGAATATTCTTTGATTTCGTTTTTCGCTTCCATCTTGATTTTTTAAAAGGTAAGTTACGAAATGTTTTGAAATTAAAATTTGTAATACACCCCCAATTGTCCATTTGCACTTCTGTTATTTTGATAATTGATATTGTCAGTCGAATGTGACGGATAGTCCTCATAACCCGTTATCATTTGAATTCTGTAGCGCGAAGCTATTTTGTAACCTAGCTCGAAATAAACGCCAAAATTCTGGCGAATACGGTAGGAAAACAACAAATTTAAAGAAGGATTAAGCAGTATGTTTTTAGGTGTTTTCGCGTTAAACTTGATCAGTTCATTCGCATTTTCACCAAGAACGCTGTTTTCATAATGATACGCATCGGAATGATAGGTTCCGTAATCAATCGCTTCAGAATGAAAGTAATAATCCTGAACGGTTTCGTTTTTCAGTACTTTTTTATTGAGTTGAAATTCCGGGTTGATTCTTACACTTGGCGTTATCTGCAAGGCACGTTCGGATTTCATTAAATTGAATCCAACACCCATTGGAATTTGAAGATAACTCGTTTGATCGGCGTACAAAAAAGAACAGTTAATATGGTTAATTTGTTGCTGAAAGGGTTCGGGCATTTTGAAATAACTTTTCCACCAATCATATTCACCCGAAAATTCAAGATCCCATGTAGAAAAAGTTAAACCAATTGTAGCAAAAAGTCGCTTTCTGGTAAGGGCATATTGAATTTTTAACTCTTTTGAAAAATTCCTTTCATTAGCCGGATTGACTTTTAACTGAGTGTAATCATATCCCGTTCCGCTTCCGGCTGGATAAGCCAACTTCGTGAAAGGATAAGGACTTTCGATCGGGTCACTCATCACTATTTTCTCGCAGGAGGAGGAAAATCCAACATAGAGTCGATGTTGGATTAACCGAGGTTTTGATTCTTGGCCAAAACTCTCAAAACCCATGATCAATGCTAAAAAAAGAAGAATGTGATTCATTTTCATAACATAATTAGTTGTTTTATTAAACCACCTGTAATCATTTGTTACAAGGTATAAGTAAGTCCGAAATGTGCATACGGACTTTTATTTACTTGGTAATACGTGCCATAAACAATTCTCGATTTACTCGTCGATTTGTAGCCGATTTCCAATTGAAATCCGAAATGTTTATAAAAGCGATAACCAATTAGAACCGATATGGAAGGATTTAAGAAGAATATTTGATCATCCGTTTCAGGATTGAAAAGCATCGGATCATCCGCCGTGTTCACGATCGTTGTATCTAAATGATAACCATCATAATGTGTTCCTGCCAAATCAAACGAATCGGAATGGAAGTAATAGTGATGTCTAATTTCATTTTTTATTACTTTTCTGCTTACTTGAAATTCGGGATTAAATCTCAGAATTGGGGTAATGTTGAACGATTTTGAGGGTTGAAACAAATGAACACCAATACCCAAAGGAACTTGCATGTAGATAGATTGATCCGAATAGTCAAAAACATGACTAGTCTCATTTACCTGTTCCTGAAAAGGATCGGGCATTTTGAAATAACTTTTCGAACTGCTGTTTCTGCCATGCATTGACAGATTCCAGAAGGATAAATTTATCCCAGCCGACAAAAGTACTTTTTCAAAAGTAAAACCATATTGCAATTTTATTTCTTGGCTCCAATTTTTCGTATCCACATTTTCTAGCCACGTGGAATAATACCAATAACCCATACCATATCCTTCCGGATAGTCTACATGTGGGTAATTGTAATTAGGATGATAGGTTGCTGGATTCACTGAAACAAAATTTTCTGAAATTTTTTCACTGGAAACACCGTAATTAATGGAAAAGGTATGACGTCCGGAGATGGTGCTTGTTTTTTGAGCCTGTAAAAAGGTTGTAAAGAATACCAAAAACAGAAAGGCTATTCGTTTCTTTTTCATCCGTGGTGGTTTGCTGTTACCAAGATAACGAATTATTTCAATCATTCGTTGGGTGCCTTCATTTTCACAACAAACGTCAAAAGATAAATCCGAACAATGTCTTTCCAAATTTGTTTACTTAACTTCATACCTCTAAAAAAATATACATGCAATTTTCCGATATCGTAATCAAAACTCCACAAGGAAACTCCTTGTCCATGGCTGAAATGCAAGGCAAAGTAGTGCTGGTGGTGAATACCGCTACAAAATGTGGGTTAGCGCCTCAATTTGAAGGGTTGGAAGCTTTGCATCTGAAATACAAAGCGCAAGGATTGTTCCTTTTAGGAACACCTTGTAATCAGTTTTTAAATCAGGAACCGGAAACAAATGAAAGCATGGTGGAATCGTGCCAAATCAACCACGGCGTTACTTTTCAATTGACAGAAAAAATTGATGTAAACGGAAAAAATACACATCCTTTGTTCCAGTTTTTAAAGAAAAAATTGGGCGGTTTTTTAGGAAGTGGTATCAAGTGGAATTTCACCAAGTTTTTGGTCGACAAAAATGGAAAACCCTACAAACGGTACGCTCCAACAACCAAACCAGAAGATTTAGAAAAAGATATTGTAAAATTATTGGCGAAATAAAAATAAGAAATGATGATAGACAAAACAAAACCCGTATTGTTAACGGGTGCTACCGGATATGTAGCAGGTTGGGTAGCGAAAAGACTGCTGGAAGATGGCTTGACCATTCATGCACCCATTCGCAACCCGAACGACAAAGAAAAAACGAAATACTTGGATGAATTGGCGGCAAATTTGCCCGGCACCATTAAATATTTCCAAGCGGATTTATTGACGCCTAATTCCTACGACGAAGCCATGAAAGGCTGTGAATTGGTTATTCATACCGCTTCACCGTTTAAGTTAAGTATCAAAGATCCGCAAAAAGACTTGGTCGATCCTGCTTTAAAAGGAACGGAAAATGTGTTGAACAGTGTAAACAAAACGGACAGCGTTAAACGCGTGGTTTTAACGAGTAGTTGCGCATCTATATACGGCGATGCGGTTGATACGCTCAATTACCCGAACCAAACCATGACGGAACATCAATGGAACACCACTTCTTCTTTGAAAAAATCGCCGTACAGTTATTCGAAAGTATTGGCAGAGAAAAAGGCGTGGGACATGAAAAAAGCACAAGATCGATGGGATTTGGTGACCATCAATCCATCCTTGGTTTTGGGACCTGGTATCAATCCAAATGCCACCTCCGAAAGTTTTGCGATTATGAAACAAATGGGCGATGGCGCTATGAAAATGGGAGCTCCAGATTTGAATATGGGATGTGTAGATGTTCGCGATGTGGCAGAAGCGCATTATCGAGCTGGTTTCATGCCAGAAGCTACAGGCAGAAATATCACATCCGCAGAGAATTTAAGCATGCTGAAAATTTCAGAATTGCTGCGTCCTACCTTCGGCAAAAACTATCCATTGCCGAAAAAAACCATTCCAAAATGGTTGGTGATGTTGGTAGGTCCAATGAACGGCATTCCTCGTCAATTTGTGAAAGACAACGTTGGTTATCCCTGGAAAGCAGACAATTCAAAAATCAAACGCGAATTGAAAATGGAATTCCGACCGATGACTGAAACCGTCAATGATTTCTTTCAGCAAATGGTTGACAACAAAGCCTTTTCAAAAAAATAGTCAAAAAAGTAGACAAAAAAAATCCCAAGGTAAGCTTGGGATTTTTTTTGTCCGTTCTTTTTATCGAAAATAAGTGATGATGAAATCCATGAAAATCAGCATTTCTTCTAATTTCCGTAAATTTGTAACACATTCATGCTATGACAGATTTCAACCAACTTCATTGGTCACCCGTTTTTTCAAACGAATTGCCCTTTGATCCCATTCAGGGAAATTATACACGACAAGTCAACCAAGTAATGGGTTCGTTTGTGAAACCAAGAATTCCTTCACATCCAGCTTTGGTGCATGTTTCCAGCCATTTTCTGTCTGAGTTGAATCTAACGATAGAAGATGAAAACGAATTTTTAGCCGTCGTCAGTGGTGCCAAACCATTCGCCAATTATCCTTCCTTCGCTATGAATTATGGTGGACATCAATTTGGAAATTGGGCCGGACAATTGGGCGACGGGAGAGCGATTAACATTGGCGAAACAACGATCCACCAGCAACCTTGGACCTTTCAACTGAAAGGAGCAGGGCCAACGCCTTATTCCCGTGGTTCGGATGGTTTAGCGGTTTTGCGCTCGTCTATTCGTGAATATTTGTGCAGTGAAGCCATGCATGCTTTGGGGGTTCCAACGACAAGAGCGCTTTCATTAGCCATCACAGGAGACAAGGTTACAAGAGACATTCTGTACAACGGCAATCCGGCAGAAGAAAAAGGTGCCATCGTTTGCCGAGTTTCCCCCAGTTTTATTCGTTTTGGTAGTTTTGAAATATTCACTTCGCGAAATGAGTTGGACCAACTGAAAGAATTGTTGGATTATACCATTGTACATCATTACCCAGAATTGGGTGCACCAAGCAAATATACCTATTTAAAATGCTTCGCCGAAATTGCAAAACGAACCGGTGAAATGATTGTTCACTGGCAGCGCGTCGGATTTGTGCATGGTGTGATGAATACTGATAACTTGTCCATTTTAGGTTTGACGATTGACTACGGACCTTACGGCTGGCTGGAAGACTACAATCCGGACTGGACACCTAATACAACTGATTCAAGTCACCGAAGATACCGATTTGGTAATCAACCCAATATTGCGTTGTGGAATTTAACTCAATTGGCCAATACCTTGTATCCGCTGATCAACGAAGCGGAACCGTTTAATCAGATTTTAACCGATTTCAAAAACGAATTTGAGCACAAGTACCAAGTGATGCTTTCGGCGAAGATAGGGTTGAAAACGGTCAACAAAGCAACCATCGAATTGAATGCTGACTTGCTGGATTTGATGCGGAAAAGTGAAATGGATATGACCATTTTTTACCGTGAATTGAGCGAGCTTGAGATGAGCAATCCATTGAATCATCTACTGAAAATCAAAAATGCCAGTTATTTGGCTCCCAATCATTTCGACGATTTGGAAATACAATGGAAAGCCTGGTTAAACCGATATGTTGACCAATTGAATTTGGAAAACTGGAGTCAATCCGAACGCGTTACCGCTATGAATGTAACCAATCCAAAATATGTTTTACGCAACTGGATGGCGCAATTGGCTATCGATGAGGCAGACAAAGGTGATTATGGATTGATTGATGAATTGTACAATTTACTTCTAAAACCTTACGACAATCAGCCTGAGATGGTGAAATGGTTCGCCAAACGACCCGATTGGGCCAAAGAAAAGGTCGGTTGTTCCATGCTATCGTGTAGTTCTTGATGTTTCACTATTTTTACTGAAATTTTAGTGATGAAAATAGTGGCATTTGCAGGAAGTAACAGTGAGAAATCCATCAATTTTCAATTGGTAACGTTTGCAGCATCCTTGTTCGATACAGCTGAAATAAAATTGTTGAAAACTGCTGATTTTGAAACCCATCTGTACAGTCCGGAACGCGAATTGGAAACAGGCATTCCCCAATTGATCCTGGATTTTGCGCAAGAGATTTCTTCTGCTGATCTGGTTTTGCTTTCATTAGCGGAACACAATGGTTCCTATTCTGCGGCTTTTAAAAATCTATACGATTGGATTTCCCGCATTCCGAATCGCAAAGTCTTTGATAACAAACCATTGATTTTACTTTCTACATCTCCCGGCGCTCGAGGTGGACAATCGGTATTACAATCGGCCGCAGAACGTTTCCCTCGCGATGGTGCTGAATTAATCGGAACTTTTTCGTTGCCATCCTTCGGTCAAAATTTCGATAGGGACAAGCAGGAAATCGTAGACGCTAAATTAAAAATGGAATTACGGTCCATCGTCGAAAATGCCAAGGCAATTGTTAAAATTTAGGTGAAACATACTAAGGGTTTTTTCTAAGCGTTTTCAGCTCAAAGAAATTCTATTTCATGAAAATAATTTGCTCGGTTCTCTTTCTTGGTATTCTAACGCAAATAAATGCGCAAGAAATTCAGAAGGGAAGAAACTCAATCGATTTTTATTGGCAACTAAATGCATTAAATGTAGGTTTTGCAGGCAATGTATTCAATGCAATGGCTGTTCAATTTCCTACTTCTTCAATTCTTCAAAATCATGGACCCGAAGCAGTTGAAGGTCGGCGTTATCAATCCAACGGAGGTTCAACTCCAGTGTCTTTTGGAATTGGTATTCCTGTCAAACTTTTTCAATCTCAAAAAGTAAAAACATCCTGGAGATTTGGCGGAGACTATTTGGGAAATATTTCAATCGGCGATTATGCGCAAGATATAAGCTCTAAACGACTTGATTCGACCTTTTATCCTCAATATAATACAAGTTTGATGAAAGATTCTGTTTATTCTAAAACCACGAGCGGTCATGCAAATGGAAAATTTGTACAATTCAAAAGTGATTTAATCTTTCGATTCCGTCCAGATAAACGATTCACCTATTTTACTGGGGTAGGTTTTGGCTTGGGAATCACCAGTAAACGCACTTCCGTATTTACCTACAAAGAAGAGGAAACGGAAGTAGTGAGTTCATCTGCCAATCCAATTTCATTTGACGCCCCAGCTTATAATAACAATTCACACGAAGGATACCTTATCACCAGTTTTACAGAAGAAAAACTTAATTTGAAACCAATTTTTAGTCCTTTTGCCTATATACCGTATGGAATCGATTGGCAATTAGGGAAGAATCGTGATTTCCTTAAACGACTTCATGTATATTACGAAGGACAAATCGGCGCTCGCTTCACAGACGCTTTTTTAGGCACGCGCCAAACCAATTTGTATCTGTCAAACGCATTGGGTCTCCGTATTACTATTTAATAACCAAAACCATTAAAAAATTATTTCAATGCATCAAACGATCAAGTTAACCAGTTTTATCCTTCTCCTTTCCAACTCTCTTTTTGGTCAAACAGAAACGCCAAAAACCACCGCTTTACCCTCTTCACGTTGGTCAGTTTTTTGGTCACCAACGAGAGATATGTTTCTATCGATGTCGTCGCAACGAAGCGACTTGTATGCTCTTGCTGCTTCCTATGGAATTTTAGAAAGTGAAGCCGTGTATCAAATTTATCCTTCCTTTTATAATTTTGGGAGAGGTTCGAATACGAGTCATCGCTTTGGTGTAGAGTACCAATTCAAAAAAGGAATAAAAACAAGAGATGTCAACTTGTCGTACCGAACAGATTTCCAGTACAAAAGTACATCTGGGATTCATCAAGATTTTGCCCAAGTCAATTCCTTTTTAGTAGACAGCGCCTACGTTTCATCACTGAACACGACGGTTTGGCAGGATTCAGTCTACTACGATCAATTTGGGGCGAGTATCACGCAAGAATCGTTTCTTTGGTCGAATGCGATTTTAATGAGAATTGCAGAAAACAAGCGTTGGTCCTTTTATACAGGGATTCAATTGGGTTTGCAATTTAATTTCTCGAGAAGATTCAATTTACAGGAAGACAATTACGCATTCTTAGATACATATGTAAGCGAAGTACAAAAAACTGACCGAACGTACTCTTTGACAAACCAAATTGGGACTTCTTCCAATTCACGAGAAGAAAAATTAGCGAATACCGTTGACTATCATGTTTCGGTACCGATTGGCTTTGATTTCCGCATCCGAAATACCCGTTTTTGGAACCATTTTCATCTTTACGGCGAAGGAAATTTAGGATTGTCCATTCGGAAAAATTACACCCAACTGAATTTTACTCAATCGTTTGGATTAAGGTACAAATTTTAACAACTAAAAGCCCTTCAAAAATTCATTTGAAGGGCTTTTTTATTATTGAAAATTCGATTTATTTCGTTGCTGGATTTTTGTTGGTGTATTTCAAAACCAAGGTGGTAATCAAAAGCACCCAAGGCGTTCCGTGCAACAAGAGATCAAACCAATCCATTCCCGTCATCATTCCACCTCCTTTAGAAATGTTCACAATTTGTTTCCAAATGTGTGGATGCGGAACGAAAGGAGCAAGGCCCAACGTTAAACTGGCCATGGCCCACAAAGAGAGGTTTTTTACTAAAAATTCTTTTGCTGTATCTTTCATAATCTTCCATTAAGGCATTACCACTTCACCTGTCCAGGAAAGCATGCCACCATTTAAATTAAATGTTATATAACCCTTGGCGCCCATCAACATACACGCTTGTCCGCTGCGTCCGCCGCTTCTGCAATACACATAATAGTTTTTGCTTTTATCCAGCGTGTTGATGTCTGCAATGAACTGTGCGGTATTCATGATATTCATCTGAATCGCGTTGGCTTGCATGCCTTCTGCACACTCCTGAGGAGAACGCACATCCAAAATAACCGCTTCAGAATCATTTTGAATTTTCTCCAACCATTGGACTTGATTTAAATTTTCCATGTGAAGAAAATTAACGAACGTTTTGCCAAGGTCCAGCGTTGTGCGCTTTGATTCCAGCTCTCGTTAAAATACTTTTAGCTTGACCAGCACGACCGCCAGAGAGACATACCAAAATCACCTCTTTTCCTTTCAATTCATTCACTTTGGATGGTAATGAACCTAAAGGTATGTTTTTGCTTCCTGAAGCGTGTCCACCTTTGAATTCTTGTGGAGATCGCACATCAATAACGACCGCTCCGTCTTTGATCAATTGTCTGTAATCCATTTTTGGGCCAAATAGGCTATTTTTTAAAGTTGATAAAAATCCCATTTTTTGTTTTTGTTAAATGTTCGACAAAGATAAGGTGCGAAATGGCAAACCGTTTGTAACAAGAGTTGCTAAAGAATGGTTTCTTTTAAAAGAATGTAAATACCCATGATCAAAACAAACCATCCAAAGCCTTTTTTTAATTTGGCGCCCGGTATGAATTTGTTTAAGTAAATCCCAATAAATATGCCGACTACAGAGAGCGTAGTAAAGGTTAAAAGAAAAGTCCAGTCAACGGATAGCGTAGTGGCGTCGCCCAAGAAACCAATTAACGAATTGATTGCAATAATCATCAGGGATGTGGCTACCGCTTTTTTCATCGGCAAATGAGCAAAGAAAACCAAGGCTGGAATGATTAAAAAGCCACCACCTGCACCGACAAAACCGGCCAATAAACCGACTGCAATTCCATTGAAAAGAAGTGAAGTAATTTTCACTTTTTTCGAGTCATCCAACTCCACCTCTTTTTTTGATTGAATCATCGAGTAGGAGGCAGCTAGCATTACAATTGCAAACAAAACCATCGTTGCGGCCGATTTGGTAATCGGAAAACTGCCAATATGAAACAATACGTCTGGTAAAGAAGGAACAATGAATTTTCTAGTGATAAAGATGGTGATCAAGGCGGGTATAGAAAATAGGAGTCCCGTTTTATAAGCAACCATGCCGCTTTTCGCATTTCTCAACGTTCCAACCAAGGCTGTAAATCCAACAACAAAAAGGGAATAACCCGTTGCAATCGTTGGTTCAATGTGAAAAAGATAAGCTAAAATGGGCAAGGTCAAAATTGAACCGCCTCCACCAATCAAGCCGAGGACCAAACCGACCAGCAAGGCTCCAAAATATCCTAAAATCTCTATTAACTCCATTTTATTTTAAAGTTGTTAGTTTCAAGTCGCTAGTTGCCAGTTATGAGCTGGGAGTTCTTTGCTTCATAATTTTTAAAAATTCAAGCACACACAAAACTTGCAACTTGCAGAACGCTTCGCAGAAGCCGTTCAACTTGTAACTAGCAACTTTTTAACCAGAAACTAAAAATCCAGCACCTCAATTCTATTTCGGTGCAATTTGATTTTATTATCGCGTTCTAAACTTTTTAATATTCTTGAAATTACGACTCTCGAGGTGTGCAAATCGTAGGCAACATCCTGATGTGTCGTATTCAACATCGAATCTTTGCTAACAATGACCTTATCACGCAAATAACGAATAACCCGTTCGTGCATATTCATAAATGCCAAACTATCAATCGAATGTAGCATTTCTGTAAAACGATTGTTGTAGCTTTCAAATACAAACATCCGCCAAGAATTGTATTTCTGCAACCAAAGGTTCATGTTTTCAACGGGTACCAAAATGACTTCCGTATCGGCTTCCGCAACGGCTTTGATTTCACTCTTCGATTGACCGATGCAACACGTTAAAGTCATGGCACAAACATCCCCTTTTTCAATGAAATAGAGCAAAAGTTCGTCTCCTTCATCATCCAATCTAGATATTTTAATGGCGCCTGACAGCAACAAAGGAATGAACTTAATTGGTTCATCCAGGTCGATCAACGTTTCGCCTTCTTTTACTTTTCTTAATTTGCCTGTTTCAAGGATTTCTTCAATCAAAGCATCCTCCAGAATATACCCGTAATTATCAATTAGTTGTTGTCTCATTTACGATCTTGTTTGACTTGTGCTGTTGGTATCGGAAGAAGAAATTTGCCCAGATAATTTTAGACAAGGGGTAAATAAACGGCGCCGAAACAAACAGACCAACTAAGATAGCAATAAGCGTGGCATCCCAAGACGTATTGGGCAGAAAAAGAGAAATAGAAGTCCAAATGGTCACAAAAACAGCTACTCCCAAAGCGTACACAACGTAATAAGAACCTTGATAAAAACCTGGTTCTATGCTGTACTTAAAATCACATTGATCGCAACGTTCTTTCACATTGGCTTTAAATACGGAACCTTCAAAAAAATCACCTTCTTGGCAATTTGGGCATTTCATTTTTGTAATACTATAGAGTTTTGTTCCTTTTTTCATATAGTTTTTTTTGCTTTTGCAAAGCTAACAAGAAGACGATGATTCCTATGTAACATTTGTAACGAAGTTGTACATTCTCAACAAAATTGAAATTAATTTGTTTACCATCTAGTATGCTTTTTCAAACAGATTTTTCAGATATATTGGCGCAAGTAAGTTCAATTGACCCATTGGATTATGGGAAAACCAGAAATTATGGAAATGGTTCTGTCACCTATTTGTCGCCCTATATTTCAAGAGGTGTCATTTCTGTAAAAGATGTCTACGATTCTTGTTTATTACGAGGCTATGAGCCCATTGAAATTGAAAGTTTTATCAAAGAGTTGGTGTGGCGAGAATATTGGCAACAAATCTGGATTTCAAGAGGGGATGGAATTGATGAAGACTTAAAATATACACAAGTACCGATTTTACACCTTCAAATGCCCCAAGCCTTGATGGAAGGTAAAACGGGAATTGATGCTATCGACAAGGCCATTCTTGATTTTTATCAAACGGGGTATTTGCACAATCACATGCGAATGTACATTGCTTCCGTGGTTACCAACATTGCCCGTGCGCATTGGAAAACACCTGCAAAATGGATGTATTATCACTTGTTGGATGCAGATTGGGCCAGCAATTCTTTGAGTTGGCAATGGGTTTGTGGCGCCAACAGTAAAAAAAAGTATTTTGCCAATCAAGAGAATATCAACCATTATTTTCAAACGGAACAGCAAGGCACATTTTTGGATGTAGCCTATGAAGATTTTCCATTGACAGAAATTCCAGAATCGTTAATGACAATAGCTGACCTAGAATTGACAACAGAACTGCCGGAATCGGATGAGATAAAGTTGGACGCTAATCTTGGCACTTGTTTGTATACCTTTTACAATTTAGATCCTCTCTGGAGAGCGAATGAACCCTTGAATCGTATTTTACTTTTGGAACCATCTCATTTTCAGAAATACCCCATTTCAACTAGGACTGTAGATTTTATTTTACAACTAGCTCAAAACATAGAGGGAATTCAAGTGTTTGTGGGAGAATTTTCTGAAATCGAATCAAAATTAAATCGATCCAACATTTATTACAAGGAACATCCAACGAATGAACATTTTCGAGGAACGTGTGATGCAAGAACATGGCTAACGAATGTAAAAGGGGAGTATCCGTCCTTTTTTGCATTTTGGAAGAAAGTTAAAAAGGATTTGATTGCAAAATGAAGCCTGAAATTAATATCGTTTGGCTCAAAAGAGATTTGCGCACACAAGACCATGGTCCACTTTTTTTAGCAGAAAAGGATCAATTGCCATATATCATTCTTTTTCTTTATGAACCCACGATGATTTCGTATCCTGACACCTCCATTCGTCATTTGTCCTTTCAATATCATTCCTTGAAGTGTATGAATGATATTTTTAGTGAAACCAACCAGGAAATCTACATTTGTTATGTGGAAGCAGAAGAAATCTTTCGAAAGTTAAACGACGAATTCAATGTAAAAAAAGTATGGTCGTATCAGGAAAGCGGCACTCAATTCAGTTACGAAAGAGACAAAGCAATTGCCAAATTATTTAAGCAAACGAGCACAGAATGGAAACAATTGCAGCGGGATGGAATTATAAGAGGAATTACACATCGAGAGAATTGGGAGCAAAAATGGTTTGCAAGTATGAACCAAACTGTTTTCAAAAATGAGTACAACAACCAACAAAAAGTAACGTGGAAAAACCCTTTCCGATTGCCCCTTGAGTTTGAAAATCAAATCAAAAACTATTCTACCGATTTTCAACCGGCGGGTGAGAAAAGTGCGTTAAAATATTTATCGAGCTTTGCGGCAGGAAGAGGTTTCAATTACAATCGACACCTATCAAAACCGCTTGAAAGTCGGAAAAGTTGCGGTAGAATTTCTCCTTATCTTGCTTGGGGAAATATTTCGATCAAGCAGGTATGCCAATTTCAAATTACACACCCAAATTACACCTCTAATAAACGAGCTTTTCAAGGCATTATTACGCGACTTTTGTGGCATTGCCACTTTATTCAAAAATTTGAGGTCGAATGTTCGTACGAAACAAGTTGTATCAACCGTGGTTTCGAAACCATGGAAAAAAATGATCAACCTGAATGGCTGGAAGCTTGGAAAGCTGGGAAAACGGGGTTTCCACTCGTAGATGCCAACCTGCGCTGCGTCCGCCAAACTGGTTGGATTAATTTCAGAATGCGCGCTATGGTCGTTTCCGTTTTGTGTCACAATCTTGATCAGGATTGGCGTTCAGGGGTGTATCATTTGGCGCAGCAATTTTTGGATTATGAACCGGGAATTCATTTTCCTCAGTTCCAGATGCAAGCTGGCACAACAGGAATCAACACCATCCGCATGTATAATCCGGTGAAACAATCGATGGATCATGATCCGATGGGAGTTTTTATTAAAAAATGGGTACCAGAATTAGCCAATGTTCCTTTAGAATTTATTCATGAACCGTGGAAAATGACAGCGCTCGACCAACAATTTTGTGGTGTTGCTTTGGGAAAAGAGTATCCTTTTCCACTAGTCGATCTTGCAACAAGCGCCCAAAGTGCCAAAGAGAAAATTTATGGTCACCAAAAAAACAGTTTAGTCATCCAAGAAAAAAAACGAATCGTTTCAACACATACCAATAACAGTCAATCTAGGAAACGATAAATAAAAACAGCAAGAAGATGAATTGGGATAAAAATCAAATTGAAGCATTGGGAAAAGTAGAAAGACTTAACCTAATCAACAGTATTGTTGGTGGCAAACCTGCTAATTTAATTGGTACATGTGATTCAACTGGAGCGACCAATGTTGCCATTTTCAGTTCTGTCATTCACTTAGGAAGCAATCCGGCTTTATTGGGATTTATTCTCCGTCCAGCTGGAGAAATCCCAAGAAACACCTATGAAAACATCAAACATACCGGTTATTATACCATCAATCATGTGCAGGAGGATTTTATAGAAAACGCCCATTTTACATCAGCAAAGTTTGAAAAAACCATTTCTGAATTTGATGCTTGTCAACTCACTCCTCTTTACAAAAAAGGATTTATCGCCCCATTTGTAGCCGAAAGTTCCATTCAAATTGGTATGAAGTTCTTACAAGAAATTCCAATCGAAATAAACGACACGATCTTGGTTATTGGGTCCATTGAAAATATCGCTATTCAAAATGAGAGCTGGTTGGAGGAAGGTCATTTGAATTTGGAACAAGTTGGAAGTGTCGTTGTCTCAGGGTTAAATACCTATTACTCGGTTCAAAAAGTGGCGAATTATCCTTATGCACGTGTGCAGGAGCTGCCTGAAAAATTTGGAAACAAATGAAAAAAGCACATTTACCATCCAAAACTTGCATCGTTTGCCATCGACCTTTTTCGTGGAGGAAAAAATGGGAAAAAGTTTGGACTGAAGTAAAATACTGCAGTGAAAAGTGTCGACGTCACAAAGTTACGAATGAATGAAATCCAACTTATCTTTCTAAATCAATTGTTTACCATTTAGGATTAATTGAATTATATTCGTTTACTTTGATCAAACGCTACAAGAATGAAATACAAATCCATTCTCTTTTATTTAATAGTTGTCAGTTTGACGGCCTGCAACAAAGACAAAAAAATCGACAAAGCCGGGCCAAAAATGCAAGCGTTTATTGAGAGCATTTCAACGTATGCGCGTGAATTCAAGAATGATTTTATCATTATTCCACAAAATGGAATCGAATTGGCTTTTGAAGACGTTAACGCGGACAACAATTTGAATACAACTTTCCTGCTGTCAATAGACGGTTTTGGGATGGAGGAATTGTTTTACAATGGCTCAGCGGTAGAAGAGGATGGACGACTCGCCATGGCCCAAAAAGTACGAGCTACCAAGCCAATACTCGTTGCCGATTACACCAACACTTCCGCGGGTTATGATGATGCCAAAATGAAAAATGCAGCTCAAAATTTTTTGGCTTTCCCAAGAGTTGAAAACAACTATGACTATGAATACATCCCGAATACAATCACTGAAGAAAATGCGAACGATGTAAATACCTTGGCGGATGCTAAAAATTATTTGTACTTAATCAGCACAGGACAATATTCTTCAAAATCTGACTTTCTAGCGGCCATTGCGGCAACAAACTTTGATGTTGTGATTATCGATTTGTTTTTTGATAACGAAGCCTTTATCAGTAGTGATTTGGACCTTATTCGTTACAAGGCCAATGGAGGTAAAAGATTATTGATTTCCTATATGAGCATAGGTTCTGCTGAGAAATACAGATATTATTGGAAGAAATATTGGGCACGTCAGCACCCAGTATGGTTAAAAAAGAGATACGAAGGATACAAAGATGAATACTGGGTAATTTTTTGGAATAAGAATTGGCAAAAAATCATTTACGGAAACGACGAATCCTACACGAAGAAAATCTTAAATGCAGGATTCGATGGTACGTATCTTGATAATGTTGAAGCGTATTATTTCTTGTATCGAAAAAACTAAAGAATTCTATTCACCGTCTTCGTCATCATCCATTTGCTGAGCATCTGCTGGAGTGGCATTCACGCCGGAAGCAGCATTTCCAGTTCTAATTTCAGTGTGACGAATTTCACCACCGGTTGTTCCAGCTGTTTTTCCAGTGAAAATCCCTGCCAAACCAAGAACAAAACAGGCAATCATCCCAATTTTTGCCCAATTGTGTTTTTTGGTCGCCAAAAAGAAAGTAATCAAAGAAACTACCCCCAAAGCAATACACAAAGCAAGAAACGTCTCAGCATTCTCTTCGTGGTTGTGAATTAAAGCATCCGTAACTCCCGGAATTTTCTCCGCAATTTCTTCTGCGCCTTCGCCAGTGAAATTAGCGATCATGGCCGTTATAGCTGTAAAAATATAAATCCCAAGTGCAGTTAATTTAACTTGTTCTTTTTTCAATAAATAACCACCAATTAGAACCAAAGTTCCAATGATTACACCAACAATAGGAAGGTGATTAACGACTAAATGTAAATGTGCTCCGTTCATACTACTAAATTTAAAAAATGAATACTAAACTATTAGGCGATGGCGACACCTATCATTTTGCCAATTCCAAAAGTTATTGCTGCGGCTACTAAACCGAATAAAACTTGTCTAAGTCCTGAATACCAAATACTTTTCCCTGTAAACAAGGTAATGGCTGCACCAATGATGAACAATCCGACGGCACTGAAAGCAGTGCTTAGTAAAATGGCGTTATTTCCACTGAAAAACAGAAACGGAATGACCGGAATAACGGCTCCTATTGCGAACAGAATAAAAGAAGCAACTGCCGCTTCCATGGCAGAACTTGTAATATCTTCCTCATTGATACCTAATTCTTCTTTGATTAGAAATTCATGAGCATTTGCAGTATTACCTATTAAATCATTGGCCATTTTCCTTGCTTGTTCCAATGGAATTCCTTTTGATTGATAAATCAACGCAATTTCTTTTTCCTCTCCTGCTGGATTCGTAATCAATTCATCCATCTCCAATTGCATTTGGTTTTCATGCAGTTCCAATGAACTTTTCACTGAAATCCATTCCCCCAATGCCATTGATAAAGCACCCGCTAAAAGCCCCGCAATACCGGCTAAAAGAATTTCGTTTTGTCCAGTCGTGGCTCCGGCAATTCCCATCACCAAGCTAAAATTGGAAACCAAGCCATCATTTCCTCCCAAAACAGCCGCTCGAAGAGCATTTCCACCAACAGTTCGGTGTCTTTTTTCAAAACGGGCTAGACCGGAACCTGATATAGTAGAATTGTTATTCAAAATATTTTGCAAAACCTTTACATGCGAATTGTCAGAAATTTCATGCGGAAGGGCACCATTTTTTCGAGCTGACGAAATGGATTTGGAGAGACTTTTTTCGGTGTCCAATAATACACCCATTACATAATCATAACCGAAAATTTTTCCGATTAAATTAAGCGTTTTCGCACGGGTTGAGGGTTTTGGCATTTTCGAAGCACCCAAACCAAATTTCATCAAAAAACTCAAAGCATGCGATGCTTCAATTTCACTCATTTGGTAAAAAATACTCGCAACGTTTTCATCTTTTTCTACTTCCGATAAAATTTTATACAAGTAACTTGCATCTACTTCGGTTTGTATATTCTTTAGATCCATGATTCTGGTTATTAGCGCATTAATATTACTCTGTCCAAAGTTTACCGGTTGAACTACCGTGACAACTAATACAATTGCCTGTAGTAATGCTGGTCGACATATGATTAAATCCTGTGCTACCTTCGATAACAGGATACAAACCCGAACCAAAATCGATCGCTTCTGTTGTGTAGAAATTCCCTTTCGAATCTACTTCAATGGTGTATTTCAGTGTGCCCGTTGCTCCAGGTCCCGTGTACAATTTTACAGTAGCATTTGCAAAAGTGGCAACATTTGTATTGTTGTAAACTGTTCCTGCCACATTGAACCATCCTTCACCTTTTCCCTTTTTCACATGACAAGACATGCAATCTTGCCCCATGTTGTGACTTTCAGAACTGCCATGTGAGCTTATTTTTGTTTCATTTTTTCCTTTGTTGCATGAACTCAACAATAATATACTTACAAATAGAGAGCTAAACATGAAAAGCGAGGGTTGTTTCATCGTTTTATTTATTCGTTAATTAAATTAAAAGCTCCTTTTATTAGAAAATTAGAATTTTCATTGAAATCTGAAGTATTCAAAATTTCAATGAATTTCTCATTGGATTCTCCAATTTGAACCTCTTTTCGTTCAAATTTGTAACCACTTTTGGTTGCGACTTTTTCAAGAACGAAGTAAGAGTTATCCAAGTCAACTACTGCTGTAGCAGGTAATGAAAACGCTTTGTTGTTATCCGTAAGAATTTGGGCTTCTACAAACATACCCGGCGTAAATTGTTTGGATTGAGCCTCGTTAGCCAAATGACAATGCACGTTCACAGTACGCTTTTGCGGATCAATCGCTTTGTTGATTAAGTAAACTGTGGCAAAATACTCTGTCGCATCACTTTGCAAACGAAATTTAACCACTTGTCCTACCTTAACACTCATCAAATCTTGCTCAAAAATCTTCAATTCAATATGCAAATGGTCTGTATTCATAATTGTTACTGCCACATCCGATGGATTTAAAAACATACCGCGCGTTGCATTCACATCCGTGATAAAACCGGAAATAGGGGACGTCACAGAAATGGTGGTTCGAATGTTGGATTCTGTAATAGAATTAGGATCAATGCTCATCAAACTTAATCGTTTTTTAAGCGATTCGAATCGAGCATACGTGACTTTGTAATCCGACTCAGCACGCGAAAAAGTTTTCTGTGAACTTACGTTGTCCTTAGCCAAATCTTTTTGACGCTCATAATCTTGTTTCAAATAGTTTAGTTGACTTTTTGCTTCCAAGAAATCTTGTTGTACCTGAATGTATTCTGGATTTTCCAAGACAAAAAGCGTTTGACCTTTGTTGATTTTTTGACCCGGCAATAACTGGATATTTTTCACATAACCACCAAAATAAGCACTTACCGTGGATTTATTCTCCGGTGGCACATCAAACATCCCTGTGGATTTAATGGTTGTGCTAAAAGAAATTTCTTCGATTTTTCCCAATTCCATTTTTCCCAAATTGAATTGTTTTTCTGTTAAAATCACTTCGCTATCCAAGGTTTTTATTTCTTGGATAATTGTTTTGGGGTCTACAGGTTTTTCTTCACCACCACAGCTAGAAAGGAATACCATTCCCAAAGCTGGAAGTACAACCCAATAGGATTTAGACAATATCGACATAGTATGATTTTTCATGTTAATTCAAGATATAATTTGCTTCCGTCACCATTAGGTTAAAGAAATAAACGTTTTGTAAGTAATTTGTTTTGATTTTTGCAGCGTTTTCCAACAACTGTGAATATTGTAAATAATCTATTTCACCTGCAGAATAGGCTTTATCCGCGTTTAATATCGTCTCTTCTGCAAGGGTTTTCCCGAAGTCTTGGTAATAATCGATACCCAATCGGTAAGTTGAAGCATCTGAAACCAACGCATGATAGTTGGACTGCAATTGCAAGGCGTAATTTTCATATTGATTTTTCCGCATTTCCATTTCTGTTTTCGAAGCGTTGATTTTCGCTTTGTCCGCACCATAGAAAATCGGTATAGCCAAACCTGCCGACATACCTAAATAACGATTCGGTGAAACTCCATTATTGGTCCCTTGAAATACGCCCAATGTGATATCCGACCGAGCATTTTGTTTGTTCAACTGCAAGTTTCGTTGCGCCAAAAGTTTAGAATTAGCAAAGTAGGCAAGACCCGGATGAGAAGCGGTATCCAAACTATTCAAATCAATGATGTCAAAAGACTCTTTATCGGCTGTGTAAACTTCACTTGCTTGAATCCACTTATTCAATTCTTGTATGGATTTTTCGTAATTCGAACGCCCTGTTGCCAAAAGAATTTCTATTTCCTGTTGCTTTGTTTTGGCCGTTAACATTTCCAAATTGTTTGACTCACCCGCATTGAATCTTCGAGTAGCGGCGTTAGAGAAATTACGGTAAATACTGTCCATTTGACTATAGTTCGAAATCATTTTCTTCCAAAAAAGAATCGTTTGGTAAGCAATGGTTACCTCTTTCCGAATCATTCGCTCATCTAATTGATATTTGCTTTTCGCCACTTCTGTTTGCGCTTGGTATGATTTTTTCTGTGCCGTATAAAAAGCAGGAAATCGAACAGCCTGATTGACGCCAAACACATGCAAAGCCAGATTATTTGGAGCGATGTTATTTTGGTCGTAACTATAATACACTTGTGTTTTATCCAAATTAAACGCGGCTTTTTCCATTTGCTGATTCATGGAAACCGCATTGCTAGAGGCTTTCAAGCTTTTGTTATTGGTTAACGCTAATTCAATGGCTTTCTCCAATGAAATCTCATTGGTTTGAGCTTGTTGATTGAAAGGAATCAAAAGTCCCAAAAGCAAGAATATACCAAACCCTTTCGTTCGCTTTTTAAATTTGAATTTTTTGCCTTCTGGTCGGTCAAACAAGGAATAGAGCACAGGCAACACCATCAAAGTAAGCAATGTAGCGGTGATTAATCCGCCAATTACCACCGTTGCTAATGGGCGTTGAACTTCGGCTCCTGCATTGGTTGAAATCGCCATTGGTAAAAATCCTAAAGCGGCTGCCGCTGCTGTTAATAATACCGGGCGAAGTCGCAATTGTGTTCCCATAATGATTCGTTTATTAATGTCCTTCACGCCATGCGTTTTCAATTCTTTGAATTCTTCAATCAAAACAATTCCGTTCAATACGGCGATTCCAAAAAGTGCAATAAAACCAACACCTGCAGAAATACTAAAAGGCAAATCCCGCATGTAAAGGAAAAGTACACCACCCACTGCCGAAAGCGGAATCGCACTGTAAATCATCAAGGCTTCTTTGATCGAGTTAAAAGCAAAATACAACAAGAAAAAGATGAGTATCAAGGCAATTGGCACCGCTACCATCAAACGACTTTTTGCAGAACGAAGATTCTCAAATTGTCCGCCATAATCTACTGAATAACCAGCAGGAATTTCAATTTTTGATTCGATAATATTTTGAACATCTTTTACTACCGATTCTAAATCTCGGTTTCGAACATTTACACCAATCACAATTCTACGTTTGGTATTGTCTCTTGAAATTTTTGCGGGTCCTTTGGTGTATTCGATTTTCGCAAATTCACTAAACGGTAAGGAGCTACCATCCGGCAATTGAATGGAGGTTGTTTTTAGATTATTAATGTCTTGACGGTGCTCTTTATCGAAACGAACCACCAAGTCAAACTGTTTTTCTCCCTCAAAGATGGTTCCAGCTGCTTTTCCCGCAAATCCCATGGTCAAAATCTTGTTCAAATCGGCGATATTAATTCCGTATTTGGCAATTTTATTTCGATCATATACCACCGTCATTTGAGGAAGTCCCGCCACTTTTTCAACGGATATATCAGAAGCTCCCTGTACATTTTGAATGGCTTTTTCGACTTCCAATGCCTTCTCATACAGGATGTCCAAATCTTCCCCAAAAATTTTGATAGCCAAATCGGCACGCACCCCCGTAATCAATTCATTGAATCGCATTTCTATCGGTTGTGTAAATTCATAATCAACACCCGGTATTTCCTTCAACGCATTTTTAAAAGCATCGGTTAATTCATCTTTGCTGTGTGCTGTAGTCCATTCTGCGATTGGAATCAATTTCACAATCACATCACTTTCTTCCATGGACATTGGATCCGTTGGTACTTCAGCTGCACCAATACGTGAAACAACTTGATCAACTTCAGGGAAAGTTTTTAATATTTTTTCTATCTGGGTAGTCGTTTCAACTGTTTGAGAAAGCGATGTTCCCGTTTTTAAAATTGGTTGAATCACCAAATCGCCTTCGTCCAAGGTTGGAACAAATTCTCCTCCCATTTTTGAAAAGAGGAACATGACACCAACCAGCAGGAGGGAAGCACTAATCAAAACCACTTTTTTATAGCGAAGTGCCCAAATAATTGCAGGCTGATACATTCGACCAAGAAAACCAACCAAACGATTGGAAATATTTTTCTTGCTCATGTCGGATGGTCGTAAGAACAGCGAAGCCATAACCGGAACGTAAGTGAAACAGAAAATCATAGCACCAATCAAGGCGAAACAGAACACCAACGCCATGGGTCGGAACATTTTCCCTTCAACGTTGATCAAGGATAAAATCGGTATAAAAACAATGATGATGATAATTTGTCCGAAAATTGCTGAACGCATCATTTTCGTTGTCCCAAGAAAGGTGACTTGGTCGATAAATGCCTTTTTTTCATCATCTTTCAAACTATTTATAGTCTTGGCTTCGGAGGTAATTTTAAAGGCAATAAATTCCACGATAATGACGGCACCATCAATGATAATTCCGAAATCGATTGCGCCCAAACTCATCAAATTCGCATCGACTCCAAAAATATACATGAGTCCAAGAGCGAAAAACAAACACAAGGGAATAACGGAAGCGACCACCAATCCAGAACGTAGATTCCCTAAAAGCAATACCACTACAAAAATCACAATTAGACAACCTAAAATTAAATTCTCCGCAACGGTAAAAGTTGTTTTGGCGATCAATTCACTTCTTTCCAAGAAAGCGTTGATTTTAATACCTTCTGGCATTGAGCTTTGCATTTCAATAACACGTGCTTTCACTAAATCGATTACCTTTTTAGAGTCAGCACCTTTCAGCATCATTACTTGCCCTAGGACTTTTTCGCCTTCACCATTTCCAGTAATCGCACCAAATCGATTGGCGGCTCCGTAACCTACTTTTGCTACATCTTTAACATAAACAGGCATGCCATCTCGCGTCGAAACGACAATGTTTTCAATATCTGAAAGTGACGCTGCTAAGCCTTCTCCTCGAATAAAATAACTTTGATACCCTTTTTCAATATAACCACCACCTGCAATCCCATTGTTGTTCTCCAATGCAGTAAAAACATCCGTGATGGAAATCCGCATGGCTCTGATCTGTTCAGGGTCCAATGCAACTTCGTATTGTTTTAAATTACCACCCCATGTATTCACCTCGACAACTCCAGGAACACCTGATAATTGGCGCTTCACAATCCAATCTTGAATCGTACGTAAATCTGTAATGGAGTATTTACCCTTGAATTTTGGATCAATTTCAATCACATATTGGTAAATCTCTCCTAAACCAGTAGTAACCGGCCCCATAAAAGGTTTTCCAAATCCGGCTGGAATTTTTTCTTCCGCACTTTTGATTTTTTCAGCAATCAACTGACGCGGTAAATACGTGCCTATTTCATCATCAAATACAATGGTTACTACAGAAAGTCCGAATTTGGAGATCGATCGAATTTCCTTGACATTCGGTAAATTGGCCATTTCCAATTCAACCGGGTACGTCAGGAATTTCTCAACATCTTGGGTAGCCAAATTTCTAGAAGTCGTAATTACTTGAACTTGGTTATTCGTAATATCTGGAACAGCCCCAATAGGAATATTCATTAAAGAATAGACGCCGAATCCAAGAACCAAAGCTGTGAATAATAACACAACTAATTTATTCTGTATACTGTACTTGATTATTTTTTCGATCATGGTTATTTTCTCTTCTCAGGTACAAAGATACACCAGACTAAAACGTTTGAAGTCAGATCTCCCTTAAGATTTCCTTAAATAGAATGGTTACTTCTGTACCCTCATTAAATTCACTTTCTATGTGGATTTTAGCTGAGATTGCATTGGCAGCTTTTTGCACAATTGACAAGCCTAAACCATTCCCTTTGATCTCATTGTGGTTCATGGCTTCAGAGCGAAAAAACGGCTGAAACAATAAGGACAAATCTTCTTTTTTAATGCCGATTCCGTAATCTTTAATTTGTACAAATGCTTTATCGGGATGTGCAACCAGTTTAATTTCAATTTTCGCATTTCGATGAGAATATTTCAGGGCATTGCTGATGATATTTTCGAGGATCAAATTGGCGTAAAACCCATTTACCTTGATTAAATCATCCCAATTTTTATCTTCAATCTCAATTGTGATATCCTTTTCCAATATGTCAACCGAACGTCGGGCAATAATTTGCGTTATAACATCCAAAACATTGATAGCAGATTTCGCATTCAACTCAGGATCTGCCTCAATTCGAGCTACCTCCAGCAATTGATCAATGATGTTGGCCATCCGATCGATTTCTAGAAGTGAGGATTGAATTTTTTCTTTGTATTCTTCCTCTGTACGGGGCTTCCTGTTCAAAACCTCTAGAGTGCCTCTTAAAACAGATAAAGGAGTCCTCAATTCATGTGAGGCATCCGAAGTGAATTGCTTTTCACGCTGCATGGCACTTTCAATTCGATCCAATAAATCATTAATTGAGCTCGACAATCTATACAATTCGTCTTTATTGGGGGGCAAAGCAACTCGATCGGCTAAATTTTTCTTTGAAATCCGATTGGTCGTTTCAATGATGGAGACAACTGGCTGAATACTTCTTCCTGCTAAATACGATGTCACCAAATACAGAACAACCAATACAATTGGAAAAAGGACAAAAAGTGTGTTGCGTAGATTTTGCAAAACAACGACCGACTCATCAAGTGACATGGCGGCAATAATGTACGCTTTTATTGCGCCGTTCTTCAACAAAGGCAATTGAATCTGACGAATATTTCTATTTTCAAGGGTTCCATTAAAATAGGCCTCTTCATTTAAACGCTTGTTAAAAATGAGTTGATTAGAATTTAAATTAGGAGTTTTTACTTGAATTTTTCCATCTGCACTCACAATTTGCATGAAGATGGGATTAACTTCCACTTCTTGATGCTCCCCTTCAACTCGCGCATTCTCATCAGAAAATTGAATCGGCTGACGATCTAAATCAATTCCTGCGGAATGCTCATGCGCTTCATAGGATAAGTCGGTATCCAAATTAGCAAATACACTTTCTTGTACGATGAAATAAACCGTTCCAAAAACCAATGTCGTAATAATCGCTGTTGCCAACATGAAATTGGTCGCAATCCGTTTTTTAAAACTTAAATTCATATTTCTTTTGCGATATAACCAATACCACGAATGGTTTGAATGTAATTTTCTGTCTCGTTCAAATCCAATTTCTTGCGCAATGCGTTTATAAAAACGTCTATCACACCGGTATTGTAATCAAAATGTATATCCCAAACTTGCTCAATGATATGGGTTCTAGTACAAACCTGATCTTTATTTTCAATCAACATTTGCAACAAGGCAAATTCTTTTTGGGTCAAACTTATTTCCTTCTCATTTTTAGTAACAACATGAGTAGAAGCATCCAAAGTAATTGTACCCAATTTTAATATTTTTGATTTTTGATTCAACCGGAGTTGCGCATGGATACGCGCCAACAATTCATCAAAATGGAATGGTTTTTTTATGTAGTCATTTGCTCCGCTTTGAAGACCCGTAATCGTTTCATTCACTGTATCTTTTGCGGTCAGAAAAATAACAGGGGTAGTGGTATTTGACTTTCTAAATTCTTGACAAATTTCGATACCCGTTTTACCAGGTAACATCCAATCTAAAATCAATAAATCAAAGTCCTCGGATAGGGCTATTTCCATTCCTTGAATACCTGTCGCGACAACTTTCACCTCAAACAGTTCTTCTTCCAAACCTTGCTTTAAAAAACTAGCAATTCCCACCTCGTCCTCAACAACCAATATCCTCATACTACAAAGGTTACATATTTAGGCTAGAATCGCAATTACTTTGACTTAAGTTTTGCTTAAATTTCTGCACAAAAAAAGTCCTGCCATTTCCGACAGGACTCTCCATTATATTATTTGATAATCAATTGTTTAACTTACCTTGTTGCACCCAGCAATCAAATTGATCCGTGGTACTAGAGGCTAACATAGCGGCCCCTTGTGGCATCGCTTGATATCCACTGGTGTGGCGCATTGTTTTCAAAATACGGTCTGCAGCAGAGCTCACGCCGGAATAAGAACTCAAATTGTACCCGCCAGCGGATGATCCACTAGTATGACAGCCAGAAGTGTTGCAATTTTGGTCCATCATCGGTTTGATGGTTGAAACATAACTAATCGTAGAGGAACAGGATGCAGAAGTAGTCGAAGTTGTTTTCTTTTTACAGGAAAACACGACGGCTGTTGAAATTAGAAAAAGGGCGAAAATGATTTTTGGAGATGAACTTTTCATAGGTTCTTGAATTAATTGTTTTTTACACCAACGAACAAGTTGGAAGAATATTTACTCTTTTCACAGAATTTAA
This sequence comes from Crocinitomicaceae bacterium, assembly GCA_041674745.1. Lineage (GTDB taxonomy): Bacteria > Bacteroidota > Bacteroidia > Flavobacteriales_D > Crocinitomicaceae > UBA2040. The sequence goes on from JBAYVD010000002.1 coordinate 134,372, forward strand.
GGAAATCTTAAGGAAGGAATAAAAAAGTAAGTTAAAACCAAATCTGCTAAAAATTTGATTTGAGATGAAATGATTTTAACTAATTTCGAAAAATCAAATCAGAAGCTAAACATATTGCTTTTTTCGTGACTTCCACCGGTTGGGGAGGTTTGGAAATGAATACCCTGAAATTGGCGAAAATATTAACGAGTCAAGGGTATGAAATAACGCTATTTACGCAGGAAGAGGCTGTCCTGCATAAAAATCATAGTGATTCCTTTAAAGGGGTTGAATTGATTACAAAAAAACGGAAATACTTCGATTTTAAGACAGCCAAAATAATTGCTGAAAAGCTAAAAGCCAACAAAATACCATTGGTTTTTGTAGTCGACAACAAAGATATTGATGTGTTAGCTTGGACAAAACGGTTGTTCTACAAAGAACTGAAAATCGTTTATCAACAGCATATGCAAATTGGCATTAATAAAAAAGATTATATTCATACGTTTCGTTTGCGATCCATCGACACTTGGATTAGTCCTTTGCAATTTTTAAAAATTGAAATCGGATTGCGAACGCATTTTCCATTGAATCGAGTGAAAGTTATACCGATTGGACTCGATACGGCGAAATTTCTAAACGCCAAATACAGCAAAGAAGAAGCACGCAGAAAAATGGGAATTGAAACCGACTTACCACTTTTGGGAATTATCGGTCGGATTTCTGAAAAGAAAGGACAACGATTTGTGGCTGAAGCCATTTTAGCGCTTAAGAACAAAGGTATTCACTTAGAATTGGTCATTTTTGGTTCCGCTACCGTAAATGATGAAGCGGATAAGAAATATGCCGAAGAACTGAAGGATTTTGTGGATCAAAATGATTTAAATCAACTCATCCATTTTGTTGATTACAAGGAAGATGTTCACCAATTCTATAATTCTATTGACGTTTTTGTCTTGGCTTCTCACAGCGAAACCTACGGGATGGTTACGATTGAAGCCATGCTTTCAGGTGTTCCAATTATTGCAACAAATTCTGGTGGCACTCCTGAGATTTTGAACAATGGAAAATGGGGTAGGCTATATAAATACGAGAATCAAGAACAGTTTTGTGCTGTTTTGCAATCGGCACTAAACGATATGGAAAACACACGCATCATGACGCGAGAAGCAAAAGAAAATGCTACTATTCTCTTTGAATCAACAAAGGAAGTGGAAGCTATTATTTCCGTTTTTCAGCAATACCTTACTTGAAAATGGAGAGCAGTTTAATCATTTCCTATTACAAAAATCTCCCAAATTTAGCGTTGATCCTAAAAGGACTGCTTGTACAAAGTAGAAAGAATTTTGAAGTCATTGTTGCAGAAGATGATAATGCAGCAGAAACCATTGAATTTTTGAGAGAATGGTCGTTGAAAGCCGATTTTCCAATTCAACACATTGCTCAACAAAAAGACGATGGCTTTCGTAAAAACCAAATGTTGAACAGAGCAATATTAGCGAGCAAGTCGGATGCATTGATTTTTATTGATGGAGATTGTATCCCGCATCGTCACTTTATAAAGGCCTACCAAAAAGCTATTTCAAAAGGAAAAATTCTGTTTGGAAAAAGAGTCAATTTAGGCCCGATCATTTCCAATGAAATACAAAAAGCAAATTCAATTTCAAGAATCACATTACTGAATGTATTGAAATCTGATTCTGACAAGAAAAAGGAAGGAATCTATTTTCCATTATTGAGTTTAAAAATCAAAGACACTGGGCTTCTCGGTTGCAATTGGGGAATTTTAAAGGAACACCTTGTCGCCATCAACGGGTACGATGAAGATTATATTTCTGCCGGTGTTGGTGAAGATGTAGACATTGAATGGAGACTCACCTCAATTGGCTTGAAAATGGTTTCCATGAAGAACAAAGGAATTGTTTACCACATTTATCACCCAAAAGGTTATTCCGACGAAAGTGTCCAAGCGAACTATAAACTTTTAAAGGAAAAGAAGTCAGCTGGTCACATTGCCTGTTTGAATGGGTTGAAAAAATTATAAAGAAAGTAGCGGCAGAAATTCGGTATTTTTTATCTCTGTCATCACAAACGAACTTTGAACTCGGGCAATATTGCTCAAAATCGCCAACTTTTGGGTAACAAAGTGCTGATAATCTTCCATGTCACGTACCACAATTTTCAATAAATAGTCGAATAACCCAGCAATGTGGTAACACTCCAAAATTTCCGGTAATTCTTTTACATCCTCTACGAATTGCTCAATGGTTTCTTTGTGATGATTTTCTAAGGTGACAGAACAGAAGGCAATCAGTTGAAAGCCCAGCTTTTTAGAATCAATTTTCGCCGAATATCCTGATATAATGCCACTGGACTCGAGTTTTTTAATGCGCTCAAAAATAGGGGAGTTGGTCATGTTTAATTCGCCAGCAATTTCTTTGATGGTCTTTTTCCCATCTTTTTGAAGTGATGCGAGTATTTGTTTATCAATGTTGTCCAATTGCGCCATTTTACCACGTATTTTTTCCTTTTTATTAGGAGAATTCAATTTTATAAAAGTATAAAATTTTTCATTTACACCATAATGAAGAATAATTTACTTAGTATCCTATCATTTACCAAACAAACTGACTCATTTCGTACCTTTGAATTATAAATCAGATCTTATGTCACAACACGAATTTAGTCCGGAAAGTTTAATGATGTCTTACGGGTACAAGCCTGAACTTTCAGAAGGAGCCATCAAAGCCCCAGTTTTTCAAACATCAACATTTGTTTTCAAAACAGCCGAAGAAGGGAAAGCATTTTTTGAATTGGCCTACGGCATTCGTGCGAAAGAAAAAGACGAACAGTTGGGTTTGATTTATAGCCGAATCAACAATCCAAATCTTGAAATCTTAGAAAATCGACTGTGTCTTTGGGACAAAGCAGATGATTGTGCCGTATTTGAAAGTGGTATGTCGGCTATTAGTACGGTTTTATTAGAATTTTTATCTCCAGGCGATTTGTTGCTTTTTTCAACGCCAGTGTACGGTGGAACGGATCATTTCATCCATTCCTTCCTGAAAAAGATTGGTGTCGATGCGGTTTCTTTTTATCCTGGACAAACAGAAGCGGAAATTCGTCAAATAATTGAAAAAACAGGAAAAGCAGATAAATTGGCGATGATTTACGCTGAAACACCAGCCAATCCTACAAATGATATTACAGATATTGAAATGTGTCGAAGAATTGCCGATTCTTATTCTTCGGACGATAAAAGAGTAATTGTTTCCATTGACAATACGTATATGGGGCCACTTTGGTCGCATCCCTTGTTGATTGGAGCTGATTTGGTCATTTATTCTGCCACGAAATACATAGGAGGACACAGTGATCTAATTGCTGGTGCCGTATTGGGCAATGCAGAAGTTATGCAACGCGTAAAAGTGCTACGAACATTTCTTGGTAACATGGCAAGTCCGAATACTTGTTGGTTACTTACACGTAGTTTAGAAACACTAAAAGTGAGAATGGAGCAACAAGCCAGAAATGCGAATGAGGTAGCACACTGGTTAATTAATCAACCCAAAGTTGAAAAAGTGCATTATTTAGGATTATTGGAAGAAGGAACGGCTGACTACAATTTGTACAAAAAACAATATACTTCCCCAGGAGCCATGATCTCTTTTGATATCAAAGGTGGCGAATCTGAAGCTTTTCAATTCATGAATCATTTGAAGTTATTCAAAATGGCTGTTTCCCTTGGAAGCACAGAGAGTTTAGCGCAACATCCAGCAAGCATGACGCACATTGGTGTAGATCCATCTGAACGATTAAAAATGGGTATAACCGATCAATTGGTTCGCTTGTCGATTGGTGTTGAAGATGCCAAAGACATTATTTGGGACATCAACCAGGCATTGGAGGGAGTTAAATAAATCAATCTCGTTTTTTCGTGTAATACTTTCCTTGGTTTGGATTGTAAAAGAAAAGGTATTGCAAATCACCGTCTTTTTCAATCTTGTAATCAAAATCATTGTTTAGATTTTTTGGCAAAGGAGTAATCATTTTTCCTGGATAAACCAAGATGTCCTTAGCTAAACTATAAGAGCCTGTGGCATATTCAAAGTACGTAACTTTCGATGAATCACTTTTCTCATAATCGAATACGCCCCATTGAAATACCAATTTGGGTACTCCATTGGAAATGGTGTAAAAATTTCGATAACAGGATTCCATGATTCGATAGTCTATGGTAAAATCCTTGTAGGATTCTGTCTGAATGTTTTCAATATTGATTTTTAAGGGCACAGAGGCACTGGACGTAATGGTTATCGGTCTACTGATATCATTTTTAGCGCCATCGTAATAAAAGAAAAAGTTGAAATTACCAGTATATCCAATATTCTCTTGGTTTTTAACGCGGTTTTTGCGCACAGCTTCGTCCAACGCGAATTGTTTTCGATTGACAAGCACCAAAGCATCTTCGATATCGTCTGAATCGAATTGTCCTTTGTGTATGCTCAACGTATATTTTTCAGTTGCCGGGATTTGCAATTGAGACTCCACTTTGCGTATCACCAATTCCTCCAAACTCAGTTGTTCATCCGGAATCTTCGGTTTTACTTCATCCGAATTTTGATTTCCACCTTTGCACGCTGCTAGCAATACAGCATAAATAAGAATTAATCCCATTTTTTTCATGCCTCAAATATAAGCAACCTTCCCAAATGGTTATCTTTGGTTTTTGACGAAAAATGATTAAAATACTCGATTTACTTCCGGAAAGCTGGAAGATTTTTTTATTCGATCGATGGAGCGAAGCAGAAAGAGACAATTGGGAGATAACAATTCAATCTTGTTTATCGAAAAATACGGCGCCACCAATTGCTAAATTATTTCATGCCTTTTCTTCCTGCGAACCATCAAATGTAAAGGTGGTGATCATCGGACAAGACCCATATCCAACTTTTGGTCATGCAAACGGGATGGCTTTTTCAACGGAAGATTTCGTACATCCCTTTCCAAAAAGTTTAACCAATATATTCAAAGAATTAAAACGTTCGATTCCAAACTATGATTTTCCTTTAACGGGTAATTTACAATCTTGGGCGGATCAAGGTGTCTTGCTAATCAATACAGTTCTTACAACAGAAATCGGCATTGCAAATGCGCACAAGCAAAAAGGCTGGGAGGTATTTACCGACTTAGTATTGAACCAATTGAATGAATCTAGTCATAATTTGGTCGTGTTCTTTTGGGGGAAAGAAGCACAAGCTAAAATGTCCTTCTTCGACAAAGAAAAACATTGTCTTTTAAGTTCAAGTCACCCAAGTCCACTATCGGTTTACCGTGGATTTGATGGCTGCAACCACTTTGTAGATTGCAATGCCTATTTGAAATCAAAAAAAATCCCTGAAATCAATTGGCAAAGCTAAAATCGGGAAAAGGAATACCTTATATTTGCAACAATGAAATTACAAAATGATCTTATCCTTCGTGCGGCACGAGGAGAAAATATTGAGAGATATCCAGTTTGGTTAATGCGCCAGGCAGGTAGAATTTTACCTGAATACAGAGAAGTAAGAGCTTCTTTGTCAGGCTTCAAAGAATTGGTTGAAACACCGGAGCGAGCCGCTGAAGTGACGGTACAACCGGTGGATTTATTGGGAGTAGATGCTGCGATCATTTTTAGCGACATCTTAGTGGTTCCCGAAGCCATGGGTTTGACTTACCAAATGGTAGAGTCGAAGGGTCCTTGGTTTGAAAAAACCATTCAATCCGAAAGTGATTTGAAATATGCCGAGTTCAATTTTGACATTGAAGACCGATTGGGTTATGTGTTGGATGCAATAAAAATCGCCAATAGTGAATTAAACGGACGTGTCCCATTAATTGGGTTCGCAGGCGCACCATGGACTATTTTCTGCTACATGATTGAAGGACAAGGTTCAAAAACATTCAGCAAATCGCGCAAGATGTTGTACCAAAATCCAACTTTGGCACACGAATTGCTTTCTCGTATCACAGAAGTGACAATTCAGTATTTGAAAGCACAAGTAAAAGCTGGCGCACACATGTTGCAAGTTTTCGACTCTTGGGCCGGTATTCTGGGAACAGAACAATATGCTGAATTTGGATTGAAATATTTGGAGAAAATTGCGACAGCCATCAACGAAGTACCATTGACTTTGTTCTCAAAAGGAGCCATCAACTCAATAGAAGCGATTTCAAAATTGGATTGCAATACGATTGGTTTAGATTGGAACATGGATATTGTTGAAATACGGAAAATGGTAGGTGAAAACCACACATTGCAAGGTAATTTAGATCCGTGTGCTCTTTACGCGAGCCATTCCGAGGTGGAACGGTTAACAAATAATATGTTGAATTCTTTTTCTAGTAAACGGCATATTGTTAATTTAGGGCACGGAGTTTATCCAGATATCGATCCTGATAAGGTTAGAACGTTTATTAACACAGTGAAAAACTATGAACTTAAATAGAAATAAAATGACAAAAATAGGAACACTTGCATTTGGAATGCTTTTGTCTACCGGGATGTTTGCTCAGCAAAACTTGGTTAACAATGGTGGTTTTGAAGAAGTAAAGGGAAAAGTAAAACGTCCAGGATCAATTGCTATGGCTGAAGGTTGGACATCTGCAACAGGAGTCAATGCAGATTTATTCGTTGATACCAAAGAACCAGGATTTGGAACACCTGACAATTTATACGGTACTGAAAACGCAAAAGATGGAAGCAATTATGCCGGTATCGTAGCTTTTTCTTATGGTGACAAAATTCCAAGATCTTATTTGCAAACAAGACTTACCACTCCTTTGAAAAAAGGTCAGAAGTATTGTATTTCTTACCATGTTTCTTTAGCAGAAGGCTCTAAATACGCTGTGAATCAAATGGGTATGTATTTCGCGAAAAAACAATATGAAACAGATTCAAAAGCCAGTTTAATTGAAGAAGCGCAACACAAAAGTTTCAAAATTAACAACGCGGTTTTTGGTTGGGATAAAATCTGTGACACCTACTTGGCAGAAGGAGGTGAGAAATTTTTGATTTTGGGTAATTTCAATTCCAACGAAAATATCAAAAATGAAAAAAACAAACCGTCAAAAGGAATTAAAGTTGAACCATTGATTGCGGCTTACTACTACATTGACGATGTGAGCGTATACTTAATTGAAGAAGATATGGTTTGTGATTGTGCTAATCCGAACAACGAGGTTGCGTATTCTACTTTAATTTATCAAAAACAAATCCACTTAGATCCTGCAAAAAACACACCGAAACAAATGGTTGAAGGGCAACAATTGTATTTCGGTTTCGGTCACGATCGTTTGACACCAATCACAGAAAGTGCTTTGGATATCATCGCAAAACAAATGATGGACAATCCTGCTATGAAGCTTCAAATTAACGGACATTCTGATAAAATGGAAGTTGAAATTGGACAAACGGAAGCTGACTATGCGGATATGGACAACAAACGTATTGCCGCTGTAATCGAATATCTAACTTCCAAACAAATTGCCTCAAGCCGATTAATTGCAAGTGCACAAGGAAGTGAATCCGATAATCCTGAAATTAATGAAACAGATGATGAAGAAACGGCTCAAGCTAAAAATAGGAGAGTGTTCTTTATCGTTAGATAGATGATAGGAGATTGAACCAATAAATTGAAACCGTTTTAGCTAGTCTAAAGCGGTTTTTTTATGACCATTTGGATAAATAATCATAGATCAAATGCACTGGTAAACCCATAACCGTAAAATAAGATCCGTCCATTTTTACTATTCCCATCATACCAATCCATTCTTGCACACCATAAGAGCCCGCTTTGTCATAAGGCTGATAATGATCCAGATAGTAATCGATTTCCTCTAAAGTCAGTTTTTTGAACGTCACGAGTGTTTGGTCTGAAAATGAAATTTCTTTGAATTGATCCGCCATAGCGACACCTGTAATTACCTTGTGCGTATTTCCAGAAAGCTTTTGGAGCATGGCCGTAGCTTCTTTTCGATCAACTGGTTTACCTAATATTTCGTTGTGAATGACAACAATTGTATCACTGCAAATAATTAGTTCCTCTTCACGCATAGAATCCCTCAAGGCATGCATTTTTTTTCTGGCAATGTATTCTGCAATTTGAGGAATAGGCAAATCTTCTGGAAAATCTTCTACGATATCGGCTACCCGAATAGTAAAATCAATATCCAAACCTGCCAAAAGTTCTTTTCTTCGTGGGGACTGGGATCCTAAAATAATTTTTCGGTTGGGTATCATCTCATCCACATTAAATACCAATACAAGGAAGTTAAAACACCGCTTATCATGGCCAACTTAACAAATTTATCCACGCGGATTAGGTCCTTTTTAGAACAAGCTTTCCAAAGTAAAAGTATCGCTATACCGTCCATTAATAACGAAACAAGGACTGGGAAGAATATTTCTAACTGCTCTCCAAAAGAAAAAGATATTTCGGTTTGATGCATCCAAAATAAGCTGGTAAATAGTAAAAATGGCAATATTAAAAATGAGCCGGCCCAGAACTTAGATACTTTTTGTCCATACAGAATCGGCAGTGTTTTGGCTGCAATCTTTCCATCTCCTTCTACATCTTGCATGTCTTTTATGATTTCGCGCGCAAAATTATTGACAAAGGCAAAAAACGCAAGTAACATAATAAAATTTCCGTCTGCAATTAAGGCTTGAAACCAATAGGAAAAGGCCGTCTGACTTGTCGATTGTGTCCAAACTAAGCTTTGCTGAATGTAAAAATGGACACCGCACAAAATGGGTACCAAGGCCGTTAACCCAGCGATTACAAAATTCCCGATCAAGGGTTGTTTTTTCAAATAGAGACTGTAAAACCACAAGCTATTCATTGAAACTAAATGGATAAACAAATACCAAAACGTATGATTGCGAACCCCCAAATAAATGGCAATCACAAAGGCCAATACATTCAAAACTGAATGAATCATAATGGCCCATCTTCGGTTGATGGTTTTTCCAACAATCAGTTTATCCGGTTTATTAATTCGATCGGCGCGAACATCAAAATAATCATTGATCACATTTCCTGCAGCGGCAATCATTAGGGTGGAGATGACCAACAAAAAGAAATCAAAAGATTCACCGTCTCTGCCTAACAAAGGTTTTTCCAATTCACTCGAAAACATTTTTTCATAGGTAATTAGAAACAAGCGCACACTGTACATGGTTCCTCCAATAATTAGGAGGTTGACAAAACGAATTAAACGAAGAAAAGCGATCATTATTTTACAATTTTATATTCAGTTCGTCTGTTTCGTTGGTGGGCAGATTCTCTTTCTTCTTCACTTGCCAACTTGGAAATTTCTTCATCATTGATGACATTTACTTTTTGACCGTATCCTTTGTAAGTCAATCGGGCAGGGGAGATTCCTTTCGAAATAAGATAATCGTATACCGCTTTAGCCCGGTTTGTCGACAATACTTCATTTTCCTTGGCATTTCCTCGGGTATCAGTATGTCCACCAATTTCAATTTTCACGGTCGGATTTTGATCTAGAAAATCTTTCAATTTTTGCAATTCAATGAACGATTCACTTCGCAAAGTTGCCTTGCCTAAATCAAAGAATACATTGTGAAGAATTGTTGGCAAAGTGCTATTCAAAGGAATCAAAGGGACATCCATATGAACGGATTCTATTTTTCCATTTGACGTCATGTCAAAATTGGAAGAATAAAAAGCATAATTTGGATAGCTCACATTCAGTGCATACTGATGATTAACGGGCAAAGAAACCAGAAATTCACCTGTTAAATTATCCGCTTCGCTGTAAATAACTTCTTTGCCGGATTCCAAATCGATCAATTGAAACTTCCCTGGAATTGGTTTTTTTGTTTCCACATCAAATACCAATCCATCGAAATACAAGGTTTTAGTCGGACGCAATTTGTCAGGCATTTCAAAATAGTAAATATCCAAACCTCCATAACCACCTTTTCGATCCGATGCAAAAAAAGCCACCTCACCATCGGCAGAAACCATTAAGGAATTTTCGTCAAATTGGGTATTGATTGGATAACCTAGATTTTCTGGATTCCCCCATTTACCATTAGCATCCAAACGACTCATGAATAAATCTGAACCGCCCATTCCGGAATGTCCACGGGAAGCGAAATACAAAGTGGTACCATCTGGATGTATCAAGACAGATTCTTCTTCAAAAGGAGAATTGATGTTGTTGGGCAAACGTTCGGCTTTTCCCCAAATTCCATCTTCTTGTAATTTAGTAACATAAATATCCGAACTTTTGGATCCATCGCGATTGCGGACGCCACGAATAAAATAAAGTGTTTTACCGTCTGCTGACAAGGAAGGTTGTGTTTCCCAATTGGCTGTATTCACGAATCCGGGCAAATTTTGAGGATTTGTCCAGCGCTGTCCCAAACGTTTGGTGTAAAATAGGTCACAACTTCCTCTACCGTTTCTTCCTTCTCCATAGTTTTCGCCAGACGCATCTGGACAAGCCACAAAAATAAGGGAACGACCATCTGGTGCAAGTGTTGGGGCGCCTTCGTTATTCACGGTATTCACATTAGCAGGCATGGGAATTGCTTTTTCCCAAATGTTTTTGTTACTCAAATTGGAAATGAAAAAATCTTCTTGCTCCTTGAACGTTCCAAGTACGCGAGAATCTTTGATTCTTCTTGTAAATAGAATCGTTTTTCCATCTACGGTAATTGTTGGGAAATATTCAGGGTCAGCTGTATTGATTCCTGGACCAATGTTGATTGGATTGAAATCTATCGGATGTGCTATGGCTTGAATGGCAAATACATCATTTTCACGCATGCGGATGGCTTGGTCTCGCAATTCTGGATTGCTGTTGCGCACGGCAAGATATTGGTCAATTCGCTTCACCGACTCTTCATATTGACCTGTTTCCTTCAGCATTTGTGCCAAATAAAAAAAGGAGCTACCTGATGGAGCATGCTCTGGATTAATCCGCAACCCTTCCTCCAAATGATAAATTGCAGGTTTCAAGTCGCCCAAAATTTCATAGAATTCGCAGACTAAAACATGTGCTTCCCAAAAATTAGGTTCTTTTTCAAGGGCTTTTTCCAATAATTCGATTCCTCCTTTGTAATTGGGAATTCCTGTTTTGGGATCAATGGAAGACCGAGGAGCAGCTAGTCCTTCTTCATACAGTTTTATTGCCTTTTTATTGCTAATAGAATACCGCTGCTGCGCAACACTGCACGATTGGAAAAACAATGCAGCAAAAAATACGATGAGAAATTGTTTCATTTTAAGGTATTTGCATGAATTTATGTGTTTGCAAAGAAATACGCCACTTTGGATTGTTCTTTACATACTCGATGATTTCTGGCAAGAATCGTTCCTGTTTTGACCATTCCGGTTGCAAATACAATAAACAATCTGTATTTACTTTTGCGGCATGGGTTTCAGCCCATTCAAAATCGGAAGGATGCGCAATAACTACTTTGAGTTCATTTGCTTTAGTGTAAGCATCTTCTACGGGTGGTTTGAACTTTTTAGGAGAAAAACAATACCAATCTATTCCACCAATCAATGGATAACATCCTGAAGTTTCAATGGCAATCATCGGAACGATCTGATGAAGTTGCTTGGTCAATTCGGTTAAATCGTACATAGCCGGTTCACCGCCTGTTATCACAACGAAATCTGCATTGTCTTCCTTCACGGGAGCGACAATCTTCTCAATTGTTTCCAAAGGATGAATCGCATTGTCCCAGCTATCCTTCACATCGCACCAAACGCAACCTACATCACATCCAGCTAAACGTATAAAATAAGCTGCGCGTCCCGAGAAATTACCTTCCCCTTGAATCGTGTAAAAATGTTCCATTAATGGTAAATGGATGGATGAATTGATATCTTTTGCTTTCAAATTAACTAGTTACGGGAGAAACTGAATCTATATTTTTCACATGCAATTGCAAATGTCCATGTTTATCTGGACCAAAACTCATATCAAATTTAACATTTTCAAGCCATTGATTGTCGGCATACGAGTGTTTTTGAATCATTTCTTGGCCAAAGGTTTCATCAAAGGTTTCAAATAAAACGATTAGCTCTGCATTTCGTTTCATTAAATCTTCGACTTTTAACTTGTACAAAGGTGAATCTTCTGTTATTTTGTGCACAGCCGTCCAGGTCAATGGGAAGAATAAAATGCTATCGGTTTCTAATTTCAAATTGTGATATCCCTTGTTGAAGGAATCCTGACCTTCGCCTTTGTCAATGATAAAAATGGCATTGATTTTGGATTTTATCAAAACATTGTCTCGTGTGTTTACCATTTTAAACATCAAGGCTTTCCCTCCTTCAAAAGGAGTAATAATGGCATTTTGACTAAACGCTAATTTCAACAAGGGTTTCGAAAATCGCCCGTACAAGATACCTGTTGCCAAGGCAGTTGTTGACAATCCGATAAACGCTTCAGAAGTGGCGAGCAAATTCGCCCCAAAGCCTAGTGGACTTATATTTCCATACCCCAATGTGGTTAAGGTCTGTGCGGAGAAGAAAAATGCGGTCCAAAATGGATGAAAATCATTGTGCACGATTGATAATTGATCTAATCCAATCGCTAAATAGAGTAGTGCAAAAATTAAATTGAAAACGGTGTACGTTCCAAACAGAATAACAAGAAAACGTTGCCACGAAATATCCAGTAGATATTTGTAAAAATCTTTGATTCCACGAACACCACCCAATCGATTAATATTGTAAGTGCCATCTTTGTTTAGAAAGCGTTTTACGGGAGCTGAAAATTTATTTCCTAAACCAGGATCTTTCAATTGTTCCATGGTCTAAAATTAACCAAGGTTTCTCTAATTCGCGTCGATTAAATTCCAATTTTTTCTCAAACGACTAAATTCAATATCAAAAGCTTGTAAATCAACACTTGCTGGTTGTTTCTGCATCAACTTTTCGTAAGAGCGGTGTATCAAACCCAAAATATTAGAATCCATCAGCATTTTGGAAGTCGTTACGTCGAACTCATAATTTTGATACACTTCAATTATTTTTTGACGATCAGCAATATCGACAAGTGTTGGGTTGCTTTTGCTGTTGATTTCATCCAGAAAAGGCAACAATTTAGAACTTAGGTCAATGAAATGTCTCAAAACGACAAGAGCGTGATTGACCTGCTCGATGTTCTTTGATTTCATAATATGTTCTTTAATTTTCATACGTTTAATTTACGTCTTGCAATAATAACGATTCAACTAAAAAAAACGTTGGCTCTTCTTTTTAGGAATCATTTTAACTGTCGTTTTTATTGAGTGAACGGTAAATAGACTAGTTTTTCTGATTGACAAAAACAACGAAAATAAATCGTACTTTTGTCCTGCATTTGGTTTCGCTTCGGCGAACGAAAAAGGAATCCGGTGAAAATCCGGAGCTGTGTCTGCAGCTGTAAGAGATAAAAAAAGTCTTTCAAATACCACTGCCCAATATCAAAACGGGTGGGAAGGTGAAAGATGGTGGTCTCGAGCCAGAATACTTGCCAATGTTTAATACGGAGACTTCAGATTAAAGTCGAACGGATTTGCAACTCTTTCTAGAAGGGTGGCAACTTTTTTCATTTCTGATTTCATCCATTTTTTTTATTAATTCATTTAAACAAAAAAATGATGAAGAAAATTTACATTGGAGCACTGGCTCTACTTGTTGGAATTAACCTTTCAGCGCAATCAACTGTTGACTTTGAGTCAACCATTTTACCAAGTAATTCGTACAACAATGGAGCCGATTTGTCAAGCGGATTTACCTATGACGGTATTCATTTTTCGAATTATTACGACACCACTTATTTTTACAATTTGGGTTTCGCTATTTCAAATCAAACCGACAACCTCACTCCAGGTTGGGGAAATTCTTTTAGTTCCATAACGGGTAACGGCTACAGTTCTGCGAATTACGCTATTTTTTATCCTTATGGGAACATCGATTTAAGTTCCACACCAAGAGAGCTTCAAACTATGCGAATTACCAATACAACGTATGCTGCTTTATCCATGCGTGATGGTGATTTTGTGGGAAAAAAATTCGGATCGATATACAACGCAAATGGTGATTTGGATGGAACAAACGGTGAAGATTTTTTAAAATTGACGATCTTTTCCATCAATAATTTAGGTGATACTCTTGGTTCGGTCGAATTCTATTTAGCGGATTTTCGTTTTGCGGATAGCACCTTAGATTACATAGTTGAAGATTGGGTTGAATTGGATTTATCCGCATTGAATGCAGTCGGTGAAACCATTGCAACGTTGGAATTTGAAATTTCTTCTTCAGACGTTGGTTCTTTTGGCATCAACACGCCCACCTATTTCGCGATGGATGATTTAAAATATACCAACAGTTCAGCTGGAATTGCAGAGCATCATGCGAATAAGCTTCAAATATTCCCGAATCCAGTAACGGATCAAATCAAAATCCTCGGAGCTAGTGGACTTATCGAAATTTTCAACTTGAAGGGTGAAAAGGTGTACGAAGCAAATGAGTCGAAAGAAATTATTGATATTCGAGCATTACAAAGTGGGGTTTATTTCGTTTCCAATACCCATTCACAAGGCAAATTTACCGGCCGATTTGTCAAATTGTAATTGAAGCATCTCGTTCTCATAGTGTTATTTTCCTCAGCTTTTTATGCGTACGCTCAAGTGCGTGAACAAGAAGTTGAGGAAATTCATGTCAACGCTGTTCAGCAAGAAAAAATGAGAATGAGTTTGAATACCAATAGTTTGGATCGGAAAAGCATTCAAGAAACGCAACCAGAAGATGTGGGTGTATTGATGCAAAAGTTTCCTGGGATATCCTTGAAATCTTATGGCGGTTTGGGTGGTTTAAAAACGTTTTCTTCTCGAGGATTGGGCGCACAACATACGTCAATTGTTCAAGATGGATTTTTGTTGCAAAATGCGCAAGTAGGCCAAATCAATTTAGGCCAAGTGCAAACCAGTAATCTCGAGAAAATTCAATTCGGTGCAAAATCAGGAAATGAAATACTTCCCATTTCAGCGCTAATCAATGGTTCAAACTTATCATTTTCAACTTTTGAAGGAACTGCTTTTTTCAATGCTACAAAAGTTCGTATTTGTTCAAAACAAGGATCATTTGGTCAGTGGGATGAATATGCCGCTTTCCATTTATCTAAAGAAAGAATCGGATTGACGATACACGGTAAATTCAGGAAAGCAATTGGGAATTATCCGTATCAGCTGAAAATAGGCAATTACACCTATGACGGAATCCAAAAAAACAACCAATTGGAAGAAGTATACAGCGGTGCCAGTTTATTTATTCGTCCAACTAGTTTTAAAAAACCCATCCGAATCATTTACCGTAATTCCTTCATAGATCAAGGTTTGCCAGGTGCCATTGTTTTGTACAATTCTTACGGAAAACAATACTTGAATACACAGCAACACCAAATTTCAGCTGATTACCATACCAAATGGAACTTAACGGAGGTTCGGTATTATGGCGCATATCAATGGGACAAACAAATCTACACGGATTCAACATACTTGAACCAATTCAATTTTTTGCAAAAAACCTATCAACAAGAAAATGCAAGTGCAGGGTTGAGTTTGCAGAAAAATAAATTTGGTGAATTGATTCAATTTTACGGAGGTTTGGAAGAGCGCTATTCGAAATTACATTTTGGCGGGAATGATTCTATTCAACCCGAACGTCTTCAAACGTTTACGACAGCAGGACTAAAAATCAATGAAAAAAAGTTCCTCGTAGACATTCGCTTGAGTTATTCTTTGGTACATGAAAATAATTCTCAAGTAAACTCCATTCGAAATTTGGTTTCACCGGTAGTTCATTTTGAATTAAAAGAAAGGGGGAAATTCAATTGGAAAATGGGATTGTTTGCGGCCATTACGAATCGTTTGCCCAGTTTTAATGAATTGTTTTATTCACAAGTTGGAAACAAACAGCTTCAACCAGAAATAGCGCAACAAATTCGTCTTTCCAATGGTTTTTCAAAAGCGCACAAAAAATGGTTTTTCACGACCAAAATTGACCTTTACTACAATTCTATCAAGAATAAAATTTTAACGATTCCGACCAAAAATTTATTTGTTTGGTCCATTCAAAATATTGGTAAAGTTAGCGCGCGTGGACTCGATCTTGTACAAACGTTTGATTATTCCTTCAATTCAAAATGGAAAATGGGTGTGCAAGCCAATTACAGTTTTCAATATTGCTTGGATCGAACGGACAAATCATCCCCGAGTTACAACCATCAATTGGCGTATATTCCAATGCATTCGGGAACAGGAGATTTGTCCATTTATCGAAATAAAACAGGCTTGCGATTCTCCGGAGTTTGGGTAGGCGAGCGATATAGTTTGAATCAAAATATTTCTGCCAATCTTTTGCCTTCGTTCGCCACCTTGGACATTTCACTTTTTCAAGGTTTCAAAGTAAAAGACAAGCATGCCTTTCAACTTCAATTTCAAATTAAAAATTGCTTCAATTCCTCCTATACCTATGTGCGTAGTTTCGTCATGCCAGGAAGAAATTATTTAATCTCATTGTCATATGAATTATAGACTACAAATGTTCACCATCCGATTGATTAGCTTGATTTTAGTTGTTGCTTTCATCAGCAGCTGCAAAAAAGAACAAGTTCAACCTGTAGATTCAAACACCCAGAAATTGGCCAACTGTTTGTTGATTTTGAATGAGGGATTGTTTCAACAGAACAATGCAAGTGTTTCCAAAATCGATTTAAGCTCTGGACTCATCAATTCCTCCTTTTTTGAAGACAAAACCGGTCGACCGTTAGGAGACACCGGCAATGATATAAAAATGTACCAAGGAAAAATTTTTATCGTCACCAACGTTTCTTCCACCTTGGAAATTTTAGATGCAACAACTGGTGCATCCATCAAACAAATCTCCATGGTAAGCAATGGAATACCAAAACAACCACGCTATATTACATTCCAAGGAAACAAGGGTTATATATCCTGTTTTGACGGGTATGTTGACGTTTTGGATTTAAGTTCTTTAACGATCAGCAAAAGAATCAAAGTCGGTGAAAACCCAGAGCAATTGGCGGTTAGTAATAATAAATTGTATGTAGCCAATTCGGGTGGATTGAATTTTCCCAATTTAGATTCTACAGTAAGTGTCATTTCTCTAAATGCTGAATTAGAAATATGCAAAATTACGGTTGGAAAAAACCCAGGTTCTTTGCTCGTGGATGGGCAAGGCGATGTATATGTCGTGAGTCGAGGTGATTTTGGAAGTAATCCAAGTCGTTTGCACCGTATTTCTTCGATTTCAGACACAAAAGAACAAACTTTCAGCTTCGAGGCCGATCGCATTTGCCTGATGAACGATCAACTTTTAGTTTCATATTTATCCGTAGGAATCACCAAAATATTAAAGCTAAATGTGTTAAATGAAAGTGTCGTTTCTACCGATTGCCTGGATTTAACTCAAGTACAAACCTTTTATGGTTTTCAATTCGAACCATTGCAAAACAAACTGTATTGCTTTGATGCTCAAGGCTATGTTAATACAGGGAAAATTCATGAATTTGACTCGAACGGAAATTATTTGACAAATCACACCGTTGGGTTAATTCCAAATCAACTCCTTTACTATGAATAAATCAATATTATTCCTTTGCTTCATTTGTATGACCCAAATCGGATGGTCGCAAAGTTTCCCACCAGCAGCAGGACAACCTGGTTCGACGGCTATCCATAAAGATTCATCGGTTTTTATTGCGTGGGCAAATACATGTACTGTCACACGTGGTTTCATGCAAATTGACCATCCCGAATTTGGTTACGCTAGTTTCGGTAGTGACAATAATGGGGCAGGAGTCGCGGAAGGTAATTCAACCGACATCGTTTCGCTCGGTGATGCAGGAAGCGCTATATTAAATTTTTATCCACCCATTAAAAATGGAATAGGTCCTGATTTTGCCGTTTTTGAAAATGGATTTACGGATAACTACATGGAATTGGCTTTTGTAGAAGTGAGCTCCAATGGAATAGATTTCTATCGATTTCCAGCCTATTCTGAAACACCATTAGTGCCTCAATTGACCAATGGATCCTTCGGTAATTGCTCGTTTGTTCACAATTTAGCCGGTAAATATCGACAAGGTTTCGGAACTCCTTTTGACTTACAAGAATTGGATTCAATAGGCAATTTAGATCTGAATGCAATCACGCATGTCAAACTAATTGACGTGGTCGGCGTGGTGGATTCCACCTACGGAAGTTGGGATTGTTTGGGCAGATTAATTAATGATCCTTGGCCAACGAATTTTGAGTCGGGTGGATTCGATTTGGATGGAATAGGGGTGATTCATCAAGGCGAAATGAATATTAGTGAACAATCACTAACTTATAACCTGTTTCCAAACCCTACTAATAATCAATTATTTATCATTACCTCTACACCCACTGACTTACAATTAATAAACGCGCAAGGCAAGGTACTTCATCAAACCTTTCAACAAAGGAAAATCACAGTAAATTTAGAAAATCTTGATGCTGGTATCTATTATGTCCAGTTAACTAGCGGAAGCCACAACACAATTGAGAAAATTCGCAAACTTTAAATTAAAAGTTTCAGAACACCTTTTTCAATGGTAAAATTCACGTTGCCGGAGCCTATGTTTTCACCATCCAATTCAGTATAGAGCGTTTGACTTTGGATATTGATACGAATTTCTTCTGTTTGAAAATAATGAACGTTCGGATGATTGATTTTTAGTCCTTTTTTTAATCGCCCAATATTTTGGATATAATCCCAAAAGGTAACTTCGCCCAACAAAGTAACATTCAATTTGCCATCGTCCATTTTTGCTTCAGGATTAATAAACAAACCATGACCGAATGCTCTGCCATTGCAAACAGCCATCAACATTAATTTACCTTCGTAATTGAATTCGGCGCACTGAATCTGAACGCTTCGTTTTTTGAAATACATAAATGATTGCAAGATGGCCAAAGCGTAGGCAATTTTTCCATGGAGACGAATGTTTGTCCTCATTATTTCTAACTGCTGCACAACATAGCCATCAAAACCAATTCCGGCAATGTTCAGTGCATAAGAAATGCTGTCATTCAATTGAACTTTACAAATATCAATCTGCTTGTGTCGTTGGTTTTTAATTGAGGCTATAAAAATATCCGGCTGAAATTCACCCACCATTTTCTGAAAATCGTTTCCAGTTCCATTGGGTACAATACCAAAAAGAATAGCACTTTTATTCATTGATAGCTGAATTCCGTTTAAGACTTCATTGCAGGTGCCGTCGCCACCTACTGCAATCACAGCTTGAAATCCGGAATCGGAGACTTGTTTCGCCAATTGTATGGATTGTTTGGCTTTTTCAGTGAAAAAGAAATGGCAATCCAATTCCGCATCGAGTTTCGCTAATCGAATCGTCTCATCGGATGCAGGATTCAGTTTACGACTGCTATTGATAATAAAGGCCACTTTCATTCTGTTTCGAAAATAACTTTATTTCCTGATTAATTTTCTTTTTCTTTGTTGGTATGAGCAAATTAAACGCTGATTATTGGTCATCTCGGTATCAACAAAATGATGCGATATGGGATTTAGGAGAAGTTTCTCCTCCTTTAAAATCTTATATCGACCAGCTTTCCAATAAAGACATTAAGATTTTGATTCCAGGATGTGGCCGCGCGTATGAGGGCATTTATTTATGGAATCAAGGATTTAAGAACGTTTACTTGGCTGACTTTTCTCCTGAAGCGATACGATCCATTCAGAAAAACTTACCAGAACTTCCTAAAAATCAGATTCTACAAAAAGATTTCTTTACGATTGACGGTCAATTTGATTTGTTAGTGGAACAAACGATGTTTTGCGCCATCGATCCTTCTTTGCGAGAAAAATACATTCAGAAAACGTCAGAATTACTGGGTTTCAATGGCAAAATGGTCGGACTTCTTTTCAACCGTGCATTTGAAGGAGGTCCACCATTCGGAGGATCCAAACAGGAATATGAAGAACTATTTTCAACGTATTACCAACTAAAAATCATGGATGAATGCTACAATTCCGTTGCACCCAGAAAGGGAACCGAATTATTTTTCATTGCTTTGAAGAAATAAACTGTATTAGAGTAATTCTTGGATAATTCTATCCATGCTGTATCCTTCTGCTTCAGCCCGGTAATTTCTTACCAAACGGTGTCGAAGAATCGGTAAGGCGACTGCTTTCACATCTTCAATATCGGGAGAATATTTCCCTCTTAGTGCAGCATGACATTTTGCTCCAATAATCAAGTTTTGAGAAGCTCTTGGACCGGCACCCCACGTTATAAAATCTTTCGTTATTTTGGGAGCCAATTCACTATTCACGCGAGTTTTACCGACCAATTTAACCGCGTATTCTAACACATTGTCTGGAACAGGAATACGACGAATCAATTTTTGGTATTCACTGATTTGATCACCTGAAACGATTTGTTGCAAGGTTGTTTCTTCCAAAGAAGTAGTGGCGCGGACAATGGCCATTTCTTCCTCAAACGTAGGATAATCTACCCAAATATTAAACATAAAACGGTCCAACTGTGCTTCTGGCAATGGATAGGTTCCCTCTTGTTCAATCGGGTTTTGCGTCGCTAAAACGAAGAAAGGGTGGGGAAGTGGGAAGTTTTGTCCAGCTGTCGTAACGGAACGCTCTTGCATGGCTTCCAACAACGCTGCTTGCGTTTTTGGCGGTGTTCGGTTTATTTCATCTGCCAATACAATATTTGCAAACAAAGGGCCTTTTAAAAATTTAAAATTTCTGCTTTCATCCAATATTTCAGAACCTATAATATCAGAAGGCATTAAATCTGGCGTAAACTGGATACGATTAAAAGTCAAACCCAAGGTTTGAGCAATCGTATTTACCAACAATGTTTTTGCCAACCCTGGCACACCCACCAACAAACAATGACCTTTAGAAAAAATGGATATCAATACTTGATCTACCACGTCATCTTGACCAACAATTACTTTGTGTATTTCACTCTTTAATTTTTGGTAATCTACGACCAATTGATCCAATGCAGCAACGTCCGACATAAATTTTAAAATATTTTATAGTAAAGTTAAAGCTCTATTTGATAATCCACTGATTTCGAAAATCGCAATTCACGTAAGCAGGATCAATATTGACATAGGCATTTACAATTTTTCCTTTCGCCCAATTTGTAAGCGTTTCTTCTTTTTTCTTATTCTCCGCGGCTCTTTTAATCAAAGTATAATCGTCTTTCATATTCGCCAAATGTGGCTCTGTACGATTCATCAAACGAACGATTCGGATTCCTTGTTTTCTTTCGATGTAATTACCGTACAAGCTTGGCGATGTAAATTGTCCTAGTTCCAAAGCATCTGTCAACAAATAAATTTGTTGATCAATTTCATTCAAATCTTCGGTGCTCCACGTTTGCTCACCCGTAATCGGGTTGGTAATAATTCCTTTGTTTTGTTTCGTAGCGTCATCATTTGAATATTGAATTACTGCTTGTTCCCACGTCAATTCTTTCGAAACCAATTTGGCATAACAAGTATCCATTCGATAAGAAGCATTTTCCAACTCACTGTTGCTAAATTTTGGAATCAATAAAATGTGTTGACATTTATAATCGTCCCCTTTTCTATCCAACAATTTTACGATATGGTAACCGTAATCTGTTTCAAAAACCGGTGAAACTTCGCCCACTTTCAAACTAAAAACGGTCGCTTCAAATTGTGGTACCATCATACCTCGCGTAGCCTCCAATTTACCTCCTTCTTTCGCACTCCCAGGATCTTCAGAATTGATTCTGGCTTGTGTATCAAAACTTTTTCCAGCCAAAATGCCCTTTCTGATTTCCTCTAATCTATTGTATGCAATACTCTTATCTTGTTTCGTGATTTCAGGATAAATAACAATTTGTTGAAAGCCCAATGATGCATTAATCAATGGTATGCTGTCTTTTGGCAAATTATCAAAAAAGGCTTGAACTTCTTTTGGAGTAACACTGATATCTTCTGTAATGGTACGTTCCATTTCTTGCGTCAACAATCGGTCGCGGATGATTTCTCTGAACTCGTCCTTAATTTGGCTTTTGGTTTTGCCGTAAAAGGCTTCCATTTTTACCGTACCTCCAATCTGATTTTCAATCACCCGTAAACGGTTTTCCATTTCACCTTCTACCTGCGCATCTTGAATGACAACACTATCTAAAATAGCTTGGTTGAGCATCAAATTTTGATACATTAAATCTTCTAAAATTGTACAATCAGCATTTACCGGCACCTCTATTTTTGCCTGAATCATCTGCAATTTTTGAGATTGGATATCAGAAAGCAAAATGATTTTATCACCTATTTGAGCCACAATTTTATCAATTGGCATCGGTTTTTCTTGAGCCGAAACAAACGTGGTTAAAAAAAGGAGTAAACTAAAAATTGATTTGTACTTCATGCTTTTTCTTTAAATTCTCTTTTAAGGTGTTTTCCACCTCATTTCTTCTATTGTTCAATCTTTGTGCCATTAAACGTTCCTTGATTTGACTTTTCACAAATTCAAATGGTGGATGGTCACTTTTTAATTTATAATCTAAAATATTCAAGAAATACACATAACCTTGATCAGAAAAATAAGTTTTTGTTCTATTCAATACCAAATTTTCTTTGTTGATGGATTTCAAGGCTATTTTGTTTCTCAATTCTTGAAATAATATCCAATTTTCATCATCGAAATAAAAATCATCTGCGTAAAGTTTCGCATAAGATTCGATTTGCGCTACGTCTTTATCATTTTTTAACAGGTAGGCGCTTTTTATTTCGTCCATTTTAGGTGCATCTACCGGTAACTTGATGAATAGTGCTTTTACGATGAAATCATCTAGACTGAACTCCTCCAAGTGATCATTGAAATACTTTTCCAAATCTCCATCCGTAAAAGTAGTGTCTACTTTTTTCATTAATTCATTTTCGGTCAAGAAATATTGTGCCAATTCTCCTTGGAAAAGTTGAGAACGGAATTCCGCTAATTTCGATTTTTCAGAATCAGAAGCGGCCAATTCATCTTGCATCATCATGGCGTTGGTCCACGTTTCAACAAAGGCTAATTTATCCTGAGTTTTATTAATATCATACCCCAAATGCGCCATCAACTTGCGCGCCTCGCTCATCGATAATTCATGATCGTTTACGCTCGCTATTATTGAATCATCTGAGCAAGCAACAAAAAGTAGTGACATACAAATAAGGGCCGCCCAAAAGCCGCCCTTACTTATTTTAATTTTTATGTTATTTCCCAAGAGAATACAAAACTTCTTCATTCACTTTGATTGGGTGTTTTTTCTCCAATTCCGTCAACCACTCTTTTTCCAAGTAATTTTGGTAATCTGAAGTTACTGCCCCTTTGGCTTCGTTTAATTCTTTTTGACCTGCAGGAATAATTTCATTCACCTTAACCACATAGAATTTCCCATCTACTTCATATGGTTTGTTTGATCCTACGTTCAATTTGTGTCCTTTCAAATAACTAACTTCTGATGGGTCAAATTTATTTGTTTTCACTTTTAAATTCAACTCACTGTCTTTGTTGATTTTTTCAATAACATGTTTTGAGTTGATGGTGTCATTTTGTATCATTTTAAACACATCTGTCGCAATGGACTGATTCAAACATTCATAAACCATGGCGTCATAACGAGTTCCCCATGAGTATTTGTCGCGATTGCTTGCAAAGAAATTCGCCAAACCTGCCGAATCTTTCATGGCTTGATTCCACACTTTGTCTGTCATAATTTCATACAACAAAATTCCATCATGGTATTCTTGCATCAAACTTTTAAATGCTGGATGTTTTGCTTCCAATTTTGAATCTTCGTAAGCCAAAATCCTTGCTTTTTCATAAGCAGCGTATTGGTTTTTCACTAACTCATCGAAGTTTGATTTTGCTACTCCTCGATAATTCGACATTAGGTAGCTTGCAAAATCTTTTTGACCATATTTTTTTCCGTCTAAAACGAAAAGCACCTTATCTGATTTTAATTTTGAAGCTGTCCATGCACCTTTAAAATACGTTGAATCCATGTTACTAACAAACCATTTCAATCCTTTTGATGGTTTTGCTTTGTAAGCATATTCAACCTTCAATTTATTGACAAAAGAGTTTTGCGTCTTTTTTGCACGATCATCCCGATTTACTTTGGTTTGAATTTCTTTTTTCAAACTTTCGAAAGATGCCAATGGAGCCCAACTGATTCGTTTGATGATGTGCCATCCAAAATCGGATTGAACCGGTCCTGAGAAGTCACCATCATTTTTCAAAGCAAAAGCTGCATCTTCAAATACAGGAACCATTCGAGTGGTAGTTCCTGTTCCGAATGCTGGCAAAATCCCACCGCGACCGTTGGTGCTTGGATCATCTGAAAATTGTTTGGCCAAATCTTCAAAGTTTTCACCAGCAACCAATTTGCCGTAAATTTCTTCAATTTTCTTTTTATCGTTTTGCAACTGTTCTGGACTAGCCTCCTTCGATGTCGCAATCATTATATGCGCAGCATTGATGGTTCCTCGAGCTGGTCTAGAATCCACGACTTTTATCAAATGGTAGCCAAATTTTGTTCGAATGGGCATGGAAACTTGACCAATTGGCAGTGTGTAGGCAGCATCTTCAAAAGAACTTACCATTTGAAAAGCCGTAAAATAACCTAAGTCGCCACCATTTTGTGCAGCAGAGGGATCCTCTGAACCACTTTTGCCACGCGCCACAGTTTCAAAATTTTCACCGTCAACAATACGTTTTCTTAAGGCCATTAAACGCGTATAAATTCGAGCGGTATCTGCAGGAGAGGCGTCTGGTTCGCAACGCAACAAAATATGAGACGCACGAAGTTCTGTTTTCATTCTGTCGTACGCTTCTTTTACCAAATACTCATTCATTTCAGCATCTGTCAAATAGGGGGTAGCCAATTGTTTTCTGTAACCATCCAATTCTTTTTTCAAGCGTGGAATCGTATCATAACCCAAAGCTTCTGCTTCTGCTACTTTTAATTTAAACTTTTTAAACAACACCATATAGTCATCCAAACTTGCTTTATCGTATTTGGGTGAATTGTTGTTTTTTAAATAAATCTGTAAAAATTCTGATTTTGATACTTTCTGATTGTCTATCTCTAGAATCGTTGCGTCTGTTTGAGAAAAAGTATAGTGTTGTGAATTGAAAAAGAATAATAGTATTAAGATTTTTTTCATTTTTTAGATATTTATTTTAATGACCGTAAAAATAACAAATTCCACATCAATTTGATGAAGGATTTGAGAAACGATTTAAAATCCAATGTTATTATATTTTTTTATAAATTTGGGTTATTAATTATTCAATGAAAATGAAAATCAGATCTTTATTCCTAGTTTCAGCCTTGCTACTAATAGGTTGTAACAAAAAAGATAATACAAAAAATAGTGAGCACACCTATCAGTTTTCTAGATTAAAAAACCAGTATATAAATACGCGTAAATTCCTTTTAAACAACTTTTTAAGTGACTATTCGATCTTAGAAAAAAACATTTGGGATTTGACTAGTTATATGCAAAATTCATTCTTCCAACTATCAAAAGAAAATTGGGTGAAATCCTATTCTAGTTATCTATTACTGTCTCCTTATAGCTTTGAATCCACGAGTCTTAGCCACGCCTTTTCAAATCTGAGAAATCAAATTGACTTAACATATTTAAACGAATCTTATATTGATTATACACAAGCCAATGCGAATTCAGGAATCATAAACAATTTTAGTACGTATCCTAATTTAACAAAAACTGACGTATTGAACGCACATTTAATTGGAGGTCCAAACAATATCAGCATCGGTTTTCATGCCATGGAATTTATACTATGGGGCGAAGATCTGAGCGTTTCTGGCCCGGGATCAAGACCTTCACAAGACTTAACGAGTGGAATAAACGCAGATAGAAGAAGAGTCTATCTGTTGGCAGTTAAGGAGCAATTGAAATCTAATTTTACACAAATCCTTGATGAGTCCACTTTTGAAAAAGAATTACTCAAATTGGACGCAACTAAGTTTAAAGACTTGCTGTTTGTTTCTCTTATTAAACACATTGATTATCTGAGCCATAACCTGATCATTGATGCAGTTGACATTCAAAATGAAAGTTATGAACTAGATAAATTTTCGGATAAAACGACATTACATTTGCTCAAAATGATTGATGCAATTAGTCTTTATCTGGACGGGAGATCACTATTTGCTGGAACCGGAGACTATTACTTAATTGACTTCATCAACGAAATTGACACAGAAATAGGAAAAGAAATTTTAGAAAAATTGAGCACAGCGAGCAATTTATTAAAAAGCGTAACCGTTCCTTTCGACCAAGCGATATTGGACTTGAATCAAAGAGAAACATTGAAATCCGTTTCAGTAAATTTGAATCGTGTCAGTGAACTACTCCAGAATTTTCAGACGAAAATTTGAAATTGTACTAGAATAAATAAGTCAATCCAGCTTTTAAACTAATACTCATTAAATTTTCTCGCTTCAAACGGTAATAAATACTGGAATAATCAAGTGGATGACCATTTAAGACCTCTAATTTTTGATCGCTCATTGATGAATAAAAAGAGAACAAATATTTAATACCTAAATCAACTGTTAAATGCTTGCTTACCGGTCTCCTGTAAAAGCAACCGTATGAAATAGTTATCCCATTTATGGACGGATAATCCTTCGAGATAAAATAATTGTCAGGAGCTGTCCAATAAGCAGCATTTTCAGGACCTGGCCCAAATTCATTTACAGCATAGCGATAGGGTTTGTTTTGAATATTCGCTTGCGTGAAACCTAAACCTAGACTATGAATAATTCCTGCAGGTGCAATACCGTTAGCATTCGAGAATTCCATACGAAGCATGTAACTTTTCGATCGAATTCCGATTCCTTCCATTCTTAAATAACTCGAATCCGGAAATACAGAACCACTGGCATTTGAAGAGTAGGAAGCGTAAGAAATAGGGGCATTGATTATTGTTTGTTTGTTTAAGAACTCTATTCCCATTGCAAATCCTGACTTTAATTGTCGCAAATAATTGAATGAATAACCGGTGTTTATCCATTCTTTCGATTGTTCCATAGCACCATTTTTTTCACGAAAAGTGAATTTATTGAATGATCCCGAGAAAATTGGCACGTTCACCAAAAACTCTCCTGAAACAATGTTTTTACAACCTTGAAAACCGATTGTTTGGCTGTACAAATTTGCCATGTTAATTAAAACCATAGCAATAATAATATTTATCTTCTTCAACATTATTTAATGTTTGTTATGTATTTCATCAATTGCGCTAAAGTTGTATTCTTATTCCAAGAATACGATAGCTCAATCTGTTCAAAGTCTAGTATTTTTCCTTGAGTCGAGTTAAAATTAAAAGCCAAATAATTTGACTGATTTCCTCTGATCAAAAGATCCGTAGCAACCCACGGAAGGGGCAATATCAAAAAGCCTAAAAAATGAACGCCTCGCGCTTTCATTTTGAATCGATTTGTAAACTGACAAAAAAGCAATTGTTGATTTTGACTTCCAAATGATTCTTGGAGACGATATTGTGAAACACCTAACAAACCTACATTCGTTTCTCCCGTTTTGAACTTTTGCAGGATCATTTGGTTGATTTCTGAAGTTCTATTGTACTCCAGTGTAGCAGTGTTAGTGCCATTCGGATCCCAATAGGTAACGGAATACTCATATTTTTTCAAAGCATCGACCGAACTAGTTTGGGTCAATTTCTCCAATTCTAAAGACTTGTTTTCTTTTAATCCTTTTCTAGTAAACAAACTAACTGTTGGATCAATCATGATTGTCTTTTTATCATTTTCCAGATTTGAATCTTTGTCAAATTTTGCAACAAATACGCTGTCGCTAAGTAGATCGGGAATTGCATAGAAATAAAACTCATTGCTATCAATGGTTAATACTTCTATTTTCTTCGCCATGTCAATCTTGTCGTATTTGGATATCGTATCAGAGAGAGATATTTCTTTTGAACTATTCGGAAAGGTTTCTTTTGAAAATCGTTTAATCGGAAATCGATTACTTTCAACCAAAACATTCGTTATTTCATCGCGAATTAATTTTGCATCCACATACAATTCAGGATATTGATTCATCACATCCGTGGAAAATCTCAAAGCTAAACTTGCCACTGCAAATCCATTTAATTTATTTAATAGACGAAAAAAACGGTCACTTTCCGAAAGGTTATTTTGAATTAAATTTTTCTCATATCTCTTCGCGCCAAGCGAAAAATTTTGAACAACCATGCCATACCAAGCATTTAATTTCATTCGAACGAGGTAATTTTCAGCTGGCAAAACCATCTCTTTTTCCAGAACACCAACTGAATAAAGTGCTTTTTCAAATTCATTTGCAATTAACAATTCCTCAATGACCTGCAATCGAGCAAGATATCGAAGTCTTATATAGTTCAATAATTGAGCTTTCTCTTCTTTGTCAGCAACCCCCGTTTTACTAAGTAATTTATCTTTCCGAATTTGATAAGGATCATTCGGTGTCGTAACTCCAAATGGATTGACCGTTTTTACGACTCCTTTGTAATCAGAAACGTCATAGAATGACTTTGGGACATACACTGTAGATCCGAAATAATTCTCAACCAATGCAACATCCTCAAAGGGTAAGTGTGAGAATCTTAGAACATCCATAGTTCGAACAGCCTCAAAAGCCGAAAATCCCGCAGTCGAATAGGTCTGCAAAGCTTTTTCATCAATCGAGGTTTCAAAACTTAGGGAAAGTCGATAATACGACTTTATTAAATCATCCAACAAACTGCTGGTAAAAAGTACTTTATCTCCACAAGGCGATGACTTCAGTTGCTTTTCTTTTTCAGGAATTAAAAGAAAAAACAATTGTTCGACAGACGAAGTTTGAGCTAGCAAACCCGTCGTAACTAAATAAATATCTTGGTTGGATACAATGGCAGAGACACTCGATTTTAGAATGTAAATCTGATCCGTTTGTTTAAATATTCCTTTATCAAACAGCGGTGCGCAATTCGTTCTTAAATCAACAGCCAACTTGTCTCCAAATAATACCCTTCCTGAACTTAAAATCCGATCAAAGATTAGATTGTTTGATTTTTTAGAATAATTGGACCCATGGCTCAATGGGTAAACGGTATATTTTGGAAATAGAACTTGACTCTCTTTAATACACTTGGGTATTTCTCCTTTTGATAACCAATAATAATCCAGTGATTGAGAAAAAACTGAAACGCTTAAAAAAACAGTGGTAAGCGATAGTAAAATAATTTTCATTTTAGCGAATGACTTAGACGATTGTACAGGTTAAATTTTGATAGGCTAAAATAACAAAAAACCCGTTTGACAAATCAAACGGGTTCATGTTTTTATTTTAATCTATTATTTTATGCTGTAGTTGGGTGCTTCACGTGTTATCGTCACATCATGTGGATGTGATTCACGCATGCCTGCAAAGGTAATTCGAACAAATTCAGCTCCTTGTAATTTATCAATTGTTGGCGCTCCACAATATCCCATTCCGGCTCTTAATCCACCTATAATTTGATACATGACTTCGTTTAAGTTTCCTCGATAGGGTACACGACCTGAAATTCCTTCAGGAACCAATTTTTTCACATCGTCTTCTGCATCTTGGAAATAACGATCTTTTGAACCTTGTTGCATGGCTTCAACACTTCCCATTCCTCTATAAGATTTGAATTTTCTACCTTCAAAAATGATGGTTTCGCCAGGTGATTCTTCTACACCTGCAAACATTGAACCTACCATAACGATATCAGCACCTGCTGCAATTGCTTTTACAATGTCACCAGTATAGCGAATACCTCCATCAGCGATAACCGGAATACCTGTTCCTTCCAATGCTCTTGCCACATCATTCACCGCAGTCAATTGAGGAACTCCAACACCAGCAATAATTCTAGTCGTACATATAGAACCTGGTCCAATTCCAACTTTCACTGCATCAGCACCTGCATCAACTAAGTGTTTCGCTGCTGCCGCTGTTGCAATATTCCCCACAATTACATCCAAATTTGGATGTTTTGCTTTGACTTGTTTTAATTTTTCTACAACGCCCATGGTATGTCCGTGAGCCGTATCAATTACGATGGCATCAACACCGGCATCTACCAATGCATCTACACGATCCAATGTATCTGGCGTAACACCAACGGCGGCTCCAACTCTTAATCGTCCAAAACTATCTTTGCAAGAAAGTGGATGTTGTTTTACTTTAATGATATCTCGGTAGGTGATTAATCCTACCAATCGCCCTTTTGAGTCTACAACGGGTAATTTTTCAATTTTATTTTCTTGAAGAATTCCTTCAGCATCAGACAATTCGATATGGTCATTTGCCGTGATGATATTTTCGGAAGTCATGATTTCTCGAATTGGGCGAGAAAATTCTTTTTCAAATCGCAAATCACGGTTCGTAACGATACCTTTTAAGGTTCCATTCGCGTCTACAACCGGAATTCCTCCAATGCTATTTTCCTTCATGATAGCCAAGGCATCCGAAACTTTAGCATCCTCACTCAAGGTGATAGGATCGATGATCATCCCACTTTCTGAGCGCTTTACTTTCCGCACCTCCATGGCTTGATTCTCAATCGTCATGTTTTTGTGAATAATACCCATTCCGCCTTGTTGAGCAATAGCAATGGCTAATTTGGACTCAGTCACCGTATCCATTGCCGCGGAAATAATTGGCGTATTTACAGAAATATTTCTGGTTAATTTGCTAGACAATTTAACGTCACGTGGTAATACTTCTGAAAAAGCCGGAACTAAAAGAACATCATCGTAGGTTAAACCCTCACGAATCGATGTAATATTTGATAAAGACATGAACCTATTTTTTTAAATAAATTCTGGCAAATTTAGCATTAATTTCTTAGAAGAATATCAGATTAACGTTTCTTTGTAACTCAATTCAAGAATTAATGGCATTTTTGCAATACAAACATTACGATTTTGAACAGATTCATCCATATCAAAAGCTCGTTTCTTCATTTTTTTGTTGCTACTGCTTTTTTTACTACCTTCCAGGATACCGCGTTTTCACAGGATTCGACTAAAGCTTTGATACAACTTTCAGGAGTTGTGGTTTCCGAGGATGATTTAGAACCCTTGCCTTACACCACGGTTTTTGATCTTTCAAATCGAAGAGGTGTAATCGCTGATTATTATGGTTATTTCTCGTTTGTCGTGACACCTGGAGATACGCTGCATTTTTCTTTTTATGGACACAAAACGTCTTCATTTATTGTTCCTGACACCTTAACTGAAAATAGATACAGCATCATTCATATGATGAAAAAAGACACCATTAATTTACCACAAATTGATGTTTATCCTTGGCCATCACGAGAAGATTTTGCCCGTGCTTTTGTTGAAATGGAGCCGTATGACGACGCTTTGAGAAGAGCACAACGTGAATTATCTGGTGAAAGTTTGGCATTTGCAGCGGCTCGTTTAACCGTAGATGCTGGTTTGGCCCAAAGCTATGCTTCTAACCAGCGAAACACCAAATTGTACACTATGGGACAAATACCAGTAAACAATTTGTTTAATCCTTATTCTTGGGCAAAATTCATTTCAGACTGGAAAAACGGTGATTTGAAAAGGCAATAGTTGTTTCTAACCAACGTCAAAATTACCCTTGCTCTAGCTACTTAAACTTTTATTTAAGCTGGATAGCACAAACAAAATTTTTCCACAGGATTGGCGAGTGCGGAAATATTCAGATTATCAGAAGCTTTCGATAAATCAATTATTTCACCTGTTTTCATTTTCAAATTGATGTTCTCCTTACCATGATTGTAGGCGCTATTCGTCAATTTTTGGGAATAAACGTAGTAAGCCGTATCCTCAAAAGATAATTTCCATTTTTTGACCAGTTCATTCCGTTCGTGCAGAATTCGCTCCGCAGTAAATGGTTCTTTTGATATTTCAATTTTCAATAAATCACGGTTGACCAAACGTCGTGCTAAATCCGATAAAATCGTATCGGGATGGTTCTGCCAAACTTTTACAGCGCCTAGAATGTCAAAATCATCCAATTGTGAGAAATAATGCAAGGCATCTGGATTGTTTTTAAAGTCACTTAATCCAATTTTATTTTTCAAAAAGAACTCCAAAGCTGGACTAGCAAAAACCGTTTGACCCGCTTCTACCAACAATTTTGCTCTTCGTAAAACTTGAATCAAGGTCAATTCAGCGGATACAACTGTTTTATGCAAGTAAACTTGCCAATACATCAATCTTCTGGCGACGATAAATTTCTCAACAGAGTAAATTCCTTTCTCCTCGAGTACCAATTGACCTTCATGAACATCCAACATTTCGATGATTCGTTCACTTCCAATGATTCCTTCGCTAACACCTGTATAAAAACTATCTCGATTCAAATAATCCAATCGATCCATGTCCAATTGACTCGAAACCAACTGGTGCAAAAATTTCTTTTCGTACTTGTTTTGAAATATTGCTAAGCTCAATTCCAATTCGCCAGGGAAACTTGTATTCAGCGCATAGATGAATAAACTGGAAATTTCCTCGTGACTAACGCCGTTTACAATATCGTATTCCAAGGTGTGTGAAAAAGGACCGTGACCGATGTCATGGAGCAAAATGGCACACAAAACAGCATGTTCCTCTTGCGGTGTAATTTCGTGTCCTTTTCTTCGAATCACTTGAATCGCATTGAACATCAAATGCATCGCGCCCAAAGCGTGATGAAATCGTGTATGCAAGGCACCGGGATAAACCAGCTGCGTTAAACCCAATTGATTTATTCTTCGCAACCGCTGAAAAAACGGGTGTTGGATTATGTCAAAGATTATTTCATTCGGAATTGAAATAAAACCGTACACAGGGTCGTTAAAAATTTTCTTTTTGTTATTTCGGCTGAGAATCGGTCGCAAATGAATAATTTTAGCGTTATATCCATCAAAAGTAAAAAATAAACCAGTATGCAAGTGAAAATCCTTTGGGCCGACGATGAAATCGACATGTTGAAACCCCACATTTTATTTTTAGAGGGGAAAGGATATTCCGTTTCAAGTGTCAACAATGGAGCAGATGCCGTGGATATGAATAAGGAAGAAAATTTCGATATTATTTTCCTGGATGAAAACATGCCCGGAATCTCTGGATTGGAGGCTTTATCCCGCATAAAGGAAGATACACCCTCGATACCGGTCGTAATGATCACCAAAAGCGAGGAGGAACACATCATGGAAGAAGCAATCGGTAACAAGATTGCAGACTATTTGATAAAACCTGTTAATCCGAATCAAATTTTACTGACCATCAAAAAGAATCTGGACAAAAGCAAATTGGTTTCTCAAGCCACCAATGCTAATTACCAGCAAGATTTCCGTCAATTGGGCATGCAGCTTAACAGCCGTATGGACGCAGAAGAATGGAAGGATTTGTACCAAAAATTAGTGTACTGGGAATTGGAATTGGAAAACATCGAAGATGCCGGCATGCGAGAAATTCTTGAAATGCAGAAAAAAGAGGCCAATACGCAATTCTCGAAGTTAATTGAAAACAATTATGAAGATTGGATTGGTGGTGATGAAGATGCTCCTTTGTTTTTGCACCAAGTTTTTAAAGAGAAAATTGCTCCCATCGTAAAACAAGAAAAAGTTTGTTTGTTGGTGATTGATAATTTGCGTTTTGACCAATGGAAAGTGTTGAAACCAATCATAGAAAAGCAATTTCGCATCACACAAGAGGAAATCGTTTATTCCATTCTTCCAACCGCTACACAGTATGCTAGAAATGCCTTTTTTGCAGGATTAATGCCTTCTGATATCGCATCGAAATATCCAAAATATTGGGTAGGAGAGGACGAGGACGGAAGCAAAAATAAATTCGAACAGGAATTATTGGAAACGCAATTGACGCGCTTGGGAATGAACGTGAAATTTAGCTACAACAAAATCACCAATTACGAAGCAGGGAAGAAATTATCAGAGACGTATCATCAACTGAAAGACAACCAGTTAAATGTAGTAGTGTACAATTTTGTCGATATGCTTTCTCATGCTCGAACGGAAAGTGAAATGATCCGTGAATTGGCTGATGACGAAGCTGCTTACCGTTCTTTAACCGTATCTTGGTTCGAGCACTCGCCTTTGCAAGAAATTATTCGAAAAGTAGCGGAATCAAAATCAAAATTGATCATTACAACGGATCACGGAACTGTGAAAGTTTCCAATCCTGTAAAAATCGTTGGAGAACGTAGTACGAACACGAACCTTCGCTACAAAGTAGGAAGAAATCTTTCGTACGACAAAAAAGAGGTTTTCTCGGTTCAACCCAATAATGTCCGTTTACCCGGCGGTAAAATGTCTAGTGAATATGTTTTTGCGCATGAAAATGATTTTTTCGTTTACCCAAACAACTACAATCACTTTGTGAAATACTTTCAAAACACCTTCCAACATGGAGGTATTTCATTGGAAGAAATTTTAATACCATACATAGTTTTAGATGCCAAATAGTATTGAATTTCAAATAAATGGGCTATCTGAATTAAAGTTAATCGCAGAGCAGCTATTGGAGAAATATGGCACCAACAGCGTTTGGGCTTTTGAAGGACAAATGGGCGCAGGGAAAACGACTTTGATTCAAGAAGTTCTGCGCGCAATGGGAATTGAAGATTTGGAGGGTTCTCCTACGTATTCCTTGGTGAATGAATACATTTCCGAAACTGGACGTCCAGTTTTTCATTTTGACCTTTATCGAATTGAAAATCAAGAAGAAGCCTTCAACATTGGGATAGAAGAAATGATTTACGGTGAGGGGCTTTCATTAATTGAATGGCCAGAGATTGTAAAAGAACTACTGCCAATGGATACAATTTGGTTTAAACTAAGTATCTTAGAGGCTGGTCAAACAAGGTTGCTTAGCGTTCAGATATGATTACAGATCCTCAAATCATTAAAAGTTTAATGGAACAAGGCAGTTTACTTCCTCAGGAAGAAATGCTAGAAGTCCGAAGAAAAAAGGGAAAATTATACATTGGCATTCCCAAAGAAACCTCTTTTCAAGAAAAAAGAGTCGCTTTGGTACCGGAGGCGGTTAGTCTTTTGGTGGCAAATGGACATCGCGTAAAAATCGAGAGCAAAAGTGGGGAAGGAGCCAATTTTTCTGACCGTGAGTACAGCGAAGCAGGCGCCGAAATTTGTCAAAATCCCAATGAAATTTTTGAATGTGATTTAATTTTCAAAGTTGCTCCACCTTCTGAAGAAGAGGTAGACATGATGAAAGGCAGTCAGACTTTGATATCAGCGCTTCAAATTTCCGTGCAACCCAAAGTAATTTTGCAAAAATTGATGCAAAAAAAAATTACGGCCGTGGCTTGGGATTACATTCGGGATGAAGAAGGCGTTTTTCCTGTCGTCCGCACAATGGGCGAAATTGCTGGCAATACTAGCATTTTAATTGCAGGAGAATTGCTTTCCTCCTTCAACCAAGGCAAAGGAATTATGCTGGGTGGCATTTCGGGTGTTCAACCGACAGAAGTAGTGGTAATTGGAGCTGGAACCGTTGGCGAATACGCTGTAAGAGCTGCTTTGGGCTTGGGTTGTTCTGTTAAGGTTTTCGACAATTCGCTGACCAGACTTCGTCGATTGCAAAACGATGTTGGTGTTCGACTTTTTACATCTATCATTCAGCCTAAGGTTTTAGCCAAAGCTTTGATGCGAGCAGATGTAGCGATTGGAGCGGTTCGTTCTACCTTGGGAAGAACTCCTTGTTTGGTTTCCGACGAAATGGTTTCTTGCATGAAGCCCGACTCAGTAATAGTAGATGTTAGCATTGACCAAGGCGGCTGTTTTGAAACATCTCGCATTACCAATCATATTGAACCGACATTTATTAAACATGGTGTTATCCATTATTGCGTTCCCAATATCGCTTCAAGAGTTTCACGCACCGCGTCCTTTGCATTATCGAACATCTTTTCACCCATCTTGTTAGAAATGGGCGACAAAGGAGGTTGTAAATCTCTTATTGCAAATGATTTAGGCTTTCGATCTGGCGTGTACATTTATCAAGGCGCTTTGGTTTCTGAGGTTTTAGGTCGCGTTTTTGACTTAAAATTCAAAAATATCGAATTATTGATTTTGGGTCGAAACTATTAAAATGACTCCTTTAAATCTTCCTAGAACAGTTCTAAAATTGACTCGGTCGGGTCAACAAATTTACGTTTGGTGTCCACTTCGTAAAAAAAAACTCGTTCTAACCCCAGAAGAATGGGTTCGGCAACATTTTATTGGTTATTTGATCAATGAATTAGCGATTTCCCCTGGAAAAATAGTTTCCGAATACTCACTATCCTATAACAATATGAGTCGCAGGGCTGACTTGGTCGTGATCGATTCTGAAGGAAAACCCGAAATTATTGTTGAATGCAAAGCCCCTCAAATTCCTTTATCTGATAAAACTTTCTTTCAAATTGCTCAATACAAGCACACTTTGTCAGCAAAGATCTTGATTTTGACCAATGGCATAGACCACATGGCTATGAATTTATCGGAAGAAACAAAACCATGTACCTCCAACTTAACCGAAATGAAGAATTGGCTCGATTAATTGTATTCGCGCTCTAATTTAAACGCTGAAGTTTTGTGGAAAGTCAAATCGGGATAATCTTGCTCTGCCATCGTTAAAAGAAACGCTGTTTCGGCTAAGAAAACCAAATTATCGTCTTTGTCCCGTGCCAATGAATTGGATTTAGAACGCATGAATGTATTCAATTGCTCGTCATTGTCAGAAGTCACCCAGCAAGCTTTAGCATAACCTTTGGGAACGAAACGACAATTTGCACCGTATTCATTGATCAAGCGATAGGCGATTACTTCAAATTGCAATTGACCAACTGTTCCGACAATTTTTCGATTTCCGGGTTGTTGCACAAACAATTGAGCCAAACCTTCGTCCATCAACTGACGAATTCCTTTGTCGAGTTGTTTAGACTTTAGTGGATCTAAGTTTTCAAGTTCCTGGAATATCTCTGGAGAGAAGTTTGGAATTCCTTTGAACATGAAATCGGCGCCTTCATTCAACGTATCACCAATTTTGAAAGTCCCAGTATCGTACAAACCAATTACATCGCCAGGAAATGCTTCCTCAATAACACTTTTATCCTGCGCCATGAAAGAGGTAGGATTAGGGAATTTTACTTTTTTCCCCAAACGCACGTGGTTATAGAAAGTATTTCGTTCAAATTTCCCTGAAACGATTCGTAAAAAGGCAATTCTATCACGGTGTTTGGGATCCAAATTGGCGTGGATTTTAAAGACGAATCCCGAGAATTTACCGTCGGATGGTTCAATAAATCCTGCATCTGTATCTCGACCTCTCGGAGATGGTGAAATTCTGCAAAAAGTATCCAACAATTCTTTTACCCCAAAATTATTGACCGCTGAACCAAAGAAAACGGGTGCAATATCACCCGCCAAGTATTCGTCACGGGAAAATTCGTCGTAAACTCCTTCAATCACTTCAATATCTTCTCTCAATTCTTGTGCTGGCGCCACACCCACCATTTCATCTAATAAAGGATCCGCTAAATCGCTTAATGAAACAATATCGGTGGAAATTTTGGTTTTATTCGCCTGAAAGAGATTCAAGTTTTTGTCAAACAAATTGTAAACGCCTTTGAAACGATCGCCCATTCCAATAGGCCAAGTAAGAGGCGTTACTTTGATGTCCAATTGTTGCTCCAACTCGTCCAAAAGGTCAAATGTGTATTTTCCTTCACGGTCCATTTTATTGACGTAGATAATTACCGGCGTTTTGCGCATCCGGCAAACTTCCATCAGTTTTTTTGTTTGCTCTTCCACGCCATTTGCAACATCTACCACCAAAATAACACTGTCTACAGCTGTTAAAGTTCGGAAAGTATCTTCAGCAAAATCCTTGTGTCCGGGCGTATCCAAGATATTTATTTGTTTTCCACCGTACTCAAAGGCCATAACCGAAGTTGCTACTGAGATTCCTCTTTGTTTTTCGATTTCCATGAAATCTGAAGTGGCCGTCTTTTGAATTTTACTGTTTTTTACAGCGCCAGCGGATTGAATAGCACCACCAAAAAGCAATAATTTTTCAGTAAGCGTCGTTTTTCCAGCATCCGGGTGAGAAATGATGCCAAAGGTTCTTCGCTTTTCGATTGCTTCTGTGTTTTTCATGCTATTTAATTTTGGAGTGCAAAGATAATAATCTAATGTGGATTTTTCTAAAACAAAAAAGGGTAGGGAACAGATGCTAAAAAATAGAATTCAAGGGTTCAAAACTTGCCTTCTCGATTCACTATGAAATTTAAAAAAGTGAATTCAAATAAAAACTTTTTTCTTCTATGAATGTTCTATATTTTTGCACGATAATTTATTTTAGCTTTTATGAATTTCAAACCACTATTATTAATTCTGATTTCTTTGCAATTTGCTCTTGCTGGATATTCACAAGAAAATTGTTTCAATGGAATAGATGATGACAATGACGGTCTAATTGATTTAAATGACCCGGATTGTGCATGCAGTGGAGTAACAACAACACCTACCTCCATTATTCCAAATCCATCGTTCGAAACAATCAATTGTTGTCCTAGTTACTTTTCTGAATTGAATTGTGCTGATACTTGGGTACAAGCCTCTGATGCGACGTCAGATTTATTCAATACGTGTGATTATATTGGTGTTACGCCAGCGGCAGGTTTATTTCCTTTTCCTGATGGAAATGGAGCGGCGGCATTTTTGGGATTGATTGATTACAAAGAATATTTGGGTGCCTGCTTAACGAATCCAATGGTTGCAGGAACGCCTTACACTCTGCAATTTTCTTTGGGTTACATGGGCTTACAGGTTGATCAAACGACGTTCGACATCGTCAATTGCACTCCTTTAGTGACACCCACTACCATGGACATCGTATTGTATGGTAATCCTAATTGCGGTAATTTACCATATTTTGGAATGGATTGCCCAACAGCAACTTTGCCTTCTTATTCAATTATTGGATCAAGCACATTCAGTTTGACCGCAACGGGCTATCAATTAATTACAATCAACTTCACACCCACTTTCAACGTAAACGAAATTATTCTGGGTTTCCCTTGTAATATGCCAATTGGCTGGCCAAGTAACTTGGGAGCTGCCACTGGAGAATGTATGCCATATGTGGTGGTTGATAATCTAATTATGAATTCATCTAGTTCATTTGGAGGACTATCCATTACTACTCAAGGGACTCTTTGCGGCAATGATGTAGTTTTAACGGCAAATGTAGGTTCCGTTGGAACATTTCAATGGTACAATGCTGGTGTTGCTATTTCTGGACAAACCAATTCAACCTTGAATGTTTCAGTATTGGGACTTGGTTCTGGGACTTATAACGTACGTTTTGATGATGGTACAAACTGTTTCATAGACTCTGTAACTATCAATAGCCAAGCAGGTGGTAGCGTTACCTCAAATGATGCACAAATTTGTGCGGGTGAGTCAGCAACTTTAACGGCCTCTGGAGCAGTTTCATACACATGGTCACCAATTGTAGGACTTAATTCTTCTACAGTCGGTACGGTGATTGCATCTCCAATGGTTACAACTACGTATACTGTCGTTGGAACAGATGCGAATGGTTGCTCTGCAACTTCAACAAGTTTGGTAACGGTTATTCAATCCCCTAATGACGCTTCAGTTGCTATTACCCCAACAGAGATTGAAACAGAAGCAACCATTACGTTATCTCCATCTACCTATACGTATACTTGGATTTCTCCTGATCTTATTACATCAACTGGAAATTCGCTTTTCTATGAATTTAGCGGAGAAGGATTATATGAATTTACGGTTGTTGCTGAAAATTCTTTCGGTTGTACGTATGAATTTCTTGTTCCAATTACGGTAAACTCTAATTTACTGGTTTACGTTCCAAATGCGTTTACACCTGATCACAATGAATTCAATGATCGTTTCTCACCCGTGTTGTCTGGTAGCGTAGATGAGAATTCTTACGTGTTCACGGTTTTGAATCGTTGGGGAGAAATTGTTTTTCAAACGCACGACATGTCAATTGGTTGGGATGGAACTTTTAATCAGAAGAAAGT
Source organism: Crocinitomicaceae bacterium (assembly GCA_041674745.1). Taxonomy (GTDB): domain Bacteria; phylum Bacteroidota; class Bacteroidia; order Flavobacteriales_D; family Crocinitomicaceae; genus UBA2040. Next base: position 174,606 of record JBAYVD010000002.1, read on the forward strand.
CGAAACAGGAATGTACAATTGGACGCTTGAGTTAAAAATGAAAAACTATGACGAACGACACAGGTTCAACGGTCATGTTAATGTTTTGTAATAGACAGAAAATGACCATTTAATTGAAAAAAAAACAATACGCATAAAAAAAAGGGAGATGATGTCTCCCTTTTTTTATGCGTATTTAATACATTATCTATTCAACATGACTGGCATAACCAGCATCAAAATATCTTCGCTTTCATTATCCGAAACTGGTGTAAGTAAACCCGCTCTACTTGGCTCTGACATTTCCAATTTCACTTCTGCCGATTCTAAGTTGTTCAACATTTCCATCAAGAAACGAGAGTTGAAACCTATTTCCATATCTTCTCCACCGTAATTACACGTCAGTCGTTCGTTCGATTCATTGGAGAAATCCAAATCCTCTGCAAACAATTGCAATTCAGAACCGGCCAATTTCAATTTGATTTGATGGGTAGTTTTGTTTGCGAAAATTGAAACACGTTTGATGGAATTTAAAAATTGCAAACGATCAATCACCAAAACATTTGGATTTTCTTTTGGAATAACCGCATCATAATTTGGGTATTTCCCATCAATCAAACGGCAAACCAATTCGATATCATTGAATACAAATTTTGCATTTCGTTCGTTGTATTCCATTAACACCTCTTCGTCACCGCCTAAGTTCGATTTCAACAAATTCAGCGCTTTTTTTGGCAATACAAAACTGGAAGAACCATCTGCTTGCGTATCTGTTCGTCTGTAGCGAACCAATTTGTGCGCATCCGTAGCGACAAAAACAATATCACTCGGGGAGAACTGACAGAATACTCCGCTCATCACAGGACGAAGCTCATCATTTCCTGTAGCAAAAAGTGTTTTATTGATTCCGTTTGAAACGATATCACCTGAAACTTTCAATGTTTTTTTGTCATCAATTTCAGGTGTTCTAGGGAAGTCGTCCGCATTAAAACCAACCATTTTAGACTTTCCATTGTCGTAGGCAATTTCAATTGAGAAATTGGTTTTATCTACTAAAAATGTCAAGGGTTGTTCAGGCAAACTTTTCAAAACATCCAACAAAAGTTTCGCAGGAACTGCAATTTTACCAGCATCGTTGGCTTCAACTTCCAAATCCGTTTTCATGGTATTCTCCAAATCCGATGCGGAAACGGTCAACTTTCCATCGTTGATTTCGAATAGAAAATTGTCCAGAATTGGCAAAGTATTGTTCGTGCTCAATGCGCCAGAAATGCTTTGCAAATGGCGAAGTAATGTCGTACTCGAAGTAATAAAGTTCATGTATACAGTATTGCTAAATTCAATTTTTAATAGACTAACAAATATAGACAGAATCAAGCGGGTGTTTCTATCTATTTACGCCAATTAATCCATAAATTGTTAACAAATTATCAACTTTTATTGCGCTACCTCAAAGCTCTTTCTTTGGTATTTCGACAAGTCGAATGGGAAATAGATATCTCCACGCATCAAAGGATCAAAGACAAAATATTGGCATTTCACCAGTTGTTTGTTCGGCAATAGGCACCAGAAATTATTCAAATCGGTATTTGTAACCTCGCCAAATTCATTATCAAAAACCTCTTCTCCAATGATTTTAAAGAATTTTAAATAGGTTGATTTTCCATTAGTTTCCGTCAATTTCAACGATCCAAATGGTTTCGTCTGAACAACACTATCTACTTGTTTTTGGTTTAGCACGTAATTAGGCAAGAAGAAATTCACCTTTTTATACGAATTCAAATAACGAAAGGCTTTCAAAGTATCGATGGCCGGCAAGGTGGTGCCATTTTGTTTCACTTCAAAAGAACTGCCATTTTTAGCCACAGAAAATGATCGTCCTGGATCCAAGTAATTTTTAATTTCTACCTTCTTTATTTTATCAATCGACAAGGCAAAAATGCCTGTACACATCCATTTTCGTGGATCCGCATAGAAATTCGGTTCAATTATGCCATTAACGCCTTTTACTTTCATCAAAACTGGCTGATCACTTTTCCCGAATTCATCCGAATCCAACAACATGATTTGTCCGTAATGATCTTGTGCTGATGTACCGATATACCACGTTTTGGTCCAAGAACCATTTTGAAAAAACTCTACCTTCATGGAAGCCGCTGCCATTCGATTAATCGTAGGTTTCATCGAATTTTCAGCAAGATATCCTTTGAATTCTATGTTTTTCAGAACAGTCATTATATTTTGAACATTTTCTTGAACGATACATCCACCATCTTTGTCCGTCCATTTAATCCCGTCACGTTTCAACTCAAAGGAATTAGAATTAATATCCGTGATGATTATTCTATCCACTGACGCCGTATCTTCAATTGCAAAATTGAAAAATTCGGTATTGACAGATTTACCTTTGTTGCCAATTAAATCAACAACCCAATAACCCAAGCCCACTAAAACGATTAAAGCAACAACCAATAAAATGATCTTTTTCATATTCTTTTTTTTGTTTGATTAAGCGTATTTCCGTTTGCGCAGATAGAAAAATAAAATCGCTAATAAAATGACTAATACACAGGGCAATATTACATTGATCCATTTGTAAAAGGAAGCACTCAACATCACTTTTTCCTTGTCGATCTGGTGAATATCGATTTGTCGAGAACGAATGTCAAGAACTGAATTTTCTCCCATTACGTAATCAACCGCATTTTGAAAAAACTCTTGATTTCCATAAAAAATCTCTACACCCAATTCCAGAATTTTCGGGTCAAAACGCAAATCATTGTATTCTTTTGGGCGATACATTAAACCGTTTGGACCACGCATCGTATCAAACGCGTTCTGGATAAAACGACCATTCCCAACCAACAATACTTTTCCTTCTTTTTGGCTTTTTTCTTTGTACTTGATCAGTGGATTTTTAGCAAATTCATCCACGATTCTATTTTTAAAATGAGAATTGAAAAATCCTTCTGCCAATCCTGCTAAACAAATTTTATTGATGTCATTTTCTGGATCCGCGACCAATTTTGGATTTTTACCATAGGTCATCGGCATTCCCAAACTAATCATGGGTGCCATTCCTGTTCTGGTTGAATTGGTAGAAGACGTTAAAATAGGCGTGAGGGCCAAATTGTCGTTCCCAACAAATTGAACTTCGTTGACGTATTCCAAGGAAACGGGTTCCAAATTTCTTGAAATTGGGTGAGAAGTTGGTGTTGCTAATACGTGATAATACCAAGGAATCAGCGTTTGCTTGGCCATAGCCACTGATTTGGGAGCACAACGAACGTCAATAACTAAATTATCGTTCAGTTTCAATCCGTAATCAAACAACATTTTATCCAAATTCGTTGAATATCTTGCCGTATGTGTTATTCCGGTCGTCATCAAAGTATCTTCATTGATCGCCAACGCATCCATGAAACACATCAATTTTCCACCTTTCATGACGAATTGATCGATTACATACAAATCCCGATCGCTGAATTTCTCTGTTGGACGAGCAATGATTAATCCATCAACACCGTCCAATGCAGCTAAAGAATCATTTATGGTAATATCTCTCAATGAAAAATAGGGGGAAACCAATGCTCGTGCTCGTTGTGTTTCACCATAGCCCAATTCACCATGTCCTTGCAAAAAGCCTAGAACAGGTTTTGTTTTTTCAATCGAACGTCGGATGGAAGTCATTAAAATGTACTCCAAATTATTCAGGGAATTTTGAATGGTTTGTCCCAAATTCTCTAATCGAACGGGTTTACCCAAAGGAGTTCCTGGAAGGAATTGAATGACATTTTTGGTTGAACCTTCGTATTCAATAATGGCGCCTGGCCAAATAAGCATTTGACTTTGTTGACCGTCTTTGCTGAAAATAATGTCCATTGGAACGACACCTTTACCTTTGGCGTAGATATTTTCAAACAATTCTTGTTGTTCGCCTTCTGTCCCTGTATTTGGATTGATGAACTCATATTCGATTCGTTTCCCTGCGTATACTTTGAATTCTTTCAATTTATCTTCAACGGCATCTCTAAAATAAGAGAGTTCTGAAGGCAAATTTCCATCCAAATAAATTTTGATAAACAATCGATTGTCAAGTTTTTGATCGTCTTTCAAGTAACTAATCGTACCTTCAGAAAGAGAGTATCGCTTATCGTTGGTTGCATCTGCTCTAAAATTAACGAAAGAGGCAACAATGTTGACTAAAATAACAGCAACAACGACAATCGAGAAGAAGGTCCAATTGAAAATTCCTTTTAGTTTGTTTTTTTGATTTGCCATGACTACTTTTTGAGTGATTTAATAACTGTCAAAGCTGCGTAGATAAAAATCGCAATAACCGACAAAAAGTAAAAAATATCTTTGGTATCAATTACACCCCGTTTGATACTGTCGTAATGAAAGGATATTCCAATGTATTGTACAATCGTATCAAAACTTCCGAATAGATTGAACGAGCCTAATAATCCAAAACCATCATAAAATAACCAAGACAAGAACATGGCTAAAATAAAGGCAACTATTTGACTGCTAGTGATGGAAGAGGCGAAAATGCCAATTGCAACAAAAACAGAACCCAAAAGTATCAATCCCAAGTAAGACGTAAACGTTGCTCCACTATCAATTACACCAACTGGATTGCCCAATTGATACATCGAAATATAATAGATTAATGTTGGCAAAAGGGAGATAATTAACAAGGTCACACCAGCGAAATATTTGGCCAACAAGATTTGTAAATCCGAAATGGGGCGTGTGAATAACAACTCAATCGTTCCTGTTCTTCGTTCTTCAGCAATCGATCGCATGGTAATTGCTGGAATAAGAATCAAGAAAATTACGGGTGACAGATTAAAAAATGGAATCAAGTCTGCTTCCTGTCCTTGCAATAGATTCGTATTTTGGTCGATTATCCAATGAAATAAACCAGAGGTAATCAAGTAAATCAAAATAAAAATGTATCCGATGACGGAGCTTAAAAAACTTCTGATTTCCTTCAGATAGAGTGCTTTCATTTATCCTAGTCAAATTTGAGGAACAAAAATACAATTTCCCAATCAACTGAAGTAGGGGAAATGATTCAATTGCAATTTTCTTTTACTGTACGGTTTGTTGAAAACAAAGATTATCCTGCGTTTCGTTCTACATATCGAATAATGCTTTTCGCAATGTCTTTTCCTGTTGCGGCTTCAATTCCTTCTAAACCAGGCGAACTGTTTACTTCCAAAATCAAGGGTCCACGAGCACTTTGCAGCATATCTACTCCAGCAACACCCAATCCCATGGCTCTGGCGGCTTTTAAAGCGGCATTTTCTTCTTCGTCGGTTAGCTCAATTACTTCTGCGCTGCCACCTCGGTGAAGATTACTTCTAAATTCACCCGGTTTCCCTTGTCTTTTCATTGCCCCAACAACCACTCCATCGACTACAAATGCACGAATATCAGCGCCTTTTGCTTCTTTAATAAACTCTTGAATGATTACACGTGCTTGTAAACCATTGAAGGCTTCAATAACGGAAACGGCGGCATTTTCATTACTAGCCAATACAACACCCAATCCTTGGGTTCCTTCCAACAACTTGATTACACACGGTGCACCACCAACTTCTTTTATAATACTGGTTGTATGTTTGGAATAATTAGAGAAAACAGTTTTTGGCATACCCAAACCAGCTCGTGAAAGAATTTGCAAACTTCTCAATTTGTCTCTTGAACGAACCAAGGCTTGAGATTCAACAGCAGAAAAGACATGCATCATTTCAAATTGACGTACGACGGCAGTTCCATAAAAAGTAACTGAAGCACCAATTCTAGGAATAATGGCATCTATTCCTTCCAAGACTTTGTCGTTGTAACGAACAACCGGTTTCTTTTTCTCAATGACGATGTCGCATTTCGAATGATCCACCACAATCATTTCGTGTCCTTTTTTTTCACCTGCCTCAACCAAGCGCATTGTGGAATAAAGTTTCGGATTTCTGGATAAGACTGCAATTTTCATTTTACTCCCTTTAGAGGCTGAATTTAAATAATAATTAAAGAGTATCGATTCAATTAAGGTTAATTTTCAAAACCATTGAAAACTACATTTGTTGTCCAAGCTTCAGGTTTATCTCCAAACCAAGGCTTAATCGAAGGCCAAACCTCTCCAAATGTTCCAGAGTCTCTGTAATTATTAAGGTTTTCTTCGCTTTCCCATTGACTGTATGTGAAGATCACACAAGGATTTTTACTGTCTTGCATCAACTGCATACCCAAGCACCCTGGAAAAGAATTTACCTTCAATTTTATCATTTCAAAAAAAGACAAAAAATCCTGTACTTTTTCTTCTTGAAAAGTCAATTTTACAATTCGTGTTACCATTAAAATAATTCGTGAAGGGTTTCTTTAGAGCCGCGAGGCATGAATTCTATGCGTACTTGATCGCCTTTTTTGAGTCCAAACAATTTTTCTGCACCACCACCACCAAGATTGGCGCCTCGGTTGATGGCAATTTCTAAGAATCTATTTTCATTAAAAATACAGACTCTTTCTCCTGGTGGAACTTCGTTGTAAGAGTTTGAAATCACATCCAGATAATAATCTTTCTTTCGAAAAAAAATGGTATACGGATGATTTTTACCAACACGTTCAAACAATTCCTGATCGATGTTCGTAATGGAGTTTCCATACGAATCGATGTATGCTATGTGACCAACAATAAGATTTTCTTCCACTTTCGGCAAAGACATGTAGGCCTTTTTGTACGTTTCTTGTGGCGAACAAAAGGTTGCTAATTCTTTTCCATTCAGAATATCTATGGCCGCTGGCACTAACATATTTTTCGACGGAAACTTGAATAATTTTGGATTTGAAAGGATATCATCAATACGCCAGAATTGATCCGGCATTCTTTCCCCTAAAAATGCACCAAAAAAACCATTGTCGGTGGAAATAACAAATTGACCATTCAATTCCAAAATACAGGGAAAAGAACCATCGTGTCCACCAAAATGTACAATTGGTTCGCTATCAACGGCAATAATGTGAACCGTCCCTTCTACAAACTCAGAAAAACATGAATTCAATACATAAGCCGCTTGGGCGGTGTCGAATGGAATAATGTTGTGTGAGATATCAATCATTTGAACGCTAGCATCTCTTCTGATTATACTCGCCTTCAAAGAAGCCACGTAATGATCGTGTAAGCCAAAGTCTGATGTTAATGTCAATAATTTCATTGTCGATGTCCGTGCAATTTTCCTTGGAATATTCTTAATTTTGACCAAAAGTAAGTTTTTTGGGTAGTTTTATTGAACCGTTTCCTTAATAAAGTTCCATTGGTAGAAAAGAAAATAGAAATTAAAGGCGTAAACCCTGCTGAATTCTTCGGTGTGAACAACGATAAATTCAAGCATATAAAGAGTTTTTTTCCGGATTTAAAGATTAGTTCACGAGGCAATCATATTTCGTTTGCTGGCGACATTCAGATGGTTGGAGTTTTTGAAGATAAACTAAAATTGATTTTACAATACTTGAAAAAATTCAATACCATTTCTGAAAATAATATTGATAACCTTATGGAGGAAGAAGGAAAATCAATCGTAGCGGAAGACGATAGTGCTGGTGTAATTGTTCATGGTAACTATGGATTAAAAATTCGTGCTCGAACGTTGAATCAACAAAAATTGGTGAAATCGGTCAATAATCACGACATGGTCTTTGCTGTCGGACCCGCCGGAACTGGAAAAACGTACACTGCTGTTGCCTTGGCAGTTCGCGCTTTAAAAGAAAAAGAAGTTAAACGAATTGTGTTAACACGACCAGCGGTAGAAGCAGGCGAAAATCTCGGTTTTCTTCCGGGTGACATGAAAGAAAAATTGGATCCTTACATGATGCCCTTGTACGATGCGCTTCGTGACATGATTCCGCCGGAAAGATTGAAGGAAATGATCGAATTTGGTGTGATTGAAATTGCGCCATTGGCGTTCATGAGAGGAAGAACTTTGGACAAAGCTTTTGTTATTTTGGATGAAGCGCAAAACGCCACCAAAATGCAAATGAAAATGTTTTTGACACGAATGGGGATGACCGCCAAATTTATCATTACAGGGGATATGTCTCAAATCGATTTACCGAGAAGTCAGCAATCCGGATTGTCGTATGCGCTCGATTTATTAAAAGATACTGAGGGACTTGACATCATTCGCTTAAACCAAAACGATGTGATTCGTCATCCATTGGTAAAAAGAATTATAGACGCATTTGATAAAGCAGAGGCAAAAGAAAAAGAAGAAAAATTTAGAAACAAAGATTTAAAATAATTCCATGAAAGAAGCTCTTGTAAAAAGCGATTTTACATTTCCAGGACAGGTAAATGTATACAAAGGAAAAGTGCGTGATGTGTACACACTGGATAACGGATTAGTAGTTATGGTTGCATCGGATCGCATTTCGGCTTTCGACCATATTTTACCCAAAGGTATTCCACACAAAGGACAGGTTTTAAATCAAGTGGCTACCCACTTTTTGAATGCGACAAAGGACATCGTTCCCAATTGGCTGTTGGCTGTACCAGATCCATCTGTAGCCATTGGCTATGCTTGCGAACCGATGCGTGTAGAAATGGTGATACGCGGCTATTTAGCAGGACATTCAGCTCGCGAATACGCGTTAGGAAAAAGAATGCTTTGTGGAGTTGTTCTTCCTGAAGGAATGAAGGAAAACGATAAATTTCCAGAACCGATCATTACGCCAGCAACAAAAGCGGATGAAGGTCATGATGAAGATATCTCGCGAGAAGAAATTATTCGTCAAAATATTATTCCAGAGGAAATTTATCTTCAATTGGAAAAATATACCCGTGCTTTGTTTCAACGTGGAACAGAAATGGCAGCAAAACAAGGATTAATACTGGTTGATACGAAATATGAGTTTGGTATTCACGAAGGTAAAGTCATGTTGATTGATGAAATCCATACGCCCGATTCTAGTCGTTACTTCTATGCTGAAGGATATGAAGAACGTCAATCAAAAGGGGAGACTCAAAAACAATTGTCAAAGGAATTTGTTAGACTATGGTTGATTGAGAACCAGTTTCAAGGTTTAGAGGGCCAAACGATGCCAGTTATGCCAGACGAATTTGTGCAAACCGTAACGGATCGATACATTGAGTTGTACGAAAAAATTATTGGTGAGAAATTCTTGAAAGCAAATACAGAGGATATTACTGCCAGAATCCAACAAAATGTTTTGGCATACCTAAAAAGTATCTGAAATTTAAGAGAGAATTAAGTATTGATAGGGAAGGGGTCGTGCTAGAAACCGTATTTTTGCACGCAAATACATTATAAGTTATGGACAAAGTAATTAGTCAGTTTTTCTCTATGCGCATGATGGCGCTTGGTATGCTTATTTTTTTACTCGCAATTGGAACCGCGACTTTTATTGAATCAGCTTACGATGTTCAAACCGCTAAATTGTTCATTTACAACGCAACTTGGTTTGAAATCCTTCTGGTCTATTTAGCGATCAACTTGATTTCTAATATCTTCAAGTACAATCTTTTTCAGAAAGAGAAATTGGCATCGCTTACTTTTCATATTTCGTTTTTGATTATTCTAATTGGGGCCGGAATTACCCGATACATTTCCTACGAAGGATTAATGTTGATTCGTGAAGGCGAAAGTGCCAACTTTATTTATTCTTCTGATCCGTACATTTGGATGAAGATAAATGATGGCAAATTACAATATGTCTACAAAGAAAAAAGTTATCAATCTCCGCAATACTTTAACCGTTTCGATATCCCAGTTGAATTCCCGAACCACAAAAATCCAGTTTCTATTTCATTCGTGAATTTTAGAAAAAAAATGATTGATTCCTTGGTGGTGAACGATTCCATTTCTGGAATGGCATTGGAAATTGTAACGGGTGGAATGAATTCGAATTACCTTGAGAAAGGTGGGTTTTTGATGTTGGGCGATATTGCCATGTCTTTTGATAAAAAAGATGAAATGCCAGGAATCAGTATAACTGAAGAAAACAAAAAAATTTATTTAACATCCGGAATGGATGTTATGTATCTACCCATGGCTCAAATGCGGGAAGCAAGAGCAAAAGGTTTTGAAGTTTCAGATAGCGCGTTTACTGTTGTCCCTCAAAACACGAAAGTACTTTTACAATCAGCCACACTCTACAAAGTCATGGGACAACAATTTGTATTCAAAGGAATTTTGAATCACGCGAAAAAAATGTTGATGCCATCGGGCAGCAAAAATGTTGGGACAGATTATTTGACCGTGAAAGTTACGGACGGAAATAAAACCAAAATTGTGGATCTTCCTGGCGGAATGGGACAAATTCCCTCTCCAGAAGTATTCCAATTTGAAGGGTTGACATATGAGTTAGAATACGGTTCTTCTAAAATTGAATTGCCCTTTTCCATTGCGTGCCGCGATTTCCAATTGGATCGCTACCCAGGTTCCAATGCTCCGAGTTCTTTTGCAAGTGAAGTAACGATTTTAGACCCCGCGAACAATGTGAAACGCAACAAACGAATCTTCATGAACAATGTAATTGATTATGGCGGCTATCGTTTCTTTCAATCCGCTTATGATCCAGATGAAAAAGGCACTAGACTAAGTGTCAATCATGATTCTTTAGGAACGAACATTACTTACTTGGGTTATTTGATTATGGCTTTGGGCATGATGCTGTCCTTGTTTGTAAAACACGGTCGTTTTGCTGAAATCCGTGAAAACGTAAAAAACATCCAAAAAAGAAAAGAAACGCTTTTACTATTTGTATTGCTTTCTTTTGGTTCTTTTGCGCAAGAAGGAGCAGCGCATGCAGACACCGTACCTCATGATCATTCGAGTGAAATGGTAAAAGACGAGTCCATTCAGGAAATGAATCGAACGCCTGTGCCTGCTCAATTCATTTCAAAGGAACATGCTGAATTACTAGCAACGATTGCCGTGCAAGATTTTCAAGGACGAATTATTCCTTTTCATACGATGTGTGATCAATTGTTGCGAAAAATTGCACGTGCCAATACCTACGAAGGTAAAAATGCGGTTACAACAATTCTTTCCATGCACATGTATCCAGAATATTGGATGACGCAGCCGATTGTTTACGTTCCTTCTAATCTTCTCGAGCCATTGGGCATCAAAGACAATTATGCCAGTTACCAAGACTTAAGTGACGGAGAAGGTAATTTCAAGTTGTTGGACGAATACAACAAAGCCTTTCAAAAATTGGAATCCAAACGAAATGAATTCGAAAAGAAACTGATTAAAACCGTTGAAAAATTCCAAATTGTGAATCAAATTTTCATGTGGGCGTATATGAAAATCATTCCGATGAAAGCGGATCCAAAACAAACTTGGTACGTGCCCTTGAGCAAAGAGTTGTCAGGAAATGCTGAAAAACTATCCTATTTATCACTTCAATATTTCTCAGCGATTGACAAAGGAGCGAAAGCTGGAAATTTTGCCGAAGCGGACAAATTATTGGCTGATTTCAAAGTAGAACAGCGCAAAGAAGGTTCAAAGGTAATTCCTTCAGAAAGTCATATTAATACCGAAGTTGCTTACAACAAGATGAGCATTTTTAAAAATTCCATGTACCTGTATTTGCTCTTTGGATTTTTAATGTTGACCCTTTTCATCGTTCGAATTTTCAAAAATCCAAAAGGAAAAATTGAAAAACGCTTTGATATCATCAATAAAATCACACGCTATTTCATCGCTGGTACGGCAGTATATCATGCGTCCGGATTGGGAATGCGTTGGTACATAACAGGGCACGCTCCTTGGAGCAACGGGTACGAAGCCATGGTTTTCATTGCTTTGGTGACGGTCATTGCAGGATTTTTATTTTCTCGAAAATTGGCCGTTGTTTTAGCGGTAACCGGAATTCTTGCCTTTTTGATGATTTTCGTTTCTGAGATGAATTTAATGGATCCTGAAATTTCTCCCTTACAACCTGTTTTGAAATCCTATTGGTTGATGATTCACGTTGCTATCATTACTGGAAGTTACGGATTCTTGGGACTGGGTGCTATTTTATCCTTGTTGAATTTGAGTCTCTATTTATTCCGTAACAAAACCAACGGTACGCGCATTACCTTGAATATAAACGAACTTACCTACGTAGCTGAAATGACTATAACGGTAGGATTATTCATGCTTACCATTGGAACTTTTCTAGGAGGAATTTGGGCCAATGAGTCCTGGGGAAGATATTGGGGATGGGATCCGAAAGAAACATGGGCTTTGGTATCTGTTTTGGTCTACGCTATTATTTTGCATTTCCGATTTATTCCAGCACTCAGTAGCAAATTCACCTTTAATGTTGTTGGTCTCTGGGGTTATTCAGCCATTCTATTCACTTTCTTTGGTGTTAATTTCTATCTTGTCGGACTGCATTCCTATGCCAACGGAGAGGGATTAGGCCGAATTCCTTTGGGTTTGATTGTAACCGTACTGCTATTTCTTACGTTTACTATTATAGCAGCTTTGCGAAATAAAGCTTACAAACAATTCAATAAATGAGATTATACAATTTCTATTTTGAAAACATCGATGGTTCCAATTTTGATGTTGAAAATTTAGCGGGTAAAAAAGTCCTGATCGTGAATACGGCCAGTGCTTGTGGATATACTCCACAATTTGGTCAACTACAAGAATTATACGAAAAAACAGACCGTTCGAAATTTGAAATCATTGGATTTCCTTCAAATGATTTTGGAGCACAAGATCCTGGTTCAAATAATGAAATTGGTCAGTTTTGTCAAAAAAATTACGGAGTGACATTCCCAATGATGAGCAAAACACAGGTAAAGGGTGCAAATGCTCATCCTTTGTACGCTTGGATGAAAAGTGAAACAGGGGAGGAACCAAAATGGAACTTTCACAAATACATAATTGATAGCAACGGAAATGTACTGCGTTCTTTAGAATCTGGTGTTTCACCTTTAGATCCTGAAATTATGGATTGGATTAATGGATAGAATGATATGAAATTAGATATTTTAGCCTTTGGAGCACACCCTGATGATGTAGAACTTTCCGCAAGCGGAACCTTGATGAAACACATTGCAAACGGAGCAAAAGTGGGCATTGTAGATTTGACTCAAGGTGAATTAGGGTCAAGAGGAACCATAGAAACACGTTATCAAGAAGCTGAAGCGGCCAGTAAGATTATGGGCATTCATGCGCGGGTGAATCTTAAAATGGCCGATGGCTTTTTTGACATCAATGAAAACAACAAACGACTCATTGTGGAACAAATTCGCCGATTTCAACCCAAAATTGTTTTAGCGAATGCTGTTTCAGATCGTCATCCTGATCACGGCAGAGGTTCACAATTGGTTTCAGAGGCCTGTTTTCTAGCAGGGCTAGCCAAATATGAAACCTCTTGGGAAGGTGAACCGCAAACTAAATTCCGACCTGAAGTTGTCTATCACTATATTCAAGATCGTTTCATTCACCCTGATTTTGCGGTGGATGTAACTGAATTTGTCGATCGTAAAATAGAATCGATCAGAGCCTATTCTACGCAATTTTACGACCCCAACTCGAACGAACCGAATACACCTATTTCTGGAAAAGAATTTTTCGATTTCATCAAAGGAAGAATGATGCAATTTGGTCGTGACATTTCTGCTGAATTTGCAGAAGGATTTACGGTTGAAAGAACCATCGGAATCAATAATTTCCTAGATATCAAATAGTTATTTCCTATTTTCTAGTAATCGATCATACAGTTCGGTATACTGTTCAAGGATGGCTGATTCGCTGAATTTCTGAACGAAATTGCGTCCGTTTTGACCTGAATTCAACTGATTCATTGCGGCGTACTGCATTTTTTCTGCTAAGTCAGCTGGATTATTTTTTTCAACGAAATCAACTGGTGCGTTAGAATCCTGTGCAACAAATCCAACGTGTGTTGAAATCACGTGTAATCCGAAAAACATCGCTTCGGCCAAAACAATTGAAAAGGTTTCCAAATTCGAATTCAAAACAAAACAATGGTGCGATTGATAGATCAAAGGCAATTCATCGTGAGAATGTGGACCTAAAAAGTTGATTTTATCGCTAATACCCAGTTCTAAGGCTTTTGCTTGTAATTTTTCCGTAGGCTCATCACTCAACAAGGTCAATTGAAAGTCAGCAATGTTCTCATTCTTTAGTAATGCAATAGCATCTAAAATCCCTTCGGCATTTTTCTTGTCATTCAACGTCGAAATATGCAAAAAATGATAGGTTTCATTGGTCAATGGCTCAATAGACAATTCTTGATTTGACCAAGATTTTGGCAAGATGTTACCAATTACATGAATCGACCTGGGAACCAAGGATTTCATCGCATGGCTCAATAAATTCGAAACAGCGGTTACTTCATCCGCTTTCCGAATTAAACGCTTAATTCCCCAGCGATTTGGAAAACTCAAGGGTTTTAAATTATCCGCTAAAAAATAGGTTCCGTGTTCGGTATACACCATTGGCAAACCCAGTGAGCTCTGAAAATCAAAGAAATGCCACCAATTTGAGAGTCCGATTTGAACGTGTAAAACAGCTAAATTTTTCACTTCACGTTTCACCATTTTAAGAACCGAGAAATGTGCTTGAATTTTGGTCAGTTTAAAAAAGGAACTGGAGTAGAAACTCTTAATTTCTTCAAAATTCTCGTTGATTTTGGAACGCACAATCTTCGCGCCTTGTTTATCGTTTTTTTCCAAAGAGACTACCGTTACTTGACAAGTTTGACTCAACAACTCCGCATATTGTCGTACATAATTACCTAAAAAAGGCTGGTTTTCCGTTGGATACCAAGAAGTTAAGATTAAAATATGTTTTTTTGAATCCAAATTTTTATTTTGTGAATTTGAAAACCAAATTTAGTCAAATATTAACAATGAAAAATCAATCAAATCGGCAGTGTTGGGATTTTTTCAATATTAACCAAAAGTTAATTTTTTAAATTGTTCATAATTATTTCACGTCATACAATTGACATTTGTTACATTTGATTTCATTCAAATCGCTTGGTTATGGATACGATTAAATCAGAAGTAATTGAGAATCATTTTGCCTCTTTGTATGTAGACGCAGATGGTGTATTGGTTTCTAAAGTGAAAAAAGATATTTGTACGCTTGAGGAGCTAGATGAAAATTACATTCATTTGAAAACCATAGCGAAAGGAAATCACGTTTGTGGTTTTATGGATGGAGCTCAACTTCGTAATTTTGACAAAGACGATGTGGCTTATATGGAGCGTGAATTTCCGAAAATTTACAAAGCGCTAGCTATCACAACCAATTCTAGATTGGCCAAAATCAAAGCCTTTTTTGCATTTAGAATTTTACAAACAAAAATTCCTGTTCGAATTTTTTCAAATCCAACGGATGCCAAAGCTTGGTTAAAAGCCTTTCTTTAAAATTTCGTGATGGATTAACGCAAAGTACTTGCGCAAACGTTTTCTTCTTTTGGTAAATCCGTAGTGCTAAGCGCTGAAAAACCTCCCAAAATATTTATTCCATTTTGAATGCCATTTGCTTTCAATATTGAAAGGGCAATTACAGATCGGTAACCACCGGCACAATTCAAATAGAAATCCTCGTTTTCAGGAAATTCATCCAAGTATTTTTTCAAGTCATCCAAAGGTGTGAAATGTGCACCCACCAAATGCGCCGACAAAAATTCTCCTTCTTTGCGAACATCAAACATGGGCAAGGTTTCAGATTTCATTTTTTCAGCAAAATCTGCCGCCGAAATACATTCAATGTCATCCAAATTTCGGATACTTTCGGCCCAAGCAGGAATTCCACCTTTCAAATAACCTAGAATATGGTCAAATCCAACTCTCGCCAATCGCGTGATCGCTTCATTCAATCTTTCTTCTTCAACTACCAAAATTATTGGCGTTTTCACGTCTGCAATAATAGCGCCTACCCAAGGAGCAAATTGACCATCCAATCCGATGGAAATACTTCCCGGAATGTGCGATTTTACGAATTCATCCTGATGACGCACATCAAGAATTACCGTTCCTTTTTGGTTGGACACGGCCTCGAATTCGTCAGCAGATAGAGCCATTGATCCTTTTTTGAGAACGTTTTCTATCGAAGCATAGCCTTCTTTGTTCATTTGAACATTCAACGGGAAATAGGCTGGAGGTGGAGCCAAACCATCCGTCAATTCTTTGACGAATTCCTCTTTGGTCATATTGGCGCGCAGAGCATAATTCGTCTGTTTCTGCTCACCCAATTCACCAATGGTTTCTTTGCTCATACTTTTCCCACAAGCGGAACCAGCTCCATGACCTGGATAAATAGTAACATTATCCGGCAAAGTCATGATTTTGTTGCGCAAGCTATCGAATAATATCCCCGCCAAATCCTCCATCGTTAAATTCGCTGCTTTTTGTGCCAAATCAGGTCTTCCTACATCGCCCAAAAACAAAGTATCGCCAGAAAACAAAGAATTCAGTTGATTGTCGGCATCCAATAAAAGGTAGCAAGTACTTTCCATGGTATGACCCGGCGTATGAATCACTTTTATTTTTACATCCCCTAATGGCAATTCTTCACCATCTTTCGCAATTTTAGATGGGAATTGAGTTTCTGCATTCGGACCAAAAACAATCTGTGCGCCTGTAAGTTCAGATAAAGTAACATGGCCAGAAACAAAATCAGCATGAAAATGTGTTTCCAAAATATATTTGATTTTGGCATTTCTCGAATTGGCCAAATCAATGTATTGTTGCACTTCACGTAAAGGATCGATGATGGCAACTTCTCCATTGCTCTCAATGTAATAAGCACCTTGCGCTAAACAATTCGTATATATTTGTTGAACTTCCATGTCTGAATTTTATTTAGAACAAATATAAACAAACCGAAACAAAAAAACGGTTGAAACTCAATTCAACCGTTCTTGCATTTATGAAATATTAGGATTACTCTTTTTTCCAATCCTCATTTCCTCCTTGCGTATAAGGAATTGGAATTAAAGCTAATTTATCAGCAACTGCTTTTAATCGAACTATGCTATCGTCTAATTTTGTTCGCATTGTATTGTATTCATCTGTAACCATGACTAAATTGTCCTTGTGGGTTTGCGTAACGCCTGTTGTATTCGAACCCAAAGAATATTCAATCATTCCCAATCGACTGCTAATACTCGGCAACGTTTCCATTTCTAAAGAGGAAACTAAACCGCCGCCCCAAAGTTCTCTACCACAATTATCCAATTGTGCATTAATCGCTTTTATTTCTTTCAACAAAGTCAAGTCTGCATTGGGATAATTGATAATCGCATGCTCCATCAACGCTAATTTGTCATTTGTTTCTTGCAGTAATTTACTGGTTCCGGCTACTTTTCGAGTGAATTGTGCTACTTCATCTCGGAAAGCATTCAACTCCTCATTGTTTTCAGCCACCAAGGTTTGATTGTTCAAGGCTTTTACTTTAAAAATAGTCTCGAAAATCAACTGCTCAACGAGTCCATTTTTAATCAAATGAACTTCTACCGTGTAGTTTCCTTCTGTCACTAAAAAACCCTGTTCTGGCTCATCATAACGCCCTGGACTTCGTTTATTCAATGCAATTGGAGCGGTGCTTTCTTTTCTTAAATCCCACGAAATTCGTGAAGTGCCTTTCTGTGGACTTGAAATCATTCTACGTATTTCTTTTCCATTCATATCACGAATGATCCAGATCAATTGTGCTTTGTCCTCCATTTTTTCTTGACGCAAAGCATCAATCGTTGGGTATGAAACTGCTTTTTTATCTTTTTCAAGCACCTTTTCTTTTTCTTGACGAATTTGCTCCAATGATTTGTATTCATCTTTGATGTAAAGAGTAAAAACAGCGCCAAATTCAGGATTGCTGGCGGCATACAAATCGGCTCCTTGGGAACCTGTTCCCGTCAAACCCAGTGGGGAAGAAGGAACATACAACAAAGCTGGTTTAACGGGAAACAAATGCGCTTTTTTATCCAAAACTTCTTTTGATAAATCACGAAGCGGTGCATAATTATCCAACACATAAAATCCGCGTCCAAATGATGCGACAACCAAATCATTTTCCCGTTGTTGGATATCGATGTCATAAATAGCAATTGTTGGCAAACCTCCCAATTTGTTCCATTTTACACCTCCATCATTTGAGAAATAACAACCAAACTCCGTTCCAACAAATAACAATTTTGGATCTACATGATCTTGTCGAATCGCATAAGCAGAACCTCTTTCAGGCAAGTCTCCGGCAATAGAAACCCAGCTTTTACCTTTGTCTGTACTCTTCATGACATATGGTTTAAAATCTCCTGAACGATGGTTGTTGAAAATGGCAAAAACTACATTGTCGTCGTGTACGGATGCATGCAGCATGTTCACGCGTGTATTGGAAGGAACACCCGGAAATGCGCTTTGTTTTGACCAAGATTCACCGTCGTTCGTTGACACTTGAATCAATCCATCATCCGTTCCTGCAAAAAGTAATCCTTGTTTCAAAGGTGATTCATCCAAGGCAACAACGTTTCCGTAAATGGTGGTGGAGGCATTTTTCATAACTGCATCCATTGACCATACTTGTCCCATTACTTCCAATTTATTTCGATCGATTTGTTGTGTTAAATCCGGCGAAATGGTTTTCCAATCATCTCCACGATTGGTAGATTTAAAAACTTGATTGGCAGCAAAATAAAGTGTTTTATTATCGTGTTGTGAAATGAGTAGTGGTGCATCCCAATTCCAGCGGTACGCTTTTTCTCCTTTTTTCGGCATGGGTTGAATAGGAACTTTCTCTCCAGAGGCGCGATCATATCGAACCAGCCAACCATATTGTGCTTGTGCATAAGCAATGTTTGGATTTTTGGGATCAATCGCTGATTCAAATCCATCTCCGCCATTGGTAATGTACCAATCACTGTTTAATATTCCAGCATTGTTGATGGTTCCGGAAGGTCCTCCCATGGAATTATTGTCTTGCGTTCCGCCATAAATATTGTAAAATGGTTTATCATTATCCGTCGCGACTTTGTAAAACTGAATTATGGGCAAATTGGCATAATATTTCCAATTTTCAGCATGGTTGAAGGTTTCATACAATCCTCCGTCACAACCAACAATCCAATGATTACCATCCGAAGGATCAATCCAAATGCAATGGTTGTCGACGTGTTTTTTGTCTTCACCCGTCATTTTAAAGCTTTTGCCTCCATCTTCTGTATGATGCAGCCACGTATCCATGGCGAAAACTTTGTTTTTATCGGTTAAATCGCAAATGATTTCTTGATAATAATTTCCAGAAGTATTAAAACCGGACATTTTCGACCAACTTTCCCCTTTGTTCGTCGATTGAAAGAACCCACCTTTGTCTTCCCTGCCTTCAACGATGGCGTACACATAATTCTCATCGACTGGAGAAACAGCAATACCAATACGTCCCATCATTCCTTTGGGTAAACCACTTGCGATTTCTCTCCAAGTTTCCCCACCATCCGTCGATTTATAAATGGTTGATTCAGGTCCTCCGCCAATGTAAGTCCATTCACGTCGGCGTCTTTGATGCGCGGTAGCATACAATATTTCGGGGTTTTTCGGATCAATTGCTATTTCAGCGATACCCGTATTATCAGATACAAACAAAGTTCTTTTCCAATCCTTTCCACCATTGGTAGATTTATAAACACCTCTTTCACCGCCCGTACTCCAAACAGGACCGTAGGCAGCAACCCAAACCGTATTTTCATCCTTTGGATGAATAATAATATTCCCAATGTGCTCAGATTTGGTTAAACCCATGTTGGAAAATGATTTTCCACCATCCAAAGATTTGTACACTCCATCTCCATACGCAACTGATCGCTGATTGTTGTTTTCACCCGTTCCTACCCAAACCGTGTTGGAGTTGGAAGGAGCTAACTCAACACAAGCAATTGAGAAAGAACCGTAATTATCAAAAATAGGAGTAAACGTAGTTCCGTGATTCACAGTTTTCCAAACGCCACCTGAAGCCGCCGCAACATACCATATATTTTGATTTCCAGGTACTACTGCAATATCGGCAACTCTACCCGAAGTTAATGCGGGTCCAACGTTGCGAAAAGATAGCCCTGCAGTTTTATCGGACAAAGGAGAAGGGCTCGATTCAGTTGATTGACTTTTAGATTTTTGACTATAGCAAGCTAAAGTAATACCGCATACAATAAGGGTGTAAATTTTATTTTTCATATTTCGTTCTGTTGCTTTAAAATTAGCATTTTCAGCTCAATAAGCAAATCAAGGTTAAATGGCTTGGAATTTAAACTGGGAAGTTGATTCGTTTTTTATTGTTGAGAATGTTTTGATTATATTCGTAACACACGAATGGATAAACCTAAAATCTATGAAATCAAAAATTAGATTCAACGCTATTTTATTGACTGCAATTGCATCAGGCCTGTTGATTGCTTCTTGTGGTAATCATAAAAAAATTCAACCTGTTTTAAATTCTAGAGCTCCACAACCAAATGACTATTGGTCAATGAAACGATCTCATCCCGTTTACGGATTTGATCAAAAGGCCTATTTCAATGGAATGGAGGCAGTTGCCAAAATAAAAAACGACCAAGCAAAAGACGGCCCCAACCTGAATCTCAATTGGCAATTCGAAGGCCCCAACAACATTCAAGGTAGGGTCAATGTAGTAACCCCAGTTTCTCGAGCAAGCGACACTATATTTGCAGGTTCGGTTAACGGTGGTATTTTCAGAACGATAAATGGCGGAAACACTTGGACGCCGCTGTTTCAAGACTTCGGTTATTTAGCGATTGGTTCCATAACGGTTGATCCATCGGATCACAATACAATTTATGCAGGAACTGGTGATCGAAATTTTGGTGGCTATTCTTACAATGGGAATGGATTGTATAAATCCACCGATTTAGGCGCCACTTGGACGCAAATTGGATTAGGAAATGTGGGAATAATCACTTCTTGTGTTGTCAATGCCTCGAATCCATCCACGATTGTGGTTGGAGCACTAGGATCTGGCTTTGAAAAAACCAATGATCGTGGAATCTACCGAACAACCGATGGAGGAGCAACCTGGACGAATACACTATTTGTATCTGATTCTTCGGGCGTTTGTGAAATGCGGGTTCACCCAACCAATCCAGCTATTTTATATGCGACAACCTTTAATCGTCTCAATCTTTCCAATCGTTCCATTTCGAAAGGGTTAGACTCAAAGATCTTTAAATCCATCGATGGTGGAGCCACTTGGTCGCAGTTGACAAACGGTCTACCAACGACAACCTTATCACGTTGTGGAATCGCAATTTCAGAGAGTAATCCAAACAAATTATACGCTATTTTTATTGGTGACGACTACAATATTTATGATATTTACAAAAGCGAGGACGCCGGTTCAACTTGGACCGCTCTAAATATCCCATTATCAACTTTACCTGTAGATGCAGTAGGAGGATTTGGTTGGTATTTTGGTCGAATTCATGTAAATCCGTTTAACGAGAATCACATCATAGTTCCGGGTGTCGATCAATACGAAAGCACCGATGGCGGACTAAACTGGAACATGAATGTTCCCAATTGGTGGACGTATGAAGTGCATGCCGACAAACATGATTTGTATTTCAAAGATGCCAATACGATTGTGATTGCAACCGATGGAGGCATGTACAAAACCACTAACTTGGGTATCTCTTGGTCCACATTTGGAGAATTGCCTATCACACAATTTTACCGTGTAAACGCCAATACTTTCGACCCCAACAACTATGCGGGTGGCGCTCAAGACAATGGTACAACTTCCGGAAATAATGGTACTTTGTGGAATAGAGATTTCGGTGGAGATGGGTTTCAATCTTACTACATTGATCCTTCCAATGATATTACCACCTTTGAAACCCAGCGAGGTGGAATTTATTGGTCACAATTTGGCTTTGCAGACGACATCAGCATTGGCAATAGCTTGTCCGATAGAACCAATTGGAGTACACCCTATTTTTCTTTCCCAGACTACAGACTGACCGCAGGTTCTTACCGCGTTTTAAAAATGGAAAACCCACCGTTCGACTCTTGGGTACCAATCTCAGGCGATTTAACAAGAATTGGATTAGGTGCTACAACTTCTCCAAACTACAGCACTCTTTCAGAAATCAACTACAATTCTTTTGATCAAAACGAACTCATCGTTGGCACAAGTGATGGATTGGTTTGGAAGGGAAATAGATCTACAGGCAATTTCACGAACATTTCAGGTAGCTTACCTTACAAGTTTGTTTCTTCCGTTAACTATTCAAAAAAAATCAACGGTAAAATATATGTGACGCAAACCGGTTATTACAATAATTTCTCGCAAGCACTAGTTTTTAAAAGTGAGGATGCTGGCGCAACATGGATTGATATTTCATCCAATCTGCCAGCCATTGGAATCAATACAATGATTACGCATTATGTTGGCGGGGTAGAAGCTTTAATTGTTGGAACCGACGCAGGAGTCTTCTTTTCTAATAATGACGGTGTTTCTTGGACACTTCTTGGGAATAATTTACCCATTATCACCATTTCAGCGCTTGATATCAACACCAACAATAATCGATTGATTGCAGGCACGTTCGGCAGATCCATGTGGTCGTATGATTTTACTTGGGAGCTCGGAATTGAAGAATTAAACGAATCCGATCAAATGATTTATCCAAACCCAGGAAAAGAATTTATTCGATTAAAAAATGATGAAGATTTTATTGAGATCCTTACATTGGATGGACAATTGATTCGACACATTAAAAACCCAATGGCTGATCAAAAAATTGATGTGCACGATTTAGAAGGAGGCCTTTATTTAGTGAGAACAAAAACAGCCGTCATTCGTTTTATAAAAGAGTGATAACATTGAAAATTCATTTAACAATTCAAATCCATGAAATATTACAAACACGCATTTTTCACTTTCTTACTTTTATTAAGTAGTTTATCCTTTTCACAAACCACCATCTACCAATTCAAGGTGGAAGATTTAATGGGCGAAACTTTCGACTTTGAGCAATACAAAGGTTATAAGATTTTAATTGTCAATACAGCCTCAAAATGTGGTTTCACGCCACAATATGAAGATTTAGAAAAACTTTACGAAACCTACAAGGAGGATAAATTCATTATCATTGGCTTTCCTTCTAATGATTTTTTGAAACAGGAACCAGGCACCAATGAAGAAATTGCTGAATTCTGTAAAGCCAATTACGGTGTAACTTTCCCGATGATGAATAAAATTCATGTGAAAGGAGATGAACAGTGCGAAATCTACCAATTTCTCACAGATGAAAATTTGAATGGGGTATCCAGCGAAAAAGTAAAATGGAATTTCCAAAAATTCTTGATTAACCGAGATGGTACTCTTGAAAAGGTCATTCCTTCCAAAACTTCTCCGTTGGATGCCAGCATTGTAGATTGGATAAAAGAAAATTAAGCCGATTTATTTAATCGACTGGCGACTTTTGAAATTTGTCAAAAACCGTGAATATTTTGTTGAAAAGTATACCGTAATTACTCTGCGAAGTGTCCGTTTTACCCTTTGATTTGACTATTTTTGTTCAGAACGAAAAATTGCTTTAATTAAGTAGTAAAACATGAGTGAAGAAATAAATAAGGGTGATTACTCTGCGGACAATATCCAGGTTTTAGAAGGTTTAGAAGCGGTACGTAAACGTCCAGCGATGTACATTGGTGACGTAGGCGTTAAAGGTTTACACCATTTGGTTTACGAAGTAGTTGATAACTCCATTGATGAGGCGTTAGCCGGTCATTGTGACACCATTGGTGTTTGGATCAACGAAGACAATTCAATTACCGTTAGAGACAACGGTCGTGGAATTCCTACAGCCATACATACAAAAGAAAAAAGATCGGCGTTGGAAGTCGTAATGACGGTTTTGCATGCAGGTGGTAAGTTCGACAAAGATTCTTACAAAGTATCTGGTGGATTGCACGGAGTAGGTGTTTCATGTGTGAATGCCTTATCAACAGATTTAAAAGCTACCGTTTACTTGGACGGTAAAATTTGGCAACAAGAATACAAAATAGGGAAACCGCAATACGATGTAAAAATAATCGGTGAAACAGAAGAACACGGAACAGAAGTTCGCTTTTTGCCAGATGCCTCTATTTTTGAAGTAAGTGAATACAATTACGACACATTGGCTGCTCGTATGCGTGAATTGGCTTTCTTGAACAAAGGAATTACGATTACTTTAACAGATTTGCGTTCCACAGATGATGAAGGCAAACATCATGAAGTGGTTTTCCATTCAGAAGGTGGATTGAGTGAATTCTGCGAGTATTTGGATAGAAACCGTGAGAAATTAATTCCAGATGTTATTCACTTTGAGGGTGAAAACGAAGGAATTCCAGTTGAGGTTGCATTAACGTACAACACGTCTTACACGGAAAATATCCAAGCATACGTTAACAACATTAATACACATGAAGGAGGTACACACCTTTCTGGTTTTAGAAGAGGTTTGACAAATACCTTGAAAAAATACGCGACTGACTCTGGTTTATTAGCGAAAGAAAAAATAGAAATTGACGGAGATGATTTCCGTGAGGGACTTACTGCTGTTGTTTCTGTTAAAGTACAAGAACCCCAGTTTGAGGGTCAAACCAAAACTAAATTAGGAAACAGAGAAGTTACTGCACCGGTGAGCCAGGCAGTATCAATCATGTTGACAAATTATTTGGAAGAACATCCAAACGAAGCAAGAATAATCGTGGAAAAAGTGATGCTTGCTGCTCGTGCTCGTCACGCAGCTCGCAAAGCTCGTGAAATGGTGCAACGTAAAAACGTTTTGACCGGAAGTGGTTTGCCAGGTAAATTGGCCGATTGTTCTGAAAAAGATCCAGCTTTGTGCGAAATCTACTTCGTCGAGGGAGATTCGGCGGGTGGAACAGCCAAACAAGGTCGTGACCGTCACTTTCAAGCGATTATGCCCTTGAGAGGAAAAATCTTGAACGTCGAAAAAGCGATGATTCACAAGATTTTTGAAAACGAAGAGATCAAGAATATTTATACAGCTTTAGGCGTTCGAATTGGAACAGAAGAAGATTCGAAAGCACTGAATTTGGAAAAACTGCGCTACCACAAAATCATCATCATGTGTGATGCCGATGTCGATGGTTCGCATATCGAAACCCTTATTTTGACTTTCTTCTTCCGTTATATGAAAGAATTGATTGAGTTAGGATACATCTACATTGCAACTCCTCCTTTGTACCAAGTGAAAAAAGGAACAAAATCGGATTATGCATGGAATGATGACCAACGTGATCGTTTGATTCAGGAATTAAAAGGCTCAGGAACAGAAAGTTCTGTAAACATTCAACGATACAAAGGTTTGGGTGAGATGAATGCAGAACAATTGTGGACAACAACGATGTCTCCAGATGGTAGAACGTTGCGTCAAGTTACTATTGACAATGCTGCAGAATGTGATCAAATTTTCTCCATGTTGATGGGCGATGAAGTTCCACCTCGTAGAGAATTCATTGAGAAAAATGCAAAATATGCGAAAATTGATATTTGATTGATCAAGATAAAAACAATAAAAAGTCGAGACAAGTAGTTGTCTCGACTTTTTTATTTCCAATGGGTTTCTAATCAAACAAAAAAAACGCTGAGTAGCGACTCAGCGTTTTCAATTATCCTTTCATAAACTAGAATTAATTTCCTTTGATTTCGAATTCAGTTCGACGGTTTTGCTGTCTACCATCCTCATTCGAATTGGAAGCAACAGGCACACTGTCACCATAACCTTTCGAATTCATTCTTGTAGCGGCAATTCCTTTTGATTTTAAATAATTGACCACAGCCTCCGCTCGGTCTTGCGATAATTTTTGATTCAAACTGGCTGAACCAGTGTTATCAGTATGTCCGCCAATCTCAATTTTCAAAGAAGGTACGTCTTGCATTAATTTTACCAAACGATCCAATTCCGCATTCGATTCACTTCTCAAAGTAGATTTTCCGATATCAAAAAAGATATTTCTCAAGGCAATTTTACTTCCTATTGCAATATTTTTCAATTCTATGGTCTTGTTTACCAAGTTGTCATCGGCACCATTTGGAATATCAAAGTTTTCCGAATGGAATAAATAGCCTTTGGCCTTTACCGCAATACCATAATTCTTTCCTGAATTTAGAGTAATGATGAATTTTCCGGTTGCACTGTTTGTGGTAAACGTTTCTATTACTTTTCCGGTTCCATTATCGGTAATGTCGATCTCCGCTTCAACCGCTTTTTTGGTAAGCGCATCAATCGTCATACCTTTAAAAACAGTGAAAGATTTTTTGTTTACATCCACTTTGGATTCAACCTCCGCATCCTTCATTGGCATTACAATGGAAGCCAATAAATAATCTTCCACATCAACAAATGGCGCTTTTTCAGGCCCCCAAAAGGTAACTCGATAGATATCATAATTGCCTTGTCCGCCAGCTCGATTGGAAGCGATATACGCAAACTTCCCATTTGCTGTAGAAGCAAAAAAGAAATCATCATACGGCGTATTGATTGGATATCCTAAGTTTTCAGGCTTCGTCCATTGGCCTTGAATTTTTCTTGAAACAAAGATATCGTAACCACCCATGGTGTTGTTTCCGTTCGAGGCAATGTACATCGTCTCACCATCAATATGACAATAGATCGGTCCTTCATTAAATTTTGAATTCACCGTTGACAACATGGTAGCGGCCATGTAATCCTTTCTCAATTTACTTTGCATGGAAGAATACATAATCTCCGTGCCATTCGAGCGATTTTCGTTGTCTCGGGCAAAATAAATCGTGTATCCATCCGGATAATAAGAACCATAACTATCATTGCTGCGATTGGAGGATATAGCAGAAACCATGGAAACAGGGGAGGACCACTCCAATCCTTTCAATTCAGATTCAAAAATATCCAATTGCCCTTCGACATCGCGGTGTAGCAACATTTTTGTTCCATCGTAACTCAAATTATTGGCAATATCATTTTGTTCTGTATTTACATTCCCTCGAATTGGGTTGGGTTTGGCCCATTTTCCGTCAAACAAAGTAGAAGTATAAATATCGGCATCGTATCCACCCGCTTCATTTGGGGTGTGTTTATTGGGTCGATCCGAAGACATAATCAATTCGCTCCCATCGGTTGAAATACTGGGTGCAAAATCGTTATATGGCGTATTCAATTCTTCAGCATTGTCTACCCAAGCACGAATCGGCATACCGATTAGATTTCTAGCTTGCTTGCATTCATTTTTCCGTTGACTGACAAACTTGGTAAAATTATCTGCTTTTTTATAATCATTTTCAAACATTTGATATGCTTTTGTGGCTTCATCAAATTTGTTTTCTAATTGCAATGCATACCCCATGTAATAAGGTAGAAAAGGATCGCAACCTGCATCCAATTCGTTTGCTTTTTTAAGATAAGAAACACATTTTTCTGGATCCGTACCATTCGCATAGCAAACACCGATTTTAAAATTCAAAGTTGCATTATTCGGATTAAATTTTTGAGCAACCAAATAATGCTTCAAAGCCAAGTCGTAGTTTAAGCCAAAGGGTTTCACTTCAAAAAGCGCTTCATTCGCTAAATTAAAATATTCGTCCCCTTTATCAAGTTCTTCATTTGCTTTCTTGTATTCTTCTTTTTTATCCTTGAAATTCGATGCTTTGAATTCAATATTTTGCGCTATTCCATTTAAAGTAAAACTTAAAACAGATACAATTAATAGTATAATTTTCATTTCTTTATGACTTAATCATTACAATTTCCTGCGTAATACTGCTTTCCAGCAACGCTCCCTAATTCTTTCGCTTGGTGCCAATCTTCACAGGCGCCATTTTGATCTCTCAGCATTTCCAAAGCCATTCCACGATTCACATACGCATTGGCGTAGTTTTTATCAGCTTTTACAGCCTTATCAGCAAATTGAAATGCCTTGGTATAATCTTTCTTTTTGAAGTAAACAGCACTCAAATTTGAATTCGCTGGAGCATACGTTGGTTTGATGGAAAGTGCCTTCAAGAAATCACGTTCAGCATCGTCGTATTTACCTTGATCTAAAAGCGTTGCACCTCGGTTATTGTAAGCTAAATAATAATTCGCATCGATGGAAATTGCGCGATTAAATGCAGCAATGGCACCAACATAATCTTTCGTTCGTTTTTTGGTGGTACCCAAATTATTCAAGACAAATGTCAAATTTGGATTTTTCTTGAGAGCCACTTCATATTCCGCAATGGCTTTTGGATATTGTTCCAGCATGCGGTAGCAACTTCCTCTATCATTGTAGGCAAATGCCGAACTTTCATCCAAATCAATGGTTTTCGAAAAATACTTTAAGGCACCTTCATAATCCTTTTGCAAAAACTTTAGCGTAGCATAGTTGTAATAAGCTTTTGGGTTTTTAGCATCCAATTGAATTGATTTTTCGTAATCTTTTTCAGAATTCAAAAAATCATTCAAACCCTGATACGCTTTTCCTCGCTGGAAATAAGCCTTAGAATAGGTTGGGTCTTTTTGCAACAACGTGTTGAGCGTTTGAACAGCATCGCTGTATTTTTCCAATTCATTTTCAACGACCGCTTTATTATAATAGGCGGCTGTGAAATTAGGATCTATGGAAATAGATTTGGAGAATTCTTTTAACGCGGCAGGGTAATCTTTTGAGGAAAACTTTTGAATCCCTCGGTTGTAAGCCTCTTGGGATTCAGCCACCGCTGCGTTTTGTTGATTCAATCCTGCAATCGAATCACGATAAGCCTGCTCAGCAGGAGTAAGGTCTTCTTGGGCATTTACCGCAAGGCAAAAGGAGAACGCAAGAGCGACCGTGGTTAATACATTTTTCATCTTTTAGTTTGTTTTAAACCCTCCAAAATACAAAGATTATGCCTGAATGTTCTTGAGAAGTTATTAACATGAGGGTATGCATTGTCTGCTTTTTATGTCATTCCGAGCAAATAAACCGATTTCGTTTTCTCATAGTTCTACAAACTTTAATACTTCCAGTACAAATTGATTATTTTTGCTTCACAACTAAATAAAAAATGTCAAAAGATATATACATAGTGGATGGTATCCGCACAGCAATTGGAAATTTTGGTGGAACACTTTCAACCATTCGTCCGGACGACATGGGCGCGCATGTTATTCGAGAATTAATGGCTCGTCATCCAAATTTAGACCCGATGCTCATTGAAGATGTCATTTTTGGCTGTGCGAATCAAGCGGGTGAAGACAATCGAAATGTTGCGCGAATGGCTGGTTTACTTTCAGGTTTGCCTTATCAAGTAGGTGGAGAAACGGTCAATCGCTTGTGTGCATCTGGCATGGCGGCAACCTTAAACGCTGCGCGAGCAATTAAAGATGGTGCTGGCGATATTTATATTTCTGGAGGAGTAGAAAACATGACGCGTGGACCGTGGGTAATTTCTAAAACATCTTCCGCTTTTGGCCGAGATGCACAAATGCATGATTCTTCTTTCGGGTGGCGTTTCATTAATCCCAAAATGAAAGAATTATACGGAGTAGATGGCATGGGGGATACCGCCGAAAATTTGGCTGAAATGTATTCCATTGACAGAGAATCGCAAGATAGATTTTCTGCATGGTCGCAAGAAAAAGCGGCAAAAGCCATTTCTTCTGGACGATTTACTGAAGAAATTTCACCGCTACTCATTCCTCAGCGAAAAAAAGAGGATTTACTTTTCAATGTAGATGAGTTTGCAAGACCCTCCACTACGATTGAAACGTTATCCAACTTGCGTCCAGCTTTCAAAAAAGATGGAACAGTAACGGCTGGAAATGCATCTGGATTGAACGATGGAGCGGCTGCTTTATTAATTGCTTCTGAAGATGCTGTAAAACAACACAATTTCAAACCGCTCGCTAGAATTGTTGGTGGTGCCATTGCTGGTGTAGAACCTCGGATTATGGGAATTGGACCTGTTTACGCCTCTGAGAAAATATTGATGCGATCTGGATTGTCTTTAAAAGACATGGATATCTTAGAATTAAACGAAGCATTCGCGGCACAAGTTTTGGCTTGCACGCGAAAAATGGGACTAGAAGACAATGACCCAAGAATTAATCCAAATGGAGGAGCTATTTCTCTAGGACATCCACTTGGAATGACTGGCGCTAGAATTTTGCACACTGCGGCCTTGGAATTGCAAAAAACAAATAAACGTTATGCATTGGTTTCTATGTGTATCGGCGTTGGCCAAGGGTATGCTGTCATCATCGAAAGAGCTTAATTTCCAACGAAATGTCCGATCTTTACGTTAATTGAATACTATGAAAAAAGTAGCTTTCTTTTCTATCCTCGTATTAATTGCTTTAATTTCTTGCCGAAAAGAAGCGACTCGTTGGAACAGCAATTGGTCTGCTCCAATAATCAATGATTCATTGACGCTAAAAAACTGGATCAATGACTCCACTTTGAACGCAAATGGTTCAGGATATTTAGATGTAGATTTAAAGCGTCAGTTGTTTCATTTTGACTTGAATTCCATCGTAGGTATTCCCGATACAACGCTCCAAAATAATTTTTCACTCGCAGCCTCGCTTACCGTGCCACCAGGTTATTCATTCGTTAATCAATCGGAGGAAAAAGATTTGTATTTGGATCCAATCGAGTTGACTAAAATTAATTTAAAAAAAGGCCAGATTTCGGTTTTACTTAAAAATCCTTATCCAACCAAAGTAATTTGTACGATCAGTCTTCCAGGGGTGACAAAAAATGGACAAACCATTTCCGAGGAATTAGAAGTTGCTGCTGGCTCCCTTTCTAATCCAACTTCTGGAACTAAAATTATTGATCTAGCGGGATCTCAGATGGATTTAACCGGAACTTCTGGAGGAGGAAAAAACAAGTTGGTTTATCAAATAACTGTAAAATCAGATCCAAATGGTCCAAGTGTACAAACGACTAGTTCGTACGTTACACAAGTTTATTCTACCATTCAAAATATTCAATTGGAATATGCCAAAGGATATTTCGGTCATCAAATCATTTCGGATACAGTTGAAACAGACGTGGCAATTTTGCAGAAGTGGATCGATGGAGATATCACCCTTCCAGGCCTAAATTTAGACTTGACCTTGTCGAATGGGATAAAAGCCATGGCTAGAATAAATCTGAAAGAGTTGATTACAACAAAAAGCAACGGGCTCAGTACATCTCTCTATTCGAGTCAAATAAATGTCCCTCAAAATGTAAATTCAGCAGCGGGATCCTGGAACACTTTATCCCCTTCACAAACGGTTTATTCTTTTCAAACAGGCAATAGTAACATCAAGGATTTCCTTGAGCACGCAGGTCCAAAAATAAAGTTGGTCTACGATTTCGAGTTAAATCCATTGGGAAACATTTCGGGTTCTTGGAATGAGATTTTTCCCAATAGTTCTGTTGACATGAATTTGCGTTTAACCATGCCTTTGGGATTGACCTTAAATAATTTCACTTTAGCCGACACGTTTGCCTTGGATTTGAATTCCGCAAAAAAACAATTGGCGCAAGCAAGATCCGCCGAAATAGCAATCGAATTGGCGAATGGTTTTCCGATTGAAGGAAAATTGATGCTAAAATTCCTCGGACAAGACAAAGAAATTTTGGTTGCCTTAACTGACTACCAATTTATTGAATCAGGATTAATGGGTTCCGTAAATAGCGATGGAATTGCAGTAAAAAATAGTAAAATAGCCTGGCAATTTAGTCAAGCCGATTTCGAAAAACTAACTTCCTGTAAATTTATCTCCCTTATCAGTGTTTTTGACACGCCAGACCCAGCTACATCGCTGAATTCTAGCGTACTGCTGCAGGAGAATTCTTTTTTAGGCTGTAAAATGATTATAAACCTCCAATACGAAAGCAAATATGAATAAACTTTTTGCGATTGTTTTTGGTCTAATTTTGGCCAACTCTGGAAAATCTCAACAATCGTTGCCGATCCAGATGGATACGTTGCTCTACAAATATGAAATTATTGGCGCCGGAATTCTTGATTACGGAAGTACATCCATACAAAATGAATTTACCCAAAAACTAATTTATGGCGGTTTCATTAATCAAGCAATGATAGATCGAAATTCAGGTAACCACAAACTACAGAATCGAGCAGGTTTCGATGCCAGTGGTGAAATTGAATTTCGAGATTATACAACGCGGATTTTTAACCAAGACAAATTCGGTTATTTCGTCAGAGGCGGATATTACAATTATTTTTCTACCGCTTATTCGGGTGATGTTTTCAATTTAATATTTAATGGGAATTCTTCCTACAAAGGAGATACAGCTAAATTTTCAGGTACACAGGCCAATCTTTTTTCTTTTCAAAAAATTGGAATAGGATTTATTCATAAAAAGTCAAAAAGCAACATTGGTTTGAACTATTACAATATTAGTGGTTATTCAGACGCCTACATTCGTACAGGGAATTTAGCCATGAATGCAGACGCATCCAATTTGCAAATGGATTTGGGCGGAAAATTCAATTATGCAGAAGGACAGAAATTCAACAAAGGCTGGGGAGTAGGTTTGGATGGTGATTTTCGATTAACCGTAAAATGGTTAAACGAAGCGACGGCTTTTTTCCAAGTCCAATTGAAAAATATTGGCTACATGAACGTCAACAATGTCAGCGAATATCAATCCGATTCCACCTACAATTTTTCTGGATTCAAATTCAGTCAATTAATGGGTGATAGTGCCCTTACATTTAATTCCAGCAGCCAAGTTCTAGATTCTCTCGGCATTCAAAAAAGGTCAAAAACCGTACACGCTATGTTGCCAGGCTTTATTCAAATTGGGAAAGTGGTGGATCAACAGAGTTCAAAAGTAGTGCAATCTTATTTTGGCGTTCGAATCTTCACCACGCTGAATTATACACCGCTTATTTACATTGGCGGACAAGTAAAATTGTTTGACTGGATGAAAATCGGAATTCAGGCGAGCCATGGCGGATATACAAATTTTCGCATTGGATTTTACACGCACTATGATTTGGGGAAATACCATATAGGAATTGGTTCGGAAAATTTAATAGGCGCATTGAGTAAATCAGGTTACGGAGAAAGCCTTCACCTAAAATTGTCTCGATTATGGTAAAGATATTCACGCTACTTTTATTGTCCAGCATAACGTTTGGACTTCAAGCTCAAATCAAATTTTTCAAAATATATACGGATGAAGGATTCGACAAAGGAGAAGGAATTACCCAACTATCGGATAGTTCGTATTTGATTACGGGAAGTTCGACCAGTTTTGAAAGTGGTCCGCCAAAAGCCTATATAATGAAAATTGATTCATTGGGAAATCATTTATGGGCAAAACAGTATGGTGGACAGGAAATTAACGAAGGCAAACGCGTTTTTGCGATTGAAGGAGATGGTTACTACGTTCTAGGCAATACAAGCAGCAACCCAACAGCCGATTTCAACTTCTACTTTATAAAAACGGATGAAGCGGGAGAACCATTAATTCAAAAACAATTTGGCACAAGTCAATGGGATTTTGTGAATGATGCTATGATGTTGGCAGATTCTAGTTTTATCCTTACTGGTGAAACATATAACACTATTGATGGAATGCAAGATGCCTATACGATTCATGTCAACAAAGTCGGAGACACCCTATGGACACGACAATCGTTCAAACCAGGGATAGACAAAATCAATGCGATCGAAAATGTTGGAGATACTGCCTTTGTTTTGGCTGGAACCATCTGGAATCCTGATTCGCTAGCGCAAAAATCATTTGTGGGTTTCTATAAGAATGATCAAACGGTCATTTGGGAAAAGGAATATGGTGTTACTGGAGACTTTCAAATAAATGATGTCGTACTATGGAACAATATTTTTCATTGCGTGGGCGATCGAATATTGGTTGTTGACTCATTACGAGATGAATATGTGCACCGAATCAATCTTTTAGGCGACACTCTGTCATATTACTCTTATCTGGGTAATAGTGATAAAACGTTTAGCAAATTGGTAAAATACGGCCCAAGCAATAAGTTTTACATTGCCATTTCTGCTCAAGACCAATATTCTTTTGGAACGGGGGAAGATATTTATCTTGCCCGATTCGATGATTACATGGGCTACGATTACAGCGGAGTAATCTTTAACGCAGGCGGTCAAGACGATGTTGGAGATTTAATCAATACATCTGATGGTGGCGCAATAATGGTTGGAACCAACCGGTCTTTTGGGACGGGCAATGCCAATGTTTATGTCTTAAAAGTAGGGGCAAATGACGATTACCCTGTTACTTCAGGAACACCAAACATCAACTCCTTAGTTGAAATAATTGAAAACAGTAGTTTATTGCTTGAATCCATTTTATTCCCAAATCCAACCAAAGGAGATTTGGAAATTCATCTTTCTCAAAATGTGAATGGTACGATTCAAATCATGAACAATCTAGGTCAAATCATTCGCGTTGAAGAAATTAAATCCATCGAAACAAAACTGAATATTCAAGATTTATCCAAAGGAATCTATTTCGTGCAATTTATTTCCTCAGAAGGAAAAACAGAATTGTTGGGTAAGATTTTGAAAAATTAATTACCATTCGTGTGCTTCTGGCAACATCCATTTGCCTTGCACTTTTAGGGTTTGCTCGATGATATCACGCACGCAACCTTTTCCTCCAGAATAAGGAGAAACATAATGGGCAATTTGTTTCACTTCTGGAACGGCATCTTGAGGTGCCACGGGCAATCCAACTCGTTTCAATAATTCATAATCCGGAATATCATCACCCATGTAACAGCACGTTTCTGGATTTAAATTGTATTTTCCATGCAATTCAAGGAATGAATTCACTTTGTTGGCCGCATTTAAAATCACCTCCGTTATTCCCAAACCTTCCAACCGCATTTTCACTTCTTGCGAATTACCACCCGTAATGATGAAAATTTTGTAACCCAATTTAGCCGCGTATTGAATCGCATAACTGTCTTTGGAATTCATGGACCGAATAACTTCGCCACCATATAACATGACCATTCCATCCGTTAATACGCCATCTACATCAAAAATAAATGTGTCAATTTTGGTCAAAGTGATTTTGTAATTCTCCATGTTATTTGATTGGATGATGCGCTTGAATGCTTTCCGTGATCAATTTATAAATAGCCTTGGTTTCAGGATCCAACATATTCAAATGCTTCTCGATTGTGGACGAATCGTGTCGCAGAGCGGGACCGGTTTGAGCATTAAATGGCATATCGCTCTGTAATTTTTTAGCTGTCTCAAAAATTAGTGGTTTCAAAAACTCCCATTCCAAGGATTTCTCCTTCAAAAATTGTTGGGCCAAAAATGCGATGTGGTTGCTGAAATTATTCACGAGAACGCCCGCCAAATGCAAGTTTTTTCGGTCTACTGAATTGGCAAAAACTACTTTTCGACTGATTGTCCAGGCCAAATCAAAAATAGCCTGCGCGAAAGGTTCATTGGTGCCTTCAATAAAAAACGGAACTTGAAACAAATCAAGCGCTCTGTTTTTAGAAAAAGTTTGAAGCGGGTAGAGGACACCTAGATTCAATCGTTTTGGCAAATCAGGCAATCCAACCGATCCGCTGGTATAAACAATTGCTTGGTTCTCTGGCAACTTTTCAATAATGGAATAGATTTCATCATCGTTCACACATACCAGAAAGATATCAGATGGGATTAAATCCTCCAGATTTTCGGCATGAAAAACAAACAATTCATCCGCCAATTCTTGGGCAGAAACCTTATTTCGACTATAAACAGCATTTATCTTTACAATTCCTGAAAACGCCTTCCCCAAATGGTGAGCGACATTTCCTGAACCGATAATTGAAATACTATTTACCTCATTTCTCATGCTCGTTGCTCGGCTTATTTACCGTGACACTGCTTGTATTTCTTCCCACTTCCGCAGGGACAAGCCTCATTTCGTCCAATCTTAGCTTCTGCTACCACTGGTTGTTGCTTTTCCCTTTGTTGATGAGAATTCATCATCGCTTGATCGTACCCTTGACTTCCTTCAAATTGAGGAATAGCGGTAGAATTTGAATTATTCTGATTCGACAATTGTGCTTTTTCATAATTGTTCTGAGCAGCAATTTCATTGTTGGTACTTTCAATTTCCGTTCCAACAGGAATATCCATACGAACCAAAGTTTCAACCGTTTCACGATTCAATCGATTCACCATTGATTTGAATAATTCAAAAGATTCCAATTTATAAATCAACAACGGATCTTTTTGCTCGTATTGTGCATTGTTCACTGCCGTTCGCAATTCATCCATTTCACGCAAATGCTCTTTCCACTCATTGTCAATCAATCCCAGTGTAAGATTTCGTTCCAATGCACTAGAGATTTCTTTACCGCCTGTTTTGTAGGCTGCTTCCAAATTCACGGTCATTGGCATTACTTTTTTACCATCTGTCAATTCAAAAACAATGTTTTTATAACGATCCGACATGGTTTCAAATACATGCTTTATTTGCGGCATGGCACGCTCAGCAATTCGACTGTTTTTGTAATCGTAATGTTGACGCAAAGCAGAATATACTTTTTCCGTCAAAACATTTTTGTCAATTCCTTTGTACTCTTCTTCTGTAACGGGCGATTCGATTCCCAAAACGCGCAACAATTCCAATTCAAAGTCTAGGAATTCACTTCCACCACCATAAGAATAAACGATTGCATCGGCTACGTCATAGAACATATTGTCCGTGTCCAAATCCAAACGATCACCAAACAAGGCGTTTTTACGTTTTTTGTAAATCGCTTTACGTTGAGCATTCATCACATCATCGTATTCCAACAATCGTTTACGAATACCAAAGTTATTTTCTTCGACTTTTTTCTGTGCCCGCTCAATGGATTTTGAAACCATGCTATGGGTAATTACTTCTCCTTCTTTCAAACCAACACGGTCCATCAATTTGGCGATTCTTTCGGATCCAAATTTACGCATCAAATCATCTTCCAAACTCACAAAGAAAATTGAAGAACCTGGATCTCCTTGACGTCCAGAACGACCACGTAATTGTCTATCTACACGACGTGAATCATGACGTTCCGTTCCAATAATTGCCAAACCACCAGCTTCTTTTACACCTTCACCCAATTTAATGTCGGTTCCACGTCCAGCCATGTTGGTTGCAATCGTAACAGCGCCAGCTTTACCCGCCATGGCAACGATTTCAGCCTCCATTTTGTGTTGTTTCGCATTCAAAACGTTGTGCTCAATGTTTTGCATTTTCAACATTCGACTCAACAACTCTGAAATCTCTACGGTAGTAGTACCTACCAATACTGGTCGACCTTCTTCTACCAATTTTTTCACTTCAATGATGACAGCGTTGTATTTCTCACGAGCGGTTTTGAAAACCAAGTCATTTTGATCTTTTCGAGAGATAGCGCGATTGGTTGGAATCACTACCACATCCAACTTGTAAATATCCCAGAATTCGTTCGCTTCTGTTTCGGCTGTACCTGTCATCCCTGACAATTTGTGGTACATTCTAAAGTAATTTTGCAACGTAATCGTAGCGTAGGTTTGCGTAGCCGCTTCTACGGTAACATTTTCTTTTGCTTCAATGGCTTGGTGTAATCCGTCAGAATAACGTCGGCCTTCCATGATACGACCGGTTGACTCGTCAACAATTTTAATCTTACCATCCAAAATCACATATTCTACTTCTTTTTCAAACAAAGCGTAGGCTTTCAACAATTGATTTACGGAGTGGATACGTTCTGATTTGATTGAATAATCACGAATTAATCGATCTTTTTCCTCCAACATGGCTTCTTTTTCAAGTCCTTGTTTTTGCAAATGAGCAATTGCCGCGCCAATATCTGGCATGATAAAGAAATCACGATCTTCCGCTCCAGAAACCAAATCAATTCCCTTGTCGGTTAATTCAATCGTGTTGTTTTTTTCATCAATCACAAAGAACAGTTCTTTGTCGATTTTCTTCATCTGTTTGCCTTGCTCTTGCATGTAGAAATTCTCTGTTTTCTGCAAATGAGCTTTTATTCCAGGCTCCGACAAATATTTGATTAATGCTTTGTTTTTTGGTAATCCACGGTGAGCACGCAACAAGGCAATACCACCATCTTCCAACATTTGCTTCATCAACTTTTTATCCTCAACGGGTTCATTGATGACAACTAATTGTTTTTTAGCATCAGCCAAACATTGGTTTACATAATTTCTTTGAGCCCCAACAACCGTTTCGATTCTTGGTTTCAATTGATAAAATTCATGTTCATCGCCTTTCGGTGTTGGACCAGAAATAATCAATGGAGTTCGAGCGTCGTCAATTAAAACTGAATCGACTTCATCGACAATCGCATAGTGGTGTTTTCTCTGAACTAAATCATCAACACTTCCTGCCATATTGTCACGCAAGTAATCAAAACCAAACTCATTGTTGGTTCCAAAGGTGATATCGGCCAAGTAAGCTTGTCGTCTAGCATCTGAATTAGGTTGGTGCTTATCAATACAGTCAACTGATAAACCATGAAACTGGTACAACGGCCCCATCCATTCAGAATCTCGTTTGGCTAAATAATCATTTACCGTAACTAGGTGAACTCCTTTACCGGCTAAGGCATTCAAATAAACCGGAAGTGTTGCAACCAATGTTTTTCCTTCACCGGTTTGCATTTCTGCAATTTTACCATCGTTCAAAACAGCTCCACCCATCAACTGAACATCGTAGTGAACCATATTCCATTTAACTGGCGTTCCAGCAGCTGTCCATTCATTGTGCCAAATCGCATTGTCACCCTCAATGGTAATACCATCCTTTTTCGCAGCCAAATCTCGATCGAAATCAGTAGCTCGAACCACCAATTTACCGTTGGTTGCCCAACGCTTGGAAGTTTCTTTCATCACAACGAAAGCTTGTGGCAAAATTTCCGTTAAAATTTCCTCAATTTTATCATCAATTTTTTTCGTGTAAGAATCTATCTGTTCATACAGCGCTTCTTTGTCGTGCACCGGAATTGAAACATCTCCCGCTTTTTCGGTCAACGTTTTCAATTCTGCCTCTAAAGCAGCAATTCCTTCACTTATTTTAAGTTGAAAACCTTTTGTTTTATCTCTTAATTCATCGTCGCTGAAATTGCTAAACTCTTGTTCAAAGGTTTTGCAAGCGTCAATCTGTGGTTGGTATAGTTTCTGGTCTTTAATGGATTTATCACCAAAAATCTTTTTTAAAAGGTCTGAAATCATGTTTTCAAAAATTAAGAGAGCCAAAATTAATCTAAAATTCGTTTCGGCATTGGTTAAATGTGCTTAAAATCGTTAATCTTTGGACATAAATCGTTCCATTATTTTTTTTCTGACAATCTGTCCTTCGACTATCAACATCCTCTGTCAATAAGATTTTTCAAATAGACCTTTTGAACTGCGTGAATCGTTTTATCTTTGCACGATGCAAGAAATGATTTTAATCTTAGATTTTGGTTCTCAGTATACGCAATTAATTGCGCGAAGAGTAAGGGAACTTAACGTGTATTGTGAAATTCATCCTTGGAATAAATGCCCAGAAATAACACCAAACATCAAAGGAGTTATCCTATCTGGAAGTCCATTTTCCACGAGAGATGAGAATTCACCAAAACCAGATTTAACAAGTATTAAAGGAAAACTTCCTTTGCTTGGTGTCTGCTATGGTGCACAATATCTTGCACAGAATTTTGGCGGTGAAGTAATGCCTTCAAAAATTCGAGAATATGGTAGAGCAAATTTATCACATGTTTCTACTGAACATATTCTTACCAAAGGAATGACCCATAATTCGCAGGTTTGGATGTCACATGGTGATACGATAAAATCTATTCCTTCCAATTATGAGGTAATAGCAAGTACAAACGATGTTGAATTTGCTGGCTTTCATATTCAAGGAGAAAAAACATACGGGATTCAATTTCACCCAGAAGTATATCATTCTACCGAAGGTCAAATATTATTGAAAAACTTCATTGTAGAAATTTGTGGAGCCGCTCAATCTTGGACGCCCAATTCATTTGTTGAAGAAAGTGTTCAAAAACTGCGTGATGAAGTAGGTGAGGACAAAGTCATATTAGGACTCTCTGGAGGAGTCGATTCATCTGTTGCGGCAGTTTTGTTACACCATGCGATTGGAAAAAATTTGCATTGCATTTTTGTCAACAATGGTTTGCTTCGTAAAAATGAATACAATCAAGTACTAGAATCGTATTTGGGAATGGGCTTGAATGTAAAAGGCGTTGACGCAAGTCAGAAATTTTACGAGGCATTGGCTGGCGTTACTGATCCAGAATTGAAACGCAAAGCGATTGGACGTGTTTTCATTGAAGTTTTTGATGAAGAATCAAAATTGGTAGAAAATGCGAAATGGTTGGGGCAGGGTACGATTTACCCAGATGTAATTGAGTCGGTTTCCGGAACGGGCGGACCATCACAAACAATCAAATCACACCACAATGTTGGCGGATTGCCGGATTACATGAAGTTGAAAGTCGTGGAGCCTTTGCGTTTGCTTTTCAAAGATGAAGTGAGACGAATTGGAGCGGCACTTGAAATTGATCCTAAAATTTTAGGTCGTCATCCATTTCCTGGTCCTGGTTTGGGAATCAGAATTTTGGGTGATGTTACCCCTGAAAAAGTGAGAATTTTACAAGAAGTCGATTCTATTTTTATCGAAGGGTTGAAAGAAGATGGCTTGTATGACGATGTTTGGCAAGCTGGAGCCATCTTTTTACCAATTCAATCTGTTGGAGTAATGGGAGATGAACGAACGTATGAAAATGCCGTTGCGTTGAGAGCTGTTAGTTCAACTGATGGAATGACGGCCGACTGGTGCCATTTACCTTACGAGTTTCTTGCGAAAATTTCCAATAAGATTATTAATCAGGTGAAAGGAATCAATCGCGTTACGTACGATATTAGCTCCAAACCACCTGCAACCATAGAATGGGAATAAATTTGGCATGAGCCTTGCATATTCCGTTACCAAAAAGAGCAAACAATGAAATTGATGTTACTTATTACGTTTATCGGTTTTTACTTTTTAACTTGGGCGCAACCAGAAAATGCTCAAATTGAAGTAATTGAAGGGAAAAGATATTATATCCACTTTGTTCAAGGCGGGAATACTTTGTATGGAATTCACAATTTATACAAGGTTCCAGTTGAAGACATCGTTGCTGTAAATCCCGAAACAAAGAATGGTTTGCAAGAAGGTCAGCGAATTTTAATTCCAATAAAAGGAGTTGAAAGTCTGCCAGAAAATTTGGTTCTTCACAAAGTTGAATCGAAAGAAACCTTGTATGGAATTTCCAAAAAATACGATGTTTCAATTGAAAAATTGACAGAATTGAACCCTGGAATTGAATTGGGCTTGAACGAAGGGCAGGAAATTAAAATTCCTGTTAAAATGCCGATTGGACAAGGTGAACCACTTAAAACCAAACAGCAAGAATATAAAATCTCGTTTACAGATTCCATCATCAAACATACCGTTCTGAAAGGTGAGACACTTTATAGTATTTCAAAACGATTCATGGTTCCTGAATCAGAAATCCGCAAGTTGAATACGCTTAAAAATGATAAAATAAGACCCGGTGATGTTTTAAATATACCTATTAAAAAAGAGCGAATTGAAAAAGTTGAAATCAGAAAAATTGATTCAGCTAAATCAAAAACTGGTTTATCAGGAAACAAGGTGAAAAAACCAATCATCGACTCAGCTTTGCTTTTTAAAAAGAAGGAACAATACAATATTGCGATTTTAATGCCTTTGTACCTTGACAAACCGGAAGGTTACAATGCTACAATACCGGATTTAGCAGCTGAATTTTATATGGGGGCGAAAGCCGCTTTGGATTCCTTGCAGAAAATGGGACTAAAAGCAAAAGTGTTTATCCACGACTCTCAAAATGATTCAACTGCTGTTATGGCCATTTTAGAAAAACCAGAATTCAAAGACATGGATTTGATTATTGGACCTTTCTATGGTGCAAATTCTGAATTCGTAGCAGATTGGTGCAGGGAAAATGGTGTAAGAATGGTATGTCCTTTTGCAACGAACTATGAGATTCTAAGAGACAATCCTTTCATTTACGAAGCGGTAACGTCTGATGTGACACTTAGTGAAGGTTTAGCAAAATACTTGGCCAGAACTTCAAAAAATGAACAGGTCATGTTAATCAAACCAACGTCCGAAAAAGATTTAATCTGTTATGAAGCATTTCGTTCTGCCTACATCAAAGAATCAGAGAAAACGAAAAGTCCTAAATTGATGGAAACAACGCAAGAAGATTATGCCACTTTCATCAAACCAGATGTGAATACCAAATTGGTTTTTCTATCTTCCGATAAAACGGAGTCGATGGAATTTGTGAACAACCTAAATAAGTCGGCTTACAAAGCAAATAACGGTGAATTAACCTTGTTCGGCACGAAGGATTGGGTGAATTTCTCCAATATTTCTTCGAAATACAAAAACAAATACAATTTTCAATATGCCACTTCCTTTGATTTGAATTACAATGATGAAAGAGTGAAGAATTTTCACAAAAAATTCAGAGTTCAATTCTCCGCTGACCTATCGAAAATGGCGCTCCAAGGATTTGATGTAACTACTTATTTTTGCCAAACTTTATTGATGCAAAAAGAGCCAAAAAAAGGCTTAATGAATGACATCAACATGGTCCAAAAAGGCGCAAACAATGGTTACGAAAACACAAAATGCCTCATCGTAAAACAAGAGGATTACGAAATTATAAAAGTGGCTGAAATCAATGAATAAGGAATTCATCAGCGAGCAGTTTTTGGCGTTGCAAGCACAAATTGTTCGAGAATTAGAAGAAATCGATGGTGTTGGTTTGTTTTCCGTGGACCGCTGGGAGAGAGAAGAAGGAGGCGGAGGAAGAACACAAACAATTGCAAATGGCCAAGTTTTAGAAAAAGGTGGTGTTGCATTTTCAGCCGTACATGGTGCTGTTTCCGAAACCATGAAAAAACAGTTGCAATTAGACGGTGAATCCTTCTACGCGACAGGTGTTTCGATCGTTCTACATCCAAAACATCCTTTTGTTCCTATTATTCACATGAATGTTCGCTATTTCGAGCTCAATGATGGGACTTACTGGTTTGGCGGTGGAATAGATCTTACCCCTCATTATGTTGATGAAGAAGCTGCTCAAAAATTTCATCAGAACTTAAAAACAATTTGTGACGAATTTAACCCTGAATTTTACTCAAAATTCAAACCTTGGGCAGATGACTATTTTTATATTCCGCACAGAAACGAAACAAGAGGAATAGGCGGTATTTTCTTTGACCACCTCGATGCAACTTGTGGAATTGGGAAAGAACAAATTTTCGAGTTTTGTTTAAAATTGGGTCAAAATTTCCCTAGAATTTATGGTGAACAGGTGGCATTAGGTATTGTGCAGCCGTTTAATGAAGAAAATAGCAATTGGCAA
This sequence comes from Crocinitomicaceae bacterium, assembly GCA_041674745.1. Lineage (GTDB taxonomy): Bacteria > Bacteroidota > Bacteroidia > Flavobacteriales_D > Crocinitomicaceae > UBA2040. The sequence continues at coordinate 218,093 of JBAYVD010000002.1, forward strand.
AATCACCGAAGAGGTCGCTATGTCGAATTTAATTTAGTCAACGACAAAGGAACTAAATTCGGCCTATTTTCAGGTGGTCGAACAGAATCAATTTTGATGAGTTTGCCTCCATTAGCGAATTGGACCTACTGTCTTCCTGTTAAAAAAAATTCAATAGAAGCCAAAACGTTAAAAAAATTGATAAAAGGTGTCGATTGGTTAAAATAAAATGCGGAATTTTACCAAGCAAAATTACGTAAGCGTAAAATAGACACTTTGATTAATATTACATATAACATATGAAATTAGGTTTAGTTTTAGCATTTCTGCTAACAAGTGTTTTTTCACACTCTCAAGAAAACACAAAATATAAAAATCAAACGATCGAAGTCTTAGGTACTGAAGTATACAACAACTTGGAAAGCAACAATCCTGGTTTGTTGCACCTGCTTGAAAGTTATTTAAAAACAGGTTTTGAAATTAAGAAATTCGAAAGTAGATTTAAAAATGCCGTGATCATTGAATCCATTCCTTTGCGGAAAAAAGGCGAATTCATGACCGTCCAAGCATTTATCGATTTGGTCGAAAATGGTTCCACAAACGTTTTAACTTTTGCTTTCATTCCCTCCCAAAAAGAACAAATTTTTCAATTATCAGAAACTGGGTATTATTTGGTAATTCCTTCCCAAAAATCAATGTTGTAATCACATGAGATTTCTCCCATCTTTTTTAGCTTTTTCATTTATCCTTTTGAAAAGCTCCTTGTTTTTTAGTCAATCCGTAACCATGACGAACACAACAGTTAGTCAATGTTCGGGCAACTTATTGGACCCAGGAGGAAACTCCAATTACGGTAATAATTCATTGGTAACGACCACCATTTGCCCTCTTGCAGCGGGAGCATCTGCCCGTTTGAGTTTCACCTTTTTTGATGTTGAGCTGAACTTTGACAATCTCACCATTTATGATGGTGGCACTGTTTTAGGACCTGTAATTGGCGTTTTCAGTGGCAATTTAGCACCTTTCATTGTGCAAGCTAATAATCCATCCGGTTGCCTAACATTGGTTTTTAGTTCTGATGCTTCCAACAATGGTCTAGGCTTCAACGCTAATATTTCCTGCGCACTTCCTTGTCAACCAGTCGTTGCTCAATTGACTTCTTCTACACCCATCGTTAATGGAGGATTTATCGACATTTGTTTGGGAACTTCAGTAGCCGTGAACGGGGCAGGTAACTATCCAGGTGGTATCCCTGTATATCCTCAATCGGATGCAACTTCCACATTTGAATGGAATTTTGGCGATTTAGGAAGCTCTGGTCTTCAAAACACCTCACACATCTATAATACAGTTGGTGTTTTTGATCTTAATTTAACGATTAAAGATATCAATGGTTGTGAAAGCACCAATGACATAAATGTCAAGGTTCGGGTCTCCGATGTCCCTAATTTCGCGGGTACAAGTCCCAACAATGCTTCTATCTGTTTGGGACAAACGAATGATATAACCGGATTTGCAACACCCACAGAAATCAGCCATGTTTGTGCCTCCGAGTCGTCTGAAACGGTAATAATACCAGATGGTATAGGTACCCCGTATACTTCTACTATGAATTTGAATTGTTTTAATCCTGCTGCAACGATTACATCCGCATCCGATTTGTCTTCCATTTGCATTAGCATGGAACATTCTTATTTACATGATTTGGAAATTACCTTGTCGTGTCCGAACGGTAATTCAATTTCACTCTACAATTCGCTGCCAGGAGCGGTGAACTCTGTATACCTTGGTCAACCTGTTGACAATGATTTGTCTGCAACTTTGGGAACACCTTATACCTATTGTTTCAATATGACTGCTGCTAATACAATGTATGCAGTTGCAGAAGGATTTGCCGGGCCTGTTCCAACGTATAATTACATTGACAATGACGGTACATCCGTCTTAAATGCCATGTACATTCCGGCTGGCGATTATTTACCAAGTGAGGCATTTGCAAATCTCATTGGTTGCCCTATAAACGGTGATTGGATCGTCACTTTAACGGATCAATTGGCTTCTGACAACGGCGTTGTTTTTGATGTTTCATTGAATTTCAACCCAACTTTGTATTCAACTTCCTACAATTACACGCCAACTTTAGCCGGAAGTTGGAATCCAGACCCGACAATCACCAGTACTACCGGCAATACGATCACCGTTACGCCAATTGTAGCTGGAACAAACTGCTATACCTTCACAGCAGACGATGAATTTGGTTGTTCCTTTGATACCACAGTGTGTTTTGAAGTTTATCCATCGGAAGATGCTACGTTTACATATGGTCAAACGAACTTTTGTACCAGTGAACCCAATCCAGTTGCAACCATTACGGGAACTTCAGGGGGTGTTTTTAACGCAACAAATGGACTGGCTATTAATCCAATATCAGGATCTTTCACCTTAAGTTCAGCGTCACCAGGCACCTATGACGTTTCCTATACAACCCCAGGAAACTCCTGTCCTTCAACTTCTACGATTACGATTACAATTTTAACAGCAGTATCTAATTTTTCAGTAAACCAATCGACTGGTTGCACGCCACTTTCCGTTACATTCAACAATTTGACATTAGGATCGACCAATTGTGTATGGAATTTTGGAGATGGAACAAACACTAGTGGCTGCGGAACACAAACGCATGTTTACAATTCAGGCGGTAACTTCAGTCCTTCCTTAACCATTACAGACGCAAATGGTTGCAGCGCCACCTTAACTCAAACGAATTTAATTGCAGCCGATGAAAAACCAATTGCATCCTTTATTCCCAATCCCGCAGCTGTTTCTCCGAATGACCCAACCACTATATTGAATAATTTCTCCACTGGTGCTACTACGTACCTTTGGATATTTGCGGATAATTCGACGTCGAACGCTACATCGCCAGTAATTACGGTGGATTTGCAAGAAGGTGAGGAATTCTTAGTTAAACTGTTTGCGTATTCTGCGGCTGGTTGTGTTGATTCTACACAAAGCTATATTACACTTTCTCCGGACTTGATTTTTTACATTCCCAATGCTTTCACACCGAACAATGATGAATTCAATCGGGATTTTATGCCCATAATGAGTCAAGGATTTAAAAGAGATTCGTATAACTTTAGAATTTTTGACCGTTGGGGTGAGATGATTTTCCAATCAAAAGATCCCGAAATTGGATGGGATGGAACCTTTAATAATACGGGGAAAATTATGCAAGATGGAGTATATACCTATCAATTAGATTTCTTGGTAAACAAGGGTGATGAACGAAAAAGTTTTCAGGGTCATGTGAACCTTTTACGATGATTAAAAAAGGGACAATTTAGTTGTCCCTTTTTTTTGTGTAAAACTCATGATAAAATTGAAGCAACAGCCCATAACTTATTTGTAAATTTGTCCTCAATTTGCAACGAATAGTAATAAATTGAAAATCCAAAAAGAGCTGAAACATGCCTAAAAACAACTCCCTCAAATCTATTTTAATAATTGGAAGCGGTCCCATTGTGATTGGACAAGCCTGTGAATTTGATTATGCTGGCTCTCAAGCTGCTCGTTCTCTGCGAGATGAAGGCATTGAAGTCACTTTAATCAACTCAAATCCAGCGACCATCATGACTGACAAAGTGGTTGCAGACAATGTTTATTTGCTGCCACTTGAACCAGAAAGCATTTTGGAAATTTTATCCAAACACAAAATCGATGCTGTTTTGCCAACTATGGGGGGACAAACAGCCTTGAATCTTTGTATCCAATGTGATGAAATGGGAATATGGGAAGACCACGGAGTGGAAATCATAGGTGTGGACATCGCTGCCATTGAAATCACCGAGAACCGTGAGGCCTTCCGTAATTTGATGTTGGAAATTGGGGTGCCAATGGCTCCTCAGACAACGGCAAAATCCTTTTTAGAAGGAAAAGAGGTTGCTCAAGATTTTGGCTTTCCACTTTGCATTCGACCCTCTTACACATTAGGAGGATCGGGAGCTGCAATTGTATACGATCCAAAGGAATTTGACACCTTGCTTGAGCGAGGCTTGCATTTATCGCCTATCCACGAAGTAATGATCGACAAAGCCCTTTTAGGCTGGAAAGAATATGAATTGGAATTGTTGCGTGATGCGAATGACAATGTTGTTATCATTTGTTCGATAGAGAATTTTGACCCAATGGGTATTCACACGGGCGATTCAATTACTGTTGCGCCGGCCATGACCTTGTCTGATACGACTTTCCAAAAAATGAGAGATATGGCCATCAAAATGATGCGTTCTATCGGCAACTTTGCTGGAGGATGTAACGTGCAATTTGCCGTTTCACCGGACGAGAGAGAAGACATTATAGCGATTGAAATCAACCCACGGGTTTCAAGATCTTCCGCTTTGGCTTCAAAAGCTACAGGTTACCCTATTGCAAAAATTGCTTCTAAATTGGCCATTGGTTATCATTTAGATGAATTAAACAATCAAATTACGAAAACAACCTCGGCTTTATTTGAGCCAACATTGGATTACGTTATCGTTAAAATTCCACGATGGAATTTTAATAAATTCCCAGGAACAGATCGACGTTTAGGATTGCAAATGAAATCCGTAGGAGAGGTAATGGGAATTGGTCGTTCCTTCCAAGAAGCCTTGCAAAAGGCTTGTCAGTCATTAGAAATCAACCGAAATGGGTTAGGGGCTGACGGAAAAGAAATGACCAACCAAAATGATATTCTACACAGTTTAGAAAATCCGAGTTGGAACCGACTTTTCCATATTTACGATGCTATTAAATTGGGTATTCCATTTAAAACAATTGTTGAAAAAACAAAAATTGACATCTGGTTCTTGAAACAAATCGAGGATTTGATTAAATTGGAAAATAAGATTGAAAAACACCATTTGGGTTCCTTGCCCAAAGATTTACTTTTCGAAGCGAAACAAAAAGGATATGCCGATCGTCAAATTGCGCACCTTTTAAGATGCTTAGAATCGGAGGTGTACTCCAAACGAGAGGAAATGGGCATCAACCGAGTCTACAAATTAGTCGATACTTGTGCCGCGGAATTTGATGCAAAAACACCGTATTACTATTCTACGTTTGAATTGGAAAATGAAAGTATCGTTTCAGACAGAAAGAAAATTGTCGTTTTAGGTTCTGGACCGAATCGTATTGGTCAAGGAATCGAATTTGATTATTCATGTGTTCACGGAGTATTAGCAGCCAAAGAATGTGGTTACGAAACCATCATGATCAATTGCAACCCGGAAACAGTTTCAACGGATTTCGATACAGCGGACAAATTGTATTTTGAACCGGTATTCTGGGAACATATTTACGACATTATTAAACACGAAAAACCGGAAGGCGTTATTGTTCAGTTGGGTGGTCAAACAGCACTTAAATTGGCTGAAAAGCTGGAGCGATATGGCATCAAAATCATGGGTACTTCCTATGAAGCACTTGATTTAGCTGAAGATCGTGGACGATTCTCTAAATTACTGGAGAAAAACAACATTCCTTTCCCGAAATATGGAGTGGTAGAAAGTGCCGAACAAGCAATTGAATTATCGAAAGAACTAGGTTTCCCCTTATTGGTTCGACCTTCTTATGTTTTGGGTGGACAAAAAATGAAAATTGTCATCAACGAAGAAGAGTTGGAGCACCACGTTGTTGACATTATCAATGAAATGGGCAACAATCAAATTTTGTTGGATCACTTCATCGGTGGAGCGATTGAAGCCGAAGCAGATGCCATTTGTGATGGAACGGATGTATACATCATCGGTGTGATGCAACACATTGAACCAGCAGGAATTCACTCTGGAGATTCATATGCCGTTTTACCTCCATATAACTTGGGTGATTTCGTCATGCAGCAAATTGAAGATATCACTAGAAAAATTGCGGTGGAATTGAAAACAGTTGGTTTGATGAATATTCAGTTTGCTATCAAAGATGATAAGGTGTATGTAATTGAAGCGAATCCTAGAGCATCTAGAACCGTTCCATTCATCGCAAAAGCCTACGACGAACCGTACGTTAATTATGCAACGAAAGTGATGCTTGGTGAGAAAAAGATAAAAGACTTCAATTTCAATCCACGTAAAGAAGGATATGCGATTAAAATTCCTGTGTTCTCCTATGAGAAATTTCCGGATGTAAAGAAGGAATTGGGACCAGAAATGAAATCGACAGGAGAAGCGATTCGTTTTATCAAAAATCTAAAAGATCCATTCTTCACGAAGATATACAACGAAAGAAACATGCATTTATCCAAATAGCTGCATGGTAGAAGCGAGTATCACAGGATTGTTCAGGACATTAATTATCTTGGTTGGTGTATACACCTTGCTCCGTTTCATTGGCAGAATTTTAGTTGCAAAACGAAATTTAGCCCAAGAAATGGATATGAAAAAACAGGAAGAAGCCATTAAAAAAGAAAAGAAACGTGCCCAAGAAGTGTATGGAAAAACAAAAATTGTTTTTTCGTCAGGTGCTAATAATACGACCGAATCAACTGAGGATATCGATTTTACAGAATTAAAACAATAGTTCATTCATTGGATAGAACGATTCTTTTTTTACCTTCAACCCTTTAAAGATTTTGAATACTATGAACATAAAATCCTTTTTCACAAAAAACTGGAAGCATTTTGTTAGCTTATTGGTAATTGTTATTATCGTTTTTTCATATTTCAAATTGCAATTTGAAGGGTACGGTTTGAAACAACATGACGTCAAACAGTTCAAAGGAAGTGCGCAAGAAATCATTGATTATCGAGAAAATCAAGATCAAGAAATTTTGTGGACCAACTCAATGTTTGGCGGTATGCCTTCTGTTCAAATCAGTTTGGTTTATACTGGAAACTTAATCAAAACTGGGTTTGATAATTTCATCCAATTTGTTGGTAAACCAGCATCTATTGTATTAATTTCTGCCTTTGGTTTTTACATTATGGCGGTTTGTCTGGGGATTTCTCCTTGGATTGGTTTGATGGGGGCATTAGCGTTTGGATTCACCACCTACGACATTACTTTGTTAACAGCTGGACACAATACCAAGGCAATTGCTATTGCAATGATGGCTCCAGCAATGGGTGCATTTCTAATGGCTTTTCGTAAATCAAAAGTTTGGGGATCTTTGTTATTGGCTTTGTTCATGTCACTGCAAATTGGTGCCAATCACGTTCAAGTAACCTATTATTTTGGAATTTTATTGCTATTGGCCGGTATTGCACTTTTCATAGAAGCTATACAAAAAAAGGAAATTAAATCATTTTTTATTACAACAGCAGGAGTGGTAGTCGCTATGCTTTTTGCGGTGGCAATTAACTATGGAAATATTGCCTTGACCAACGATTATGCGAAAAAAACCATCCGTGGTGGAAATGATATTTCAATCAATCCAGATGGAACTAAAAATACTATAAGCACCGATGATGGACTTGACAAAGAATACATTACCAATTGGTCGTATGGTATTGGAGAATCCTTCACCATGCTTTCTCCAGCCGTAAAAGGAGGAGGATCATTTACAATTGGTGGTAGCCAATTTGAAGATTTGGTGGACAATGTTGACATGACTTCGGAAGAACGAAATGTGGTCATGAATTCATCTGCCTATTGGGGAGATCAACCCGTAACATCTGGACCATTTTATTTAGGAATTGTTGTTGTTTTCTTAGCGATTATGGGAATGGTCTTCTTGAAAGGAAAACTGAAATGGGGACTTTTGGCTGCTACGATTTTGGCACTCATGCTTTCTTGGGGTAAAAACTACATGGGATTGACAGAGTTCTTCATTGATTACATTCCGGGCTACAACAAGTTCAGAACGGTGACAATCATTTTGGTTGTCGTTGAATTGACCATTCCTCTTTTGGGCATCTTGTTTTTACAAATGATGTATCAAGAAAGAGAGGCTATGAAGGCGCAAAAGAAAAAATTCTTGATTACGGGAGGAAGTATTACACTGTTCCTATTCGCCGTAATGGTTGTTGGATTGGGAGATAATTACACATCTGAATCCGATAAAACACAGGTGGACAGAATGGAGCAAAACTATTATAACCAGATTCTTAACATGGATCCGGCACAACTCCAATCTCAGTACAATGTGAATGTAAACGACAAAGCGCAAGTTCAAGAATTCATTTCCGCACAAGTGGAACCTTACCGATCTGGTTTTGGCAAAGTGAAAGAAGTGCGTGCTGAGATTTTCCAAAAAAGCATGCTGCGTTCTATTTTGTTTGGCATTCTTACAATGGCTGCGCTGGCACTTTTACTTTATACAACTCTTTCTTCAGAAATTATTCTAATTGGTTTAGTCGTGCTTACGCTCATGGATATCGTGCCAATTGCCAATCAATACTTGGGAAGTCAGGAAGAAGGCAATGGGTATCAATATTGGGAAGAAACAGGACAAACCGATTATCCTTTTGATTCCAGCGAGGCAAATACGATGATTCTGAACCAAGAATTGACGGAAAATCCAAGTCTGAAAAAACAAATAGATCAAGCGGTTTCTAATGGTGCTAAAAAAGCAGAAGAATTGGAACTCTCTGGTATCGCGAAGCAAAGAGTAATTGATTCTTATGCGTTTTCTGCTTTGAACCGAAATACGAATTATCGCGTGTTCGATTTTAACGGTGGTTTTTCCAGTACTGAGGCAAGTTATTTCCACAAATCTTTGGGTGGATACCACGGTGCCAAACTGCGCAACATTCAAAATTTGATTGAATTCCACATTGCAAAATCAAACAACAAGGTGTTGGATATGTTGAATGTGAAGTATTTTATCCAGAGTGATGACAAAGGTCCAAAAGCACGAATGAATCCAACGGCATTGGGCAATGTTTGGTTCATTCAAAAAGTGAAATCTGTTCCCGATGCAAATACCGAAATCCTTTCTTTGGGAAGTCAGTTTGACTTGAAAAATGTTGGAAACGGTGAGTTGATCATCAATCAGGAAAAAATTGCTGGGACAACCGTCTTTGGCAATGAAACCATCCAATATGTTCAAAACCAAAACGACACAATCGATGTTCGCTTGACGAATGGAATGTCTGAGGGAATGGAAGCTTATTTTGTCATTGATACAAATGGCGCCACTAACTTTGTACCGAAACAAATGATTGACAACGATCAAACAAATTCGTTCAAGAAATTGATTCAAGTAAAATTGAAAGAACAATTTGATCCGAAATCAGAAGCATTTGTGATGAACGATTGGGCATCTAAAATTAAAGGTCGAGATTTTACTGGCGAAGGCAAAATTAGCATGACAAAATACAATCCAATGATCATGCAATACGAGTCAAATTCGAAGGCGAATCAATTCGCTGTATTCTCAGAGATCTATTATCCAGAAGGTTGGAAAGCCTTTGTAGACGGAAAAGAAACGGAAATTATCAAAGTCGATTATGCATTGCGTGGATTAAATGTTCCTGCTGGAAAACACAAAATCGAATTCAAATTTGATTTGCCGAAATACCGCTTGGCGAATACGATGAATGTAGTATTGACAATCCTGTTGTTGTTAGCGTTTGGAATTGCTGGTTTTGTAAAGTATCGTAAAAAACAAGTCGCATGAAATTCACGGCATTACTCCCAATGAAAGGTGAATCCGAAAGGGTTCCTGGGAAAAATATGCGGGATTTCAATGGTGAACCTCTTTTTTATCATATTCTGAAAACACTGATTGCCGTTCCGAGTATCGAGAAAATCATCATCAATACCGATTCAGAAAAAATTAAAAATTTAGCCCAAGGTTTTGAGAAAGTACTCATACATGATCGACCTGAAAATCTAATCGGCGGAATGGTTCCAATGAATGCGATAATTGATTACGACATCGAAAAATCAGGCGAAACGAATTTCATTCAAACACACAGTACCAATCCATTGTTGAAGGCGGAAACGATTCAGCAGGCTTTGGAACAATTTGAAAATTCAAAAGAAAAACATGATTCCCTATTTTCAGTAACGAAAATTCAAGCCAGATTATATTGGGATGATGGAAGTCCGATTAACCACAATTTAGCCGAACTCCTGCGAACACAGGATTTACCCAGTGTGCTTGAAGAAAATTCGAATTACTTCATTTTTACGGCAAAGAGTTTCAATGAAAATGGGAAAACAAGAATAGGTAAAACACCATTGATGCAGGAAGTCAGTAAAATTGAAGCCATCGATATCGATGAGCCTGAAGATTTCCTCATCGCCGAAGCGGTTCAGAAGTACCTAAATTCAACGATTAAAAGTTAAATTCGAAATTGGTATACGATTCTAAATTGACGTTGTTATACGCTTTGAAGTGAATGGAGTTGGCCGATGCAGCTTCATAATCATTGTACGAATCTCCCACCATCAAACAGAATTTTTGAGAATAATGATTCGTTTCTAAAATGGTTTGAATCAATTTCGTTTTAGGAGTAGGAGAGCCATGAATGGAAAGAAAATAGTCGGCTATTCCCAATTTTTCGCATACAAATCTTAACTCATTTCCATCCGAACCCGACACAATGTGCATGGCGAAATGGTTGTAATTTGCCTTAACAAAAGAGATCGTTGGCTCGATGAGTAAATCTGGATTGCACAAGGATTCTAACATCACGGCTGAAAATTTATCGGCCCAAACTTTTATTTCTTCTTCTGAAATTTCTTCTTTTCGAATGGTTTCAAAAAAATACTTGAATTTGACGTATCTCGACCAACCACCGTTGTTCTTGTGAAATACCATTAACTCGTCGACTTGATCTTGGGGGAATTCCGACAGGACTTTTTTGAATCCAATATCTCGGATAGGGTTGGAGTCCATCAAAACTCCATCAAAATCCCAAAATATCGTTTTTATTTCTGCCAAAATGGGAGAATATTTTAAATTAATGAAAAAATAGAGTGGTGCTCCAATCCCGCGTAAGAAGTGGGTGTTAAACTAATTAATTTCAAATCGAACGGTTTGGTTTTCTCAAACAAGTATTCATTTTCAAGAAATAATTCCTGTTCCTTTTGACCTATTTGTGCGTCGCTATAACCATCATAACCAACTAAATAAACGATTTTCGGTTGAATGGCAAGACTCAATTGCAAGGCAATAGCGCTGCAGGAATCAATATAGGTATCTGTAAAATTAATTTCGCTTAACTCGAAAGAACGATTGGTCAAAAGTTCCGGAACATACGTTCCCATTTTTCTTGGATAAGGAGGTAAAACGCAGATGGCATCTTTGGGCAATTTTCCTTTGAAAATTTCTTCCATTCGGTGACCTTCATTTCCCACCAAACAAAAGAACTGCTGATTCGAGATTTCTGAAAAAACCAATGCATTTTTTGAACTCGAATGCACGACCACCATTTCAGGATTTTTATGCAGCAAGTTTCGAATCGCTTCCACATTGTTGCTCACCGTTTCTCCGCCTCCAACAATCAACAATTTTTCGGCAGAAATCGATACATTTAATTTTGGAAGTTCTTGATTATCCTTCAGTCCCAAAGACTGATTGTGCAAGGCGCGAATGATACTATTGAAAGAATAATATCTTTTTCCCACCCAGTCCATTACATCTTTTTGAGGCAAGCTATTGGCTCCAGAAACCATATACGGCAAATTGGTTCCCCATTGGTATTTCTCTCTGAGTTCTTCGAAACCCGTGACTGTTTTTGACAAAGCATTGAAATCGAATTCCAGACCGTTTTTAGCATTTAAAGCCGTAAGCAGCAATTCTGTTTTCAGATTTCCAGCACCTCGTCCCATGCCGGTAACCGTAGAATCAACAATTTTTGCGCCACATTCTAACGCAGTCAAGGTATTGATCAATCCCAACTCCAAGTTATTGTGCCCATGAAAACCAATGGGTACAGTCGTTTTAGCCGAAACCAATTGGAATATTTCGCGCACATCTTCCGGGTAAACACCGCCGTAGGAGTCCACCATGTAGAAATAGTCGGATACATCATCTATTTGCGGCAATAAATCCCAAAATCCGGTCAAGCCTTTCCATTTGGACATGTACATTACATTGAAGCCAACTTCAAAACCCATTTTTTTGATTTCTCTAGCCAAAGCAATGGCGCGTTCAAAATTGGCTGGATCAATGGCCATGCGAACCATCGTTACCAAGCCAACACAAGGTCCCAGCAGATGATCCAAATCCTGTAATTTCGTATCTTTCTCATCTAAAATCACGACCAATTTTTTCGTAGTCAACGATTTTAGTTTTTCAATGACATAAACGGGCAAATAATAATATTCTCCCAAATAGCCGCTTTTCGGCATTGATCGATACCCAATTTCAATGTACTCAATGGGCAATGAATTCATTGACTGCATATAAGTCTCTACTAGTTGGTCGTTGAAATCCCAATTTGTGTAGTATCCACCATCTCGTAACGTACAATCCAATATCTTCATTATCAATCAGCTAGTTTATGTGTGTTTTTTATTCTTATTTAAAACCAGATAAATCGTTTCTTCTTTTTCTCATTCATGAAAAAGCTATTTTCAAATTCAAAGCTAAAAGGAGTTCCGCAAAGGATTGTTGGATTACCAAATTTAACTTTCCACGTGTTAAAAGGTAATTGTTTTATTTCATAATTCGAATTGATTTTTTTCAATCCGGCTTCCAATTCTTCTAATTTTGGATAATCGCCATCGCCCATTAAACATCTATGCAAATCATCAATCAAAATAATCGCTTCTTTGTCTCCTAAATTTTGAGCAATAATATCCAATTCTTCTATCAAAGGACATGCTGCGTCTACTTTTGGATCCATTGGATGAGCATCCAGCCAAAATGTGATAGGACCTTCCGCTTTTTGGATCATATCGGCTAATAACTCATTGGTATCCCCAAAATACATGTCAATATTTGAAATTCCATTCAAATTTGCTTTAGATAGAGCATAATTTTCAGGATTAATTTCTACGGTCATTACGTTCTTAAAAAATTGAGAACTTAATTTTGTAGTTTGTCCTTTAAAGGTACCTGTTTCAATGAAAGTATTCGTTTTTGTGGAACACCACTCCATGAAGTTTTTACTAAATTCTGACATATTTATTATTTAATATTTTTTTTTATTTCACTTAAGTTTGCATAGGCATTCATATCAACACTGTTAAAATCAAAATTCAAAGTAGGTTCTGATAACTCTTGAATTCTATTCTGATAATAACTTTTGAATTCATCTAAATCTTTCAAATCAGGGACCGAATTTGTATAGTATCGTCTCGTATCTTTGAATAATTTTTTCATAGCCCTTGCACCGATGAAAGGAATCAAATTTTGTTTGTAATTCGAAGATTGTGTATTGTGCGCTACAATTTCATAATCGACCATAATTCCTTTTTCATAGGCCGGAACCAATAAGGTATTGATGAAAGAGGCCGCATCCCAAAAACCACCATAAGACTCAGGCAGCGGAAAAAGTTCTAGAGCAACTTTATTGGGTAACACAGTAACAGAATGATTGATAAACCCGCCAACAGAAATACCTTGAATATTTTTCATTTCATCCCGGAAACCCGATGGACGGTACATTGCAGGTTGATATTGAGTCAGTTTTGCAATCATCTCATCCAAGGGATTCATTCCGTTTTTAGAAGATAAAAGTATATCGAAATCAATAAATAGGTAATAGTCATATTTACCCTTCACATGCTCAAACAAACAGTTTCTATTGAATGCCCAACTTTTTTTTTTGTTGAAGGCAATACAATCTTCACCTTCTTCAAGATAAGAAACATAAAAGAAATCGTGATCAGAATTTGCAAACAATTCGACATGATGTTTACTCGGTTCTTTTTCGCAAATTTCAAGTATACAAACCTTCATGTAGTGTTGCTTTTAGTACGAATTTGTTAATTTTACAAAATTAAAAGATTAATCCTATTTTCCTATTCTGGATCCATGAAAGAAATAATTAAAAGATTCATTCCTCAAATTCTAATGAGCCAACCGGGCCTTTTAAAAAGAGATAGAAAGCGGATTTCACAATTGAAAGATAAATTCAAAGGACAACGTTGTTTTATCGTGGGTAACGGGCCCTCCTTAAATGAGTTGGATTTAAGATTATTGAAAGACGAATACAGTTTCGCCGTTAACTCCATTTTCTACAAAACCAAAGAAATGGGTTATAAGCCTACTTTTTTCGCTGTTGAGGACAATCATATTATCAAAGACAATCTAAAAGAACTAATTGATTATCAATGTGAATACATGTTTTTTCCCAGTAAATTCAAAAGTCAAATTGGGAAGAGAAGCTACCGCTTTTTTGCGAATTTAGATTATAGTTTTTACGTGAGTAGCAATCGTTTTTTCGAGAAATCGCGGTTTTCAAAAGATTGTGCTAAGGAAATTTTCTGTGGTCAAACGGTTACTATGATCAACTTTCAATTGGCTTATTACATGGGTTTTACTGAAATTTATTTGATTGGAATGGATTTCAATTATGAAATTCCGGAAAGTGCAATTGTAGATGGGACGGAAATTACAAGTACCGAAGCAGATGTCAACCATTTTCATCCGGATTATTTCGGGAAAGGAAAAAAATGGAACGATCCAAAATTAGATTTCGTACTCCAAAGTTACAAGTTGGCCAAAGAAGTATTTGAACAAGATGGTCGCAAAGTATACAATGCTACAGTTGGAGGAAAATTAGAACTTTTTGATAAAATCAATTATTCGGACTTGTTCAAACTCAAATAATTTTATCCAGCTTTTCAAAAAGCAAACCTCGGCTAACCCAATATCTGAAAAGTAGAATCATTTTTCCTTTTTGCCATTGATTCTTAAAAATATATTGAAAGCACAACACAATACTTCCCATCCATTTTACCAATTCTCTCAACAAGGCATTTAAATAGGTTTTATCATTTTTAGCTCGGATTTGTTCACTTCTTCCAGTTCCTAGTGCCTGACGAACGATAAAAGCCTTTGTGGTTCGTTCTATCGGAACACAGTGATAAACAATTGCAGAAGGAAGATACTTTACAATGTAATCGCTCTCGCCGTAAATCCGATAAAACAAGTCCTTTTCTTCTCCTCCCAATAAATTCCCACCAATTCGACCCAATTCTACATTAAAATTACCAATTCGCTCAAAAACTGCTTTTCGAAAAGACATGTTTGAACCTCTTGGATAATCCTTTTTCGCATAATTGGATTCGTAAATGAAAGGCGAATCGCTTGGACTATAGAACCCGAGTAAGGAATTTAAATATTTATTTTCCCAAGCCGGTTTTATCGTTTCGTAATGAAGTAAAATTTGACCTCCTAACGCTGCGATTTCTTTATTCTTTTCGAACTCATCGACAATAATTTCAAAGTAGTCTGGAGCAAGAAATGCATCATCATCCA
Source organism: Crocinitomicaceae bacterium (assembly GCA_041674745.1). GTDB lineage: Bacteria > Bacteroidota > Bacteroidia > Flavobacteriales_D > Crocinitomicaceae > UBA2040. Next base: position 233,433 of record JBAYVD010000002.1, read on the forward strand.
AAAAGGTGATGTAACTTCCATTGGATTCTTTTATTGATCTATTCCTTGCAAACGATAATCCTTGCTCAAATTCTTCAAAATACAAGAAATGAATGGTTGGATTATCAAGTTTGAATTTTTCACATAGTCCTTTTGTGTTGCCTGGAGAGTTATTATTGACAAGAATAACCTCAAACAAATCAGTCGACATGGTTTGTCGTTTGATGCTTTCAAATATTATAGGCAGATACTTTTCTCTGTTATAAGTACAAATAGATGCTGATAATTTCATTTGAATATAAAGTTAACAAAATTGCGAATTTCTAACATTCAAATAAGAGATTTTAATCACGGCATGGTATTCATATGGTTTACATTCCTAAATTTGTCTACAACATGGGAATAGTTCAACGTGATGCATTAAGAACGTCTATCATCAATTATATTGGTTTAGGACTTGGGTATATCAACAAGGTTGTTTTGCTCGTACTCTTTTTGAGTCCAGAAGAAGTGGGGTTGATCAATTTAATTCTTGGGGTTGGAATATTATTTGGCCAAGCTGCCAATTTAGGTTCTGTTTTTGCTACTTGGAAATTCTTTCCGTTTTTCCAAAATAAAGAAAAGCAAAACTTTGGATTTCTTGGTTTAATAATCATTGTTGTGCTCATCGGCATTCTAATTTTCACTTCTTTGTTTCTCATAATGCAAAATGAGATCACTTATTATTACCAAGACAAAAGTGAATTATTTGCAGAATATGCTTTGTGGGTGATTCCAGTAGGAATTGGATTTGTTTTTTATTTGATTTTCGACGGTTATTTGAGGGTAATGTTTATAAATATTGCCTCTGTATTTGCATATGAATTGTTGCTTCGTGTTTGCATTAGTTTAATTATTCTAGCCTATGGATTTAATTACATAAGTTTCAACTCATTCATCATCTTTCATTGTCTAGCGTATTTTATTCCAGCGTTGTTTTTATTAATTTATATCATCAAAATTGGTGAATTCCATGTTCGAGTTAGCTCAATAAAAATCTCAAAACGCTTCAGAAAAATAATCGTGAAGTTCAGCTTATTCTCGTATTTAAATACTTTCGGTTCGATTGCTGTGTTAACAATTGATACCATCATGATTTCAGCAATGGTTGGATTAGAAGCCACCGGTATTTACACCACGATGATTTATTTAGTTTCCGCACTTCAGGTTCCCTATCGATCCATGTTGAGAGTAGGGGCGGCTTTGGTGGTGAAATATTGGAAAGAAAAAAATATGGTTGAAATGAATCGAATTTACAAGCAATTTAGTTCCGTTTCACTTTACATTATCCTGTTTTTATTTTCAGTGGTTTGGATTAATCGACTAGAAATATTCAGTATTTTACCGAAAACCTATAAATCTGGAATAAGTGTTTTTGGTTTGATAATGATTGGTCGTATGGTTGACATATTTTTTGGCATTAACACGCTAATTTTAACTTCCTCGAAAAAATACAGAATTGATTTAATTTTCACAGGCGTTCTTTTTATTGGTGTCTTTTTCTTAAACCTTCTATTTATTCCGAGCTTTGGTATTGATGGTGCCGCCATCTCAACTTCTATTGTCACATTAATTTACAGCTTTTTGAGGGTCGGTTATGTTTATTGGGCGTTTCAATTACATCCTTTTGAAAAATCTCAATTATCAATAATATTAATTTTTGCTTTTGGCTTACTCACATTGTCATTTTTCCCTGCAAAAGAAGAATTTGATATATTTCTAATAGCATTTAAAACAACAGCATTAGTAGCCATAACGGTATTACCAATCTATCTATTTAAACTAGAACCGAATACCAATGAATACATCTCGAAGGTTTTACATCGATTCATTAAATAAAAGATCACTTAACAAAGGCTCTAATCTCTAAAGTAACCACTTTCGGTTCCGTGTTGGCTGTTACTGTTACCGTTTTCCGAATTTCATTTTTCATTTCAGGTTTTGGGTGAAAACCTACCAAAATTTTATCACTCTTTCCTGGAAGAATTGGTTTCTCTGGTTTTTCTGGCGTTGTGCAACCACAACTAGCTGTGACATCTGAAATAATCAATGGCTTGTTCCCTGTGTTGGTGACTAGAAAATAAGTTTGGTTGTCGGATTCTGGCTTAACATCGCCAAAATCGTGTTCCATTTTATCAAAGGTCATTGAGGTTACATTCAATTTTTCCTGTTCCAAACGTTCTAATTCTTCCTTTTCAATACGTTGGATTTCCGCTTTTATTTCTTCATCTGTTTGATCACCAGCCGCCAGTGCTGAAACCACTTCACCTGACTTTTTATTTGATCCAGAGTCGCAGGAGTAAGTAATCACTAACAAGCCAATAATAACTGTAATTTTATTCATAATCAATACTTTAAAAATATAATTAATGCGCTATTGCCAAGTTCATTTTATCGTACGTGTTATTCCGGAGAACTTCAATGGCTCTTTGCAAAATTTCATTGTTTTCATTGTAAATTTCGTAAAATTCAGAATATCCAAACATGTCTTGAGCAAAAGTTGCCTTCAAACGACTATCAATTATTTTCTGTGCCTCCTGGTAATCCGTATCGGTATATTTAAAATCCGCATTTTCCTTTGCAACAAAATCAAAGAACTCCGTCATCAATTTCTTATCACAGACAAAAGAACTTTTAAACGTGACGAAATCAGGATAATTCTTTGTCATTTTCTTTCTATTTGCATTCAAGTAGGTGAGTGCGAAAGAGCTAAAATAACCTCCACGTGCAACAATTTTGTACATTTCGTTAATGCCTGTTGTATCCAAAGGAACGAACACATCTGGCATAATACCGCCGCCACTATATACCGTTCGATTCGTCAACAAAGTAGAATGTTTCAATGAATCCGGAAACTTAATGCTATCAACACTTGAAAATTCACCGTTTTTATATCGTTCGGAAATGTCATTTTCATACTTATCGTTGTCCTCGTATGGTTTTTGAATGAATCGACCAGAAGGAGTAAAGTATCGAGCTATTGTTAAACGGATTTGAGAACCATCCTTTAAATTAATCGGTCGTTGCACCAAACCTTTACCAAACGTGCGTCGACCAACGATTAGACCGCGATCCCAATCCTGTATGGCACCCGATACAATTTCACTGGAAGAAGCAGTGTATTCATCCGTTAAAACAACCATTTTTCCTTCTTCCCACAATCCTTTCACGCCAGCCCTTAAATCTGTTCGTGGTTGCGTTCTTCCTTCTGAATAAACAATTAATTTGTCACCAGATAGAAATTCATCCGCAATTTCTTGGGCACTGTAAAGCAAACCTCCGCCATTGCCTTGCAAATCCAGTATCAATTCTTTCATACCTTGTTTCTTCAAAGCATCAATACTCGTTCTGACTTCCTCCAATGAATTTTTAGAAAAACTGTTCAACTTAATATAGCCAATTTCTGGTGTTGCCATATAATAGCTATCCACTGAATATACAGGGATTTTATCACGAGTAATCGTGAAATTGATCGACTTTTTTGAATTGCCTCTCAAAACTTCAATTTTTACCTTAGAGCCTTTTTCACCCATTAATTTTTCTCGGACTTGACCGTTTTTCAATCCAACTCCAGCAACATTTTCCATTTCAATTTTCAGAATTCGATCGCCGGCCAGTAAACCAACTTTTTCAGAAGGTCCACCAGGAATGGTTTGAACAACTTGCAAAGTATCTTTTAATATTTGGAAACGAATTCCGATTCCAACAAAGCTTCCGTTGATGCGCTCATTTGCATCGTCAACTTCATCTTTTGGAATGTAAGACGAATGCGGATCCAATTCATGCAACATCTTCGAAATTGCTTTTTCTGCAAGCGCCTCACCGTCGACATCATCCACATACATTTTGGTAACATAATTCAAAACTTCATCAAATTTGCCCACTGTATTGGGCTTCGTTTGAGAATAAGCCGAAGTCATTCCCAAAACTAAAAATAGTAACGTTACCTTTTTTCTTACTGAAATCATCATTCTTTAAAAGTTTAGTCTAAAATTACTAAGTTTTCTCGGCAAATTGGGAAATTGAACTAGCTTGGCTCAAAATAATTGTTAATCTTTTTTCATAAACATACGAGTGTTGAGAGAAAAGTTCCTACACCCAAAAAATTCATTTTAAAACTTTGTTACTTCGTAATGTGAAAGTGAGACAAATCGTATTTTTTATTTCCGTTACCTATTTCTTGTTGAGCGGATTTGCATTTGGGCAGGTAAAACAATTTGATAAATTGGAACAATTATACGCTCAACAGCATTACAAATTGGTTTACATGAAATCGGTGAAATTATTGGATCGTCCTGATAATGATTTTTCCATGCTGCCTAAATTTTATAAAAGTTTAAGCTTGTTCCAGTTAGCAAAAAATGACCGTTGGTTAAGAAGAAATAAAAAGGCACTTTACGAAGCCACAGCTCTGTTTGAAGAAGTGAAAAATTCAAACGATGGGTACAAAGTTTTTAATGCCCACATTTATGAAATTTCAGCTTTAAAAGAAGATTTGTTTGCTTGGGGAGAAGATTTAAGACGAACGGGGAAAGATGAAACAGCGGATACATTAGATAAAATATTGCTTACTTTATTCAATAAAATTCCGAGTATTAACGAAAAAGATAAAATTGTTTTACCGAACAGTACAACAAGCGGTTCCGATTTACGCTCCCAAGCCATTGCATTTGCTCAAAAACAAATTGGCGTACCTTATGTTTGGGCAGGAACAACCCCAAAAGGTTTTGATTGCAGTGGATTTACCTGTTATGTAATGAAAGATTTTGGTATGAATTTGCCAAGAAGAGCTACAGACCAACAAAAATCCGCGAAAAAAGTAAAGGACAAAAACGTTCAAAAAGGGGATTTGGTATTTTTTAATAATGGCTCTGGCATTAGTCATGTTGGCATCATTGTTTCCGAAAAAGGGGAACCTTTGAAAATGATCCATGCCAGTTCATCCAAAGGCGTCATTATAACGGATCTCGAATCTTCTGATTATTGGATGAAGCGATTGGATAGTTTCGGAACTTATTTTGATTGAAAACGAAACAGTCGTACTAAAATCACACTGGATAAAATTCCCAAAACAATTCCTTCCAGCAACAATACTTGCGTATTTTTAACGTAGAACAAAATAGGAATACTTGCCAATAAACATCCGACTAAGTACAAATAATCCAATTTATTCTGGAAAATGTGCTTGGCTGAATAAACGAAAAGAGACATTAAAAACAGGAAAATAGCGGTTCCAAAGAGGACATTCCAATAATTTTTAAATATGGAAGGAAATAGGAAGCCAGCTGCGGTGAACAAATAGAGTAGGCCGCCTAGCCCCAAAAGAACATTTTGAAATTTCATACGAATAGGAAACTGCAACAAGGTATTCCAAAATACCAAAACTCCAGTAAAACCAACGAAAATAAACTTGGAAGATTTGATGAATTCATCATTGATCAACATACTCGAAACACCATAAACCAAAAGGGCTAAATGCAAATAAAGCAGAAAACGCAGGATTAATTTCATCTCGGAAAATTCAATTTAGCATTTAAGGCAACAAGATAGAAAAAATTCCTATCTATTTTTTGATCGACGTTGTTTTTCTGCTAAAACGACTAAATTCCACAGTGCTCTGGCTCCAACATTGGCATCCCATTCGTCATCCGAACCAGGTGCTACTTCATTCAAGTCAAAACCAATGATTTCGCGTCCAGATTCTAAAAGCGAGAAGAACAAATAATTGATTTCTTGCAATTGAAAACCGCCAGCAACAGGCGTACCTGTATTCGGACAAAGTGCAGGATTTAACCCATCAATATCAAATGAAATATAGACTTTGTGTGGCAATTCAGCAATGATTTCTTGCACCTGATCTTTCCATGTTTTACCAGCATATTGATCATTTTTCAATTGCCAATCAAAGAAAGTCTGTATTCGACCATTGCTGTTTTCAATCAATTCAACTTCAGACGGAGCAATATCTCGAATCCCAACCTGCACCAAACGAATCATGTTCTCGCACGATTTCAATGCATTGAACATGATACTCGCGTGGGATTGTTCAAAACCTTCATAAGCATCCCGCAAATCAGCGTGTGCATCGATTTGAAGAACACCAAAGTGTTCACCTTTTTCATTCAATGCTTCCAATAATCCAAGTGGGGTGCTGTGTTCTCCACCCAAAATACCGACTAATTTTCCTTCAGCTAATAATTTACGAGAACGTTCTTTCAAATTTTCTTTCAAAGCCAAATGACCGGCATTGATTTCTGCTACCACATCTCGAAAATGCGCATTTGCAGTGACATCCCCACCATTTTCAAGAAAATCAATGTATTCAATACAACCCAAGCAATATTTGTCGTTGATTTCTTTCCACTCTTTGGAAATTGGCGTCATGAATACTTTTGTTTCGAACGCATTTTCCAATTCTGGGTGGTAAAAATCCAATTGAAGTGATGCCGCCAAAATTGCTTTCGGACCGTCGCTTGTACCTTTTCCATAAGAAGCGGTTGCATCCCAGGGAACTGGAATCAATACAAAATCTGCCTCCTTTTCTTCAACCGGAAAACCAAAAATATTTCCATTTGGAAGCGCAATGCCATTTGGGTCGTAATTTGCCATTTTATTTTACCATTTCTTTAACGAAATTCGGTGTTGCAAAACTACCCGTATGAATGTCTGAGTTGTAATAACGCAATCCTTTTGCTGCAACAAACTCATCAATTTCTGCTTGATTGGTAATTTTTTTCGGATGTTTATCCCCTTTGATTCCGTATTGGAAACTCCACATTCCAGTAGGGTATGTAGGAACAAAGAACAAACTGATAGGTGCTTTCTCTTTTCCAAAAATACCTTGCAAAGTTCGGTTCAATTCTGAAAATGCTTTGTCGTTGAATTTCGGAGATTCTCCTTGGGCAACCAAAATACCATCTGATTTAAGCGCATTGTAGCAATTGGTGTAAAATTCAACTGAGAACAAACCTTCTGCCGGTCCAACTGGATCTGAGCCATCCACAATCACTAAATCGTAGAAATCTTGTTTTGCATTTTTCACATATTCAATTCCGTCACCTACAATTAATTCCAATTTAGGATTATCAAAAGCTGCTGCGATTTCTGGCAAAAATTCTTTGCATGAATTGATCACTTCTCCATCGATTTCAACCATCGTAACTTTCTCAACAGATTCATGACGCAAAATTTCGCGAACTGTTCCACCGTCTCCACCACCAATCACCAAAACATTTTTCACATTTCCGTGCGTAAACATAGATGGATGCGAAATCATTTCGTGGTAGTGGAATTCATCATCAATGGTTGTCATGACCATATCGTCCAATGCCAACATTTTGCCGTATTTGTATGATTCCAAAATTCTTACCCGTTGAAATGGCGACTGAACATCGTAGAAAACTTCTCCTGTAAAACGCAAGGAAAGCGCTTGATTGTCATCCTTATCCGTGAACCATACGTTACGCGTATAAAAGTCTGGGTTTTTCCAAACCGTTCCTTCTTCCTGCGCTTTTTGTCGCATGGAAGTCATATCAAAATTGTTTCTTGTCAACAAGTTAACAGAACCTCGTTTCATTTCCAAAGCAGAATAGGATTTCGCTTGAAAAGCTTCTTTCAACATATCAAAAGAAATCCAAGCATCCATATCTCCGCAAGTAAACAAATCTACCGCTGCATAACCGTATTCAGGCCAAGTATGAATCGCTAAATGACTTTCTTCAATTACGACCACACCGGATACTCCATATGGAGAAAAATGGTGGAAAGTTGAATTGATAACTGTCGCTCCAGCCGCTCTTGCTGCTGCAACCATATCACGTTCAATTCCTGCGACATCGTTCATCAGTTTCGGTTCGCAATTCATAAATTCTACCAAAATGTGGTTTCCTAAAGCTATACTCATTTCTGTTACTATTAATTGGACGACAAATATATTGGTTAATAAATTATTTTAGGCTGATTTGAGGATGGAATTTCCAATAAATACTGAATATTTAACGAAGAATTAACCAAAGAAATTCTAAAACTTCTCAATTGCTCCCAGCCCAAAAAGAGCGAAATCATATTTACAAGGATCTTTTGGGTCCAATTGTTTCAAATTTTCCATCAATTCCTCCAACGCTTGCCAATCATCCTGTTTGCGCGTAATCAATCCCAATTTTCGTCCAATATTGCTCGTATGAACATCCAAAGGTAGATACAAATCGCTTTTTGGAATGGAATTCCAAATGCCAAAATCAACGCCAGTTGAATTGTCCCGAACCATCCAACGTAAAAACATATTGATTCGTTTGGCGGCAGATTTTTTCAAAGGATTGGCGAGGTGCTTTTCACTTCGTTTTTCATGGGGATAGGAAAGGAGCTCTGTTCTGAAATTCACGATGCGCCCTTTTATTCCAGTAATTACTGGGTTCTCGGTAAATGCAGCTTCCAAGGAAATTTGTTTTTTATAAATTTCTCGCAAGGCGCCTACAAAAAACTGTAAGTCACTCTTTTGAAAAGTTCGGTGCACAAAATGCAAATGGGCAAAATCAGCATCCGTATGGTTTAAAACAAACTGATAGGGTTCATTTTCAAAAATTTCTACCAATCGATTGCCGCTGGTAATAATCGATTTTCGATTTCCCCAAGCAATGGTTGCCATGAGTAAACCCATGATTTCTATATCTTCTTTTCTTGAAAATCGGTGCACAACGCCTAATGGATCGTCGGCTAAAAAGTCAGATTGATTGAATTGAATGGTTTTCTCATCGAGAAAAACTTTTAATTCTTTAAAAGAAAGTCCGTTATATAAATTGTCCATCCAACATTTGGAGCTTTCGATCGGCCATGTTTGCCAATTTCTCGTTGTGTGTAACAATAACGAAAGTATGGTTGAACTGATCGCGCAAATCAAAAAATAATTGATGCAAAGCTTCAGAATTGGTGGAATCCAGATTTCCGGAAGGTTCATCCGCAAAAATTACTTTTGGTTGATTGATCAAGGCTCTAGCAACCGAAACGCGTTGTTGCTCACCACCCGATAATTCTTGCGGTTGATGCGAGGCTCGATTGGCCAATCCCAGGATATCCAAATACTTTTCAGCTTTGGCTTTCGCTTCACTTTTGGATTCTCCTTTAATTAATGCTGGCAACATCACATTTTCAAGCGCAGTAAACTCAGGTAACAATTGATGAAACTGGAAAATGAAGCCCAAATTTTCATTGCGAAACTGAGCCATTTTACGTTCGGACAATTTGGTAATATCAGTACCAGCAATTTGAATCGATCCATTGTCGGATTTATCCAACGAACCCAAAATTTGTAAAAGTGTTGTTTTACCTGCGCCAGAAGAACCCACAATGGAAACGATTTCTCCAGATTTAACATGCAAATCAATTCCTTTCAGAATTTCTAATTCACCATATTTTTTGAAAATCCCGTTCGCCTGTAACATTATTTGTCCATTTTCAAACTATGGCCCATTTTGTCTCTTTTGGTTTTTAAATAGTGATCATTGTGCACATTGCTATCAATTTCTAATGCAACATTTTCAACAATCTCCAAACCATAACCAACTAAACCGGAGCGTTTTGTTGGATTATTAGACATCAAACGCATTTTAACAATTCCCATGTCTCGAATGATTTGAGCACCAATTCCATAATCACGACTATCGGCTTTGAAACCCAATTCTATGTTCGCTTCAACAGTATCACGACCTTGTTCTTGTAATTTATACGCCTTCAATTTGTTTACCAAACCAATACCACGACCTTCTTGATTCAAATAGATGATGGCTCCTTTGCCTTCTTTTTCGATCATTTCCATGGCTTTGTGCAACTGAGGTCCACAATCGCAACGGCAAGAGCCGAAAATATCGCCTGTCATGCAGGATGAATGAACACGGACTAAAACGGAATCATTCTTGTCCCATTCTCCTTTGTATAATACTAAATGTTCCTTGCCAGTATTAATTTCTCTGTAAGCAGCCATTTTAAAATCGCCTTGCTCAGTCGGTAAATGAACTTCCACCATTCTTTCAATCAAAGATTCAGTGGTCAATCGATATTGAATTAAATCTTCTATGGAAACAATTTTCAACCCAAAGCGTTTCGCAATTTCAAGCAACTGAGGCAAACGCGCCATTGTTCCATCTTCGTTGAGAATTTCAACAATAACACCTGCTGCTTCAAAACCTGCTAATCTGGAAAAATCAATCGCTGCCTCCGTGTGTCCTGCTCTGCGTAAAACGCCACCTTTCTTTGCTCGCAGTGGAAAAATATGGCCTGGTTTTCCCAATTCTTCCGGTTTAATAGTTGGATCGATTAGAGCCAAAACCGTTTTGGATCGGTCAGAAGCTGAAATCCCTGTCGTGCAACCATGACCAATTAAGTCAACAGAAACGGTAAAAGGAGTTTCGTAGGCTGCTGTATTGCTTTGCACCATTAAACTCAAGCCTAACTCGTCACATTTGTCTTCCACAATCGGCGCACAAATCAATCCTCGTCCATGCGTAGCCATGAAATTGATAATCTCCGGAGTCACGTTGCGCGCAGCCGTTAGAAAATCACCTTCATTCTCACGATCTTCATCATCTACAACAATGATTACTTTTCCGTTTTTTATATCTTCGATTGCTTCTTCAATCGTATTTAATTTTCCGCTCATTTCCTTGAAATTCCTTGCAAAAATAAGGCTAATTTATGAAACTAGCCATTTCCTGAATGATTAAACAGTACGAAGCTCTTCTTGTTCGTTGATCGGTTTACGAAAAACGACTTTCCCGTCGAATACATCCATGATAACATTCTGATCTACATTCACTTTGTTCGCTAATATTGATTTTGAAAGTTCGTTTAAAATTTGCTTTTGAATCAATCTTTTTACGGGTCTCGCTCCAAAGAAAGGGTCGTAACCAGCATTCGCTACCCAATCTGTTGCTTCTTCGGAAATCACCAAATGATACCCTTTTTCTTTCATTTTTTGAACCAAATTATCCAATTGTATCGTTACGATTTCCTTGATATTGGATTTTGTCAAAGGAGTAAACAAAAGTATTTCATCAATCCGGTTTAGAAACTCTGGACGAATCGTTTGTTTGAGCAACTCATCAATCATAAACTTGGTTTTTTCAGCGATTTCGGGATAATCACTTTCTTTTGCACCTTCAAATTTTTCATGAATTTGCTGTGAACCAATGTTGGAAGTCATGATGATGATTGTATTTTTGAAATTCACCAATCGACCTTTGTTGTCAGTCAATCGACCATCATCCAGCACTTGTAAAAGTATGTTGAATACATCTGGATGGGCTTTTTCAATTTCATCCAACAAAACAATGGAATAAGGACGACGTCGCACCGCTTCTGTCAACTGTCCGCCTTCATCGTAACCAACATATCCTGGAGGTGCACCAACCAAACGACTTACGGAATGTTTTTCTTGGTATTCCGACATGTCAATGCGGGTCATCGCATTTTCATCGTTGAATAAATATTCTGCTAACGCTTTGGCTAATTCTGTTTTACCAACACCTGTGGTACCTAGAAAAATAAATGATCCAATCGGTTTTTTATCGTCTTGTAACCCAGCTCTGGATCGACGCACTGCATCTGAAACCGCTTCGATGGCCGCTTCTTGGCCAACTACGCGTTTGCCCAGCTCATCTTCCAAACGCAGCAATTTCTGCACTTCACTTTCAATCATTTTGTTGACCGGTATTCCCGTCCATTTGGAAACAACTTCCGCGATTTCTTCTGCATCAACTTCTTCCTTGATCAATTTACTATTGGACTGAATCTCGGTTAATTTAACTTTGTTTTCTTCCAGTTTTTGTTCTTCTTCCTTGATTTTACCGTAGCGCAATTCGGCTACTTTTTCATAATCTCCGTTACGCTCCGCTTGGTCCGCTTCAAATTTGTATTGTTCGATTTTCTCCTTGGAAGCGGTGAGATTTTCAGCCGCGTTGCGCTCCGTTTGCCATTTCGCAAAGAATATGTCTTTCTTTTCCTTTAATTCAGACAAATCTTTGTCGAGTTGACCCAGTTTTTTTGTGTCATTTTCACGTTTAATTGCTTCACGTTCAATTTCCAATTGCATGATTTTTCGCTCCAATTCGTCCAATTCAATGGGTTTCGAATTGATTTCCATTTGCAATTTTGCAGCGGCCTCATCCATCAAATCTATTGCTTTATCGGGCAGGAATCGATCGGTAATATAGCGCTGGGACAATTCAACAGCCGCTAAAATAGCCTCATCTTTAATAATTACTTTGTGGTGACTTTCGTATTTTTCTTTAATACCACGTAAAATTGAAACAGCATCTTCTGTGCTTGGTTCGTCCACAAGTACAGTTTGAAACCTTCTCACCAAGGCTTTGTCTTTTTCAAAATACTTCTGGTATTCGGCTAAAGTAGTCGCTCCAACCGCTCTTAATTCTCCACGAGCCAAAGCTGGTTTCAAAATATTTGCAGCATCCATGGCTCCTTCACCGCCACCAGCACCGACCAAGGTGTGAATTTCATCAATGAATAAAATGATTTCTCCAGCGGAATCAATCACCTCTTTTACAACGGCTTTTAATCGTTCTTCGAATTCGCCTTTGTATTTTGCTCCGGCCACCAATGCCCCCATATCCAAGGAAAAGACTTTTTTATCAATTAAATTTTCTGGAACATCACCTTCCACAATTCGATGCGCAATCCCTTCTGCAATTGCCGTTTTACCAACGCCGGGTTCCCCAATTAGAATAGGATTGTTTTTGATTCTTCTCGATAATATTTGTAGAACTCTGCGAATTTCATCATCACGACCAATCACCGGATCCAATTTCCCATTTTGGGCCATTTCATTCAGATTTTTAGCAAACCGATTCAACGATTGATAATTGGAATCTTGCGAAGCATCTTCGACCTTATTTCCGTTTCTTAAACTCATTATTTCTTCAATTAATTTTTTAGTATCTATTTTGTTGTCCCTGAACAATCGCCCAATGGAATCTGAAGATTCACTGAGCGCAGCCAAAATTGCTTCTCCGCTGACGAATTTATCTTCCCATTTTGTAGCCAGTTTTTCTGCTTTTTGAAGTGTTCGCAACAAATCATTTGAGATTTGCACTTGAGAACCCTCCGTTTTTGGAAAGCTCGCAACAATCTGTTCTACTGTTTTGGAGAAGAATTTCAGGTCTATCCCCATTTTTTCAATTAAAAACCCAGTTACATGTTGATCTTTCTGCAACAAGGCAAGCAAAACATGTCCATTTTCCACAACGGATTGATTTCTATCTTGAGCTATTACAGTGGCTTCAGACAAAATCTGCTGCGATTTCTGTGTATATTTTTCTAAGTTTATCATGATCTGTTTTATTCTATAGTTCAGGTCTCAAATCTCAATCCAATTTAAAAAATCGGAAAAAAAGACTGGTTTTTACAGCCCGTTTGTCAAAATGTCAGCTGAAATTGTTAATAAGTGAACTTTCCATTGTTCATATCTGTAACCATTTCAAAACAAGCCCGTACACATGGACATTGTAACGAATATAAATTCAATATCCGATGAAAAGAAAATTCTTATTTCTATCCGTTTTATTCCTAAGCAATGCTTACGGCGCCAATCTTGATAAAACAGCTTTAAAGATGGATTACATCGATAAATGGAGAACAACCGCCATTCAACAAATGATTCAAACGAAGATACCGGCCAGTATTACGTTGGCTCAAGGTATTATTGAAAGCGCAGCTGGAACTTCAGAATTGGCCACAAAAGGTAACAATCATTTTGGTATTAAATGTCATGAGTGGGACGGTGACCGCATGTTTCATGATGATGATTTAAAAGGTGAGTGTTTTCGTGTTTATGGAACCGCTGAACTATCTTTTGTAGACCACAGCGAATTTTTGATCAATCGGCCTCGTTATGCAGAACTTTTTGCTTTGAACACAACTGATTACAAAGGCTGGGCAAGAGGGTTGAAAAAAGCAGGATATGCCACCAATCCTCAGTATGCAACTATGTTAATCAATCTAATTGAAGAATTTCATTTAGATGATTATGACGCAAGCGTATTACCGCAAAAGAAAAAACATTCATTTTTGACGTCTGGTAACAACAAAGATGGTCGACTTCATCCCGTTGAATCAAAAGACAACAGCAGCAAATTCATTGTGGCTCAAAAAGGAGATACTTACTATCGAATTTCACAAGAATTCAGCATGGCCATGTGGGAATTGCGTCAATACAATGATTTTGAAGCGAAAAAAGATGTTTTAGAAGAAGGAGATATCGTTTATATTCAACCGAAAAAGCGAAAAGCAGGTAACGAGAAAGAATACATTGTTAAAAAGAAAATGGAGTCCTTGGCCTCTGTTTCACAAGATTTAGGAATCAAACTAAAAGTTTTGGAAAAGAAAAATCCAGAATTCACCTCTTCAGAGCTATTATCTAGCGGTACCAAGGTTAGATTAAAATAGTTGATACTTTACTTTAAAGAAAAAATGCTCGATTTTTATCGGGCATTTTTTTTATTCGTACTTTAGCTTTCAAAGAATTGTAATTTCTTGCAGTGAATTTCGTCTTAATTTCAAAAGCAACTACAAATGAAACCTTCCAGTGAATTATTTAAGTTAATCAATTCGATGACGAAGTCGGAGAAGCGATTTTTTAAATTGTCTTCATCACTTCAATCGGGAGAAAAAAACTATTTGAAAATTTTCGACTTTATTGAAAAGCAAACCAAATACGACGAAGAAGACTTAAAAGATTTTTTTAAAAATGAGCGATTTGTTAAACACTTGCCATCTGAAAAAAATCATTTATATCGATTGATTCTTAAAAGCTTGCGATCTTTCTATAGCGAATACACCATTTCCAGTTTACTCAAACAAGAAATAAAAAACGTAGAAATTCTTTACAACAAAGCACTTTTCAAAGAATGTGAAAAATTCGTTTCTCGTGCGAAGGAAATTGCCAAAGAAAATGAAAAGTTCTATTATTGGTTTGAATTGATTTCGTGGGAAAAAAAATTACTCGAAGAAGCGTATGAGGCAGGTGAGTTTTCTGTCAATTTGGATGATTTAGTGGAAGAAGAAAGAGTCGTTATAGACAAACTTCGCAACTTGGCTGAATATCAGATTATCTATTCCAAAATCAACTTAATTTTCAGAAGTGGTGGTTTCGCTCGGAATAAAAAAGAAAGAGAAGAAGTAGAGAGCATTGCTGATTACCATTTAATCAAAGGAAAAAACACCGCACTTTCAGTTCGAGCTAGTTCGATGTGTTATTATATAAAAGGACTTTGTGCAGCTACCAATAGAAACTACAGCGATGCATTTTTATTTTTCAATAAAACACGAACCATCCTGGATAATAATCCGAAAATAAAAGAAGACTCAGCACAACGCTATATAATGACGCTTTCTCACTTGTGTCGTTGTTACATTGAAAATCTAGATTTTGATTTGGCCAGTGAATTGATCCAAGAGATACGAACGCAAAAAGACCAGAAAGGCTTTAATTCCATGGATATTGAGGTGAAAATCTTTACAAATTCCTACAATCTAGAAATGAAGTTAGCTCAGATTCAAGGTGATTTCGAAAAAGTTGTGAATCTCATTCCTGAAATCGAGGAGAAGCAAGCCAGTTATGGTGAAATGATTAATAAAGAACAAGATGTTTTGTTCAATTACAACAAAGCCTACAGTTGTTTCGCTGTCAACCAGAACAAAAAAGCATTGATCTATTTAAACAACGTACTCAACGACAATGAACAAAATTTGCGACAAGATTTGTATGGCTTTGCGCGTGTATTCAATTTGATTCTTCACTACGAACTGGAGAATTATGACTTCATGGAGTACATCGTAAAATCAACCAATCGATATTTGAACAAACAAGAACGAACATTAGAACTCGAAACCTCACTTATTAAGTACCTGAGGAAATTATCAAAGACCAGCACGGATCGCGATAAAAAGGAATTGTACGTTGAATTTAATAAAGAGTTGATTCAGCTGTTGAAAGATGAAAATGAGAATGTCTTATTGGAATATTTCAACATTCTTGCATGGGTAGAAATGAAATTAAATTCAATTTCATTTAGCAAAGCGGTCGCTTTAGGGATTAGTTAATCAAAAAATTCGCGGAGAGAGTAATACTTTGTACCTTCAAATCATGTTGTGCTGTACTTCCATAGAAAGCCACATAATTACGAGAATAATTCGAAACACGGTAACTAACATCCAAATTCATTTTACCAAATTTATACCCGATTCCACAGGAATAACTTTTATCAATCCCCAATTCTACGCCAAAAACTTTGTTGTAAGCACGACCAGAATACCGCATTCCTCCCCGAATGAAAAACAATGAATTGATTACATATTCACCACCAATCCTAACGTTTAAGGCACTTTTCAAGAGTTGTTTTGCAATATCATTTTCGGTAGTAAAATCATACGGCTGATAATTGTTAATGTCTTTTGTTGACCGCAAATTGGCCCATCTGTAGTTTACATATTCAACATCCATGTCCAGGCATCCCTTGGTTCCAAAAACATATGCTACGGAAGCGACAACCTTAGGTGCCGACCTCAATCGATAATTGTATTTTCCAATCGGCCGTAAAGAATCATTAATTGTTCTCACTTGATCTTGAAAAACTGCAACCATATTGGCATCTGTATTATCCGTCAGGTTGTAGTAGGTTGCTGAATGAAATGCCAATCCAATTCGGAAATTATCTTGTGGCAAATACAAGACACCCAGCTTTAAATTATAACCGGTTCCTTTTGTATTCAAATTATAGGAATAATCAAAGGATCGAAGTGTATTTCCCGCAGTGTCCATTACATCTTCATGATGTTTCAATTGCTCATCGTATTTCAGCGTGCGAATTCCAATATTCCCACCAATGTACAGCGCATTCATGTAATTCGTTGAATAGGACAAATAATACTCATTAATTCCTCCTTTCGTATCCAATGATCTTTTGTGGTACTGATTTCCTGAATTGTTTAACTCTGGAACATAGTAATTTTCTTTTGTCGGATCTGGATTGATTGTATAGGTTTCCCATGCCAAGGACGAGGTAAAAGGATGGGTATAGAACAAATCCGCAGAATTGGTCCCATTTGCTTTAGCCGCAAAATCATCCAATAACGATTCGAATTGCTCACCTTGATAAGAAATGGAATTGGTAAAATTTTGCAGTTTGTTGTAGCCAAATCCAAATTGAGAATAAACATATCCTTTCTGCTTGGTGGATTCATCGATGACAAGAACAACCCCCAATGTATTCATTTTAAATAGATTGTCGCTTAAAATGGATTTATTGCCTTGAAAAATTAATGAATTGTTCAATCTAGAATTTGACAGAGAAAAACCAAATTGATTGGTGGAATAGCGACCGAAACCAGCTGGGTTGATTTGTGAAGAACTCAAATCTGAACCGAGGGCACCGAAAGCACCACCCATTGCTTCAAACCGAGCACCACCTTGAATGTCAATTTTTGAATACCGAAACAAATCGGCATCTCCTTGACTAATAGCATAAAAAGAAAATAGTAACAAAATCGCACCCAATAAAAACCTCATAATCTATTTCAGCAAAAATTAATTTCTTCTTCCACCACCTGTTGTTGGAGTGGATGGGCGAGAAGAGGGTGAAGAAGAAGGAGAATGAGAGGGTGTATTGACATGTCCACCACCCGATGAGCGCGGGGACGAACTTGGCGATGATTCTTCTGAATTTGTCCGAGTGGTTGTGTGCACAGTTCCCGATCCAGAACTTGGTCTTACACTAGACCCTGAATTAACCGTTTGTCTGTACGGTGCTGGGCGAGAACCAGCTGCTGATCCTGAATTATTTCCCGTGTTACCTCGGCTGTACATGGTGGGTCTCGCTGTAGAATTTTGTACTTGTCTATCGGTGGCACCAGCGTTTCGGTCATAAACAGCGCTATTTGAATTGCGCGAAATAGTGGAAGCATTTGAATGATAGGTAACGACGGAAGGTGAATTGGAGATAAATGTTTGACTTTTCAATTGTTGAGCTCCTCCACGCCCCAAACCAGTGTAATAGCCAGAATTTGTGCTTCTTGGACCACTTACGTGATGTCCCAAACCTAAACCAGGGTTGGTGGTTGTCTGAACTTGATTTCCCACATAATAATAGTTGTTTCCAAAATTATTGTTTCCATAAAATCCATTGTAATTTCCATAACCACCAAACCCGCCATAACTTCCATAAAAGCTATTTGGATTGTAATATCCATACGGGTTGTAATAACCGTAAGGACTGTAATAAGGCGAATAATATCCGTTGGGTCCAAAATGCATATAACTGTTGTAACCGAAATAGTTGGATTGATTCATCCCGTACATTCCGTTCATCCCATACATTCCGTAAAAAAACCGGTTTCTGCCAAACAAATGATCTGGCTCCCTACGCGCATTGGTTTGTGTATTTGGATCATAATAGCCATTTGTTGGATTATTTTGTTGCTCTCTATATTTGAAAGTAGCATAGGAAGTTTCATCCAATAAATTTTCACCAATCGGAATGGCTGCTGTTTTCAACATATAAACATTGTCATCTACAATTGGACGTGAACTTGAACAAGAAGTAAAGGACAACCCAATGGTTAAAAGAAAGAGCAAACTGAATAATGATTTCATCTCATCGATTTTTATCTCTCGAAATTATAGTTTTCTTCCTATTTTTACAAACATTTTCCGTTAAAATAGTACAAAATCAAAAGATGGCACAAGAATATACAAAACGCAAAGATGATTACTCTAAGTGGTACAATGAAATTATAGATCGCGCTGATCTCGCTGAGCATTCCGATGTAAAAGGATGCATGGTGATCAAACCCTATGGTTATGCCATTTGGGAGAAGATGAAAGATGCGCTCGACATTATGTTCAAAGAAACAGGACACTCCAATGCGTATTTCCCTCTTTTTATTCCAAAATCTTATTTGAGCAAAGAAGCCTCTCATATTGATGGCTTCGCCAAAGAATGTGCGGTTGTTACGCACTATCGACTAAAAAACGCAGAAGACGGATCCGGTGTAATCGTGGATCCAGATGCAAAATTGGAAGAAGAACTAATCGTTCGTCCAACATCCGAAACCATAATTTGGAACTCCTATAAAAAATGGATACAATCTTATCGTGATTTGCCTATTCTAATCAATCAATGGGCAAATGTTGTTCGTTGGGAAATGCGCACTCGACTTTTCTTGCGCACAACAGAGTTTTTGTGGCAAGAGGGGCATACTGCTCATGCAACAAGCCAGGAAGCTATTGAAGAAACAGAAAAAATGCTAGAAGTGTATGCGACGTTTGCTGAAAACTTTATGGCAATGCCGGTTATTCGAGGAAAGAAAACAGAAAGCGAAAGATTTGCCGGAGCACTTGACACCTACTGTATCGAAGCAATGATGCAAGATGGTAAAGCTTTGCAAGCGGGCACATCGCACTTTTTGGGACAAAACTTTGCCAAAGCATTTGACGTGAAATTCACCGACAAACAAGGTAAATTGGATTATGTTTGGGCAACCTCTTGGGGAGTTAGTACGCGACTGATTGGTGCACTAATCATGACCCACTCTGATGATGATGGTTTGGTTTTGCCACCAGCTTTGGCTCCTATCCAAGTAGTTTTTGTTCCAATTTTCAAGTCAGACGAAGAAAAACAAGCCATTGACGATAAAGTGTATGATTTGATGAAGGAATTCAAAGCCTTGAATATTCCCGCTAAATATGACGATGATGACAACAAGCGCCCAGGTTGGAAATTTGCAGAATACGAAGCAAAAGGAGTTCCAGTTCGCGTGGCAATTGGTCCAAGAGATTTAGCAAACAACCAAGCTGAAGTTGCACGTCGCGATACGAAGGAAAAACAAACATTTAGCCTTGATAACTTCACAGAATCAATTCAGAATCTTTTAACGGATATTCAAGCCAACTTGCTAAATAGAGCTGGGGTTTTCAAAGAAGAAAATACCCGTACGGTTGATTCATACGAAGAATTCAAAACTCGATTAAAAAGTGAAAGTGGTTTCTTTTTAGCGCATTGGGATGGGACAATCGAAACGGAAACAAAGATAAAAGAAGAAACCAAAGCAACAATTCGCTGTATCCCTCTGGATAGCAAAGAAGAAGCCGGAGTTTGCATGTATTCTGGAAAACCATCGAAACAACGGGTTGTATTTGCAAAAGCATACTAAATGGAAGTGAATCAAAAAACCATCTTGCATCTTTTGGAGACAAAAGCCAAATTAAAGCAAGATGTTAGCCAAGAGGCACAAAAGGTATTCCTAAAGTTAAAAAGCGCCATAGATTCTGAAATTTCGGATTTGCGAGCGCCTATTACGGATGAACGAATTCGTCTCAACGCAGAAGAAAAAGGCGATCATGAGTTAAAAGTCATGATTGGAAGTGATGCCCTAGTATTTCAAATGCATTCCAATGTCTTCAGATTGCAAGATGAACACCCAGCATGGGAAGGGGAGTACCTTAAAAAAAATGAATCCAATGGCTTTTTTGGAGTGATTCATATTTATAACTTCTTGGCCGATTCTTTCATCTACAATCGTCTAAATGATACTGGATTTCTTATTGGTCGAATTTTCATCAACCAAGAATCGCATATTCTAGTCGAGGGAAAAGGTCAACTCGGTTTCCTATTTAAGGATCCTGCAACGAACCAATCGACTCCTGAAATCTTAAAACACATTGTGCAATGTTCCTTTGCACATGCCTTGGATTTTGATTTAATGAGTCCTCCTTATGAAATGATCGAAGAAATTTCAATAGGCCAAATTTTGGAGATAAGTTCTGACCTTCAGATGAAAACAAGCAAGAGGTTAGGTTTCAAGTAAGATTTTTCTAAAAAAAAATAAATTTTTTCAGAAAAAGTACTTGCAATTAAAGAAATTCAATTTATATTTGCACTCCGAAAATAACAAAGGACATATTTCGGCCCATTCGTCTAACGGTTAGGACATGCGGTTTTCATCCGTAAAATAGGAGTTCGATTCTCCTATGGGCTACTAAAAATTAATTACCAGCTGGCCCATTCGTCTAGTGGTTAGGACATCAGGTTTTCATCCTGGAAACAGGAGTTCGATTCTCCTATGGGCTACAGAAAAAAATTAAAAAAGAAAAAATGGCAAATCATAAGTCGTCAAAAAAGAGAATTAGAACAAACGAATCAAAAAGACTTCGTAACAAATACCAACACAAAACAACTCGAAATGCAGTTCGTGCTTTGAGAAGTTTGACTGATAAAACAGAAGCAGCAGCTTTGTTGTCTTCAGTGAGTTCAATGTTGGACAAGTTGGCTAAAAACAATGTTATTCACAGCAAAAAAGCAGCCAATTTGAAATCAGGTCTTCAGATTAAGGTTAACAATCTTTAAAAGAATTCACAATTGTGAAGGAAGGGGCATTCGTGCCCCTTTTTTTTGTAATTTTATCTAAAAGAATTGAACTTGAAAACGATTGCAGTAACTTATTTTATTGGGATATTTTTAAGTTCGTCGGTTTATAGCCAAACTGTTTTAACGAGTCAAAATGATGACACACTCTTGTTCTTTCATCGAACGGGGGGCAACATAGACACTTTTGATTTAACCTACACATTTCCTTTAACCACCGTGCCGGGTGGCTCCTTTTCTGAAAGAAACTCCGCCACACAAATTGACTTTTTACTTAAATCCCCAAGTTTATTTAATTCTCTAGCACCACAACTTACAAATAACTGGAGATTAAGTGCGCTTCCGCATATTGGATTCTTCTATTCTTTCGGCACGAAGGGAACACAATTTTTACATACCGACTACCAGCAACAATTCAAGAACAAAGCCTTGTTGAACATTGACATAAATCGAAGTAGTGCTTCAAAAGGAATGGCTCGTCAGAGTGACTTTGCGCATCAAGATTTTCATGTTGGTTATAGAATCAAAAAGAAATATTTTAGTGGCATTTTAAAAGGAATGTATCAACAAAATGCCATCACTCAGAGTGGAGGTTTGCTATACGATTCCTTATCCATCCAACAGGGATTGCAATTTGCAAGAACGCTAAAGGCAAATGCCGAAAGTTTACAGAAATTCGCATTGGTGGATGCTGAAATGAAATTTAATTTCCTTCAGGATACTTCATTAACAAAAATGGGGCTGTATACACATCATCAATACAGCGTTTGGAATCGGATATACTCGGAAGTAAGCGACACCCTTTCTGGTTTGTATCCAGAAATCAACATTGATAGCAATTCAACGCACGATCAATTTCAAGATGCAAAATTACAGAATGGGGCAGGAATCTTTCTCGATAGAAAGCATTTCAGTTTTACTGGTGGCATTTTTCACCGCTATTGGCGTTTTCAAAATCTAGGCACAAACCGAGATACCAATGAAATTTCAGGTGAAATGGCGTTGAGAATTCAAAAGCAAAAATGGGATTTCAAGACAACGAACTACGTGAATTTTATCGGTGCCAAAAATGAATATTTTTCAAGAAACAAATTGAAGTGGGGCACTGGTTCGCGATTTCTATTCGCTTCCTTTTCTACTGAGTCCATGCTACCTGCGCTTGTACAACGATTTTATTATGCCAACTCAACGCATTACGAAACAGCGCTGAACAAACAAAACAGAACCGATCTGCAAATTGGTGGTGGTTATTCCTTCTGGAAAGTCGATTTAAATGTGACCGTTGGTTCTTTAATTTGGCAAAATAATTTGCAATGGGTGAAAAATTCATGGGGGATGGGTTCGCAATCAACCATGACGAACAATTATATCAAAGCAAAATTGCATTTTGACTTTAATTGGTTTCATTTTTATCCGGAATTGCAGGTAAACCAAGGGATAAGTTATTTACCGAAAGGAATACTTTCAGGACGTTTATTGGTGAAGAAAAAAGTTTTTGCCGCAAAAAAACTAGAACTTCTTTTTGCCTTGGATCCACAATTGACGGATCGTTATCAATTGCTGACTTACAACACCGTTTTGGACAATTGGTATTTTGATGATTTGAACCGATTTGGTGGTCAAAAATTCTCTTTGCATGCCACAATTTCAATGGCAATAGAAGAATTTCGGTTTTTTATTCGAACAGAAAACATCCAATCTTTTTGGAATCCGAATGACATAGAAATTCAACAAAATTTTTATCGCCCTGCGTTTTTGCTTCGATTGGGAATCTCTTGGGATTTTTTCAATTGATAAAAGGAAGGGAGGCTTCAATTTTCAAGTTAGAAAATTAACTCGGTTTTTACATAAATAGTATCTTTACTTCGATTTAAAAAAAGAACCAATGAAATTATTGCAAGACAAAGTGATTTTAATTACTGGAGCATCTAGAGGCATCGGAAAGTCGATTGCCGAAGAATGTGTTAAACAAGGTGCAAAAGTTGCGTTTACGTATCTATCATCCGATGAAAAAGCCAAAGCTTTAGAAGCCGAACTAACATCAAATGGCGGAGTTGCCAAAGGATTCAAATCAGATGCCGCAAAATACGATGATGCGCAAACATTGGTAGACAAAGTAGTAGAAGAGTTTGGAACAATTGATGCTTTGGTGAACAATGCAGGAATTACACGTGATACTTTGTTGATGCGAATGACAGAAGAACAATGGGATGAAGTAATCAATACAAACCTTAAATCAGCATTCAACTTAACAAAAGCTGTACAACGACCAATGTTGAAAGCGAAAAGCGGCAGCATTATCAATATGTCTTCTGTTGTAGGCGTTAGTGGAAATGCTGGACAATCCAATTATGCAGCTTCAAAAGCAGGTTTGATTGGATTTACAAAATCTGTTGCGCAAGAATTAGGTTCAAGAAATATTCGTTGCAATGCGATTGCACCCGGATTTATCGAAACAGAAATGACAGCGGCATTGGATGAAAAAGTTGTGCAAGAATGGAGAAACTCAATTCCGTTAAGAAGAGGTGGATCTCCGCAAGATGTTGCAAATTTAACTGTGTTTTTGGCATCTGACATGTCAACATACATTACTGGTCAAACCATTAATGTATGCGGTGGAATGCTAATGTAAGACTCTAAAGAATTAAATAGTAAACCACTTTGTCATTACAAAGTGGTTTTTTTACGTCTTAAAAACTTGAAGGATTTTAGGATTTTATTCAACCAATCAAAATAAAGCGCTAGGTATACAAAAGCGCAAATACTCCATAAAACGATTAGATTAGCCCAGTAGGTTGCAATTCGGAAGCCCAGGAAATATTTGAACGGAGTGTACAATTGCACATTCCAAAAACCATTCATCTTTGAATCTTGAAACACTTGGTCTACTTTTTGAATCAATTCACCCTTGTAGACGATTAACTTATTCATTTCACTACGGTTCGTCACTAAGTTTCTTAGGTCCTCGTTGATATAATCGTTTTGGAGCTGATTAAATTCTTCTTCACCTATTTTCGCGATCACATTATCAATATGATTTACGGATCGTTCATATTCCTTGATATATTGAAGCCTGAGTTTAGAAATAAAAAGTTTGATATTTAAATAATTACCTTCTTTTTCTAATCCTGAAACACAATCCTCACAAGCGAAATTCGTCCATTTTGATTCCTCTTTTTGGATTTCGTTGATCAAAATTTCTCGCGCATTTTGATAGGCTTTGCTGGATGAATTTTCTTTTTCAAGCGTTGATAATTGTTCCAGCATTTCTGGAATCCAATAATCCCGTTTCCAGGCGCTTTCTGATTTTTCAATTTTATACTCAAAGAGCAAGTCATTAATCGGATTGCTGCGCAATTGTTCTACAGCCAGGGCCTCAAACGCCCATCTCGATGCCATAATATTCCCAATCCAAGGGACCGATTTTTGAGAGGCTACTGCAGGATGCAATTTGTCAAATTTGACCATTATCCCGCTAAAAAGCAATTGAGGAATAATCAACAATGGCACTACAATATAAATTACTTTAACACTGTTAAAAGCACTAGAAATTATCAGTCCCAATAAATTTGCAAAACAGGAGACCGTAAAAAGTATGAACCAATATTCCAACCACAATCCTTTTACTTCCATTATGGAGTTACCTACTAAAGTAAATGTCAAAGTTTGAATCGCACTGATCAAAAAAAGAATCGCCACTTTGGACAGCAAATAACTCGACTTCGATAAATTTAAAAACCGTTCTCTTTTCAATATCCGTCGATCTCTAAATATTTCTTCAGCCGACACCGTCAACCCCATAAACAGCGCTACGATAACTGAAATAAAAATATATTGAGGAACATTGTCATTGTGGTAAAACGAGTAAACATCCTGCTGATTTTTGCCTTCAGACCCAAAATATCTAAGCACGAAAGCTAAAAAGATGGCCAAAAATGGAGCTTCGAGAAAATTTACAACCAAATATTGGTTGTTTTGAACTTTACTGTATGCATCACGAAGAAAAAACACGGAAAATTGCTTGAATTTGGAAGGCTTTTTCGATTCACCGACTAATTCTTCCGTTTTATCACTTGACTGTATGGCAACTTTTTCGTTTTTGTATTTTTCAAACCATTCTTCTGGTTCCGTTTTTCTCAAATTGGTCAGATTTCCTTTTTCATTGACAACTTTGGATTCAATGATATTAAAAATCTGTTCTGGATTTACGTTTCCGCATTCAGGACATTCCCGTACTTCACAGTTCACATGATTTACATGGATTTTAAAGTAAACAATCGAATCCAATGGATTTCCATCGTAAATAGGGTAGCCACCTTTATCTAAAAGCAAAAGGCGGTCAAACATTTTAAATATTTCAGAAGATGGTTGATGAATCACCACAAAAATTAGCTTTCCTTGTAAGGTTAGCATTTTCATCAAATCCATTATATTTTCCGAATCTCGGGAGGATAGCCCAGAAGTCGGTTCATCAACAAATAGTATAGCCGGTTCTCGAATTAACTCCAAAGCAATGTTCAAACGCTTTCTTTGTCCACCAGAAATTACTTTTTCTTCAACACTGCCAACTTTTAAGTTCTTTATCTCATGCAAACCTACGTCATGAAGTATTTTCAGTACTTTTTTATGAATACTGATTTCATCCAAATCCCGGAAACAAAGCTGAGCGTTGAAGAGTAAATTTTGATATACGGTTAATTCTTCAAGTAATACATCGTCTTGACTTATATAGCCTATGATTCCTTCAAGCTTTTCAGAATCACTGTACAAATTTGTCCCGTTAATTTCTATTTCACCAGTGGTAGGTTTGATATTCCCATTTAATATATTGATCAAGGTGGATTTTCCTGATCCAGAACCTCCCATGATTCCTATTAATTTACCCGATTCCGTATGAAAATCAAGTAAGTGTAAACCCATGTTGTCATTGGGAAAACGATAACTTAAATTGCTTGCATTGAATTCTATTTTTTGAGCCGCTTGATTGTTCAAAAAATAGGAAATTACATCGCTGTAATACAATTGATTCGACTTGGCTGTCTTTAGACTCGCTCCATTTGAAAATACTTGCACCCGTTGATTGGGAATTACTTGCCCATTCAGAAGAAGTTGATCCGAACCCAAATATTTAAAAATGAGGCTATTGATTGAACTAATTCTTAAAATTCTAATTTCTGCGTCTAAATTGGATAAAGCCAATGATTTGGATTCACTAAAATCCAAAAGATGATTGGTAACATAAAGAATATTAGCGTCGTCTGCATGAACATGCAAGTCGTTCTCTATAAATGACGTTAAGCGGTCATACGTCTCTTTGTCTATGTTAAAACTATCAGCAACCGTATCTAAAAAATCCAGTTCTTGCTTGGATCTATTTCTATTAACGTAAACAAATTCGATTATACGAATGAGAACCAAAACCTTTTGAGACTGAGTAAGCTCCTTATTAATTTGAGAACAAATTCGAAGGATTTTAACCGAATTTACAGAGGTTCTTTTTCTCTTACCATCCTTTTTAAAGGTAGATTGGTGGAGTGTTTGAAGATCATTATCGAATATTCTAAGATAAAAATCAACGAGGTACGTATTCAACTCTGAACGCAAATAATCCTCTACAAGTAAACGACCCTCTTTGCTTTCAAACTTTACTGCACTTAGCGATTCCTCTGACTCATCTACCCTTGCTAGAATCGCAAAAAGCTGCATGAGCGCCCGTAAGATACGTTCACTCATCTTGTATTATTGCTTAAATCCGATTAACATTATTGCACAACCTGAAACTTTTAAATCCAAATCCAATTCCGTTGAAATCACAACTGGAATAGTCCGAGGCACTTTAAAATCCCAATAGGGTGCATTTTTTTGATCTTTGTTGGTGAATAGAATATTTCCATCTAAGTCCAATACCGTGAAAATCACATAATCTTCTTTTGAACCAGCAGAAGCGGCAATTCGATACGTGGATCCGCCATAAAATGTTGTTTTGAATTCAGCTTTTTCACGATCCAAAAATGCAGTATAAACCTGACCATCTGAGATAAATCGTGTTTTTCCTTTTTTTCCATCCAAATAGCTCGCACAACTTTTCGCAATCTGTTCACAATCTTGTTGAGAGAAAGACGAAAAGCTTGAAAAAGCAATAAATAAGGAAAATACAAGTAATTTTTTCATAGAATTAATTAAGAAATTATTTGTTCTCGAATGGTACGTATTTTCATACTGATCTGATTCAATATATCCGTATCAATTTTGATTTCGAGGTCATGAGTCAGCGTCGTTATTTTGTTCACTTCATCCGTAATCGGCTCTCTGTAAGTATACTTGAATTCAATTTTCTCGAAATAGAATTGCAAATCTTTTAAATCTTGAATCAAATTGTTGTTCAACTCATGATCATTGTATTCAGACAAAATATCAATTACACTTGCTAAAGTAAGTTGTTGCTCTCCAATTCTTTCAACAATTTTACCACTGGGTTTTTGAATGTTGAGTTCACTCGCAATATACATGGATTCAATCCAACCGCCGGTAAGAATCAAAGCCGAGGTAGATTTTCTATCCGAATTTTTTAAAAAGTAATCTGCTTTTTTAAAAGCATCTGAAACAATCACTAACATAGAATCTTGATTGGTCAAATTCTTCTCAAAACGAACCATAAAATCCTTATTGAACGCTGCGTCCAAACCTAATTTCTCCGTCAGTTTCTGAACAGATGCTAAGTAGCGAAGACACGTTGAGTTTTGCTCATACAAAGCTGAATACCCCAAATCGGTACTGTAAACGCCCAAATTAAGCGCTTGTTGATATTCAGAAGAGTATTTTTCTAAACCATCAGTAGGATTCATTAAACTTTCATTGAAAGGAATCGACAAACTTTTCAACAATAAAGAAGTCTGCATTGGAGAAGGTATACTGAAAATTTTACCATCGAAGGCTGTATTCAGTGAACTATTAGGATCTAGAACTTCGTCATCAATCTCTTTTCCATCCGATCCAGTCGAACAAGAGAACAACAGTGGGAGAATTAGGGCGCCTGAAAATAAATACTTATATATTTGACTCATGCTTGTTTTAATTATTTGGACTAAAAATAGACAAAAATGAGAAAAGACAGATGAATTTATAAAAAAAAGATAGTTTTTCTATCTTCAAAATTAAGAATGAAGTAACTTTGATTAAAAAGAAAATGTACAACAGACCACGTAGAAATAGAAAATCCAGTGTCATTCGTGATTTGGTTCAAGAAACTCACCTAACAACCAACCATTTGATCTACCCAATTTTTGTAGTAGATGGTAAAAATAAAAAGGAAACAATTGATTCATTACCAAATATTTATAGATGGTCAGCTGATCTACTACTTAAGGAGATTGAAGAGTGTTTAAAATTGGGTATTCGAATATTTGATATTTTTCCAGCCGTTGACGACCACCTAAAGAATTCTACTGCAACTTACAGCTATGCAGATGACAATTTTTACTTGGAGGCCATTCGATCAATCAAGGAAAATTTTCCAGAAGCGGTTTTGATGAGTGACGTGGCAATGGATCCTTATAGTTCAGATGGTCATGACGGATTGGTTTTAAACGGCGAAATCGATAACGATCAAACTTTGCCAATTTTAGCACGAATGTCAATTGCTCAAGCTCAAGCTGGGATTGATATCATCGGCCCATCCGACATGATGGATGGGCGAGTAGGTTACATCCGAGAAGAATTGGATTTGAACAATTTTTCAAACGTGAGTATCATGTCATACTGCGCAAAATACGCAAGTGCCTACTATGGACCTTTTCGAGATGCACTAAATTCTGCACCAAAATTCGGGGACAAAAAAACCTACCAAATGAATCCTGCAAACAAGCAAGAGGCCTTGATTGAGGCAGAATTGGACATTAGCGAAGGAGCAGATATGATCATGGTAAAACCCGCAACACTTTATCTTGACGTTATCCATTTATTGAAAGAAAACTTCCAAACACCTATAACTGCTTACAATGTAAGCGGAGAATACGCCATGATTCATGCCGCTGCACAAAAAGGTTGGCTGAACTACGAAAACGCGATGGCTGAAATGCTTTTATCGATAAAAAGAGCCGGAGCGGATGGAATTTTGACCTATTTTGCTAAAGATTATGCAAAATTGGCTAGAAATATATAATTAAATAAACGAATAAATAGTATCTTTCTCGCATGAGTGAATTTAGCATGTACCCGGATAAACCAGAATTGGAAGTAGCCAAAAAAACCAATAGAGGTGGGGCTGCTACCATTTTCTCGTTGATTCTGTTTGTTTCAACTTTACTGCTTTTATTTTCAGATTCTTTGACTTTTGTTGTTTTTTTAGTTTTGGCTTTACTTTTTCATGAATTAGGTCATTATTCCTTCATGAAACTCTTTAAATACGAACATGTTAGAATGCTGTTTATTCCATTGATGGGCGCATTTGTTCAAGGAATGAAGGATCGTTATTCTCAAGCCCAAAGTTTTTTGGTGGTACTAGCCGGCCCGGTTCCAGGTCTTTTTTTAGGAATCATTGGTTTTATTTTTGCTCAGCAATGGCATTCTGATTGGCTGATGACTCTTTCTTTGCTTTTAATGGTCTTGAACGGCATCAATCTTTTACCGTTGGATCCACTGGACGGAGGTCAGTTGCTTAAACTTTTGATTAAACGCAACCAAGACTTGTTTCAATTGATTATTAGCTTTGTAACATCCATACTTTTAATCGGTCTTGGGTTATATATTCCCGGCGGTTATATGATTGTAATTGTTGGGTTCCTAATGGCCTTTCGCGTACGGAACTTTCAACGTAATTACGAGATTCGAAAAGATTTAAGAAGTGAAAATATTGATTTTGAGTCTACCTATCAAGATTTGAACAATAAGCAATATGCTGAAATTAAAGAAGTTGTTTTAAGAAATACACCGGCACTTCAAAAATACATTTCATTGAATGAGACGGAAGACGTTAATCCAATTGTCGCTTCGCAGGTGCGAAATGTTTTGGTCACTCCCGTTACGCGTGATGCTTCTTGGTTTCAACAATTATTCGTTGTATTAATCTGGTTATTTTCTATCCTCGCACCGATTTATTTGATTTTTAATTATCCTTTCGATTGGTATTTCAATGCAATTAAAAACTGGTAGTAAAGTTCGTTTTCTTCATGAAGTGGGCAGTGGTATCATTTTGAAAATCAATGACAAGACAGCTGTACTTCTGGATGAAAATGGATTTGAAATGGAATACCCAATTCACTTACTTGTTCCCCAAATGTCTGCATCTGAAGATGAATTGCTCAAGGCTGTTTCCAATCAAGGAAAAATAAACATTCCCCTTAAAAAAGATCTTTTTACCAAGAAGAGAAAAGGAGAACAAGAATGGAAAGTGGATCTGCATATGGAGAATCTAACAGATACGCATCGCAACATGACGAATCACGAAATTGTCACCTTTCAATTGAATCATTTCAAAGCGTTTTTAAAAACAGCGGAAAATGCCAAAATTGGGCGATTGATTGTAGTGCATGGAGTTGGTTCTGGTAAATTGAAAGAAGAAATTAAATTGCTCATAAATGGCATAAATGGTGCGGAAATATTTGATGCCGACTATACAGAATATGGAATGGGGGCCAGTATTATTGAACGCAAATACAACATCCGTTAGTCTTTCCCAAACGAGTGAACATCGTTGTGATTTTCCTCAATTTTATTTTTGATTCGCTCGATTGACTGTGTCAACAAAAATATGTCGACTGGCGCATTTTGCCCAAGCCATTTGTAACTATCGCTTTCCCCGTCGATAGCTTGAGCCATGTGGTACAAATGATCCATTTGATGCATTTTCAGCCATTTCAGCGCCGAGGATTTCCCCTCTGATGCGTTGATGAATGCCATTAAATGAGGGTAACCGTTGTTCATCAACCAATCTCTCGCTTCATTTTTAAGATTGATGGCCTGATTGGCCATCACCAATTCTTTGTAGCCATTTTCAAAAAGCCATTTGGTGATGTTCATGTCTCCCTCCAAAGCTTTTGCCCACGCCAATATAATTTTAGCAGGATAGGAAATATCCTTCATGGGAATAACCTCCATTTTTTTCTCCACGATTCTTTTTTTTCTTCCAAACATTAGTTGACCGAATAAAATAAATAGGAAATGAAAATAGCCGCAATTACGCCAGCTAAATCGGCTAGCAAACCTGCACCCGCAGCGTAGCGCGTGTTTTTAATACCTACGGAGCCAAAATAAACCGCCAAAACATAGAAGGTGGTTTCCGTGCTCCCTTGAAACGTCGCAGCAACTTTACCAACGAATGAATCTACACCGTATTGCTCGTTATTGAAAATTTCCAACATCAAACCTCTTGCCCCCGAACCACTGAATGGCTTCATTAACGCAACGGGCAATGCATCAATGAATTCAGTTGCCGAAACACCTAAAAACATCAATGTAAATCTGATACCATTTAAAATTTCATTTAACGCACCAGAAGTCCTGAAAACGGCCAAGGCAGCCAGCATAGCAACTAAATAGGGTACAATCGTAATCGCAACTTGAAACCCTCCTTTCGCACCTTCAATGAATTCGTCATATACATTTACTTTCTTGCGCATAGCCATGAGTAGGAAGCTGGTTATAATGATTATCAGTAATCCATTTCCACCCACATTTGAAATAGTCGCCGTATGCTCCGGAAATTTCCAGACATAAAACAACAAACCAACAACAAACGCGACTAAACCACCCAAATAGGCCAAAATAACAGGATGCAAGAGATTGATTTTTTGACGAATACTGACGTATATCATACCCACAAACGTAGAGCAAAATGTCGCCAATAAAATTGGCAAAAATACCTCTGAAGGCGCAGTTGAATGGGCGACACTTCTATAGGCCAAAATCGAAACGGGAATCAATGTTAATCCAGACGTATTAAGGACCAAAAACATGATCTGTGCGTTAGAAGCTTTTTCCGGCTCTGGATTCAATTCCTGGAGCTCTTTCATGGCTTTCAACCCTAAAGGAGTCGCTGCATTGTCTAAACCGAGCATATTGGCACTAAAATTCATCATCATGGAACCAACCGCCGGATGATTGGCTGGAATTTCAGGAAACAATCTTCGAAATAGGGGAGAAACCAATTTTGACAAAACATTGACAGCACCTCCTTTTTCTCCGACACGCATAAATCCCATCCATAAACAAAGCGCTCCCGTTAAATACAACGACAACTCGAAACCCGATTTTGCCGCATCAAACAATGCGTCAACGATGTTTTTTAGAATCGTATAATCCTGATAAAATAAAAGTTTACCAGCTGCCAGGGAAAAGCCAATGAGAAACATGGCTATGAAAATTCTGTTTAAAAGCATGAGATAAATATCCGAAATTTAATGGCTAACAATAGTGAAACGAACATTTATATATCCACATCCAAATGTCCATTGTCACGTCCTTCGCAGATTCGTATGAAATTCTCGATCAAAACGCGTCCCATATTTCCAGATACCTCCGGATGAAATTGAACCCCAAAAATGTTCTTGGTTTCATGCCGCATGGCCTCATTTACACAGGCATCTGAAATTCCTAATAATTTGAAATGTGGCGGAATCGAAATACTTTCGCAATGATCTTCCATCATTTCAACTACCGCCGGCATGCGAGAAAAAAGCATTTCTTTTTCTAAGAATTCTACCTCTTGCCAATCACGGTCTTCGCGCATAACACTTCCAAACGCACCGTAAGACAAACCGATGATTTGATGTCCGAAACAAATACCCAAAACGGGGATTTCAACACCTTTTATCCAATCTATTTTCTCAAGATAGGGCGCCATATTTATCTCTGTAATCAACAGTGGCGCTCCCGAAATGATTATACCAATGCATTCAGGACAATCAGAAGGTGTAAAGTCTAAAAAGGGAAATGTTTTAAAATCCATGAATTCATCCACAGCCCTTTTGATGGCTGGAACTTTAGAACTTCCACAATCCAATATAGCTATCATAAATCTAATAAACCAAGGCCTTGTCGAACAATTTTAAATTCATCACCCGTGCAATCAACCACCGTACTGGCTTCAAGTCTTCCCAAACCACCATCGATAATCATTTTTATGTGTTGATTGTTTTCAAAACGATCATAGATTTCATTCGGATCGGTAAAGTAATCAAGTAAAGTATCTTCTTCATTGTGCAGGGAAGTGGTGGCAATTGGTCGACCTAATTCTTCGATTACCGCCGAAATAATAGCATTCCCAGGAATCCTAATTCCAATCTCTTTTTTCTTACTGTCAAATAATTTAGGCACATCGTTGTTTGCATTCAAAATAAACGTAAACGGTCCTGGAGAATTTTGTTTCAACAATTTGAAAGTAGGCCGGTCAATCGGTTTCACATAATCCGAAAGATGTTTTAAATCATGGCAAAGTATCGAGAAATTGACTTTGTTTAATTTCTCGCCTTTCATGGCCGCTAATTCGTTCAGTGCTTTTTTATTGTACAAATCACAACCCATTGCATACACCGTATCCGTTGGAAAAATTATTATTCCTCCACTTTCTAAGATACTGACGGCCTGCTCAATTATCCTTTTATCAATGTTGTATTCGTTTACTTCAACTAGCATAGTATGAAGGTAAGAAATTATTTGTCATTTTTTGTCCGAATCGTACACCAAATCGCTCGGTGATCACTAACGACCATTTTCTGGATTTGAAAATTGAAAGCTTCTATATTTCCCGAATGAAAAATATAGTCGATTCTACCTGCAGGAATTTTCCCAGCATAGGTGGATCCTATTCCCCAAGAAGATTCTCTAAAGGCATCCACAAAATTTTTGTAAAACTGATTGTAAGTATACGACAAGGGTGTATCGTTGAAGTCTCCGCAAATCACAACGGGGTAGGGCGAAGTTTCTGCGTGTTCAACAACCAATTGAGCTTGCTGCGCCCTTCTTGGGTAAGCGGTTCGAAGTTTTATAAATGCATTTTCAATGGCACCTGTTTGATTCGGAATTGCTTTTCCTTGTTCATCAAATAAGGTGTAATCATTTTTTGTCAATTTGATGGATTGTAAATGCACATTGTATACTCGAATGGTATCATCCCCACGATTGATATCGGCGAAAATGCAATAATTGTCGCTTTTTTCTCCCACTTCTAATTGGAGCGGGACTTCGCCTTTGGCAATCATCGGAAATTTGGACATCATAGCAATTCCAAAGTTTTTTCGCCCTCTTGACTTATAACTGTATCGTTCGTGGTAATCTTTACTGTGTAATCGAACAATCAACGAATCTCTCGTTGGAAAATCCTTTGTTTTGTCTTGGTGATAAAACTCTTGAAAACAAACAACATCTGGCTGTTCCGCCTCCAAAAAGTCTAAGATTTTTAGCCGATTCACATTGCTTTGATTAACGGAATAATTGTATAAATCAAATAATCGCACATTGAAACTCATGATTTTCCAATCATTTTCTTGCGGTTCTGATAATTTAGTCGACCCAAGGACAAACTGCCGGAAATGCAACTTACCACCAATCACGAGAATCGCTAGAATGACAAATACCCATCGCGAACGAGCAAAAATGTAAAAGATTAACAGCACCAATACAAAAAACAAAATCAAGGGATAAAGCAACCCGAAAAAGGGAAGAAAAGGCACCGTTTTCGGATGAACAAATGGTGATAAATAAGCTAATACCAGACAAAT
The DNA here is from genome assembly GCA_041674745.1 of Crocinitomicaceae bacterium. Classification (GTDB taxonomy): domain Bacteria; phylum Bacteroidota; class Bacteroidia; order Flavobacteriales_D; family Crocinitomicaceae; genus UBA2040. The sequence continues at coordinate 268,591 of JBAYVD010000002.1, forward strand.
GAGCGTAAGTATGGTTACAAACTTAAACACGCCTGAAAATCCAGTATAGACCTTTCCTTTTTTCATTTAGAACTTTGCTTAAATAGAAAATCTTTTTCTGCTTTGCTCAGAGAATCGTAACCCGCTCGACTTATTTTATCCAAGATTGCGTCAGTTTTTTCTTGATTCAATTTCTTTTCCAAAGCATACTGTTCATCCGACTTGAAATCAGGTCGACGATCTGTTTTTACCACTTTTAACTTTTTCGGGCCAAAAGGACTTTTGATAAACCGGAAAAATTGATCCAAAAATTTTGAAAACATACTTACGATATTAGTATTAGCATTCAAATTACGAACGGACAGGTAGCCCAATAAAGCTCCACCCAAGTGAGCGAAATGTGCCGTTCCATCGCTTTTTCCAATCGCTAATAAATCGCTCAAAAGAAAAAGCAAGGCAAGAATGAATAAGCGAATGGGCAGTATTCCAAACAAAGTGACCTGTAATTGAGGTCGATAAAATGCCAAGGCAATAAAAATACCCATAATTGAACCAGATGCTCCAACAATTACAGAACCTTGCGGCGCTAAATTTGGAAGCAATTGATGAATAACGATTTCCAACAATCCACCAAAAATCCCCCCTAATAGATACGTTGAAAGTAACCGTTTTCCGGAAAAAAATTGGAGAAATAGCTGCCCCACAACAAAAAGCATTAGCATGTTGAAAAGAAAATGCATGAAACCAAAGTGTGCGAAAATACTGGTAAGGATTCCCCAAGGGTGCGTTATAAATCCGACCAAATCCGTTCTTAATGCGAATATGGACGTTGAAAAACTGCTCATTTCCAATTCAATGCCCATTAATCGTCCAAAAACACTTAGCAACCCAATGGCAACAAAAATTATGGCGTTCACCATAATCAATCGAATGTGCATAGCACCCGAATGATACATTCTTTTTATTTCATTAAAAAGTGGATTCTGTGCCATGATTAATAGAAGTTTTTACCTTTTTTACGCCAAATTAAAACAATAATTGCTCCTGTAACCGCTCCTCCAATATGCGCTAAATGATTAATGTGGTCATTCGCTACAACGCTACTGTACAATTCATACAAAACGTAAAAGCTAATTAGATATTTGGCTTTAATCGGAATAGGAATAAACATGATATACATTTCCGTATTGGGAAATAAAATCGCAAATGCCGCGAGAAGTCCAAAAATAGCACCGGAAGCCCCAACACCTGAAGTTAAACTTTGGTTGATGTATTCATTCGCAGCGGCATAGTTGGAATGACCCTGAACGATTGTCGTATAGGCTTCTTGAATTTCTGAAGAATTCATTTTATACATGTTCATTACCAAGTTGTTCAGAGCCGAAATATCCATTCCAGCTGATTCTATCGTCTTTTTTAATTCAAAAATTTGAAATCCATGTACAACGTTATCCAGAGCAAAAGCACCAATTCCAGCAAGAAAGTAAAAAAAGAAAAATCGTTTTGGCCCCCACAAACGTTCCAAATGCGAACCAAATATCACCAACAAAAGCATATTGAACAAAATATGCATGAAATCAACACGGCTGTGCATAAACATATGCGTGATAATTTGATATGGCTCAAACATCGGCGTACCCAAATAATGGGCCGCCAAGTAGTTACTTAAATCCAAACCACTGGTCGAATAAAAAATTTGCATCAATACAAACAAAAGCACATTCAGCAAAAGAAAGTTCTTCGTTACTTGTGGGATATTATTTAAAAATGAGAACATAAATTATTGTTTTTCAAGTTGTTCAAACGTAATTGTTTTTAAAATGGTTTTACCAGATGGAGAATGAATGTGATCTGGACAAGAAAACAAAGAGTTTACTAAATCTGTAGCGTTTTCATTGTTTTGAATTAATTTCTTTTCCAATGCGGCAGATTTCGCTAAGGTCAATATAAAATGATGCGCTATTTCTCCTTTGTCCACTTGCTCCATGATCATTTGCTCAATAATCAACTGGATAAACGTTGGAATATTCTCTTCTTGCAAAATCGCAGGAATCGATTCTAATATGATTATTTCTTCTCCAAAAGACCAAGTTAAACCCAATTGCTTTAAAAGCATGGCATTCGACTCCCAAATGATTTTTTCTTCTTTTTTCAAATCCCATTCGTAGGGAAACAACAATCCTTGCGAAGGAATGGGTTGAGCCATGAAGTGATCCATTAGTTCGTCGTACACAATTCTTTCGTAGGCGCGTCGGTAATGAATACTCATCAAACCAGACTTTGCATTTGTAATGACATAATTGCCAGCAATTAAAAAATTGGTGTGCTCCACGGATTCAAATTCCAAATCCAAACCTTGTTCTTCTTGTTGAACTTCTTCTCGAATGTCATAAAAGTTTTCCCAAGAAAGGGACTTATCTTGACCAAAACCGGCATTCAGTATAGCAGAAGAACGATCCGTCCGAGTGCCCGAACTAGCAGGGGCAGAAAAAGTTTGAAAAGGATTGTAATCTTTGTTTACTTTGATTTCTGGTGGCCTAATTTCTTCCTTCGTATGGCTATAAGGCAAATCGAAACTATGTTCTTGCTCAAAATCAATGGTAGGAGTGATATTGAATTTACCCAATGCTTGCTTTACCGCCGTTCGAATAATCGTGTAAATTAAACGTTCCTCTTCAAACTTAATTTCAGTCTTGGTTGGATGAACATTTACATCAATTTTCTCTGGATCCACTGTCAAAAAAAGGAAGTAACTAGGAAATGTATTGGATTGCAACAACCCGTCAAACGCTTTTTGTACCGCATTGTTTAAATAACTGTCTTTAAAATACCGATCATTCACGAACAGATATTGTTCACCTCGAGATTTTCTAGCGGAATCTGGTTTACCCACAAAACCTTGTAAACGAACTATTTCTGTGCTTTCATCTACCGGAACCAGCTTGTCGTTGTAACTTTTTCCATTTAAGTCAACAATTCGTTTTCTCAAGTTTGAAGGCAATAGCGTATAAATATTTTCACCGTTGTGCACCAAAGTCAATTGAACCTCGTGATGGGGGAGTGCAATTCTTTCAAATTCCTGTAATATATGCTTGAACTCAACCGCATCCGATTTCAAAAAATTTCGACGCGCTGGCACGTTGAAAAACAAATTTTTGATTTCAAACGAAGATCCTTGCGGACAAACCTCGGGTTCATTTAGTTTAATATTACTCCCTTCAATTTCAATTCGCGTACCAATTTGAACGTCTTTTTGACAGGTTTTAAGCGTTACATGTGCAATGGCAGCAATGGAAGCGAGAGCTTCACCGCGAAATCCTTTCGTGGTAAGTTGAAATAAATCTTCTGCTGATTTTAATTTACTCGTCGCATGTCGTTCAAAACACATTTCGGCATCAAACATACTCATGCCCAAACCATTATCAATAATTTGAATCAGCGTTCGTCCTGCATCCTTGATAACGATATCGATTTTTGTGGCACCTGCATCTATGGCATTTTCGACCAATTCTTTGACAACTGAACTAGGCCTTTGAATAACCTCACCAGCCGCGATTTGGTTAGCAATGTGATCGGGCAACAATTTGATTATTCCGCTCATTACCACAATTTTTTCACAACGGTATCTACTTCATTTACACCATTAAATATAAAGTAACCCAATGCCAACAACACACCAATCAGCAATAAAACGCGCAGATTTGCCGACTGTTTCTGTTTATGAGTGTTTTGACTTCTCGTCCAAGTGGATTGCATATTGCTTCTCAAAATCCTTTTTCTGTCTTCCTCTGACAAATTTTGACTTTCCATGGCTTCAATCTCCTTCTTTTTTAATTCCAAGCGTTCTTTGCGCTCGTCATAATACATGGGCGAATAATCGAATCGTTTGTTTTTGAACGTTTTTGAAAGAAATTGAAACTTCATGTGCTAAAGCTAAAATACAAATTTAAAAATAACCTTTTTATTGTCTTAAAATATCACAAGAATCGTTCCTTCCTGCTTCAATCTGACAAATGGTCAGTAAGATTCCTATTTTGGATAGATTATTGTTAATAATTATTCCGGGAGCTACCGATTAAAAAAAGAATCCCTCTTAATTTTGCAGCAATGAAAGTAAGATCCATCATCTGGGCCTATTTATTAATTTCCATTCTCTATTTCGTTCCAACCGACGACTCAGATAAAAATGCGGCTATCGAAGGTATTTCTGAAGCCGATAAAATGGGTTTTGCAATCGATAGTGTGTACAAAAAATTATCGCTTGATTCCAAGTTAAAACTATTAACAATCAATAATTTAGATTATTCAACCTCTAGTAAAGATAGTATTAAAAATTTACCCTATTCAAACGGTATTCTATCAACTGATCTAAATGAAATAAACCGGTATAATGAAAATTTTTCCGATACTTCAAATGGTTTCGAAAATTTACAATTGACCATTTTTTCGGGAAATTTGGTGGATTCTTTGTTACCTCAAAATATAGCGATCGGTCAAACCGGTCTTCCAAAATTGGCCTCGTTTTCAATGGCCATTAAATTGGAAAAAGTGAAAACAGGCGGTGCCAATGTTTTTTTGGGATCCGAATTTCAAAGTTATCAGTGGAAACGCAACAATGCAGATAAAAGCTATACCGAATCTCCTCTGAATTCTGAACAATTCTGGCAAGCAACCTTGGAAGGCGCTGAAAAAAATGGTGTAAAATTGGGATTGAACGATCCTTTTTCACTTTACACACATCTTGACTCAACAGAGGAACGAGAATTTAAAGCAATCGGCCTAGCTGGAAATCGCTATTATGCTCGACGCGGACATGGAATCGTGCAATTAACGGATAGTGTTGAATTATTTCACCATCGTTACTCCAATCATTCCGACAAAAAAACAAGACAATCATTTCTAAGAAATGAGTTTAAGTTCAATGGGGTAATTATCAGTCAAAATCTATCCTCGTTGCCGCCTGACTTACAAATCGAAAAAGCCTATCAAAGCATTTTAAATGGAAGTGATATTGTTTGCATAAACCCAATAATAAGCCATGGGCTACACCAAAAATTAAAGGACTATTTTCAAAATGAAGGTGAAGAATTGAAAAATCATGTTTACCGCATTCTCCGCTTGAAGTACGAATTATTTCAAACCAAAAACGATCGAACCCATTACGATAAATTTAAAAAGCAATTTGCTTACCAAGTTCGCTCCGCTGGAATTGCTTGCCTAAACAATGAACAGCTTTTGTTACCCATCAAAAACTTAAACACAAAATTCTATTTCTACAGTCCGGATAAGTCCTCTGTTCTGGAAAAAGAAATGAATCACTATGTACTACCGAAACCTGTTGATAATTCCGCTGGACGAGGGTCGATTTGTTTAGTCGATGGCTTTTCGAATCATTTGGAGCAGGCTTTGAAGTGGTCAAAGTCTGAATCAGCGCATCATTTAAAACTAATTTTAGTAACGGACCAACTAACTCTTTATCGGTACCGTCAACAAAATTTGAATAGTTTTGATGGCATCATTGTTACTGCTGATTCCAGTGAAATGAGCCAAAAAATTGCAATACAAACCATTTTCGGTGCAAACGAAGCGAACGGAAAACTTCCTTTCTATTTATCCCCACAATACCCAATGAATGCTGGGTTTTTGATTCCAAACCTTCATCGAATGGCTTACGCAGAACCAGAATGGATCGGTGTTTCAAGTGAAAAACTTGCCTCCATCGATAAAATTGTGGAAGCAGGCAGAGAGGCCAAAGCCTTTCCAGGATGCCAAGTTTTGGTGGGTCTCGAAGGAAAAGTAATTTACCAAAAGTCATTTGGTTACAAGGACTACAGTGAAGATTCGCCCGTTGACAATCAAACTATTTATGACATTGCTTCCATTACAAAAATAGCCGCCTCCACCGTTTCTTTGATGAAATTACAAAGCGAAGGACTCTTTTCTTTGAATAAAACATTGGGTGATTATATACCTGAATTAGTGGGCAATACGGAATTTGAAAACATCAATTTACGCGACATGATGGCGCATCAAGCTGGACTGCCTGCTTGGATTCCGTTTTATTCAAAAACACTTACCAATGGGCAGTTGAATCCTTATTTTTATTCTTCCACTAAAAAACCGAATTATACGGTTCCCGTGGCCAAGGATTTATGGATTCGAAACAATTATCCAGATACGATTTACGATCGAATTTTGTCAAGTAAGTTGGGAGGAAAATCATATTTGTACTCCGATTTAGGGTATTACTTTGTAAAAAAAATCATTGAAAAATTGACAAAAACGCCTCTTGATAAATTTGTACGTGATTCGATCTATGACGATTTGGACTTGCAATATATGACCTACAACCCTTATTTGAAATACAATTTGGCTCAAATTGCTCCCACCGAAAATGACAAAGCTTTCAGAAAGCAAGTTATTCACGGATATGTCCACGACCCAGGAGCGGCCATGTTGGGTGGAGTAGGCGGACATGCAGGAATTTTTTCTACCGCGAATGATTTGGCCATCCTCATGCAAATGATGTTGAACGAAGGAATGTACGGCGGAAAACAAATTTTAAAAAAGGAAGTGCTCGAAGAATATACCCGCGCCCAGTTTCCAGATAATAACAACAGAAGAGGGGCTGGATTCGACAAACCCAACCTAAACGGTTCAGCCGCAACTGCTTGTTCTTTGGCATCGCCAAGTAGTTTTGGTCATTCTGGATTTACAGGAACATTAACGTGGGCAGATCCAAAATACAACCTTAACTTTGTCTTCTTATCCAACCGAGTCTACCCAAGCGCTGAAAATTGGAAGATTGTGAATATGAATATTCGAACCGATATACAAACAAGAATTTACCAAGCAATCACCAGCGCAGAGCATTTCAATTTTTTGCAGTAAGGAAAAACGCATTCAAACGACAAAGACACTAACATGGACAAAATGAAAATTGGAATAGTATTGTACCCAACTTTTGGAGGATCAGGGGTCGTTGCGACGGAACTAGGGAAAGCACTTGCAAAAAAAGGGCATGAAATTCACTTTATCACCTATTCACAACCTGTTCGTTTAGGAAGCTTCCGAGAAAATATTTTCTACCATGAAGTGGCCGTTTCGGATTATCCACTTTTTGAATACCAACCTTATGAAACGGAATTAGCCAGTAAAATGGTAGATGTTGTGAAATACGAAAAATTGGATTTGTTGCACGTTCATTATGCCATCCCGCATGCATCTGCTGCTTTTATGGCGAAACAAATTTTACTTTCTCAAGGAATTGAAATACCGTATGTAACAACCTTGCATGGTACCGATATCACGTTAGTCGGAAAAGATCCTTCTTTCGAACCTGTGATTACATTTTGCTTAAACCAATCTGATGCCGTTACAGCGGTTTCCGAAAGTTTAAAAAACGATACCTTGGATCATTTCAATACCCAAAAAGAAATACACGTAGTACCCAATTTCATTCACATTGAAGAACCGAATGAAACGAAAGCGCACTTGATTCGTCAGCGGTATGCCTTGGACGATGAACCCGTACTTTGTCACGTTTCGAATTTTCGAAAAGTCAAAAGGGTAGAGGACGTTTTGCTGGTTTTCAATGAGGTAAATAAAAAAATTCCTTCCAAACTTTTGTTGGTAGGCGATGGTCCCGAAAGAGCCAATTTGGATGCCTTGTGCAGACAGTTGGATTTGTGCGGTCGAGTAATCATGATCGGAAAAGTCCGAGATACCGCACATGTATTGGGGATTTCAGATTTATTCCTTTTGCCCTCTGAAACCGAAAGTTTTGGTTTAGCTGCCTTGGAAGCAATGGCATTATCGGTACCGGTAATTTCATCCAATACGGGTGGTATTCCTGAAGTAAACATTCAAGGCAAAACAGGTTTTCTTTCTGATGTAGGTGATGTGCATGACATGGCGAAAAATGCTTTGAAATTATTGGAATCCAAAGAATTAATGGCCGAATTCAAGATAAATGCACTCAACCGAGCCAAGGATTTTAGTTTAGAAAGAATTCTTCCTATGTACGAATCTATTTACCGTGAGGTGCTCAAAAAATGATATTTACTTTTTCTTGTAAATCTTATTAATCAAAACTTTATCTGTCGAATATTAATTTAAACGGTCATTCTCATTGAGTTATCGGTTGAAATTGATATGTATGCACAATATCCCCCAAAAAAAATCGTTTTTATTCTGTAACGAATAAGAGGAGATTCGTTTTAGATAACGTGGAGGCCAAAATCTCTGCTATTGCTTAAATAAAAACCCATTATTATGTCAGTGAACCCATTGTATCACCAGACTTCAGCCAAGTTAGAGGAGGAACTAGGCTGGATTCGGAGAGCACAGAAAGACCCGGAGAAGTTCGGTCCGCTGTACGAAAAGTACCACGAGCAAATTTTCCGCTACATCTATCAACGGATGGATGACCAAGAATTGGCTTTAGATGTTACATCTCAAGTATTTATGAAGGCTTTGAAGAACATAAAAAGCTATGAATACAGAGGTGTACCACTTTCATCCTGGTTGTATCGTATTGCAAAAAGTGAACTATATCAAGCTTTTCGCGATAGAAAGGCTACGAGAACTGTCAATTTGGACACCGTTCATCTTACCGATATGGTGGAGGAAATGGACGAGGAACAAAGTGATTTAAACCGCAAAAAATTATTTGATGTTTTAAAAAAACTAAATGAAAATGATTTGCAGTTAATTGAATTGCGGTTTTTTGAAAAAAGAGCCTATAGAGAAATCGGTGAAATCTTAGATTTGACTGAGAACAATGCCAAAGTGAAATGCTTTAGAGCATTGGAAAAATTGAAGAAACATTTTATTTGATAAAAAAGGAGTATGAAGACAAAATTCAATCTCGATCGTGACAATCCAACAAGTGATTTTATTCATTCGCGACAAAACTTTAAAAAAGTACTTGAAGGTTACCAGGCCCTAAAACCTCCAATATGGAAAAACCCCTGGTTTTACGGACCCGTTGGCTTTGCCAGCTTAGCGCTCATTTTCATTTTTACTTTTCAAACACAATTAAATGCACATGGCAATAATTCTACTTTAACAATCGCTTCAAACACATCCCTTCCTGAAGACACTCCGTGTATTCAACCGTTGAGCTCCGGAAGTGATGTGCCCTTTCAAGTTGTAGATGTTTTGCCAGAAGAGGGGAAATTGATTGAATTGGCCTCTGGTACCACTATTTCCATTCCTGCGAATGCTTTAAAGAGTGAAAACGGTTCAGCCGTTCAAATAAAAATCAGAGAATTTCAAGACAAGGAAAGTGCTTTATTAGCAGGAATCCCAATGGATTATGGAAAGAAGTCGGCATTTGAATCAGCAGGAATGATCGAAATCAGAGCCGAAAAAGAAGGACAACCCGTTGAATTGAAAAGCAACAAACCAATGGAAGTTCAATTAGCCTTGACACAATCGCCTGAAAATTTTCAATTTTGGAAATTAGATGAAACCCAAAAAGAATGGGTTGAAACTCCTTGTATTCTAAAAAAGCCTACTTCAAATTCTCCAAAAGTTGATTTGAAAAAGATAGAAGGAAAAATTATACAAGTTGAAGAAAAACTGGTACTATGCAATGATCAAATCGAAGAAAAATTGGCCGCCAAATCAAAAACCAATCTATCTGAAAATTTGATTCCTTCAGAAAATGCAAGAAAACTCATTATTGAATTCAATCCGAATGAGTTTCCAGAATTGAAAGGATACAAAGATATTGAATGGGAGTATGTTGTGCCTGCAAACCAAACTTCTGTGAGTTTAGAAAGTTTTGCGAAGCGTATCAAATACGCTAGTTCACAAACATGGAACGACGTCGAAATAAAAAAAGCAACGACGAACTACACGGCCACATTTATCAATTCAAAAGAAAAATATACGTTGCCAATTCGACCTGTGTTGAAAGGCCAAAGCTTAGCTGACCTAAAAAACAAAATTAATCTTGCGGAAGCCGAACGAACCAAAGTCATTTCAAGATTGACGGAGGAAAAGAAACAATACGAAAAAGAGGAAAAAGCGCTTCGCTTGGCCCAAGAAAAAATCGTCAATCAAATGAAAGCAGATTTGGCAAGAGGCGTTGTTCCTTCCATGGAAGAACGATCGCAAGCTGCTCGTTCTGCTGGATTATCCTCTGCTAGTGCTATGAATGCCGGCACGGCCAACTTTAGAACAACCAGTTTTGGAGTCTACAATTGTGATCGTCCCATTCCGTATCCGCCGCATCATCCGAACGTATTAACCTTTAAAACCAAAGAAGGTTCAAGAGTTAACCAATTGGCAGCATTTGTTCTCGATACGAAAAAAAACACGCGTTATTCTTTCGGAGGAAATTACCCGCACAAAAATGATGAATTAGGGTGGTTCAACCATGAAAGCATTCTTGTGCTGATCGATCACGATGGAAATCTATTTTTTAAGAAAAATATTCAATTGGAAACAAATAATAATGCGCCAATAGTGATGGAAAGGCTAGACAAAAAAGAGGTAACTTTGGAAAACATTCAAAAAATTATCAGTGAAACAACTGTTACTGTATAGTCTTCTTTCATTTTCGGCTTTTTCCCAAACGGACACAATACGGATTCAAAAAATTCAGAATTTTTACCCGTCCATAGCCGGTATTCAATCTGGCGAAATCCCATTTTGGAAACTTTGTGCCTCAGAAGGTTTGGAAACTAAAACCAAAAGTCACATTATATCTTTCGACCTGCAATACTTTGGCAAAAGAGGGTTAATTGAGCAGCATATCGCTGGCAATCATATTCCAGATTCTGTTTGCATTCAAATTGGTGCCTACGGATTGGACAATATGATTTTCTTTACAAACATTCGTGCTATACTACCTGACTCCGGTAAATTATTGCACCTAAGCTCCATGAATTTAATTCCGGTGAAAAAAGATGAGTAAAATTATTCTTGTTTGTGCTTTATTCGTTAATTTATTTGCTTTCGGTCAGGCAGATACCATCCGTATTGTGAAAAATGAACGATTGTTATTTAAGTGTGTCACACAAAATGCTCTTTCCTGGTATATCTGTATACAAAATAATGAAAGCATGCTGGCTGATTTAAAAATTAATCCCAATGCCATTTCAGAATGGTTTTACAAATTCGCCGATAGCCAGAACTTATTCAAAGCCGAAAAATTGACTCGTTCAACGAAATTTCTTGTTTTTACAAAAGCGAATGATCCAGAAAGTCGAATTTCATTCGAAGTAAGCTATTTTGATAAGCAAAAAATCATTCTACGCACGAACAATGAAGTATTTCAATTTGACTTAATAGAGATGTGAACATTTGGTTTTTAATTCTATGCAAACATTTTTTGAATTGTCATAAAATAATTCTTATTTTTGCAGGGTAATACGAATATGAAAAATAAATTATTTCTTCTATTTCTGCTTTCCATGTTGACGTTTACCAATGTTTTTGGTCAGCATACCAATTTCAATAGTCAACGAAATTGGTCTTTGAATAAGAAGGAATTTTTCTTTGGAGTAGGTGCAACCAATTTTCTAGGTGATTTAGGTGGAAGAAATAGAATCGGTACCGACTATAGTCCTGTAGATTTTGATATAGATGCAACATCACTTGGCGGAATGCTAGGCTATCGTTTTCGTTTTTCTCCAAAATGGGCTACCTCAACCCAAATCAGTGGAGGGTTGGTTAGAGGAAGCGATGCTAACACACAAGAAGTAATTCGAAAAAGTAGAAATTTAAGTTTCAGATCTCCAATCGCTAGTGTTTCTCAGCGAATAGAATTTATCTTATTTGCCAAAGAACAATTTGGTGCTCGTTACAAAATTCCAGGAATTAATGGAATGAAGGACAAGAATACTCAAGGTTATGTTTTTATCGGTATTGGTGCAACTTATTTTAATCCGCAAGCCAATTTAAATGGCACTTGGGTGAATCTAAGACCATTACACACTGAAGGTCAGGGTTTGGTTGGTGGCCCTGAACAATATGGCATGGTCACCGCAATTGTTCCAATGGGTGTGGGCGTTCGTGTAGGTTTAGATAAACTTTGGCGAATTGGTTTTGAGTTGACGTATACCAAAACATTTAGTGATTACATTGACGACGTTTCTACAACCTATTACGATAAATCAGCGATTGCTGCTGCTTATGGCAACGAAGCTGCCTATTTATCCAATCCATCTTATCAAAACCAATATTGGTTTGCTGGTGGTCAACAACGAGGTGACAAACAAAAAGATAGTTACTTAAATTTCAATCTTGTTTTTTACCGAAACTTAACGTACAAACCGACCAATTACAAATTTGGAAGAACGCCTAAATTTAGAAGTGCAGGTCGTTACAAATTCTAATTTTTCTCAAAACTTTTCTTTTCAAATTCAGTCTCTTTCCAAGAGGTGTGTTAATTTTGCATCAAAAAGCATGTACGCATTTCTACGTAAAGTATTATTTCAATTTGATCCTGAGAAAGTTCATTACTTCACCATTCGGTTGCTAAAATTATCCTTGAATCTCCCCGGAGGAAAATGGCTATTTAGAAAACTTTTTTTTCTAGAAGACAAACGATTGGAAAGAACAATTGGTGGAATCAAATTTAAAAACCCAGTAGGATTGGCAGCAGGATTTGATAAAAATGCTTCTATGTTCAATGAAATGTACTATTGTGGCTTTGGTTTTATTGAAATTGGAACTCTGACGCCAGTTGGTCAACCAGGCAATGACAAGCCGAGATTATTTCGTCTGAAACCAGATGAAGCGATTATCAATCGAATGGGATTCAACAACGACGGAGTAGAGGCGGCCATTGAAAATTTAAAAAACAAAAAAGTTGATATCATCATTGGAGGAAATATTGGGAAAAACAAAATAACGCCCAATGAATTGGCCGACCAAGATTACACGGTTTGTTTTGACGCACTATTCCCATACGTGGACTATTTCGTTGTCAATGTTTCTTCGCCGAATACGCCCAATTTAAGAGACTTGCAAGAAAAAGAACCCTTGACCAAATTGTTAATGTCTTTAATGGAAATGAACACAGGGAAATCCAATCCAAAACCCATTTTTCTGAAAATTGCACCAGACTTGACAGATAGCCAATTGGATGATATTATTGAAATTGTTCTAGCATCAAAAATTGAAGGGGTTATTGCAACGAATACGACTATCAGTCGAGAAAACTTGAAAACAAGTGAACATGATTTATCTAAAATTGGTGCAGGTGGACTTTCAGGAAAGCCATTAAAATCGAGATCTACTGAGGTAATTCGTTACTTATCGAAGCATTCAAAAAAATCATTTTCAATAATCGGGGTAGGAGGAATACATTCCGAAAAAGATGCTTTGGAAAAATTAGAGGCTGGTGCGGATTTGTTGCAATTGTATAGTGGCTTTATTTACGAAGGTCCCGGTTTGGTAAAACGAATTAACAAAGCTATTTTAGCGAGACATTAATTAATATGGAAACCGAAATAAAAATTATTGAATGTCCGAGAGATGCAATGCAAGGTTGGCATGATTTCATTCCGACGAAGCAGAAAATCGCCTATCAAAATGTGTTGCTTCAATGTGGTTTTGATGTATTGGATTTCGGGAGTTTTGTTTCGCCAAAGGCCATTCCTCAAATGCGTGATACAGCCGAAGTGCTCAACGGTTTAGAACTTTCTCAAACGCAGACCAAATTATTGGCGATTATTGCCAACGAAAGAGGAGCCTTGGATGCTCTGCAATTTGAAGAAATTGATTTTCTAGGATACCCATTTTCCATTTCTGAAGAATTTCAAAAAAGAAATACAAACGCAACCATTATAGAGTCTTTGCACCGAGTGGAAGAAATTCAATCCCTTTGTGTAAACAACAAAAAGAAGTTGGTGGTTTACCTATCCATGGGATTTGGAAATCCATACGGTGAAAAATGGCACCCAGATTTAGTCAGTCAATGGTCGGAGCGACTGAACAAAGAAATGGGAATTGAAATTCTCGCTTTGTCGGACACTATTGGATGTGCCAATCCAGCCATCGTACAATCACTTTTCAGTCAAATTATTCCAGAAAACCTTTCAGTCGAATTTGGCGCACATTTGCACACCTTACTCGAAAATGCCACGACATTAATAGAAGCTGCCTACGAAAGCGGCTGTCGACGATTTGACGGAGCAATGAAAGGTTTTGGCGGTTGTCCAATGGCCAAAGATGATTTAACAGGAAACATGCCTACCGAAAGAATTATTTCCTTTTTGGAAGGAAAAGGAATACGTAACCAAATTGTTAAAGACCGTTTACTAGAAGCGGAATCTATGACAACAACGATTTTTATATAATATGAAAAAATCCCTTTATTTCTCTTTTCTTTTGCTTGCATTTCTTTCTGCCTGTAAAGATGATTCCACTTCAGGAGAAGAATTAAAAACGACCAAAATTGAGGAAACAGAAGGTTTTCAAGATATAGAGGTCTTATTTGATGAAACAGAATTTTCAGATCCTGTTATGAAAGAATTGTTATTGGAACTAAAAATATGCTCAGATGATCCAGAAGCCTTGAAAAATCCTGAAACACCGGTTTGTTCGGCTGAAAATTTCAAGTTTATGCCCTTGCGAAAAAACTTGTCCTTAAAAAATGGATTTATCCTTTTGATCAAAGCAGAAACGGGCAATTTTCCATTGCGTAGACTTTTGATTTTTCAACGTGAAAGAGGTAATTTGGTGAAAACGAATGGATTTGTAGCGAATATCATTGGTCGAACCAAAAGTGATTCTGGTTACGATGACTTACTCTTGCGTTTTAATGACAAAGACCAAGGGGAAGATATGTTTTACAACTGTTTGTTCACATGGAAAGAAGGGAAATACGAATACAAACAGGTAGAAGTAATTCAAGGAGCCAATTGGGGTGGACCTGTGAAAGCCATTTACAAAGATTCTATTTCCAAAGAAATCTATCAAAACATTCTAAACAATCAAATGCTTTTCTAAATGGCATGGCGAGTATTGTTTTTCACTTGGCTACTTTCGAATTGTTCAAATGACCATTCCGACATTCAAAACTTGAGTAGAATGTCTATTTTTCATGGAAATTCCAGTAAAATATGGGTGATCAACAAGGTAACCATGAAGGGAGTCAACTATGCCGCTTATCCTTTGAAAGAAAAAGATGTGGCCATTTTCTACGACGATCAAACCATTTTGATTCAACCCATGAATTCGCTGGGAGAATTTCCCAATCGGTCCGGATTTTTAACGCTATTGGATGATAATTCGACGTGCGAATTTAGTTTTCCGAAAGAAAATTGGATTTTTGAAGTGAGAGAAATCTCCTCAAAACGGATCCTGTTGCACCACAAAGCAAAAAGCGATTTCAACTATGATTTGGAATTAATTGCTTATCCAAAAAGTGATTATTTAAAACTTAAGTAGTTTGTGCTGAAATGAACCTTTGTCTGTTATAACGGACAAGAAATATACTCCCGCATTTTGATTCCGAATATCCACCATGGTGTTACTTGAATTCAATACCAGTTGTCCATTTGTATTGTAAACAGATACTTCTTTTAGAGCGAAATCACCACCAATTTCATACAGTCCAAGTTGACTTATTGTTTTGATTTTCAACAAATCAACAACATTCTCACTCAATCCTGCTGGATCTTCTTTCGTAACAATTACATCATCAACATACAATTTAAAACCATCGTTGGTTTGAAGAATGAAGGCCAAATAAATCGTTTCATTGTCTAGACTTATTGCGCTTAAATCCGCCGTTCGATCTACCCAGTTTGCATATTCGCCTATAACATATCCTAAAGTATCGGTAAAACTTCCTATTAGAGTGTCTGTTTTGGACACCAACACCAAATAATTGTCTGGATAAGAGGGGTCGTGAGAAAGCGCACGCCAAGAAACATAATTTCCAAAACTACCCAATGTGATTGCCGGAGAAATCAACCAACGATTCGCTGTACCAACAGGACTAAAAAAACTAGTAGAACTTGCCGTCAAATTTGAATTTGTTAAATCCAAAGGGTCTATTTTGCTAATCCATGGAGCTGTATATTCCGCCACCGCAGCAGCTGGAGTATGATTGTCAAAATCACGAAGTCCCCAAGTAGCAGGTATTCCTGATTGAAAATCTTCTGAGAAAATGGTTACTTGAGCAGAAACACTGCTAATAAGTAAACAAATGGCAATAAGTGTGTAAATCTCTTTCTTTAACATAGGTTGCAAAAATACGCAATGCAGGTTCTCAGTGAACCAAATTGATAACTATTTCCTTAAATTCTTGGTAAAATTCGTCAAATTCAAGCAAGGTTTTTTCCAAAAAAGCATAAATATCCTCATGCTCAGCGGGATTAAAGTAATTACTTGGTTCTTTTATCCACTGAATCCGATTGAAAGGCAAACCATTATCCAAATATTGATCGCTTAACCAATTGGTGGGTGCAGACATGGAATTTTCCATCACTTTTTTCATTTCCAACAACTGTTCCCATACCAAGGCTTGAATTTCTGGATCTTTGAATTGCACATCGAAATTCAACGCTGCGTGTTTTTTGGTCACTTCTAGTCGAATATAAATTGATTTTACATCCGATGGATAATTCAACCAATTCATTCGACGTCCGCTCGAGGAATGGTGTTTCCGCATCCGTTTTCTAAACGTTTCCCAAAAATTGGAATTGTGTTCTTTAAGACCTTCTTTGCTGAGCATACTGCAAAAATAGCTTTAATAAATTGAGAATTGTAACAGATGTAACACAAGAAGTAGGGTAGAAGTCTTATTTTTGATTTCAAATCAATACTGATTAATTGTAAATACTATGATCAAAAGAAATTTCTACCTTTTCAATGTGCTTTTTACGTTCCTATTTTTAACAGGGTGCGCTACTGGACAAACCTCCAAAGTAAAAAACTTGACGCAAGCAGAATTCAAAAAAACCTTCGATGGAAAAGCAGATGCTCAAATTTTGGATGTACGAACACCGCAAGAAACGTCAAAAGGAAAAATTGCTCGCGCAGTAGAAGCCGATTATTTCGATCCTAATTTCAAAGCAAAAGTTGCCGCGATGAAATTAGACAAAAGCAAACCAATTGTCGTGTATTGCGCCGTGGGTGGTCGTTCTTCTAAAGCAGCATTAATCCTTTCCGATATGGGATTCAAAAATGTTTTAAACCTAGAAGGCGGGTACAATTCTTACCATAAATAGTTGAAATCATTCAAAACAGATTGACTTTTAAGTCGGTTTTAATAAGTAAAGAGAAAGAGCAGAACGCTTTTTTCTTTTTTTTTTGATTTGATTTTTAATGACTGTAATTGAGTTCGACTATTCTGACATTATGTTAAATAGGGTTGCATAACAAAATTACAACTTAACAAACCATATCATAAATAGCTATGCCACAGAAGCTCAATTGAATGTAATCCAGCAGGAAGCTTTGGCAGTAGGAATAATTTTTGACTATCAAGTGGTCTAAAAAAAGAAGAAATTAAAGAAATTGTCATTAAAATGTTGATACGAACCGACGATGGAAAATTGCGCAAAGACAGAATATATAAAAAGAAAAATGAATCGTTCATCGTACCGCTAATATGGCGATTGGACGAATCAGCCAAAGCGGTGGATTTTGGAAATCCGCATCAGTTGAAAGCAATTGACCTGGGTGGGAATTAGGATTCATTTATATAGGGTGCTTTTTCTTTTCGGAGAAGTATAAGCGCCTTAGAAATGATTTACTTGAGTTTTTTGATGTACAGTAGAATATCCAAGTACATCACTATATTCTATTTAACATAATATTAATTATAAGACAAATACATTACTAACTAAATTTTCCTGTAACAATTGTTACTCCCCAAAGAGTCCTTTCATCGTACATTTGCGATAAGCAATATGAAACGAACAATTCTAGAAAATAATTTTGATGAAAAAACAGAGCAATTGGCGCTATACGCCAAAGCCTTGTCACATCCAACGCGGATTATGATTTTACAGCATTTAGAAAAACAAAGTTGCTGTTTTACGGGAGATTTGGTGGAAATTTTACCCATTTCACAATCTACAGTATCTCAGCATTTAAAAGAACTGAAAAATGCGGGGTTGATTCAAGGTGAAATAAAACCACCGCGGATCAAGTATTGTGTCAACAAAGAAAATTGGGAAAATGCACGAATTTTATTCAAATCGTTATTTGATTAAAAAAAGCTCGAAAAATCATAATTTGAAGAACATGAAAACAGTAAAAATTTTAGGAACCGGTTGTTCCAAATGCAAACAAACGGAAGCGATTGTGCGGGATGTAATTGCTCAAAACAATTTAGACGTAAATGTCATCAAGATCGAAGATATTATGGAAATCATGCAGTACAATGTTCTTTCAACACCGGTTGTCGTGATTGATGAAGAAATTAAAATCAAAGGTCGGGTTCCATCCAAATCGGAAATTGAAGAACTTTTAAAATAAAAATCATGGAAGCAGCAAAAGAAATTTGTCCAACAACGACAATGAGAAAAGTGACCGAAGGGGCTTTGTTGGTGGATGTGCGGGAAAATGAGGAAGTCAATGAATTGCGTTTTGACACTCCTAACCTATTACAAATACCGTTGAGTGAATTTGAAGACCGCTACACGGAAGTACCAAAAGATATGGAAGTTGTGTTGGTGTGCAAAAGTGGTGAACGGAGTTTGAGAGCGACTTATTTTTTAATGAATCATGGCTGGACAAATGTTTACAATATGCAGCACGGTTTGATACGATGGGTTCAAAAAGACTTTCCAACAAAAGGAAATACGAGTAGCGTTTTAGAAAATAAAAACGCTGGAAGTTGTTGCGATTCAAGTAGTACTTCTTGCTGTTAATCGACAAAAAAAAATAGTATGTTCGACTGGCTTCAAAATGGTTCCAATTGGTTAGTGTACGATGTATTCGGTTTATCGCCTGATCAACATTTGGCACAAGCCTTGAATTTCTTTGTATACGATTCCCTCAAAATCATCATTTTACTTTTTGTGATCATTTTTTTAATGGGCATCATAAACAGCTATTTTCCCGTTGAAAAAGTTCGCAATTACCTCTCTAGGAAAAAATTGTATGGTTTGGAGTATTTAATGGCGTCTTTGTTTGGCGTTGTAACTCCCTTTTGTTCTTGCTCTTCCGTTCCTTTGTTTATCGGATTTGTAAAAGGTGGAATTCCTTTGGGAGTAACCTTTGCCTTTTTGATTACCTCTCCCCTTGTCAATGAAGTAGCCATTGCCCTGTTTTTCGGAATGTTTGGGTTGAAAATTACACTTATTTATATACTTAGTGGTGTTATTTTAGGCATGTTTTCCGGAATTATCTTGGAAAAACTCAAGTTGGAACGATTTTTAACTCCTTGGGTTCAAGGTGTGATAGAAAATGCTGAACGAGAAAGTGAAGCTTTTCAACAAAGTAGCGAAACGTTTAAGCAACGGTTACCTGTCATTTGGCAAGAAGCCATGAAGATCATAAAAGGAGTTTTACCGTATGTGGTGGTTGGAATTGCCATTGGTGGTTTGATGCACGGCTACATTCCTGAAGGATTTTTCGAAAAATACATGGGCAAAGACAATTGGTTTGCTGTCCCTGCCGCCACTTTGTTAGCCGTTCCGATGTACGCCAACGCAACTGGGATTTTGCCCGTTGTGGAAGTTTTAGTCGCCAAAGGAATTCCATTGGGAACAGCCATTGCCTTCATGATGGGTGTTGTGGGCTTGTCTTTTCCAGAAGCCATGCTTTTAAAAAAGGTAATGACTTGGAAATTGATTGGAATATTTTTTGGAGTAGTCACGTTGTGCATTATCCTTTCTGGATATGTTTTTAATCTAATATTTTAACGAGAAATCATGATAAAAGGAATCCATCTATTGAGCTTGTTAATTCTCTTTTCATGCGGTCAGCCTGACAAAAAGGGAGAAGTGAATGTGAAATCAGAAAAGAGCGAAAACCACATTGAAGTCCTCGATTTTCATACGGACCATCGGTGTGTTTCTTGCCTTAAAATAGAAGAATTAACTAGAGCTACGCTAAAAGAAAGTTTTCAAGCTGAATTAAATGATAGTCTCATTCTATTTTCATTGATCAATGTAGACTCACCTGAGAATCAAACAATCGCGGAAGAATATGAAGCTTTTGGCACTGCATTGATGATTTCAGTTTTCAAAGATGGAGAAGAAAGTGTGCTGGATTTAACAGAATGGGCATTTAACGCAATCCATGGAACGGACTTCAAATCTGAATTGAAAAAAGAGTTGAAGGATGCTTTGAAACAATTATAAAATGTTTGAATACTTATCTTCCCTGGCCAACGCTTCAGAAATGGCATTTTTAAGTGCCTTTTTACTTGGCTTGTTAACCGCCATAAGTCCTTGTCCACTGGCGACAAACATCACCGCAACTGCTTATATTTCCCGCAACATTCAAGATTCTAAAAAAGTTTTTTGGAGCGGGATAATTTACACATTCGGCAGAGCGACGAGCTATTCTCTAATTGGAATGGTTCTCTTTTTTGGTGCGAGTAAATTTCAAATTGCGCGTTTTTTCAGTCAATATGGGGAACGGTTTTTAGGGCCAATTTTAATACTTATTGGGTTGATCATGCTCAATGTCATAAGATTATCTTTTTTAGGAAAATCCAACTTTCAAGAAAAATTCTCTGAACGGTTTAAAGATAATGGCTATTTAGGGTCTTATCTATTGGGCGTTATTTTTGCTTTAGCCTTTTGTCCTTATAGCGGCGCTTTATTTTTCGGTGTATTAATTCCTTTAACTATTGCTGAGGCGAGCGGATTGTACTTGCCTCTTATTTTTGCAGTTGGAACGGGTCTTCCTGTCATATTTTTCGCCTACCTCCTCGCCTTTTCTGTTGGGAAAATAGGAGTTTATTACTCGAAAATTCAACGATTGGAAAAAATTATTCGATACATCATTGGAAGTATTTTCCTTCTCGTTGGTTTGTATTTTGTAATTCTATTTATCACATGATAAAATACTTAATTCTCACACTTCTGTTTCTTACTTTAGACTCTTGCCAGGAGAATTCGCCTGAATCGGAAATTAATTCTAATTCAATTGTTGAACTTTCATTGAAAGAAAAGGCAAAACGAATAAGCATTAAAGTTCTAGATACCGATTTTTCGAAAGGAAGATTAACGCATGAACAAGAAATCTCGCTTTGGGACATTCAAAAAATGCACGGCCATTTGTGCGATGGATTGATAGTCGGTTTCTTAGGTTTACAACAGGCACTTTATCAATTGTACCCGGATAGCTTAATCGATCGGACCAACACAAGAATAGTTGCGAAAAGTTCACCCTGTATCGGAGATGTTGGTTTGTACTTAACGGGAGGTCGTTACCAATTCAACACTTTTTACGTTGATAACACAATAGAGGGATTGTATATCGTTCAGCGATTAGACAACGGTTCTGCCCTACTTGTTCAATTAAAAAATGGAATCAAACCAGCCAAAATTGACGAATTAGGCGCAAAAGCGGTTCGAAATGAATTAGATGCATGTCAATTGGATTCATTAAAAAAAATGGAAGACGATTTTTCAAGGTTACTTTTGACCAATCCACCACAAAAATACTTCGAAACAATTGTCTTGAACAAATTTCAATGGAATCCTGTGTTGAAAAATGACTTTGTAAAAACCGATATCCTTAACAAAAAAAGCACTATTTGCAAGTAAAATTTCTTTAATCAACAACCTATGGATATTAGTTGAATACCTTGTATAATTCCGTAGTGTAAAATCGATAGTTCAGTGGTTTAAGCAGTTGATCGTTGATTTTTTAACAATAAAGTCGCTATTCAGTTAAAATCAAACTAATTAGATGAAATCTGTTAATGATTTTTCTTTTGGTGGCATTAAAATCTTTTGTATCGACTGTAAATATTGTAAATCAGGTTTTTACTAAAATAAAGCTCCAGTAGGTAAATTAACATTTATCAATTTAATAATTTTGCCGCGTTATTTTTTTCTATATCTTTAGCATACGGCCAGTTTTGTTATTTTCTGATTGCAAAATCCCAAACTAACCAAAGTGTTCGTAGTTAATTTATTAATTATTAAACTTTAAAACTATGAAATTAAATTTTACGTTTAAACGTTTTAGTCTATTCTTGGTCTTTCTTATGGGAAGTGCTTTTGTCTGGGGACAGACAGTTTACACCTTCACTTCATGTGGAATTACGGGCAAAACAGGTCCAACTCAAACCAATGCCAATTCAAGTTACATTGGGACCAATTTAGCTGGTAATGTAACCGTAATAGGGGGAATTCAGTATTGGACAGTTCCAGTTACTGCTTCCTACAGAATCGAAGGTTATGGTGGGCAAGGTCATGGTATTTATGGCGGTCGAGGAGCTCATATTTCCGGCGAATTTACATTGAATGCCGGAGATCAAATTAAAATTATAGTAGGACAAAAAGCTTCACCTCCCGTTGGCAGTGTCAACCAATATGGCGGCGGCGGGGGTTCTTTTGTTACCACAGTTTCAAATGTACCCTACATTGTTGCAGGTGGTGGTGGAGGAAATCACAGCACCTCATATGTTACAACTGCTGATGCATCAATTGCCAATAATGGTTTTGCTGGATTCGCAACGAATTCTGGAACTGCTGGAACAGCTGGATCTGGAGGTGGCACAGCTTCTAGCGCCGATGGTGGCGGTGGACTTCTCGGAAATGGAGGAGGAACCGGTGGCGGATCTTCTTTCGTGAATGGCGGAATTGGTGGAGCTGGAACTACATCTGGTCATGGTGAAGGAGGTTTTGGATGCGGCGGCGGAACAAGTAGCTGGGATAATTACCGCTCCGGTGGCGGTGGCGGTTACAGTGGCGGCGGCGGCGGCGGCGAAAATGGTCAAGTAAACGCTCCTTCCGGTGGAGGCGGTGGCTCTTATAATTCTGGTACCAACCCGATCAATATAGCCGGTGTTCAAACGGGTGATGGATTGGTTGTTATAACGTTACTTCAATCGTTTCCAAATGATGCCGGAATTTCGACCTTCCCAGGTGCTCCTAATTGTAATGGTAGTTATCCTTTTCAAGCTACTGTTCAAAACTACGGTAATAACATGCTTAATTCCGTTACAATTAATTGGTCCATCAATGGAGTCCCTCAAACACCTTACTCTTTAACAACTCCTCTGGATACAATCAATGGAGCTGGAATTAACAACACAACTATAACCCTAGGTACTTTGGTTGTTAATGGAAATACGACTGTTAAAGCGTGGACAACTGCTCCAAATTCAGTATCAGATCCTGCAAATGGGAATGATACTCTTCAATTAGTTTTGGACCCTTTCACAGTTACTGCGAATTATGTCAATCAAATCAATTGTTATGGTGGAATGAACGGAGTTGCTCAAGCAACTTCCGTTAATAGTGCCGCAACGCCAACTTTTTCTTGGAGTAGTGGATCAAATTCTCCTTACATGATTGGTGTAGGAGCCGGAACGTATATTCTTACAGGAAATGATGGTACTTGCTTGGATACAGCTTCTATTGTTTTCACCCAACCTACTGAACTGATTGTCACAAGCTCAGTGATGAATGTTTCATGTAATGGTGCAAATGACGGTCAGACTTCTGTCGCTGTTAGTGGAGGAACACCTGGCTACATTGTAGATTGGACTGGAGGAACTACAGGTACCACAAACAGTGGTTTGGCTGGGGGCAATTATATCTACACGGTTCATGATGCAAATAGTTGTACTGTTTCAGATACTATAGTCGTTATCGAACCAGCTGCCATCGTTTTAAACTCAACCGTAACGGCTGAAACAATGGGTACCGATGGTTCAATCGATTTGATGGTTACAGGTGGTACACCAAACTATACCTATTCTTGGTCCAATGGAAGCACAAGCCAAGATCCAAGTGGATTAAGTAGTGGAACCTATACTGTTACCGTTACTGATTTGAACGGTTGTACGGAAACGTTGAGTGTTACCGTAAACTCAGTGGTTGGAATACAAGAAAACAGCACAGATTTTGGTGTTAAAGTTTTCCCGAATCCAACAAATGGGAAGTTCAATGTTGTGATGGCGAATGCTGACAAAAATGCATCCATTGAGGTATTTGATGTTCTCGGAAACAGAGTAGAACTGTTGAAAAATGCAGGATCAAAAACGACCATTCAATTGAATGAAAGAAATGGCGTTTATTTTGTTCGAGTAACCAATAATAACCAAACAATTGTAGAAAGAATTGTTTTGAGAAATTAAAGAATTCTATAAATCGAAAAAGGCCTGCCACTTTCGTGGTAGGCCTTTTTTTTCGGGGGATATATTTATCCTAATTTTTGTCTCTTGTGATACGTTTTATCACCTCGTGTTTTCGGTTTCTTGTATTTTTTCTCAATATTCTGTTTATAACTTCCTCCCAAATTCACTTTTTTATTTTTTTCCTTTTTTTCATGATAACTTGCCCCTTTATCCAAGTTTTTATCATTTCTAGAAGGATTCTTATCAATAAAATCGTCTGGTTGTTCTTCTGGCAAAAGTCGATCTGAAATTTTGACATCTTTCGGAAATTTCTGTAATGGAATACTATAATCCATCAATTGTTCAATGGCCGTCTTGTATTTTAATTCGGCTTCATTGGAGAAAAGAATTGAGCTCCCCTCCTCCTCCGCTCTCCCTGTTCGACCTATACGGTGCATATAATTTTCGGGGAAAACAGGCGTATCAAAATTGATGACATGCGATACTTTATCCAAATCCAATCCACGGGCAATTACATCGGTTGCAATCAATATTCGATTCGCTCCCGAGTCAAACTTTTCGATGGTTTGAAAACGTGTGCTCTGCGCCTTATTCGAGTGAATTACACCGCATTCACGACCGAATTCTTCCTCCATTTCTAGAAATAGCTTGTCGGCTTTTCTTTTACTATCTACAAAAACCAAAACCTTCTTATATGTTTTGAAATCAGCTAGTAAGTGTTTCAGCAAATTGATTTTGGTATAAAAATTCTCAACTTGAAAACTACTTTGAGCGATATTTTCCAACGGAGTACCACTGACGGCAATGGATATTTTTTCTGGCGCGACAAAGAAATTGGAAATCAATTCTTCTACCTCATCTGTCATCGTTGCCGAAAACATAATATTTTGGCGCTTGTCGTTCATCAATTCGAAGATGTTCATCAATTGGGGGCGAAAACCCAAATCAAGCATAATATCCACTTCATCAATGACCAATTTCTTAATGCTTTTGGTATTGATTGTTTGACTTAAAATCAAATCATACAATCTTCCCGGTGTAGCAACTATTATATCACAACCTTCTGCAATTCGAATTCGTTGTGTATTTATATTCACTCCACCAAAAATGGGCAACACACGAATAGTAAGGTATTTGGTTAATTTTTCAATTTCATCCACCACCTGCATAACCAATTCACGCGTTGGTACTAAAATCAAAACTCTCGGCTGAACTTGCTTCGAAAAAGGAAGTCCTTCGATAATAGGCAAAGCATAAGCAAAAGTCTTACCCGTACCAGTTTGAGCAATTCCCAAAATATCTTTCCCGGAAAGCACAATGGAAAAAGCTTTTTCTTGAATAGGTGTGGGTTTTTCAAAACCTAAATCTTGAACGGCATTGTATACTTGTTTTCGAAGGTTGAACTTTTCAAAACCTGACATAGAACTAAAATTAGATACAAAGGTAGGTTTTCTAGCTGAATTACCTGTTTTTCACTTCTATTTGGTCTAGGGATTTCCTCATTTTACGAAGATTCGAAAATTAAAGCCAAGTTATGAACAGATTTTACAAGGAATTAACAAGGTTATTGTCAATATTTGGATATATTTGGCAATTGAGTTTTGTAAGAAAATAGGACAAACAATTGGGGATCAAAGAGGATAAAATAATATTTGAAGCGTTTGCCAAAAAGAAAAAAAGGCAATCTCTACTAATGGGCATTCTGTTAGTCCTTATGTGGATTTTAACTGCAAATCCTTTTCGGTTTGATGGGTTATATTTTATAGGAGATAATATTCCTCAATTTTACATGGTGGTTTTCCATACACTTACAAG
Organism: Crocinitomicaceae bacterium; assembly: GCA_041674745.1. GTDB lineage: Bacteria > Bacteroidota > Bacteroidia > Flavobacteriales_D > Crocinitomicaceae > UBA2040. The sequence goes on from JBAYVD010000002.1 coordinate 294,632, forward strand.
GGTTTTTCTTATACTCTGGCTATACAGGTACAATCAGTATTTCCACCTTGATTTAGTTTATGCGGTGTTATTCACTTTGTTTTCACCTGCTTTAGCCTTGGTTGTGGTAGGATTGTTAAAAAGTAAAAAAGACGAAAATAACTTCTACGCCAAAAACAAATTTGACTAACAACACACGTTACATTGTTGATATTTATTTCCTACTACTTTCTTTTGCCTTCTTTGTAGACTTATTTTTACACTACTCGTTTTATTGAATACTTCGCTTCTTATTTCCAAATACGAAACGAAACAACAATGCCGTTTGAAAATGCATGCAATGAATTGGTTTTAATTCCTTCTTTCAAAGGGATAAAATGTGTTGCCATTCAAAAAATTGTTTTTTGCGAAGCCTACGGGAATTATACGAAAATTCATCAAATAGATGGTAGTTTCACAACCAACCTTTCCCTAAAACATATTGAACAAATATTGCCAATTGCTTGTTTTTTTCGCTGTCACAAATCCTATATTATCAACTTCCGCTTTTTTTCGGAGTTACACATTGCGGAAGATGTTATCTACCTAGAAAACAAGTCATTCGTAAAGCTAAGTAAACACAAAAAGAAAGATTTTGTGATGCAACTGAATGCATTTGTAGAGGCTAACAATGCAAAATCGTCCGTTCATCCTTGATTTACATCCATTCATCATGAATCTGTACCCTGTCATCCTTTTACCCAATTTGAATTATACTTTTTTGAGATTGAAACTACAACTTTGGACATGTTATTAACAAACGAAAAAGGTTATTAACAATTTAAAAAAGTATTAATCTCTAAAAAAAGTAAATGATTATGAAAAAATTAGTTTTATTCATCGGAATTGTTTCAATCTCCATTGTTTCTTGTAAAAAAACCACAACCCCTACCCCAACTATTGCTGAAGATGCTTCATTAAAAGCTACAACTGTTTCTCAAGTTATTGAGCCAAAAGGTGATTTCACTTTAACCGTTAACAAAGACGGTAGCTTTTCAAGCTCAGACATGACTTACGTGAACAGCTTCCCTCAATTGCAAGCTGCTTTGACTAAAACAGGTCTTGGATTAACTTCAAATGATCCGAGCACTGTTACTTTCAGTGTAGACAACACAGGACGTACAACTTCTACTTTTATGCCATTTGATGGTAAAAATTATACTTTGTTATTAGCGGATTACGGTCAATTTCGTTTTTTCGAAGATAATCTGACTGCAGTATACGGAAAAGAAGGTTTTAAATCGATTTCTCACCCTGAGATTTTCACCATGTTCCCTGCTTTAGAGGAAAAATTGGCAAACATCGGAAATGAAATTAAAAACAATTTAGGAAATGGTGGTGATGTAGAAATCACGTTGACTCCTGACTTCAAAATCATTGTGGATGGCGTTGTTTACAATTCAAATGCATTGCCTGCCATCGAAAGCGAATGGGCGGCTTGTGTTAAAAGTAATGGTTCAGGAATGTGGGCATTGTATGTATGTGCTTACTTGTTGTTCAACCCAAGATAATTAAAAGAAGACATAAGAATCAAATTTAAAACTTTAGCATTATGGAATTAATTTGGATGATACCAGGATACACAAACTTCGCAATGGTTTACACCCTTTTAGGAATTGTAACAGCGATTGCTTGTAACAGAGAAAGTCTGAAAAAAAATTACGCTCCATTTGAGTGGGTTGCGATGGGGTTTGTTTTCCCTGTAGTTACGTACCTTGTAATGAAAAGTAAAAAATACAATAGCTCTAAAGCTTAAAAGAATTTTTAAGGATTGAGATTAATCGGGGCGACAAGGAATTTTATTTCTGGTTGCCCCTTTTTTATAAATAATGAACGTAGGTGAATATTTTATAGAATCCTTGTACTACTATATCAACCTACGGACAAAGCCTAATGATTCAGATTCATTAGGCTTTTCTATTTGTCGCCAAATTCTATTCGAATGTCGGTTCATGATATTGGGCACTTCCTTTTTAAGAACGAAATGGAATTTGGATATTCATGAAGCAGTTAACCTACTAAACAACGATTCACTTAACAACTAATGATCAAACGCCTTGCTTTTTCTAACTCCTTATCTCTTTCCCAATAGAACGAAAAAAAAGCCCTATGAATATATTCATAGGGCTTTTTTAAAACGAATTTATTTTATGCGATTCTTTTAACTTTTACTGCGTTCATTCCTTTCGGTCCGCGCTCCAATTCAAAAGTTACTTTATCATTCTCTCTAATTTCTTCTAATACCCCATTTACGTGGAAGAAGTAACTTTCTTGTGATTGCAAATCTTTTATAAAGCCGTACCCTTTGGAATCGTTGTAATAAGCAACTTTACCTTCCGCTGGTCCAGCCTCCTCTTCCGCTTCACGTGTTGGAACACCTAAAACGATTTCACTTGCATCAATTTCTTTTTTCTTGGTGAAAACTGGCGGAGTATCAACAATGTTTCCATTTTCATCGACATAAGCCATCATGTTTTCTAAACCACCCCCCGTAGAAGTTTCTTTACGCTCTTCTTTCTTTAGCAATTTATCTTGACGTTTTTTCAAACGTTTTTTTTCTTTTTCTTTTTTACTGTACGTTTCTTGCGATTTACCCATTGATCTCTTTTGATATATTGTACTCTGTTATGCTGTCCAAGTTCTAAATTACAAGGCATGACAAAAGAGAATTTTGACAAAACATTCAATCAGAAGTTGAAAGGACTTTGGTACAGACAATAAAATACCAAAATCTTTTGCAAAGGTACGTCTTTTTTATTTGTTTGATAGGTATGATTTTATGAAAAAAGATGGAAGTCAAGGATAAATATTTAATCTTCCTCTGAATTATCTAAATCTGTTGGTTCTAGTTCCTTTTCCCAATGTTCATTTAACCAGGCAACAAAGCGTCTGGATGTATTATTAAAATAACGTTTGGTACGATATCCTATCACCCAAGTTACGCCTTGAATAGCATTGGTAAGAAAAACTTCATCGGCACTCAATAAATTTTGAGGTAAAATATTGCATTCATATACTTTCACTCCATGCTTCAAGGCTAAATTAATAATTTGCATACGCATGGTACCAGCCAAACAACCATCTTCTAAACCAGGTGTATACAAAACACCATTGCTAACAACAAACAGATTGGCATTCGAGCTTTCTATGATTCCCATGGCATCATTGGTAATCAGCATGTCGTCTAATTTTTTTTCCTTTGCCTGTATACCGGCCAAAACATAAATTAATCCATTTTTTGTTTTAAAATTGGACAACTTGTTTTTTGGCTTCTTTAAATCCATGAAAATATCTACCTCAACTCCTTTGGAGTTCAATTCAAAATCAGGTGTCAACAAAGGTTTAACCTCGATAGAATAGACGCATTCGTTGCTTTCGGGAATATAGTTTCCACCAGAAATACGATCGAAAGAAAGCCGAACTCTTCCGCCTTGATTTATGTCAGATTTATCTAAAACCTCCCTAATTTTTTCCAAAAGATATTCTTGGGTTAAATGCGAAGGTATTTCTATTTTTATTGCTGCAGCTCCTTGCACCAATCGCTTGTAATGGTTGTCAAAATTAATGACAGTTCCGTTGAATACTCGAATGGATTCAAAAACACCATCGCCATATAAATAACCTCGATTGGATGAACTGATACCATTGAGTTCTGAATCCTGGACCGTTCCGTTGATATTTACAAAAAGTTGAGACATGAATTAGGAAATAAATTGATCTATAAAATTAGAGAGTTTATCAAAGTTAATGAATATTACATAAACTATCCCTAAAATCGCCCCTCCAATGTGTGCATCGTGAGCAATCCCAGTGTTTCCCCGTTTATCCATGAAAATTTCATAACCTAAATAGAATAAACCAAACCAATAAGCTTTGAACGGTATTGGTATAAAAACGAATTGCAACTCCATATCAGGGCGCCATAATATCGCTGCAAAAACAATAGCAGAAACGGCACCGGATGCGCCCAACGATCGATAGGCAGGGTTTTCATGGTTACGGATGTAAGGAATTAAGGTGGCAAACAATCCACCTAGCAGAAAAATTGTGGCAAAATGCAACTCACCCAGCACAATTCCATAAGTATAAATCAATTCTTGCTCAAGCATACCTCCCAGTGCATACAACGAAAACATGTTGAAAAACAAATGGGCAAAATCGGCGTGAATCCAAATATGAGTGAATAAGCGATAGGATTCATTTTGGTGTTTTACCAGATAGGGTGAAAACATCCATTTTTCTTTCATTTCCAAATTTTGCATGGCTTGCATGGAAATTAAAACTGTTATAATAACAAGCGCGGTCAGTACATTGAACCCCATTTTTTTTGTTTTTTGACGAATGTAAAGATTATTTGGGAAGGAGTCTCAAAAATGAAAGCAGGGTAATCAACAATTCTACTTTTTGTAAACAATTCCTTTCCTTTCGCTTCATTATTGGTAATTTCGCTCAAAAAAACGTTATGGCAACCATTATCTCCCCTTCAATACTTTCGTGCGATTTCGCAAATGTCCAACGCGATGTTGAAATGATCAATGCTTCTGAGGCAGATTGGTTTCATGTGGATGTAATGGATGGTGTATTTGTTCCCAATATTAGTTTTGGTTTCCCCGTTATAGAAGCTGTTAAGCGTCATGCCACCAAACCGCTAGACGTACATTTAATGATTGCCAATCCAGACCAATATGTGGCTGATTTTAAAAAAGCGGGCGCCGACATACTAACTGTTCATTTTGAAGCTTGCACTCACTTGCATCGTACGATTCAAAACATCAAAGCGCATGGAATGTTAGCCGGTGTTGCGTTGAACCCTCATACGTCAATTGAATTATTAGAAGATGTGATTGAAGACTTAGACCTAGTTTTAATAATGTCGGTAAATCCAGGTTTTGGTGGTCAAAAATTCATCCAGAATGCCATTTACAAAGTGGGTCAATTGGCCAACCTGATTCACCGAAAAGGATCCAAAGCTAAAATTGAAGTCGATGGAGGTGTGAATTTAGAGACTGGCGCTTTGCTTGTGCAAGCAGGAGCAAATGCATTGGTAGCTGGAAGCTTTGTTTTCAACTCTGCCAATCCATCAGAAACGATTTCTCAACTGAAAGCGCTGTAAGTAGATTTAAAGTCCTGTCATATTTAACTACTTGGATAAAACAAATTACCTTTAAGTGCGTTACGTTATTTCAATCATTCAATTCATTTATTGAAATGAAAGTTTGCACGATGTTTGAGTCTATTTCACAAATACCATTCTCCAGATTATGAAATTTCTTATTTTATTCCCTCTATTTTTCATCAGTACTTACAGTCTATTTGCTCAAGTAGATTCCTCATTGGTGCGTTCAGAAAAAGAATTGGAATTGATTTTGACTGACTTGAGAAACGCCACCAATAATTCAGAAAAAGAAACCAAGAACGATCTTTTTAAAGACAAGCTTTATGAAACCATCAATCAAAAAGCAGCCTTTTCCTACCCTTTCTCAAGACTGAAGACGCTTGGCTCCATCAATAGTAGTGACGGTTTGGTAAGGATATTCAACTGGAACGTTGAACAAGATGACCATAGTCAAAAATATTATTGTCTCATTCTTCGAATGGATGAGCGGAAAAACGAAATACAAAGAATTGAATTAACAGAAAGTTCTGATATTATGGCGCTCAAACCGATGGAAATATTGGCGGCAAATGAATGGTATGGAGCCCTCTACTACCAAATCATCCCTTTTGAAAAAGGGAATCGAGACATGTATACTTTGCTGGGTTGGGATGGTAACAATGCTACTTCCAACATGAAAATAATAGATGTTTTGTATTTCAGCGGCAACCAAGCTAAATTGGGTAGTCCTGTTTTCAAAGTAGGCTCTCAAACTTTCAAAAGACTATTCTACGAATACTCTAAAAAAAGCACGATGTCGCTTCGTTACGACGAGAAATATGAGCGGATTCTGATGGACCATCTTTCACCAGAAAGTCCTGGATTAGCAGGTTTTTACGCCTACTATGTACCTGACATGTCGTATGATGCTTTTGAATTAAAATCGGGAAAATGGATTTTAAAAGAAGATGTCGTGGCCATCAATGGGAAACAAGCTGACAAGAGAACCATTCGCACACCAGATGCGAACGGAGAAATGAGGGAGGTAAAAATGAAAAACAAATGGATCGACCCTTCAGATGCAGGAAGTCCAACAGGTGGCAACAACCACACAGCCGATTTACCGGAAGGTGAAAAAGACAAAAAGTCAAACGCCAAGAAAACGAAACCAACGAAAGTCAAAAAAACAAAAGACAAACGAGATCCGAGTAACCAATATCCTTACAGTGACTTAGGCAAGAAAAGCAGAAAACGCAAAAAGTAAAAACTATACATAGCCAAATGTTAACTTCTTTTTGTGCAATTTTGTAACGTCAAACCTTCATTTTGTTATATTTGGTAAAACAATCCGATTAACTATGAGTAAGAATTTATATGTAGTGCTTCATGATTTTACTGAAATTGGAGACACTGCTCTAAACTATGCTTTGCAAATCGCAAAATACGTTCATACAGACATCAAATTATTGCATGTTGTAAACGATCAATCAAAGGAAAATCAAGCATTGGCTAAATTGGCAGAAATTATTGCCGAAAAATCACTTCCTCCGGATGTTACTCTTACGCCTTTAGTAAAAGTTGGAAATTTCATCGACGATATGGGGAATTTTGTAAAATCTGAACATGCACAACTTATAATCATGGGAACCCATGGTGCTTTGGGATTACAAAAGATTTTTGGATCCCACGCCATCAAAATGATTCGACATTGCGAAGTTCCTTTTTTAATTGTTCAAAAAGGTGCGCCAATTAAAGAAATCAAAAACATTATTGTCCCTGTTGATTTAACAAAAGAATCACTTCAAATTGTAAATATTGCCGGTGATATGGCAGCCATATTTGACGGTAGCGTTCATATACTTTACGAGGAGCAAAACGACGAAAGACTATCGGCTACGATGAAAACACGTATTCACATTGTTAAAAACAATTACGAAGAACGAAAAGTGAAAGCTGAATTTGTAAGACTCGACGCGAAAGGCGCATATATAAAGAAAATTGAAGCTTACGCACATGAAAAAGACGCGGAGCTTTTGGCTTTTTCATATCACTCAGAAAGCATCTTACCTCAATTCGAAACATTTGGACAATCCTTGATTACCAATAGTTTAAACTTACCCTGCATGGTTGTTAATTCAAAATTAGCTTCTGCGCTTTATTTCTAATTCATGATTCTTGGCGATTACAATGACCTCCCTATTTTAAGATTTACAAGTGTTGGAGTGTACCTCGGTGACGACGATGGCGATGTATTACTTCCTCAAAAACTAGTAAAACCAGAATGGGAAGAAGGTACAATCGTACATGTTTTTCTTTACAGAGATTCTGAAGATCGACTGATCGCAACCACATTGCGTCCGAATGTTACGGTCGATAAATTTGGTTATCTAAAAGTCAATCAAGTAAATTCTTTTGGTGCATTTTTGGACTGGGGAATTGAAAAAGACTTAATGGTTCCGTATCGTGAACAGCGTTATAAATTGGTAGAAGGTGAAGAAGTTTTAGTGTATCTTTATTTGGATGAATTTACCGATCGATTGGTAGCCACCACGAAGTACAAAAAATTCTTGAGTGCCGAAGTGGAAGGCGTACTATTGAACACACCTGTTGACATCATTGTTGACGACGAAACCGATTTGGGCGTAAAAGTCATCGTTGAAAATCGTTTTGCCGGTTTGATTTATCACCAAGACTTCAATAAAAGACTGTTAAAAGGTGAAATTACCACAGGTTACATTTACAATATCCGTGAAGATGGAAAATTAGATGTTCGCTTAGAACCCGAAGGATATGGTAAAATTGAACCTTTGTCCGAAGAATTATTCGCGATGTTGGAAAAGCGTGGCGGTGTAATTCACTTGCATGACAAAAGTTCGCCCGACGAAATCAAACGACAAGTGGGCATGAGTAAGAAAAATTTCAAAAAAGCGGTGGGCAATTTGTACAAAATGAAATACATCAGCCTAGATGATAACTGCATTCGTTCGATCAAATCCTAAAGATCTTTAAATTGGGTACGATTCTTGAATGGTTTATTTTCAAAAATAAAATTTTGCTTAAAAAGACCCATTTCAAATTCTCGACTTTATTTATCGCCTTGTTTTTCAACCAATTGATGATGAGCTCACAAATCAATTCGAACGTGAATTTCGGAGTGAAGTTGGGTATTGTTGCGCAATTTGGAACACCGATAAATCAAATTGGTGTTCGGCTGGATGGTTATGCCGCTTATCAATGCGCTCAATTGAATTTAGGGAATGTACTTACTTTTTCATTCGCCAATTTGGCCAATCGAAAACAACTGTTCGAGAACCGATTGTCTTTGGGGGCAATTCTTCTAGGTGGAACAAGATCACTAAAGCCAGACTTTATCTGGGATGGTTTGCGACATCAAACCAATTATCAAAATGCGATTGGTTACAACTACATTTGGTACCGAGACAACCAAAATTCGAGTCAAAATTCGGGAGGATGGACGCTGCAATTCTCCAATTTTCAATTGTTTTTTGAAAACGATATTTTTGCCGGGACAGGTCGAGATAAATTTCGCACGGGACATCTAATGCTGGGATATCGCTATGGTTTGTACAATTTCCAAATTGGCACTAAATTATGGACGGGAGAAACACGCGGTTCAAAATGGCAAAAAACACCTTTGGACAAATGTCCGAGTGGTTATCGAATCTTGGAAGATTTATCGTACGGAAAATCAAGCCACGGTATTTTTTACGGCGGACTCACCTACTCGCTTCCGTATGGAAATTACTTCTCTGGTCAAATTGGTTTTGATGCCGAGCAAGTGCGTCACCTATTCCAAAATCGTTTGTCGCATGATATGATACTTTTTCCAGAAAAAATCGAAAGAAAAACTCCACATTATCCGCGGTTGGATGAAAATGGTCACCCTGTTTTTGAAAAAAGTAAGGTTCGAAAAACAAAACCGTATGCCGAATTTGGGGTGAATCCAATTTGGTCGTACTAATTTGTTAAATAACCGAAAGGAATCGACGAATAATCCAAGCAAAATTGTAATTTTGCGCCCCGTAGTTACAATTTTAAAATCGGCATGTCAAATTCCACAAAATACATCTTTGTAACAGGGGGTGTTACATCATCTTTAGGCAAGGGAATTATTTCCGCATCGCTAGCAACATTATTGCAAGCACGTGGATATTCCGTAACCATTCAAAAATTAGATCCGTATATCAACATTGATCCAGGAACGTTAAATCCATACGAACATGGAGAATGTTTTGTAACGGACGATGGAGCGGAGACCGATTTGGACTTAGGTCATTACGAACGATTTTTGAATGTTCCTACTTCCCAGGCCAACAACGTTACCACAGGAAGAATTTATCAATCCGTCATTGAAAAAGAGCGTAGAGGTGAATTCTTAGGGAAAACGGTACAAGTAATTCCTCACATCACAGATGAAATCAAAGAACGAATTCAAATGTTGGGTAAAAACGGACATTACGATATCGTTATTACTGAAATTGGAGGAACCGTTGGTGATATTGAGTCACTTCCTTATGTGGAGAGTGTTCGACAAATGATGTGGGAATTTGAATCCGATTGTATCGTCATTCACCTTACCTTGATTCCTTATTTATCTGCTGCTGGAGAATTGAAAACAAAACCTACGCAGCATTCCGTTAAACAATTGTTGGAATTAGGCGTTCAGCCGGATATTCTTTGCTGTAGAACGGAACATCCTTTGAATTTAGAGTTGCGTAAGAAAATTGCAAAATTCTGTAATGTAAGCATGAATGCTGTTATCGAATCTTTGGATGCGAAAACAATCTATGAAGTTCCTTTCTTGATGCAAGAAGAACAATTGGACAAAGTTGTTTTAGAAAAATTAGGTTTACCAACGAAGTCGGTTCCAAACATGGGAAAATGGACTAAATTCTTAGACCGTGTCAACAATCCAAAAACAACTGTCAATATTGGTTTGGTTGGTAAATATGTGGAATTGAAAGATTCCTACAAATCGATTTCTGAATCCATCATTCATGCAGGTGCTGAAAATGAATGCAAAGTAAACGTTGTTTGGTTGCATTCCGAAAAATTAAACAGTACCAATTTAGAAAAGAAACTTTCTGGATTGGATGGAATTTTGGTTGCACCTGGATTTGGTTCTAGAGGAATTGCTGGTAAAATTGAAGCGGTTCGTTATGCCAGAGAAAACAATATACCATTCTTCGGAATTTGCCTCGGTATGCAATGTGCCGTAATTGAATTTGCGCGACACGTCTTGGGGCATGAAGAGGCACACACAACTGAAATTTCAGAAGATTGCCCGCATCCCGTTATCAGCATGATGGAAGAACAGAAATCGATTTCCAACATGGGAGGAACGATGCGTTTGGGTGCTTATAACTGTCAATTGAAACCGGGTTCAAAAGCGGCGAAAGCTTACAACACGGACAAAATATCTGAACGTCACCGTCACCGTTACGAGTTCAATAACTCTTATTTGCAAGAATTTGAAAAAGCAGGTATGATCGCAACGGGTAAAAACCCTGAATCTGGATTGGTTGAAATGGTTGAAATCCCTGAGCACCCTTGGTTTGTCGGTGCACAATTTCACCCTGAATACAAAAGTACGGTAGCCAATCCGCATCCGCTTTTCGTTGCTTTTATTGAAGCAGCAATATCTCACATGAATAACAAAAAATAGAAATGGATAGAAATACCGTCATTGGATTGGTTTTAATAGGATTGATTTTAAGTGTTTTCACAATTTTCAATCAACCAACAGCTGATGAGTTGAAGGAAAAACAACGCCTTGAACAAGAAAAAGCTAAAGCCGAGAGTAAATTGGATGTCAACGAAGTAAAAAAAGTTGATAAAACAGAAGTGGCTCAAAATCCGACCAAAGATTCCGATACTGCTTCAACAGCAGTTGCTTCAGAGAAGCAAGTGGCAGTAGCAAAAAGTGAAATCGTTCGATTGGAAAGCGACAAATTGATTATCGACTTTGACACCCAAGGAGGTAAAATCGCATCTGTACGTTTGAAAGAATTTCAATCGTATTTCAATTTTGCAAAAAACAATGGCAAAACAGTTCCTTTGCAATTGTTTGCTCCCGGAGACGCTTCCAACGCATTGGTTTTCAAGTCCGGTGGAAAAATGATCAACACGGATGAATTGGTTTTTGACATTGTGAAAAAAACGAAGAATAGCATCCATTTTAGTTATTCTCCTGCGAACGGAAAATCGATTGACTTCACTTACACCCTTCCAAAAGACAATTTCAACATTTCTTACGATGTGAATTTGAAAGGAATGAAAAGTGACATTCAAAACAAGAATATCCAGTTAGAATGGAAAACTGCTTTCAAAAAAACAGAACGTTTGTTCTCAGAGCAAAGACGGATTTCAACCATTTGCTTCCAAAACGAAAAAGATGGTTTTGATTATCTAAGCGAAATGAGCGATGATGAAGAAAAAGCAGAAGACAACATTTCTTGGGTTGCTTACAAACAAAGCTACTTCTCCTCAATCCTAAAACCGAAAACAGCTTTTCGTTCAGGAGATAGCAAAATGGAAGTCATCAACTACAAAGAAGGTGAAAAGAAAAACAATACACATTTAAAAGACTTCTCTTCAACACTCGCGTTGGATATGCAAGCAAGTGATGATGCAACCATGAGTTTCAATTGGTTTTTTGGACCAAATGATTTCGAAGTGTTAAAATCATATGGCGAAGGATACGACGATATCTTAAATTACGGTTGGGGATTGTTCCGTTGGATTAACATCTATGCAGTTCAACCCTTGTTCAACTTTCTTTTAGAAATGGGTTTTGCCGTTGGTATTGCGATCCTATTGTTGACGATGATTTTGAAATTGGTTTTAATGCCGATCCAATGGAAAATGTATGTTTCTTCTGCGAAGATGAAGATTTTAAAGCCTGAAATTGACGAATTGAATGCAAAATTCCCGGACAAGGCAGATGCCATGAAAAAACAAACGGAAATGATGGCATTGTACCGCGAATCTGGCGCAAGTCCTTTGGCAGGTTGTGTTCCGATGTTGATTCAAATGCCGATTCTATTAGCTGTTTTCCGATTCTTCCCAACTTCCTTTGAGTTGAGACAGAAAGGATTCCTTTGGGCGACGGATTTGTCATCTTATGATTCCATCGCAGAACTAGGAACGTATATTTGGCCTTATGGTGATCACGTTTCCTTGTTTACTTTGTTGATGGCTGGGACGACTTTGATTTACACCTATGTGAACAGTGGTCAAATGCAAACACCACAACAACCCGGAATGCCAAACATGAAAGTGATCATGTACATTTTCCCAATCATGATGATCTTTTTCTTCAATAATTACTCTGCAGGTTTGAGTTACTATTACTTTATCTCAACCTTGTTTTCCATCTTGATTATGGTGGCAATCAAACAATTCTTTGTGGATGAAGAAAAACTGAAAGCCAAAATGAGCGCGAAAAAGGCTACAGTAACTACCAAAGGACCGAAAGCCAAATCCAAGTTCCAAGAAAGACTAGAAGCGATGCAGAAAGCACAGCAAGATAAAATGAAAAACAAATAAGCAAAAAGGTGTCTGAAAAGACACCTTTTTTTATGCCCTGTGTTTTTAGATTCTTGTAGGATTGTGTATTTTAGCCTAAAATTAAAACTATGAAGTTGTTTTGGCTTTTCGCCTTACTTTCAATCAGCTCTTTTTCGGCCAATGCACATGAGTATTTCTTCGGATTTGCAGAAATGTCATACAATTCAGCAGATCAAGTTCTTGAAGGAACATTGATGCTATCCACGCACGATGTGGAGGAATGGTTTCAGGAAAAAAAACTACCTGTAAAAGAAATGGAAGACCATGTTGCGGATGCTGCTTTGATTCAGCAAATGGCCAAAGCATTGTTCAATGAGTTCAAAGTAAAATCGGGTGGCAAAGAGGTGCTTTTTCAAATGATTGGATACGAAGTCTTGCCCAATGGCATGACCAACTTTTATTTTCATTCCAATAAAATTGCAAAACCGAATAAATTCATAGATATCACTTTTGATTTGATGATGAATGAACTTCCTGCTCAACAAAATAAAGTGACTTATCTCGATAATGAAAAAAGCTATACAGCCGTTTTCACACAAGCAAAATCTCAATCTTCGATAATTTTAGAATGAAAAAAATCTTATTCCTATTGCTTTGTCCAACCGTTTTGTTTGGACAAAAAAAATTCGCTCAGTTAGACCAAGAATTGCCAACTCCCAACGAATACCGTACAGCCGGAGGTGCACCAGGTCACAACTATTACCAACAAAAAGCGGATTATAAAATTGATGCAAAAATTGATGATAAAACCCAAATCCTAAGTGGTATTGAAACTATTACGTACACCAACAATTCTCCTGATAAATTGGAGTACTTGTGGTTGCAATTGGATCAAAACATCTACACACCCGGTTCGGATGCTCAAATGATAGCTGTTGACAAAATGGAGGATTTCAAGTCCATCAAAGATGTGGAACGCAAAACATTTTACTACGAAGGTGGATTTAAAATTGAAGAAATCACGTCTCTTTCAGGTGGTAAAATGAAGTATTTCATCAACAAAACCATGATGCGCATTGATTTGGAAAAACCACTTCAACCTAAAAGTTCGGTTTCCTTCAAAGTAAAATGGTGGTACAATATCAACGATAGAGCCAAAGTTGGTGGTCGTTCCGGAATGGAATATTTCCCAGAAGAAGACAATTACATTTATACCATTGCTCAATGGTTTCCTAGAATGTGTGTTTACAATGATGTAGAAGGTTGGCAAAACAAACAATTTTTAGGCGCAGGAGAATTTGCCTTGCCGTTTGGAGATTATACGGTGAATTTAACCGTACCTACCGATCACATTGTTGGCGCAACGGGAGAATTGCAAAATGCTTCAACCTGTTTAACAGCTGAACAACGCAACCGATTGGCGAAAGCAAAAGAATCGGATACACCCATTTTAATTGTCAATCAAGAAGAAGCAGAGAAAACGGAGAAAGTCAAGGCTTCCGCTTACAAAACGTGGACATTCAAAGCGACCAATGTACGTGATTTTGCCTTCGCTAGTTCACGGAAATTCATGTGGGATGCGCAAAATGTAAAAGTGAACAACAAAAACATCTTGTGTATGAGCTACTACCCGAAAGAAGGAAATCCTTTGTGGGAAAGATACTCGACGAAACTGGTCGCTCATACAATTAAGACTTATTCAAAATACACGGTAGATTATAATTATCCAGTTGCTATTTCGGTTCATACGAATCATATTGGGATGGAATATCCCATGATTTGCTTCAATGGCGGTCGTCCTGAAAAAGATGGAACCTATTCCGAACAAACCAAATATGGTATGTGGGGCGTTATTATACATGAGGTTGGTCACAATTTCTTTCCAATGATAATCAATTCGGATGAACGTCAATGGACTTGGATGGATGAAGGTTTGAACACTTTTGTACAATATTTAACTGAACAAGAATGGGAACGCGGCTATCCTTCGCGCCGTGGACCCGCTTATTTAATTGCCGATTACATGCGCGGCGATAAAAACTTCATTTCGCCGATTATGACGAATTCAGAAAGCATCTGGCAATTTGGAAACAATGCGTATGGCAAACCGGCGACGGCTTTAAATATCCTTCGAGAAACCATCATGGGACGAGAATTGTTTGATTATGCGTTCAAAACGTATTGTGAACGTTGGAAATTCAAACACCCTACGCCTGCTGATTTCTTCAGAACGATGGAAGATGCATCTGCGGTGGATTTGGATTGGTTTTGGAGAGGTTGGTTTTACACAACCGATCACGTGGACATTTCTTTAGATAACGTAGTTGGTTCTGATTTGAATTCCATAAATCCAGCTGAACGAAAAACAGCGGCAAAAATAGCGAATGACCAAAAAGATCTTTTTATTGGAGATATTCGAAACAAAGAAAGCATTAAGGAAACCGTGAACGAACGAGATAAAAGTATCGATGATTTCTATGCGACAAGTAACAAATATGCTATTGATACTTTAGACCAGATTGAATTTGAGGCCTTGCAGAAAGACTTAACGGAAGGTCAAAAAGAATTGTTGAACAAAGGGAAAAAAATGTATGAATTGACTTTCAGCAATTTGGGTGGATTGGTGATGCCGATAATTTTGGAAGCAAAATTTGCAGATAACACCAGTGAAATAATTCGTATTCCTGCAGAAATTTGGAGAAAACAAGAAGAAAAAGTGACGAAAGTATTTCTATTCGACAAAGAAGTAGTTTCATTCCGTGTGGATCCCTTCTTGGAAACGGGTGATACAGATTTGAACAACAACTCCTTCCCTCCTGCTTTGCAGCCGACACGTTACGAATTGTACAAGCAAAAAAATACAGGTGAGAATCCAATGCAACGTCAAAAACGATTGGATCAGTTGAACAAAGGGAATTAAATTGGTCGTGTTTGATTTGTTACTAGCGTTTGTTCAATCGTTGGAAATGCTCAAACTTGTCTTTGATAAAAGTGACCAATTCCATTTCTGTAGCTGTTTTCAGGAAGTCTTCGTTCACATTTAAGAAGGCAATGAAGGCATCAAATTCATCTTCGCTTAAGTAGAAAATATCGTAGGCTACGTACAGTCGAAGCAATTCTTGCAAAACCGCTTTTTGTTTGTCGGCATATTCAAATTGAGCCACCGCTCGTTTGGACTGTTCTTTTTGAGAAAATGCTTGGTATAACGCTGTAATTGGACTTCGTAGAACTTCAATACCTGTTACTTGTCGTGTTTCCCGCATGGCCAATCCGGCTCGTTCCTCTTGAATTTCTTGCAAGGATTTCAGCGGTTTAACCACAACTTCTTGAATTTCTTGTGGTTTCATTTCAATGTACCAAATGTTCCTTGCTTGGCAATTTGCATCCGCTTTCACCGAATATTCAATGTTTTTGTAGCCTTTGATTGAAAACGTAATGGAATCACCATTGTTAACATACAAGTTGTATCCACCTGAAGGTAAACCAAAAAAACCTTTGCCTGTTGTACGATTCACGACCATCAAATTATAAAAATTCTGTGGTCGTAATGTATCAATTACTTTTCCCGATAAAAGTACTTTTTCGCAATTTTGTCCAGTAGAAGAAAATGCAAGTAAGAACATTAAAACTGTGGCGACTATTTTACTCATCGTTACAAATATAAACAAAGGCTGAATCTACTAATTGTTAAGAAGATATAATTTACTCATTTGGACGATGAAATACACCATGAATTTCAATCAACTCAATTTTAAAAACCTTTAATTTCCGTAATTTTGCACCATGAGTGGAAAACGGGTAGTGGTTGGTTTGTCTGGAGGTGTTGATTCTAGCGTCGCGGCTTTGTTGCTTCAACAGCAAGGATATGAAGTTATTGGCATGTTTATGCGCAATTGGCACGACGAATCCGTTACCATTTCAGATGAATGTCCGTGGATCGATGATTCCAATGATGCGTTGCTGATTGCCAACCAATTGGGCATTCCTTTTCAAGTGATTGATTTAAGTGCTGAATACAAAGATAAAATTGTCGATTACATGTTCAGCGAATACAAATCTGGACGAACACCGAATCCAGATGTACTTTGCAATCGAGAAATAAAATTTGACGTTTTCCTAAAAGCCGCTATGGATTTGGGAGCTGATTATGTGGCCACGGGCCATTATTGCCGTAGAATTGACAACGAAGACGGAACCGTTAGTTTGGCAAAAGGATTGGACAATGGAAAAGACCAAAGTTATTTTTTGTGCCAATTGTCGCAAGATCAACTCTCCAAAGCACTCTTCCCTATTGGAGAATTGCAAAAATCAGAAGTGCGTGAAATTGCCAAAAATGCTGGCTTATTGACAGCCGATAAAAAAGATTCACAAGGATTGTGTTTTGTGGGTAAAATTCAATTGCCCATTTTCCTGCAAC
This sequence comes from Crocinitomicaceae bacterium, assembly GCA_041674745.1. Classification (GTDB taxonomy): domain Bacteria; phylum Bacteroidota; class Bacteroidia; order Flavobacteriales_D; family Crocinitomicaceae; genus UBA2040. Next base: position 311,692 of record JBAYVD010000002.1, read on the forward strand.
AGCAGTTGGCTATCAAAAAAGGACCTGTTATCGAAGTTTCAGCTGAATTGGAAATGTTCTCTGACTACAATGCAATTGCTCCAACGATTGAAAATGTAGAAAAATTAGCAAAGCCTTTTGTTTACAAATCCAATATGGGTCAAACAGTTGCGGAACACCAAGGCGCTCATTTTTATACCATCGGACAACGAAAAGGTTTAACCATTGGAGGACGACCAGAACCTTCTTTCGTTATTGCTACGGATACGGAATCCAATTGTGTGTATTCAGGTCAACGTGATGATCATCCAGGGCTGAATCGTTGGGCTTTGTTCATTCAGGAAGATGAAATTCATTATGTGGAACCCAATAAAAAGTTAGAAATTGGCGAAACACGAGAATACGATGTAAGAATTCGTTACCGACAAGCCGTTCAAAAAGGTACATTGATCAAAAAAGAAGATGGAATGTACATTTTGTTTGCCGAAAAACAACGTGGTATTACGCCTGGGCAATTTGCCGCTTGGTATGATGGAGAAAGATTGATTGGGTCGGGCGTAATTGCATAAGTTTCTTGCAATTAAAATCCAAAAAGGGAAGCTCTCGCTTCCCTTCAATATTGGTTACCTAACAAAACTAAAACTATGAATCTTAATTATTTTAATTGAATCCTATGGATTGAAATATCGATGGTTTTGAATTATTCTCTGTAAAACTTTCTGCTCTTTTGATTTGGTCCAATAGGTTGGCCACATCAAAAATAGTTAGCGGAGAATGAACACCTTGTGTTCTGTGCTGTGCAATTCGGAATTGCGCTGTCTTTACATTATTGTTAATCATACGGAATTTTGTTGCTTGCATAATCGTGTTTAAATAATCTACATAACTCTTCTACGGCAACTACTTTTCATGGTTACGTTTTTATTAACTAATTAAAAATTTATTAACAAAAAAAGAATGCTAACCTTTTGAAGATTAGCATTCTAATAAATCTATTTTTTTTTCAGATTATTTGAGATTTACAATCCAATCTTTGAAATAATTCAAAACTTCTGGTGAGAAAGTTTCCTCAATGTCTTGATATTCATTCGGTGAACCGGTTGTGCAATGTTGAAACAAATGATTCAAATCCGGGAATTCCTTGGTTGTAAAATGAATGTTCCCGCTGATTTCTGCATATTTATTGAAAGTCGTAAGATTCAAGGTGGAAGGCACCTGTAAATCTTTTGCTCCATTTAAGGCTAGAACTGGGCATTTCAATTTTAATAAATCAGATTTTGGATCGTGTAGAATAAAATATTGAACCCAAGGATTTGAATAAGCGTTGGCTAACGTTTCCGCCATTTGTTCAGTCGTCATCGATTCGGGAATTGTTATTTCATGGCTAGTAAAATAATTCATTACCCATAATTTCAGCTCTTCTTTTGACGTGCCTTTTGCTTTATTTTCATTCAAAAACTGAAAAAGGGCCATTGACATTTTCCGATTTTGTTCAATTTCCACTTCACTTTCTCCATTTGCTCTTGAAATTAAAGCTTGCTGTTCCAGAAGAATATCACCACCTGAAACCGCTGGTCCTGCCAGCAAAACTAAAAATCCAATTTTATTTTTAGGATTGGCTGCTACCATTGGGGCAATCATTCCTCCTTCGCTATGTCCGATGATGCCGATTTTCTTTTTATTGATTCCTTTCGTTTTATGCAAAAAAGTCGTTGCCGCCTGTGCATCCAAAGCAAAGTTGGCAGATGTGCTTATCGCCGGATTTCCGTTCGAACCACCTACTCCTCTATCGTCGTAACGCAAGACTGCAATTCCATTTTTGGTTAAATAATCAGCGATCACTAAAAAAGGTTTGTGTTCTAAAATTTCACTATTACGATTTTGTTGTCCACTTCCACTGACCAATACCACCGCTGGAAAAGGACCTTTGCCTTTTGGCACGGTTAAAGTTCCCGCTAGGATAACATTGTCCGTTTTATTGGTAAATGTAACTTCTCGAACTTCATAATCATACGAAGGTTTTGGTTCTTGAGGACGTTTGATTACTTTCATTACATACTTTCCTCTCGTCATTGAAAAGGGCATACTCGCACCATTTTGAGAAAAAGTGCCTGAAAATTTATCGTCTTTGTATTCGCCTGAAAAAACGCCGCGCATTTCTTTACTTTCAATCGTTATTTTGTTTTCACTAAATATTGTCGAAGTCATCGGGATGCCCATGGCTTTTTGCTCTGGAATATCCATTACCGATTGAAACTGGCCGTTCACTTCAGAAATGTACATTCCAAAACCAAGTTTCATTCCGCTAATACTGATTTCACCGGACCAATCACCCGAAATGTTTTGGGAGAAAGCAGTCGCATGACTTAGTAAAAGGAAGATTAAAAATCGTTTCATAGTTTATAGAATTAAAAAGGGTAAAAAATCAATTTGGTTAGAATTTCCGATAAGACGATGGCCAAAATGAACAGAACAACGGGTTTCGATCCTTTCGCATTTGTAGCTACTTTAAAACCGTTGTAGAGCAACGCAACCATCCAGATCACGATTAGCAACACAAGCAGTCCAAAACCAAGCAAAAGAAAAATGTTGTCAATGGCAAAAGCATTGATCTCTTGCAGTGTGGCATCCTCTTTAAAGGAAAACTTTTTGGAAATATTGAACAAGGCTAAAAAGTAAAAAGGAATTCTCGCTACCAGTACAGTAGAGACTATATCGATTGCTCTTATTTTTGGATTCACGAGGTACCCCGCTAAATAAAGTAAAGCACCAATAATAATAAGGTTGACGACATTTTGATAGACGATTTCGAAAAAAGAAACGGAACTTGCCGAAAAATGTAAATCCAGCAATCCATCGAAGTTTGCTGAGCAAAAGGAAGCCAAAAAGGAACCGAGCAGTAAAACAGATAAACCCAACGGGATGAAAATCTTCTCGGAATATTTTTCAAATGGGTTTAAGAATAATTTCATCATTTTGTGGTAGGATTTAGTTTAACAATGATGTCATCAAGTAAATTTCGAACCGTTGGATAGCTCTTCCCTAACTTATTGGCCATTTCTTTCAGACTGCCACCTGAAATAATAAAATCCATTACAAAGGATTGTTCCTCTAGCGTTAATCGTAAAAATACTGGTAACAAGTAATTGCCGGAAACACTCGTTTCGCAATGGGAGCAAGTCAGTTGACTAACCGATAAGGTAGTGGCACAACTAGGACAAATGACGGGTAATTTTTGCATGAATCAGTATTTTATTCAATCAAAAATAAACAATATTTAATAATTAATCAATTTTATTAAATATATTATTAAAATTATTTCCGAATGAGGGGATAAATCAAATCCTCCAAACCGTTCATCTTTATTTCATGCATGAGTGCCAATTGGTCGCCAAACTTGGTCTTAGGGAATCCTTTTTGACGGTACCAAACATAATAGGCTTCTGGTATTTCTACCAAAAGCCTACCTTCATATTTTCCATACGGCATGCGCATGTTTGCCAATGCCTCTAAATCTGGATGTGCCATTAATTTAATCTCGTCAACGCTTCCAAAAGGTATTCCCAGAATTTTTGAACAGAAGATATTTGCACTTTTTCATCCGGTGAATGCGCTCCGCGAATGTTAGGTCCAAAAGAGATCATGTCAACTTCAGGCAAATGTTTCCCAAGAATTCCACATTCTAAACCTGCGTGACAAGCTTTAATTTGTGGTTCTTCGTTGAATTTTTCTCGGTACAAATCGGCCATCAAATTCAATATTTTTGAATTTGGATTCGGTTGCCATCCTGGGTAATCGCCCGTTTGAACGACTGCTGCACCCATATTTTCAAACGCTGCACGCACAGAATTTGCCACATCGTCTTTGGTGCTTTCCACACTGCTTCTCTGCAAGGATTGTGTTATGAATTGCTCGTCTTTTACTATTACACGCGCTAAACTTGAAGAGGTTTCCACCAGTCCTTCAATATCCGCACTCATGCGGAAAACTCCGTTGGGAACGGAATACAAAGCATTCACGATTTTGATCAACTCATAGTTCTCCATAACCGTTGTCGTTTGCAAATCCATTGCATCTGCCAAAATGGTTAAGTTTCCTTCTACCGTTTTAAATTCTACCTTCAAAAGATCTGCAATTTTCGCAAATTCCAATTCAAATGTCTTTTGGTCTTCCTTCAATACAGCAATTGTCGCAACCGCTTCTCTTGGGATCGCATTGCGCAAGCTACCACCGTCAAATTCTACCAAATGTAAATCAGCATGTGAACGCAAAGAATACAAAATGCGTGTCAAAATTTTGTTGGCATTTCCTCTTCCTTTGTCAATGTCCATTCCTGAATGTCCACCCATCAATCCTTTGATGGTCAATTTGTAACCAACATGTTCACGTTTTAATTCTGTCGTAGCATATTTGTAAGAAGTATTCGTGTCAATGCCTCCAGCACATCCGATGGACAATTCGTCATCATCTTCCGTATCCAAATTCAACAAAGTTTTTCCTTCATAGAAACTTGGATCCAATTGCATAGCCCCAGTCATTCCTGTTTCTTCGTCAATCGTAAACATGGCTTCAATCGGTGGATGCGGAATATCGGTTGACGACAACAGTGCCATGATTGCAGCCACTCCAATTCCGTTGTCTGCGCCCAAGGTCGTTCCATTGGCTTTTACCCAATCACCATCGACCAACATGTCAATTCCTTGTTTATCAAAGTCAAAAACAGTTTCATTGTTTTTTTGATGCACCATATCCAAATGACTTTGCAAAATTACCGCGCCAGCATTTTCCAGACCGTTGGCTCCTGGTTTTTTGATAATTACATTGCCAATTTTGTCTACTTCTGTTTTAAAACCAAGGTTTTTACCGAAGTCCACCATAAATTGACGAACTCTTTCTTCCTTTTTAGAAGGTCTTGGAACTGCATTCAAATCTGCGAAATGGCCCCATAAAGCTTGTGGTTGTAAATCTTTTACTGTCATATTATTTTGATATTATCATTTTAGAAATTAGAATTTTAAGACCTTTTAGAATCGGATCAATTCTTTCTGCCCTACTTTCCTATTCCTTATTTTGTTAACTTTTTGTAGCGAATTCTTTTTGGAGCACTGTCGCCCAAGCGTTTCTTTCTATTTTCTTCGTATTCCGTGTAACTGCCTTCAAAAGCATAGACTTCAGAATCCCCTTCAAACGCAAGAATGTGCGTGCAAATACGATCCAAGAACCATCTATCGTGGGAAATAACTACTGCACAACCCGCAAAATTCATAATACCTTCTTCCAAAGCTCGCAATGTATTTACATCGATGTCATTGGTTGGCTCATCGAGCAACAACACGTTGGCTTCTGTTTTCAATGTCATGGCTAAATGCAAACGGTTTCTTTCTCCACCGGACAAAACACCCACTTTTTTATTTTGGTCGGATCCGCTGAAGTTGAATTTAGACAAATAAGCTCTCGAATTGATTTTCTGATTGCCTACTTCCACATATTCCAAACCATTAGAAACGACATCAAATACTGTTTTTTCTGGTGAAATATCGGCATGCGTTTGATCCACATAACCAATTTTGACCGTTTCACCCGTTTCGAAAGTTCCGGCATCCGGCATCAACTCACCCATGATCATTTTGAAAATAGTGGTTTTACCTGCACCATTTGGACCAACGATTCCAACGATTCCCGCTGGTGGTAATTTAAAGTTCAAGTTGTCATACAAAACCTTGTCTCCAAAGGCTTTGGACACATTCACTGCATCTATTACATTATTCCCCAAACGAGGTCCATTCGGGATTGGAATTTCCAAAATTGCTTCTTTATCCTTTAAGTCTTCCGACAACAATTTATCGTAGTTGGATAAACGGGCTTTGCTTTTTGCTTGACGGGCTTTTGGATTCATGCGCACCCATTCCAACTCCCGGGCCAACATTTTCTGACGTTTCGATTCTGACTTTTCTTCGTCTTTCAATCGATTTCCTTTTTGCTCCAACCAAGATGAGTAATTTCCTTTCCAAGGAATTCCCTCCCCACGGTCTAACTCAAGTATCCAACCTGCCACATTATCAAGGAAGTAACGGTCGTGTGTTACAGCAATTACCGTTCCTTCATACTGTTGTAAATGTTGCTCCAACCATTCAATAGATTCAGCATCCAAGTGATTGGTCGGCTCATCTAATAACAAAATATCCGGTGTTTTCAATAACAATCGGCAAAGTGCTACTCGACGTTTCTCACCACCCGAAAGCGTTTCAATCAATTGATCATCTGGTGGACAACGCAAGGCATCCATGGCTCGTTCCAATTTGGAATCAATTTCCCAACCGTCCATAGAGTCAATCATATCTTGCACCTCCCCTTGACGTGCAATTAATTTGTCCATTTTATCAGGGACATTCAGAATTTCCTCATCCATGAACGAATTGTTGATTTGCTCAAATTCTTTCAAGGCATCCATCACCTCTTGAACACCTTCCTGAACGATTTCTTTCACGGTTTTCTTAAGATCTAATTCTGGCTCTTGCGGCAAATAGCCAATTGAATAATCTTTATTGAAAACAACATCACCTTGGTAGGCTTGATCCAAACCTGCAATAATTTTCATTACTGTCGATTTACCCGAACCATTCAAACCAATGATACCGATCTTTGCGCCGTAGAAAAAAGAGAGGTAAATATTTTTAATTATTTGTTTTCCTGCCGGTGTGTTTTTCGAAACACCCACCATAGAAAAAATGATTTTATTATCTTCTGACATGTTATTAATTTTGGAGTTTAAAGGTACGATTTTTCACCTTTTCAAGGTCGAAAGTCAAGTTAAATCAAGAAAAAATTTTGGAATTGGTTGGGAATCTTTAAATTTAACTTAGAAATCGTTTTTATGCGTACAAATACAATAGTGTTCTGTCTAGTTTTGGGATTTATACTGCTTTTATCAGGGTGCAAAAAGAAAAAATTAGTCTACGTGGTCGAAGGGGTTGTAACTAACCAATCTTTTAATCAACCTTTTGCATCACTCACTTTGAAAGTGGAAATAAAAAAAGCGGTCAATGCATTTTATTCAACCACCACAACGGTAACGACTAATTCAAAAGGGTATTACCGTTTTGAATTAGAAAACGATTTGATTGAAAAAATACGAATTTCAGCTGAACCAGATCTTTACTTTCCAATTGAGCAAATTATACCTTATGGCAATTTGTCAACAGAAACAAATGTTTACAATTTAAATGGGTATGCAAAATCCTGGGCTCGACTGATTTTCAACAACATAAACCCAAATTCATCCGATCATTTGTCTTATATCAAAAAAGACGGAAAGGTGAATTGTCCTGAATGCTGCACTAGCGCGGCACAAGATTTTTATGGCGCCACAAATGATACCGTTATTTGCATCAACAATGGAAATACACTGTATTCGTACAACTATAATCTTGTAGGAACGCCGACATACGGTTTTGTTTCTATCTACACCGCCGCCTTTGACACTTCAGAGGTTATTCTAAACTATTAGATTTATTCGTCCTCTAAGGTTTCACGTAACTTTTGTCTCAATTGACGGTTGTAGGTCTCAATCAAGAATTTAAAGTAATTGTTGGTGCTTTTTGAAATGCATTTTGTGTATTGTTTCAAGCGATACTCAACATGTTCTTGAAGCGCCGTTTGCAAATCCAAGCCATCGAAAAAATCGGTTGCACACGCGTGAATTACTTCATAGTGATTTTGTAAGGACAAATCCACGGCAATTTTCCCTTTTTCATTTTTATCAATGCAATCGTAATAAACATCACGCATGTTAAAGGAATCCAATTTCGCTGTATCCAAGCGTTCTTTTAATCCTTTCGGGAATTCATATTCCACTTCAAATTCAATATCATCTGATTCAGACAAACGAGATTCTAAAAAGCGATCTGGAAAACGAAATGCATCTTGCCAGTTGATATAATCTTGCCATATCCCGAATCGTCGAACGTTGTTTCCTAAATCGATTAACTTGAAACTGCTCTTATTTGGCAATTTACGAGAACCACGTCCAATCATCTGGTGGTAAAGCGTCAAGGAACGTGTTGCGCGGTTCAAAATAATCGTTTGCACAGTAGGTTCATCAAAACCAGTTGTTAAGATTCCAACGGAAGTCAAAATCGCATCAGGTGTTGTTTTAAACCAAGAAAGCACGTCTTTTCGATCTTTGTCTGAAAAGGTAGAATCCAAGTGTTTGATTGGAAAACCTCTTTTCTTGAACATTTCCTCTACACGCATGGAAGTTTCAATTCCAGAATTAAAGATCAAGGTCTTGTTACCAATGGCAACTTCTTCGTATGCAAAAAGTAATTTTTCTTGCATAAAGTAATTACCGTAAACCAATTCAGACGAAGAAACCGTGAAATCACCGTTGGAGCCGATTTTCAATCCGTGCAAGTTTACATCGTACGTAAATGTCTCTGCGTTTGACAAATAACCGTTCTCAATTAAACCTGAAATACTCTCTCCTACCAACAATTTGTGGTAATTGTCATTCAAAGGCAAAGCTCGGTTGCTACTCAAAGGCGTTGCTGTAACACCTAAAATATTTGCTTCTTCGTAAAATTGGAAAATCTTTCTAAAACTGTTGTAATGGGCCTCATCCACGATTACCAAACCAACATCCTTGATGAAGTTTTCATCATCGTGCAAGCGATTATTTAAGGTTTCTACCATGGCTATGAAGCATTGGTATTCATCCTGATCGTGTAGCGTTTTAATTTCGCTATTAATGATTTTATTATTGACACCAATTGCAGATAATTGCTTGGAAGTCTGAACAGAAAGCTCAATTCTGTGGGTTAAAATCAAAACCTTTTCTTTCCACTCACGAATGTAATTCTTGGTAATTTCAGAAAAAATAACCGTTTTTCCACCACCCGTTGGCAATTGGTACAAGAGATTGAATTTCTTACCATTTCTTTCTAATTCTTCCAGTATGGTTTTGACTGTGTTTTCTTGAAATGGGTAAAGGGTTTTTGCTTCGTAAAGTTCCGTATCAATCATTCTTTGTTCTCAAAATTGGGGTACAAAATTACTCCCTTTATTTTGTAAAACAAAACCTTATGCCTTCTTTCTTTTCAAATGCCTTTTGGAATTCAAGAATATTAACGTTTGTGGGTATCTTTTCAAAAATCTTAAGAGAACCTTGTCGAGAAAACCACTATTTTTGGCGCGTAATAAAAATGAGTATGAGTGATATTGAAAAAGTAAGTTGTTTGATCATTGGTTCAGGTCCAGCTGGATATACTGCTGCTATATACGCAGCACGTGCAGAAATGAAACCGGTATTGTACCAAGGAATGCAACCGGGTGGACAATTAACAACCACGAATGAGGTTGAAAATTTCCCAGGTTACCCACAAGGAATTTCTGGTCCAGACATGATGATAGAATTGGAGGCGCAAGCCAAACGTTTTGAAGCAGATATTCGATTTGGTTTTATCACAAAAGTGGACTTTAGTGGTGACATTCACAAATGTTGGACAGAATCTGGTCATGAAATTCATGCTGAATCCGTCATTATTTCAACCGGCGCGACAGCTAAATACCTAGGATTAGAAAGCGAACAAAAGTTTTTATTGAGCGGTGGAGGCGTTTCGGCTTGCGCTGTTTGTGATGGATTTTTCTACCGTGGGCAAGAAACTGTGATTGTTGGAGCGGGCGATTCTGCTTGTGAAGAAGCGCACTACCTCTCTAAATTGTGCACGAAAGTGACCATGTTGGTGCGTAAAGATGAATTCAGAGCCTCCAAAATTATGGTGGAACGCGTACAAAACACACCCAATATTGAGATTTTATACAACACCGATACGGTTGAAGTTCAAGGTGGCGATGTGGTAGAGTCTGTTTTGGTTCGCAACAACAAAACGGGGGAAGAAAAAACCATTCCTGCCACCGGATTCTTCGTGGCCATTGGTCACCAACCGAATACGGAAATTTTCAAAGACTATTTGAATTTGGATGAAGTAGGCTATATCAAATATGAAAAACCGGGCAGTTCTTTAACGAATGTACCAGGTGTTTTCGTTGCAGGAGATGCAGCGGATAAAACCTACCGTCAAGCAATTACAGCGGCTGGAACAGGCTGTATGGCAGCTTTGGATGCAGAACGTTATTTGTCTGCTAAAGGTCATTAATATAATTACTAGATATAAAAAAAGGGGCGAAAATCAATTTCGCCCCTTTTTTATTACATTTTTTTATTTTACTCGGTCTTCCAACATTGGAACGAAACTAAAATCACCGTAGTCTTCTTCTTCAAATTCTGTTTCGGAAATCTTGATATACCGTTTCATGCGTTGAACACTTCCTTCACCCAAAGGAATCACTAATTTCCCGCCTACTTTCAGTTGTTTTTGCAATTCTTCTGGCACGTATGGCGCTCCGCACGTTACCAACACAGAATCAAAAGGCTCAAAAGCGGGCCAGCCAGCAAAACCATCTCCAAAAGACAATTTTGGTGTGTACTTTAATTCTTGAATAATTTTTTTGGCTTTAAGATTCAAATCTCTGTGGCGTTCAATGGAAAAAACTTTAGCGCCCAACTCACACAAAATACTCGTCTGAAAGCCTGATCCAGTTCCAATTTCCAAAACCTTATCATTCTTTTTCAATTCCAATAAAGAGGTTTGAAAAGCAACAGTAAAAGGATGTGAAATCGTTTGCCCGGATCCAATTTGGAACGCTTTATTGGAATAGGCTTGCTCCAAAAATGCCAAATCCAAAAAGAAATGACGAGGAACCGCCATAAATGCATCCAATACCTTTTCGTTGGCAATACCTTTTTCGCGGAGCTCTTTGATGAGTAATTTCCGCATTCCTTTGTGCTTATATGAATCTTGCATCGTACAAAATTAAACTTAATGCTAGGTATCACAAGCTAGAAATGCTAACATTGGAGTGTTGATTTAACAATCTTTTGGTGCAAATGCATCTGAAATCATGTCAAATTTTCATGCTTTATTCTGTATATTTGGGCTTCAAACAAAAAGGGAAAATGGCTATTTCTAAGAAAGAATTAGAATTCAATAAGAATGAAGACCTGATTCGATTGAAAATTTCCGCGTTGGAGCAGGAATTGGAAAAAATATACGAAGGCGGTGGTAAAAAACGGATTGACAAACTACACGAGCAAGGCAAACTTACGGCTCGCGAAAGAATTGATTTACTACTGGACAAAAATGCAGAACGAATAGAAATTGGCGCATTGGCAGGTTACGAAATGTATCCAGAGCATGGCGGATGCCCGGCTGGAGGTGTTGTGATTGTGATTGGTTACGTTTCTGGCAAACAATGTATTGTTGTAGCAAATGACGCGACTGTCAAAGCTGGCGCTTGGTTTCCGATTACAGGAAAGAAAAATCTACGTGCCCAAGAAATTGCCATGGAAAACAAATTGCCGATTATTTATTTAGTAGATTCTGCTGGCGTTTTCCTCCCGATGCAAGATGAAATTTTCCCTGACAAAGAACATTTCGGTCGTATTTTCCGCAACAATGCCATCATGAGTTCGCAAGGTATTCTGCAAATTGCGGCTGTTATGGGAAGCTGTGTTGCAGGTGGAGCGTATCTTCCGATCATGTCGGATGAATCCTTGATTGTGAACAAAACAGGTACTATTTTTCTAGCGGGTTCTTATTTAGTGAAAGCAGCCATTGGTGAAACAATCGATAATGAAACGCTTGGCGGTGCTTTCACACAAACGGAAATTTCAGGGGTTTGTGATTACAAATCAGAAAATGATCAAGAATGCCTGAAAACCATTCGCGATTTGATGGATAAAATTGGTGCACCTGAAAATGCTGGTTTCGATCGAAAAGAAGCAGTTTTGCCTAAGTTAGATCCGAAAATGATTTACGGAATATTGCCTGCGGAACGCAACAAAACCTACGACATGAAAGAAATGTTGAATTGCATCGTTGACAATTCTGAAATCACGGAGTACAAAGCCGATTACGGAAAATCGATTATTTGTGCTTATGCTCGAATCGATGGTTGGAGTGTCGGCATTGTAGCCAATCAACGTGAAATTGTCAAAAATGCCAAAGGTGAAATGCAATTCGGTGGCGTAATCTATTCCGATTCAGCTGATAAAGCGGCTCGATTCATCATGAATTGCAATCAAAAAAATATACCACTGGTGTTTTTTCAAGATGTTTCAGGTTTTATGGTCGGTTCCAAAAGTGAACATGCCGGGATTATCAAAGATGGAGCAAAAATGGTCAACGCCATGGCCAATTCCGTTGTGCCGAAATTCACAGTTGTAGTAGGAAACTCCTACGGAGCTGGAAATTACGCCATGTGTGGAAAAGCCTATGACCCTCGTTTGATGTTGGCGTGGCCGACTGCAGAAATCGCCGTTATGAGTGGTGCTGCTGCAGCGAAAACACTTTTGCAAATCGAAGTGGCTTCTCTCAAATCTAGGGGAGAAACCATTACACCGGAAAAGGAAGCCGAATTGTACAACACAATCAAAGATCGATACGACAGACAAATCAGTCCCTATTATGCAGCGAGTCGTTTGTGGGTAGATGCCATTATCGACCCATTAGAAACAAGAAAGTTTCTTTCCATGGGTTTATCCATGGCAAGTCATAAAAAAGCGGAGAAAGCCTACAACGTAGGTGTCATTCAAACTTGATTCAATGTCGATAGAAATAAAGTCATACGAAGCCCTAACAAAGGATGAATTCCATGCGTTAATTGCTTTACGAATAGAAGTATTTGTGGTGGAACAAAATTGCCCCTACCAAGATTTGGACGGAAAAGATTTGTTGAGTTTTCATTTACTGTTAAAAGACGAAAAGGACCAATTGATTGGAACCGCACGAATTTTACCAGCTGGTCTCTCCTATCCAGAAATATCAATAGGCCGAGTGCTGACCAATGCCCAAAATCGAAAAAAAGGCTTTGGCCACGAAATTATGAGAGAATGTCTCGCCTTTGTTGAACAAAAATGGGGAGATTCAGTGGCAATTAAAATTTCGGCTCAAAGTCATTTAAAGTCATTTTACAACCAACACGGCTTTGAATCAACAGGGAAAGAATATTTGGAAGATGGTATTCCACACAGCGAAATGATCAAGAACAATTAAAACAACATGAAGAATGAAAAATAAATCAATTCCATTAATTATCCTGAGTGGCGCCATTCTATGGGCATGTGGAACAAAAAAGAATACGGACACTGAAGTTTCAACGAAGAAAGTGGACAACAATCCTTTTGAAACAATTGATGTAGCCAATATGGATAAAACCGTATCACCAAAAGAAGATTTTTTCCTTTTTGCCGATGGCACGTGGTGCAAAAATAATCCTGTTCCCAACAGTGAATCTCGATGGGGAAGCTTCAATGAATTGGACAAAGCCAATAAAATAAAATTGACTGAAATTTTGGAAAACGCAGCCAACAATCCAAGTCCTTTGGGCTCTCAAAACCAAATCATTGGCGATTATTACAAATCGTTTACCGATATGTACAATCGGAATGAAGCAGGTATTCAACCGATTCAGCTGGAATTAGGGCTAATCAATAAAATGTCCTCTAAAATTGATTTGCCAACGGTTTTAGCGGAATTGCACAAATCTGGAATCAATGCATTTTTCTATTTTGGCGTTGGTCAAGACATGAAACACATTGATAAAAATGTGGCCAATCTATACCAAGGTGGTATTGGACTTCCGAATAGAGATTATTATGACAAAGAAAGCAAACAAGAAATATTGTCTCAATACGAAGGGCTAATCATGAATTTGCTTGAAATGGGCAATATTCGTACAACAGACATTTACAAAGAAACCCAAACTATTTTGAATGTCGAAAAAAGACTTGCTAAAGCCATGTTGACACCTTCTGAATTGAGAAATCCAGAAAAAACGTACAACAAAATGGGCATGAACGAAACCAAGACGCTATTTGGAAATTTTGATTTTAAAAAATACCTCTTAGGAACAGGAATTGAATCCTTTGACTCACTCGTTATTGGACAACCTGCATTCATTTCGTCAGTAGCCAAAGCCTACGATGAATTGAGCCTGCCAGAAATGAAAGCCTATCTGAATTGGTGTGTTATCAATCATTACGCAGGTCATTTGGATGAAAACTTTGTTCGTCGCAATTTCGACTTTTACGGAAGTATCCTAAAAGGTCAAAAAGAAATGAAACCGATCAACGAACGGGCTATTGACGAAATTACAGGAATCAATATTGGTGAATTATTGGGCAAGGCGTTTGTAGAAAAATACTATTCAGCAAATGCCCAAAAAAGGGTGAATGAAATGGTCGACAACCTATTGGTGGTTTTTGGCGATCGCATTCAAAATCTATCCTGGATGACACCTGACACGAAGAGAGAAGCTTTAACCAAATTGAATTCCATTGGTCGAAAATTAGGATTCCCAAGCAAATGGGAAAATTACAAAAGTATCGGTGTTTACAAAGATAGTTATATTGACAATGTGCGGAAAGTAGCCCTTTTTGCACACAACAAAAATATGGCTGAATTGAACAAACCAGTGGACAAAGAAGAATGGGGAATGCCGGCTCATATGGTGAATGCTTATTACCACCCACTGTTGAATGAAATCGCTTTCCCTGCAGGAATTATGCAGCCTCCTTTTTTCAGTGAAACGTACGAAGATGCCGTTAATTACGGACGAATTGGGATGGTGATCGGTCATGAGTTTACACATGGATTTGATGACATGGGCGCTAAATTTGCAGCGGATGGCTCTTTCACCAATTGGTGGACGGAACAAGATTTGAAATCTTTCGAAGAAAAAACCGCCATTTTGGGTGAAACTTTCTCGAACTTCTGTCCTACCGAAAAACAATGTGTCAATCCTGAATTGACCATGGGCGAAAACATTGCGGATTTAGGTGGATTAACATTGGCATATCACGCTTACACCAAAACGAAAGAATTCCAATCCAATATCTCAAGAGAAGGATATACACCAGCTCAACGATTCTTTATTGCGTATGCCCAGTTGTGGAAAATCAATTATACGGAAGCTGAAATGCAAAATCGATTGGCAAATGACCCTCATTCTCCAGGAATGTATCGTGTGAATGGTCCATTGAAAAATTGTCCTGAATTCTTTGAAGCCTTTGAAGTAAAAGAAGGTGACAAAATGAGAAATCCCGCGAGCAAGGTGGCGATTATCTGGTAAAAAACAACTTTTTAATCCATAAAAAAAGTCCGATGTGAGTCGGACTTTTTTGTTTTAATTCAGTTGGAAAAGCAACTTTTCTTTTCCTATTTTCTTTCCTTCGACAGCTTTGCTATAATTAATGATAAATTTCAAAGCTTCAATTGTCGGACCGATTTTTGACTCCTCGGCTGGAGCAATTTTAGGGTATTTTTTCAACATAGGCTCATTTAACTGGTTATAATAAAACTAAAACGAGCAGATTTTAATTTTATTTTATACTCAGAAAAAAAAAGGATATAACTGACTGAAATGTACCTTTTAATACCCGCCAAAAAATCGACGAAGTGTCCATTCTGACGTCAAGGCAATGAGTAAAAGAATGAACAATACTTTCCAATCAATCAGATCGGTAAAGGTAGATTCGGCATAGGAAATCGTAACCAAATCATCCCGTTTGTTCAGCGCTTCTAAAAGTTGATCAACTTGTTTCAATTGGTAAAACTGCCCATTAGTCTGGGCCGCCATCTGCCGCAATACTTGGTGATTGGCTTGGTTGTCCAAATCTTCGATCACAATATCTTCTACAATGAAGGTTCCTGATTTCAAAAACGATTTTCCGTTGAATTTGGTGCTGGCTTTCCAGTCGTATTTCCCGGGTTGCAAACGTCCACAATTCAATCGATAACTGTTTCCACTGTGTCCAAATTCGTATTTGTTGACTTTTCCCGTTTCTGTTTTTAACTCAAAATGGACCATTGGCGTGGTGATAAGTTCCATGGCTTCGTTGTACAACTCAGCTTTCACAACAAATTCCTCTGATTTAGAGATTCTTCGCGGCAAAGTTACAATGAAAGGCGAAGAATTTTGTCGAACTACCAAGTATTGTGTGACTTTTTGGATGAAATCATTGAAGTAATCAAACGAACCATTTCTGGAATAATCGTTGATCTTCCAACGCCAAATTCCCTCACCATACAACACGCCATATTTGGTGCCATTTTGTTTCCCAAAAAAGAACAAAGGATCTTTTTTCTGGATATTTCCCAAGCGCTGATAAAGCAAAACATCGATTCCCGCTGGCCAATAAACATTGCCATAACGCGTTTTCAATGGAGGAAGATAGTCGAAGAATTTCTTCAAATCATCTGAAATTTCAAACGGCACAAATCCTGCATTGAACTTGGCTTCCATATCGTCGCTTTGATTGCCATTCGGTACTTTCAAACCCAATCCTAAACGACTGATTTCAGCACTTGCGCTGGAGGTGCCAAGGATGTACAAGGTTGGGATTTTCTTCGCTTTCAAAATATCCAAAACAGTTGGATCCGTTTGCCAGCCTGGTTCGTGCCAAATCACCAAATCGATGTCTTTTGTATTTTTGTCCCAATCTTTGGTCAAAACAGATTCTACCGTTAAATTTTCATCTTGCTCAATCACCGAGCGCAAGGCAGCAATATCCGGATGCGGTGCTCCTGCGAGTAGCAATACCTTGCTGCGCGCATCCAAAATTTCAATGTAGAAATCCCGAGCATTATTTTTCACATTGTATTCACCATCTACGACTTTGATTTGAGCGGTATAGCGTTGCACACCAATTTGATCCGCAGGCAAAGTGAAATTCACTTGCTTGAAGGAAAAATTAGGATCCAAATAATTGATATTTTGACTACTCAGCACTTTTCCGTTTTTCAAAATCGAAACAGTAGCAGATCGAACGCCCATTTTAACAGCTTCCACTTCAATTTCCACTGGGAAATCATTCTTTAAAAAAGCAAAATCATTGGAATTAACCGCCTTGATGTATTGGTCCTTTTTCGGAATGGTATCACCTACTCCAACGGTAAAAAAAGGTGTGAGATTGAACTTTTCCGTGACATAAATCGGATTGATGCCCTTGTTGTAGTTTCCATCAGAGAGCAAAACGACCGCACCAACATTTCGGTTGTAAAAATCGGCATGAATGCGCTCCAACACGGATGATAAATTGGTTTCATCACCATTAAATTGGAGTATTTTAGCGGAATCTTGCTTTAGATTCTGAGCATAATAATCAAATTTTTCGCCTAGTTTCTCTTGCAAATCGGTTTGAAAACGAGCTAATTTCGTTTTTACTTCCGCTGAATCTTTGTAATTCAAAACAGAACTTGAATTGTCAATGACGGTTATGATGATTGGTTTTTCATCGCGGTAACTTTTGTATTCAAACAAAACTCCGAGCAACAATAATCCGAGAAGAATGAAACTTAGCGTTCGCAAACTAATCAGTAAACTCCGTTGAAATTTGGTCAATTCAGTTACCCACCCCTTTCTTTTGTAGAGCGAGATAGATAAAACGATGGCCAGTGCTGACCAAGGAAAAATCCACCAAAGTGATATGTCTGAGATCCAGTTCATTTTTTCGGTTTACGAAAGTAACAAACTAAATGGTCTAATCACTTGGTGGATTTTCAAAAAAATGGTTAAAGCGAACTTATTTTTTCTCTTTGTAATTCTGAATGCTAAACGCCATACCCAAACCGAAAATGGATTTGAATTGTGTTCTAGGACCTACATTTCCATCTCTATCCGTGATTTTAATGTCATCGTCGTAAATTAAATTCCATTGCAAAGAGGTTGACAGCCAACTATTTACTTTAAAAGAAAACAAGGTTTCCGCGTTGACATCCATATTTTGTGGATTGTGCAAATAGTTGCTAAACAATTGAAGTGCTGATTTGAAATCGATATTTTTTGCCAAATTCTTTTTCCATTTCATCTGCACATACGCTCCGAATTCACCTCGGAATTGTTTTCCGGCAGTAATGACATTACCCAAACCATCTAGCGTGGCAGCATCTACCCCAAAAGCACCATTGTCCGCCAATCGTTGGTCACGAACAAAAGTCATTTTTGCTGCCAAAGGCGAGACAAACAAATTGAAATTATCGTTTGGTGTGTAATCAATACCCAAGGCAAGTGTGGCATAGCCAGGCGCCATAAAGCGAGAAACAGCTATTGAATCATTTGGGTAGGCAAAACCGTCTAGCATTTGCGTTCTGAAATTTCCTAAAAACGACATATAATAATGTTTTTTCAAACGATAACCCGCATTGGTATTGAATTCGATACGGTCATCGGTTTTTTGAAATCGCTTACTTCCATCGTTGATTTTACCAATATAATTTACCGCTCCCAAAGCCAAATGAGCATCATTGTCCCATTTAAAAGTTCCTTTTGCATAATTTCCTGTCGCGTCCACAAAACCAAGCAATGCCACATTAGATCGTCCACCTGCATTCCAATTCACAAAAGAAGTCTGGCTTCCATTGATGCCATAAATTGCTTTTAATTTCCAATTTTTAGGCAAAGTATCAGCCGTTTGCGCACTCAAAGTAGTAGTTGCCAACAAAAGCGCCAGCAATAAAGTTGTTCTCATAAGCATTTGTTAAATTAAGTTATAAAAGTAATAATTCTATAAAAAACAGTCTCTAATCTAGTCAGGTTTAACAATTTATTAATTGTACAATCTCCTGACCCGTTGCCAATTTTGAACGGCTTTATTTTGTACTTTTGCAGTCTAAAAAATTTATCAAATGAACAAAGAAGTTTATATCATTTCTGCCGTGAGAACGCCAATTGGTGCTTTCATGGGTGGACTTTCTACAGTTCCAGCTACGGCACTTGGATCAATAGCAATTAAGGGTGCATTGGACAAGGGAAATGTAAAGGCAGAGTTAGTAAACGAAGTTTTCATGGGAAATGTGTTGCAAGCAGGGGTTGGTCAAGCTCCGGCTCGTCAAGCAGCTCTTGGAGCTGGTTTGGGTGAAAATGTTCCTTGTACAACTGTGAACAAAGTATGTGCATCCGGTATGAAATCGGTGATGTTAGCGGCACAATCCATCATCGCTGGAGACAACGAAATTGTTGTAGCAGGTGGTATGGAAAATATGTCAATGACGCCGCATTATTTGGACGGAAGAAACGGAACAAAATTCGGTAACATTACGATGTTGGACGGCATCACCAAAGATGGTTTGTTGGATGTTTACAACAAAGTCCCAATGGGTACTTGTGCTGAGAAATGTGCAGCTGAATACAACATTACGCGTGAAGACCAAGATAATTTCGCCATTGATTCGTATAAAAAAGCCGCTGCCGCTTGGGAAGCTGGTAAATTCAACGATGAGGTGGTTCCTGTAGCGGTTCCTCAAAGAAAAGGCGACCCAATCATGGTGTCACAAGACGAAGAATACAAAAATGTATTTTTGGATAAAATCCCAGGTTTGCGTCCCGCTTTTCAAGCGGATGGTACCATTACAGCAGCGAATGCTTCTACCTTAAATGACGGAGCTTCTGCCTTGATTTTGGCTTCCAAAGAGGCAGTTGACAAATACGGATTGAAACCAATCGCTAAAATCGTTAGTTACGCCGATGCAGCACAAGCACCAGAGTGGTTTACGACTTCGCCTTCTAAAGCCATTCCTATCGCTTTGGGAAAAGCAGGTTTGACAGCTGGTGATATTGACTTATGGGAATTAAACGAAGCGTTTGCTGTCGTTGGAATTGCTAATACGCAATTGTTGGGTATTGATGCTGCTAAAGTGGACGTAAACGGTGGTGCAGTTGCTTTGGGTCATCCACTTGGAAACTCAGGTTCACGTATCTTGGTTACTTTGATCCACGTATTAAAACAAAACAACGCGAAACTAGGTGGAGCTGCAATTTGCAACGGTGGCGGTGGCGCTTCTGCTGTGATTTTGGAAAATATCTAAAATTCGTTTTTATAAAATTGAAAAGTCCTGCTTCTACAGAGAAGTGGGACTTTTTTTTGTGGAATAAGTTGATTCCTTTCGTACTTTTACCTCATCCAAAACAGAACCCTACTTCGATAACAAACGATGACGAAAAAAGATCCCTATGCAGCTTTACGGTTCAAGGAATTCAATATTTTTCTAATTGCCCGTTTTGCCTTGGTTTTTGCTTGGTCCATGCAGTTTATTGTGATTGAATGGCAAGTCTACAGCCTCACAAAAAATCCACTTACTCTGGGCATTATCGGTTTGATGGAGGTAGTTCCAGCGATTTCCATGGCGCTGTTTGCTGGACACATCGTCGATCAAAAGGAAAAGCGAAATTTGTTGTTGAAATGCATCGTTGCCTTTTTCTTTTTGAGTTTGGGGTTGTTTTTACTGACCGTTCCTTCGATTGCCGCTACCCTATCCACCAACTGGATTTTGGCTGGAATTTATATCTTGGTTTTCATTGGCGGTATTGTGCGTTCTTTTATCGGCCCAACGATTTTTTCACTGATCGCACAGTTGGTGCCCAAAAAAGCGTATCCCAATGCCGCGACGTGGAGCAGTTCTGTTTGGCAAGCGGCATCCGTTTTGGGACCAGCCGTTGCAGGATTGAGTATCCATTTAATTGGTGTACATGGTTCTATGTCACTCATTTTAGTATTTGCCGTTTTGGCTTTTGTCAGTTTGCTGAAAATTGAGAAAAAACCCATTTTAAATCAGAAAATTGGGGAACCAATCTTACAAAGTTTAAAAGAAGGATTGCATTTTGTGTTCAATTCCAAAGCCATATTTGGTGCGATAACCCTAGACATGGTAGCGGTATTGTTTGGTGGGGCCGTTGCTTTGTTGCCAATTTTCGCTCAAGACATTCTCAAAGTGGGTCCGCAAGGATTTGGCGTGCTTAGAGCTGCTCCTGCCGTTGGCGCTTTGCTGACCGTTTTAATTACCGCCTACATTCCCATTGCAAAAAATGCAGGCATGAAATTACTGATGGCTATTTTCGGATTTGGCTTGTGCATTATTGCCTTTGGTTTATCGAATATTTATTGGATATCGGTGGTCGCGTTGTTTTTCTCGGGCGTTACCGATGGAATTTCCGTTGTCATCCGTCAAACCATTCTTCAATTGAAAGCGCCCGATGAAATGCGTGGAAGAATTGCTTCGGTAAATTCTATGTTTGTTGGATCTTCCAATGAATTGGGTGCCTTCGAAAGCGGACTCACGGCAAAATTAATGGGAACTGTAGCTGCTGTGGTTTTTGGTGGCAGCATGACGATTCTGACTGTTATCACCACAGGTATTGTTTCTCCATCCTTCCGAAAATTAGATCTCACAAAAGATATCCAAGATCATCATGAAAGCCTTGTTTAAAAATACTAAATGACCAACTTCATAATTCTATCGGTAATTCTGATTTTAGACTTTCTCGCGGCCAGAAAGATTTTTCATTATCCGTTGATGGAGAAAAAATCCAAACGGGTTCATTATTTTTTGATTTGGTTGCTTCCGATTGTATGGGCCTGCCTAATTTTGTTTTTTCCATTTGACCCTCCAAAAAGAGATGAAAATTTTAAAACAAATCATTTTTCGGACAGTGGATTCCCCATGCCTTAAGAAATCGCTCCATTTTAATCAAAGGTTGTATCGAGCTTTGCAATATTTCAGCTAGTTTTTTCAATTCAAGTTTGTACATAGATTTTTATTTGTACATTAAAACTCTAAAAACTAGCGCCATGAAAAAAATGTTTACCGCAGGATTCCTTTTCCTATTCTCTTATACAAGTGGTTTTTCTCAAATTTGCACAGGAATTGATACGCTTGGAAGTGCCTCCAACTTGTATACTATCGGAATAACGGAAAGTAGTGCCATCGCAGTAGACAACGATTTGAATACGGTTGTTTTTATTCACCGAAATGATGCTGGTGCATTTGGTGGTCATTCAGGAAATTTACGCTACGATATTTCCACCGACAATGGACTCAACTGGACCAACAACATAGGCCCGGTTAATCCAGCATCTGTCAATGGATTGAACGGTGCTCGTTATCCAAATGTAGGCATTTACAATCCAGCTGGTAACACCAATCCGAACAATGCGTATTTAGCCTATTGCGCTGCGACAACTCAATCTGTGAGCTGGTCATCTCACGTTACCGGAGTTCGGAAATTAGATGGAACCGGGAATACAGAACATTATAATCAAGCTTTGTTGTCCAGCACCTATATCCCTCGATCCATGTGCAAAGGAGTTCCAGGAACTTTTTGGGCCATGGATGTTATTTACAATGGCGCTGTCAATTTGGGTTACCGAATCCTGAAAGGCGTATGGAACAATGGAACAAATGATGTTATTTGGTCAGAAAACACTTCTTTAACTCCCCCGTTCAGCACAGCTTACGACGGTTCCAATCACATGGCTGATTTTGCCATTGGTTTTGATCCAAGCGGTCAAAAAGGCTGGGCTTGCATGATTACTCATATTACACAAGGAACATCCAGTTACACCTATTATCCAGTTTTTTATAAAACGGTAAATGGCGGAATCACTTGGTCTGGACCAACCCAAGTCAATATTGCTCAATTTTCGTGTGTAAACTCCATTTTAACAGCTGGAAATGTCCCAACTGTAGCGTTTGACGTAGATTTAACCGTTGATGTGTTGGGAAATCCGCATGCCCTTGTTTGTATTGGAAGCAATCCAAGTTCTTACTCGATTTATTTTACTCAAGCACACCACATGTTTGATATTACCCAAGAAAATGGATTGTGGAATGCGATTGATTTAGGGGATGTTCCTGGACAGCGAAATACACTGGGAATCGCTCCAAATACCTTATCCATGGACATGGAACCTCAAGTCAGTAGAACAGATGACGGAACAAAAGTTTTCTTTACTTGGTCTGGATCGGATTTATTTCCCCTTGCAAATGCACCCAATTTATTTGGTTCGGCTTACGATGTGGTGAACCGCAAATGGACAACCATGAAGGACTTTTCCAGTTGCAATCCTTTAACCAATGGAAATATTCTGTTTCCAAAAATGGCTGAAAACGTGCTAGATGTGCCTGGAGGCTGGGAATTACCTGTAATCTACGGACAATTAACTGTGCCAAATGATGTTGCAGCGGTGAGTAATTTCGTTTATTTGGATAGCTTGAAATTTGAACCATCGGAATTTACGTTACCTCAATGCTCGGCAAATGTAACTTTTGCAAACAGTGACACAGTACATATTTGTCAAGGCAGTTCCGCCTCTCTTATTGTTTCGAGTACACAGCAAGCGCTTGTTTGGAGCACGGGAACCACCAGCCCTATACTAACTGTGAATACGGGTGGCTGGTATTATGCTACAATTCGAACGGGTTGCTGCATCGGCAAAGATTCAATTTTCGTGGTTGTGGATACACTTCCTATTGCTGGATTTGCTGGATTGGTCAATAATTTAAATGTTTCATTTTCTGACCAAACAACGTATTCTCCTACTTCTTGGAATTGGGATTTTGATGATGGAAATACGAGTACCTTGCAAAATCCAAATCATTCTTACGACTTCCCTGGAACGTATACGGTTTGTTTGATTGTTGACAATGGGTGTTCAGATACTTTATGTCAAACGTTTACAGTGAGTTGCACCATTCCGAATGCAAATTTCACAAGCCTAGTAGGCATTGGTGGTTCGGTTGATTTTACCAATACAACGGCTCCAGTTGCAGATAGCATCAGTTGGAATTTTGGCGATGGTAATACAAGCAACATCAACAATCCTACTCACGTCTATACCAGTTCTGGAAATTATCAGGTTTGTTTGAATATTTATGATACGTGTGGCACGGATAGCTTGTGTACGTCTATTTTTGTGGATGTATTTGCCTATGTGGAAGACATTCTCAGTGGAAGCTTCTCTGTTTGCCCTAATCCTGTTGACGATATTCTGTACGTTTCGGGGAACCATTCTGTTCAAGGTGAATGGAACATGAAACTGATCAATGGATTAGGTCAAATATATTGGGATAAGGAAATCGTTATCAATGATATTCAGGAAGAAATTCCGACGAACAATCTAGCGAAAGGTGTTTACTTTTTGCAAATGCGTTCCGAAAATCAATTTGTTCAATACAAGGTTGTAAAGCAATAATTGAAATCGAATTCAAAAAATGAGCAAAGAAACTGATTATTTAAAAGTTAACCAACTTTCGTGGAACAACCGAGTTGATACGCATATCGATTCAGCATTTTATGACCTTCCCAATTTTCTAAATGGCCAAACCTCTTTAAACAGTATTGAATTGGCGTTGCTTGGAAACGTAGAAGGAAAGTCCATTTTGCACTTGCAATGTCATTTTGGGCAAGATACTATTTCGTTGAGCAGGCTTGGCGCGGAAGTTACAGGTGTTGATTTGTCCGACAAAGCCATTGAACGAGCAAAAGAAATAGGCCTAAAAACGAATTCAAATGCTACGTTTATTTGTTGTGATGTCTATGATTTACCGAATCATTTGGACAAACAATTTGATATCGTATTTACAAGTTACGGAACCATTGGTTGGTTGCCCAATATGCAAAAATGGGCTGAAATTGTTTCGCGCTTTTTAAAGCCTGCTGGACATTTCGTGTTTGCAGAGTTTCATCCTGTCGTTTGGATGTTTGATGATAATTTTGAACAAATTGGCTATAACTATTTCAATAAAGGCGCCATCGTTGAATCAGAAACGGGAACGTACGCAGATAAAAACGCAGCAATATCTCAAGAATACATTATGTGGAACCATAGTTTAAGCGAAGTAATGAGTAGTTTATTGGACAATCAACTCGAAATAGTATCCTTCCAAGAATACGATTATTCCCCTTACAATTGTTTCAAGAACACGGTTGAATTTGAGCCAAAAAAATATAGAATAGCCCATTTGGACGATAAAATTCCGATGGTTTATTCCATTGTGGCAAGGAAAGGATAAACTTTTTTTAAAATAAAAAAAGCAGTTTGAGAATTGTCTCCAACCGCTTTTGTTGTTCGTGTCATTTATTTCTTGCGAGCGATATACAAAATCTCATCTGGCGAAATTCTGTAGCGTTCAAATTTTTCTTTTGGCAATTTGTCTTTCAACAAGTACTCTTCTACCTCAAAACCAGCTCTGCGCAAATAGTCAGGGTAATCCAACCCGAATAAACGCACGTGGTCTTTTTGCCAGAAATGTTTTTCGCGCTCTTCCGGACTGGTAATGGAAGCATCTTCGTAGGTAGTTGCTCTAGAAACATCCTGTGGAACTTGCATGATGGCCCATCCACCTGGCTTCATTACCCGGTACAATTCACTCATACAGGTGTTTGGATTGTCAACATGCTCCATCACGTGATTGCAAAATACCACATCAAAACGATTGTCTTCCAATGGAATGGAATGTAAATCAAAATGCATATCGGCAATTGGACTCACCAAATCACCCGTTAAATAATTCAAATTCTTCTGCGCTTTGAACTTATGAATGAAACATTGCTCCGGGGCAATGTGCAACACGTTTAATTGCTCCGTAAAAAAATTCGTTTCATCCCGCAAATACAACCACATCAAACGGTGTCGTTCCAAAGTCAAATCTCCTGGGCATAAAACACCTTCGCGATGCGCTACATCCGAACCGTAGGATAAAAATTTGCTGTAACTTTTTCCGCAAACTGGACATTCAACCTTATTTCCTTTGAACAACAGCGGCGCCATCATTTTAAATGGATAACTTAAGCGAATCAATAATGGTCTGGGCAGTTTATTGAGTAAAAACTTGTATAATTTCTTCATCACATCCTATAAGTTAACAAAAGTAAAAAAAGTAAGGTACAATTGAATGTAAACAATTTAAACTTCAAAAATTTCTGTTCTGTCTTTCTATATACAATCAAATTAGTTTTAACTTGGCTTTGCATAGGAATATAGCTTAATTTTATCCGCGATTCGAACAATGAAATTACTTTTAAACTCATTTTCTTTATTTTTTGTACTCATGTCTATTTCCTCCATTTTTGCTCAAAACGATGTACCAAAAGCCATCAAACAAAAAAAAACACTTACGAAACATGGACATCAGCGGGTAGATGAGTATTATTGGATGAATCAGCGAGATGATGAAAAAGTATTGAAATATATCGAAGAAGAAAATCAATATTGCAAAAACTATTTCAGTCGTTTGTTGCCCCTAGAAAAAATTCTTTTAGAAGAATTTGACCAGCGAATTGACCCAAATGAGATCAGCGCACCTTTTACAATGAATGGTTTGACGTTTCAAATACGGAATAAAATAGGCCAAGATTACAGTTACATCCATCAATTGATTGGAAAAGAGGAATTCCTTTTCTTCGATGAAAACAAACGAGCACACAAAAACAGTTTCTATGATTTAGGTGATTGGGTTCCATCGCCAGACAATGCCCTGTTAGCGATCAGCGAGGATTTTGTGGGTAGACGAAATTATACCATTCAATTTCGGGTCAACAAAACAGGGAAATTTTTAAATGATAAAATCGAGGAGACAGATGGATCCCTGGTTTGGGCAAACGACAACAAAACCGTATTTTATGTGCGAAAAGACCCCCAAACATTGAGAGAATTTCAAGTTTGGCGTCATGTTTTAGGACAAGAGCAGGCGAAAGATTTGTTGATTTATGAAGAAACGGATGAAAAATACTCCGTGATGATCAACAAATCCATGACGCGAAAATATATCCAAATTGGCACCTATTCCTCGTTAACGTCTGAAATTCGAATTTTGGATGCTGACCAACCTTTTGGCAAACCTATTGTTTTCCTTCCGCGTGAAACCGGACATATTTATTCGTTGGATTACCATGAAAAGGGGTTTTACATCACCTCCAATAAAAATGCAAAAAATCGAAAAATACTGTTTTCTCCGGTTCCTCCTAAGGATTTAGCCTCTTGCTCTTTGGTTCAAGAAGTAGATGAATCGGTATTAATTGAAAATGTTTTGGTGTTTAAAAACCACGTTGTTGTGGAGGAACGCACCAATGGTTTGCAAAAAATAAAATTGATTGGAATCAATAAAGCCACGTTAGATTATATTTCTTTCGACGAAGAAACGTATACCTTGGGATTTGCTTTCAACGATGATTACGAAGGCGGGATTTTTCATTTCCGTTACAATTCTTTCACGACACCACCCAGTTTGTACAATTACAACTTGAATACGGGCAAAAAAGAATTGTTTCACCAACGGAAATTGATTGATCCCAATTTTAAATCAGAAAACTACGATACAAAACGGGTTTGGGCAATGGCAAATGATGGGACCAAAATACCTGTTTCCATGGTTTTCAAAAAAGGACTCGACTTATCCAAAGCTCCTATTTTACTGTACGGTTATGGTTCCTATGGTTATACGATTCCCGATGTATTTTCTGCTACCCGCTTGAGTATTTTGGACCGTGGATTTATTTTTGCCATCGTTCACATTCGTGGAGGAAAATACATGGGAGAAAATTGGTACGACGAAGGTAAATTTTTGAAAAAGAAAAATACCTTTACCGATTTCATCAATGCAGCAGAATATTTGGGTAGAAATGGCTTGTGTGACCCTGAAAAAATCTATGCTTTGGGCGGTTCTGCTGGTGGATTGTTGATGGGAGCCATTACCAATATGGCGCCTTATTTGTGGAAAGGTATTGTCAGCCAAGTGCCTTTTGTCGATGTGGTAACCACCATGTTGGATGAATCCATTCCATTGACGGTTGGGGAATACGAGGAATGGGGAAATCCCAATGATGAACAATATTATCAGTACATGTTGAGTTATTCGCCGTACGACAATTTGCGGAAAACAAGCTATCCAGCGATTTTTATAACTACAGGATACAATGATTCGCAAGTACAGTACTGGGAACCATTGAAATACGTGGCAAAAATTCGTGATTTGAAAACCGACAACCATCCGCTTTTATTGGATTGCAATATGGATGCAGGTCACGGCGGTGGCTCTGGTAGAACAGCAGAAAGAAAGGAAATAGCAAAAATGTATTCATTTATTTTAGATTTAGAGGGAATTGAAAAATAGTTTGTTTTGTATTTTTCTGTTGGTTTCGTCATTTAGTCAAGCTAAATATGATGACAGTACCGTGTATTTTACGCGATTCAAAGACAAACTCATTCTTTACAGCGATTTCGGATATGCCTCTGCTCCTTTTTCAATCAAGTATAAGTTTGCAGACAATCTGGGAGTTATCCATTATAAAAACAATTTCAATCCCGTACTGGGATTTGGAGGATCGTACAAATGGTTCTCACTCCGCTTAAGTTTTGCATTAAAAGGCACTAGCCGATCCAAAAAAAACTATGGAAACACACGTTATTTCGACGTTGGTTTTAACTTTCAGCTGAAAAAATGGTACTTTGATGTGGATGCAAGAAACTACATCGGTTATTCCATTAAAAATGCCTATAGATGGAATGACACGTTGAATAAACTGACTCCAAACGACATTCGACCCAACACCAACTCCATCAGTTTGTCCATCAACACATGGTATTTTTTTAACAAGCACTTTAATATGCCTTCCATTCATGGTAAAACTGGGCATTACGATAAGCGCTTGGGAACTTTTTACTTGAAACCAACATTCGTCGTTCACGGCATAAGCAATGGTGGTGGCACAATTATCCCAGATGACTTGATAGACACGTTGAATAGTAAAACCTCTTCTGATGTGTTTTCTTCCATTGATTTGGGGATAGTACCCGGCTATGCGCATGTTGAACGCTATAAAAATTGGCAATTCTGCGCGTTTTTCGGCTTAGGAGCCGTCACACAATTGAAATTTTACAATGTGAACAGTTATCAACGGTCGTTTTTGGGACTCGCTCCACGCTACGATATCAAGTTGATTGGCGGCTATTCTGTTCCGAAATATTTTGTTTTTTTGAATCTAGAATTTGACAACAAAAGCATCAAATTTATTGATCTAAAATACCGACAAAGTTTCTATTATATTCGCTTGACAGCCGGTATTCGTCTGGATACCAAGAAAAGTAAAAGAGAATCTAAATAGCCAGAAAGGATTCCGTTGAAATTTTTTCATTATTCCTGAAATCGCCCAAATTTTTAGGTGCGGGTTGGTAAACTAAAACCTCCTTATTTCCGCGTACCTGTGAAAAATGCATCAATTCTTTCTGCCCATTTTTTTCCACCAAAATTTGCAATCGATTGAAAAAATTCAAATGATACGTTTGTCCGAGTTCTTTGATAAATCGGACTGAAGCATCAATAGAACAACCGGACGCTTCCACATTTCCGTCTGTGCACAAAATGATTCTGTAATCATCCACCAATTCTCCAGTGGCTTTTAGTTTTGTTCCGTGCGCCGACCATTCATTTACAAAATCCTTCAATTTCGACTTCATTTCATTCCGAATAGAATCTGAAATCGGTTGATCACTTTGGTAAACCCAAATTTTAGCTTGGTCTGAAAAGTCTGAGAAATACATTTTTCTGTTTTTAATTACAAATCAGCCGCCTTAGCTATTAATTCAGCAACATCCAACACTTGAATATCTGCTTCTTTGTTGAAATTTTTCACGCCATCCGTCATCATGGTATTGCAGAAAGGGCAACCTGTTGCGATAATCTCAGCGTTGGTTTCCAACGCATCTTCTGTTCTCTCCACATTGATTTCTTTGTTGCCTTTTTCAGCTTCTTTGAACATTTGTGCACCACCTGCTCCGCAACACAAACCAGTTGTTTTGCAACGTTTCATTTCCACCAATTCGCTGTCTAGTTTTTCAATCAAGGTTCTTGGAGCTTCGTACACATCATTCGCTCTCCCCAAGTAACAAGGGTCATGGAAGGTAATTTTTTTTCCTTTGTAGGTTGCACCATTTTCCAAAGCCAATTTACCCGTATTGATCAAGTCCTGAATCAATTGAGTATGGTGAATGACTTCATAATTTCCACCCAATTCCGGGTATTCATTTTTCAAGGTATTGAAGCAATGCGGACACCCCGTAACAATTCGTTTTACTTCGTAGCCATTCAAAACTTGAATGTTCATCATCGCTTGCATTTGGAAAGTGAACTCATTTCCAGCTCTTTTTGCAGGGTCACCGCTACAACTTTCTTCTGTTCCCAAAACTGCAAACGAAACATTGCAATGGTTTAATATTTTAACGATAGCTTTCGTGATTTTTTTTGCTCTATCGTCAAAACTGCCAGCGCAACCTACCCAAAACAAAATGTCTGGTGATTTGCCCTCAGCCAACATTTCAGCCATTGTAGGTACCTTCAATTCGCTCATGATATCTTATTTTTTAAAAACTTCAATTGTAGTATTCACCTCAACTAAATCCGTGAATTGTCCGTCGTATCTTGTCGCCCGAACAATGTGATTGTCAACCCAATGGTAATTCCCGCCACGCGGCTTATTCATGACCATGCCATGAAATTTAAAACCATGAGCGTTCAACCATTTTTCAGTTACCTCTCTGTGTTCTTCCAAACGAGAAGTGAAAAAAGTAATAATATGACCCTCGTCATACCATTTGTTTAATATTTCCAAAGCATCCGGGAAAACCTTCGCTGTTGCCATTCTTTCGGGTTCTTCGTTGGGAATATCGTCGCAAATCGTTCCATCAATGTCAATCAAATAATTCTTGACACCTACTGGCAAAACGGGTGAAATTTTCTCACCATTTACGATTTTATCTTCAAGCTTCATCTTTCCAATTTAATCGGTTCGCTTGCGCAAATTGCCAAGGTGCACCGTTGTTTTCAATATTCGTCAACATACCCGCCAATTCACTCGGTACTTTGGATTCTTCCATCACCAAGAAACGTCGTAAATCAATAATAATAGACAAAGGATCAATATTTACTGGACATTCCTCGACACAAGCATTGCAACTTGTGCAAGCCCAAATTTCTTCTTCCGTAATGTAATCGAACAACAAACTTTTACCGTCTTCGAAATCCTTGCCATTTTTGCGTTTCAAATCACCGATTTCTGTCAAACGATCTCTTGTGGACATCATGATTTTTCGAGGCGACAGCAATTTACCCGTTTGGTTGGCTGGACAAGAGGAAGTGCAACGTCCACATTCTGTGCACGTATAAGCATCCAATAAGTTTTTCCAAGTTAAATCCGTCACATCTTTGACTCCAAAACGCTGCGGATCAGTTGGTTCAGCAGGAGCTGCATAGGGATCTGCATTGGGGTCCATCATTAACTTCACTTCATTGGTAACGGATTCCATGTTGGTCAATCGTCCTTTAGCTTCCAAATTGGAATAGTAAGTATTGGGGAAAGCCAAAAGAATATGGAAATGTTTTGAGTAAGGTAAGTAATTCAAAAAGGCAAAAACCATTAAAATATGACCCCACCAACCTACTCGTTCCAAAATGTGCAAAGTAGACTCGTCCAATCCACCAAAAATTGCCGGACCGAATTGACTACTCAAAGCGAAAGAAAAAGTTTGATCACCTAAATTCGCTGCATGTGAAGCGCCCATATTGTACAAAGCTTCATCGGCCCCGTTCATCGTGAAAATGCAAAATACCAAGATTGTTTCCATGATGAGAATCAAATTTCCATCATTTTTTGGCCAGCCTTTCATTTCAGGCATATTCAAACGCTTTACCTTAGAAACATTTCGTCTCCACAAGAAGGCTGCCGTTCCGATCAAGGCAAGAAGCGTTAAAATTTCAATGAAACTGATCATGAATGTATAAAAACCACCCAAACCTTCTCTAAAGAAACGATGGTGACCAGAAACTCCGTCAACAATGATTTCCAACAATTCAATTTGTGTAATCACAAAGGCGACATACAACATCAGGTGAAGTAGGGCAGGAATTGGTCGTTTGAACATTTTCTTTTGACCCAAAGCCACCAAAGCCATGGTTTTCCAACGATCTACTGGACGGTCTTTTCGGTTCACATCACGACCCAGCAAAATATTACTTCGAATCTTTCCAATGTTCCAAAAGAAAAATCCAAATCCAACCAATGTAAGAAGGACAAAAAGTAGATGAGCTATCATAAAATATGAGTTTTAATTCGGAATGGTATCCAGTATTTTTCGCAATTTCGCCTCCTCAGCACTCGTAAGAGAAACCCCTTTCGTTTTTGCTCCTAGCACTGAAAAATGAATATATCTCTCAGGATGAAGATTCAAATCATTCACTAAATTTTGAAGAGATTTGTTGGTCAGAACCAATTCATCGTACAATTTTTCATCTGCAATCAATTTGCCCAAAGTCCCTTGCCCTTTGTTTGCATTCGCGATCAAGGTATTAATACTTTGCAAAGTAGCCTTCGCATCACCGATTACGGCTTTAAAGTCGGCCGTTACCAAATCACCTGTTATTTTTTCAGCATTGCCTAAAATAGCCGTAACTTTCGCATTACTCAAATGCAAATTCTCCGTAATACTTTCAACGTTGGAAAGAATTCTACCCAATTTTAATTTCTCGCTGGACAAGAGTGATTCCGCTTCGTAAGCTACATTCCCAAATCGTTTGATAGCTAATTTCAGTTCTGACAATCCCCCTTCCAGCGCTGCCGTTCCGTTTGTATCTAACATAGAAGAAACCGATTGAACTACCTTATCAATGGATCCCATCATGGTTTGCAACTTTTGAGAAATTGGGTCTGCATAGGCTTTGGCCTGCGAAACCATATCTACAGCAACTTCACCTTTGATTTTATCTCCTGGCTTGTAGTATCCTTTTGAAAGATCGGAATTTAAATTCAATATCATCCCTTTGTTGAACAAATCCAAGGATCCAATTTGAACAATAGAACCTTTGGGGATCTTCACATCTCTGTTCTGAATATTGAATGAAACCTTTACTTTTTCATCTTCTTTGCCCGTCGCCACATATTCGACTGATAGTACCTTCCCTATCCCTACACCGTTTAGCGTAACAGAACTAGCGGGAGCCAATTGACCTGAGTTCGGGAAATAAGCGAAGTACACATCGTCTCCACCAAAAAAACTGTTGCCTTTTAAGAAATTTACACCGGTCACCAATAAACCGATAGCGAATAAAGCAATTACGCCTGTTTTTACCTCTTTAGAAATCTTCAAAACGTTATTTTTCTGCTAATTTAAGTGCTTTTTCCAAATTAATGCGCTCTCCATTAAGAAACGCTACAACAAAAGCATGTTGAAAACCTTTATTTCGGAGTTCATTTTTATACACATTTGCTGATTTAGCATCGTTCACAAATTTGCCCGTTGTGTATTTAAACAAGTTATCTTGTTTGTATTCTTCCATTTCTAAGCCTAGGAATCGGGTATCTGTTAACGAAATGGGTTTTTCAGAAGTTTCAATTTGAACTTTGAATTCTACCTTATCCTTGTTTTCTGAATAAACTTTCTGATTGTTATTTTTTTCCGTTTTTCCGTTTTGGGAATTCGGCAAGACAACAATTCCCTCCAATTCATTTTTGTATTTCTCGAAAGCTGCAAACATACTATTTGACATCATGTTTTGCGTTTCATCAGCCATTAAAAATTTTTGGTCTTTTGGATTGGTTAAAAAACCTGTTTCAATCAAAACACTTGGCATAGTTGTTTTGTACAAAACAATGAATCCAGCTTGTTTCACACCGCGATCATAGCGACCAATTTTCCCAAACTCTGTCTGCAACTTGGTAGCAAATGAAATGGATTGATCTAAAAAGACGGAAAGTTGAATTTGACGAGCAATGATAGCATCTGGCGAAAGATCGAAATCTTTGTATTTTTCTCCTTTATCGTCTTCCAAATAGATGGCACTATTTTCTCGCTCTGCAATTTTTTGTTGCGATTCGGTTCGGTGCAATCCTAAAACAAAAGTCTCTGTTCCCTCAGCAGTGGCACTTGCCGCATTGGCATGGATACAAATGAATAAATCCGCGTTGCTTTTGTTGGCGATTTTTGCCCGATCATCTAATTCTACAAATACATCTTTGTCGCGCGTGTAAATCACTTTGATGTCGGGATAGTTCTTTTTGATCATATCGCCCAATTTCAAAGCCATGGCTAAACAAACAATTTTTTCCTGGGTACTGGAACCCAAACATCCAGGATCTTTGCCTCCATGTCCAGGGTCAATGACAACTGTTTTTATAGCGGAAAGAGCGGAATTTCCCGTTTGGGCATGAAAATTGACAGCAAAAATGGCAACAAAAACAAGCAGTACGAAGGTTTGGAGTTTATTTGATTTCATTTTTTTTATTTTGAGCAATCTAATTTTTTAGCTTTGCAAACGTTTTAAAGCAACATTCGTGCAAATTTACAACTGATTGGTAACCAAAAAGCATTCCATAAAACTAGTTTTCTTCGTGATGATGTTAATAATGTCACGAAGCTACTGCGCGAACTCCCAAGAAATACTTGCGAAGGACACGATTTATGTCAATGATTTTTCGATGGAAGATATTGGCAAGTACTCTTCTGCCGATTCAATCTTTACCGACCTAAAAAACAAGAAGGTTCATTTATATAGCA
Source organism: Crocinitomicaceae bacterium (assembly GCA_041674745.1). Classification (GTDB taxonomy): domain Bacteria; phylum Bacteroidota; class Bacteroidia; order Flavobacteriales_D; family Crocinitomicaceae; genus UBA2040. The sequence goes on from JBAYVD010000002.1 coordinate 346,106, forward strand.
ATGCAAAGGTGGCTTATGGCGATGTTTCCATGACTGCAGGCTACATTCAAATTGACTTGGAAAAGAACGAAGTATTGGCGACTTATTTAATTGACTCCCTTGGGAATAAGCTTGGTAAACCTGAATTTGACGACGGAGCAGAACACATGACAGCTTCCAGTATTCGTTATAATTTCAATACGGAGAAAGGTTACATTCAAGAAATGATGACCCAGCAGGAAGAAAATTACCTGTACATGGGTGTTGCCAAACGACAAGCCAACGAAGAAATCCATTTTTTGAAAGGTCGATTTACAACCTGTGACTTAGAAGATCCTCATTTCCATTTTCAACTGTCAAAAGCGATTTTAATACCCGACAAACGAATCGTTTCAGGTCCGATGAATTTATGGATCAAGGGTGTTCCAACATTCCTCGCCTTGCCGTTCATTATTTTGCCTCAGCAAAAAGACAAACTAACCGGTTTTATTTTCCCTCAAGTAATCCCAAGTTCGGCTTACGGTTTTGGTTTTAGTCAATTGGGATATTTCATCCCTATAAATGATAAAATTCAAACAACTGTGTATGGAAGTTTGTATTCGCGCGGCTCATATGGCTTTTCGAATTCAACTGATTATTATGTAAAATACAAGTTCAAAGGAAATTTCAACCTAGGGTATGAGCGTTATTTGAATGGTTTTCCTTCCAATACATCAAAAACGAATGTCAAAATCATTTGGTCGCATCAAAAAGATTCAAAATCGAATCCGAATTTACAATTTCGCTCGAATGTAAATTTTCAATCCATCAACAATCCACAGATCAATTTAGATCCAAACAACAACAATTATCTAAACAATACTTTCAATTCGGATATTGCACTCGACAAGACTTTTGCCAATTTACCTATCCGAACAGGAATTAAAATTACAGCCCGGCAAAGTTCGGTAAACAAGTCGATAGAGTTGAATAGTCCAACAGTCAATTTCAACATGACGCAAATTTTTCCGCTCAAAAAACTGGTAAATGGAACCCAAGGATGGCGACAAATCATTGCTCGATTTGGTGTTACATATGATATGGAGGGTAAAAATCAATCCTCATTTGCTGACAGTTTAATGAAGCAAGCAGATTTTACGAGAATTGGTCAAGCCTATAAAAATGGGGTTTCGCAAAGAGCCACGGCCAAAACAACGGTAGGTCTGTTTAAAAACACATTAAAAATTAATCCTTCCATTACCTACCGGAATGATATTAATTTTCAAACCGTTGAAAAATTCAATGACTCAACGGATACCACTGGAGTCATGCAATACTCCATTCGAAATGATCTTCAAAAAATTACGGGTATGGCACAATTTTTTGATGTAAAAGTAAACGCAACGACCGTTTTGTATTCCTATTACAAATTCGCTGGTAAACGTAAATCTCTTTTGCGTCATGTGATGACACCAACCATTGGATACAGTTATATCCCAAATTTGAATTCAACAAGGACATTGAATGTAATCAACCAAATCAAACCTCTCTCCTATTCCCAATTTGAACAAAGTGTTTATTCCAGCGGGGCTACAAATGACCAATCTTTGATCACTTTTGCTATGAACAACACGTTTGAATTGAAACGCCAATCAGACAAAGACACCGTTACCGGATTCCGGAAAATAAAAATAATCGACAACTTGAGTATTTCAGGAAATTACGATTTACTCAAAGACTCGATGAAGCTTTCTGATTTCAATTGGAATTTGAGAATTAGTCCGTTCAAATTTTTAAATTTTCAGGCCAGTGGCGTATACAGTGCTTACAATTGGAACGATTCCACCGGAGCTAAAACAAAAGATTTCGCCATCGATTCCCGTTCAAAATTGGGACGTTTTCTTTCTTCCACCTTTTCTACAGGATTGACCTTGGCTCCAAAAGAAAGCTTGAACAAAATTCAAGATACGAAGCAAAAAATGGAAGACAACTGGAATGCAGATTACCAATATTTCATTTTGCATCCTGAACAAATGATCACTTTTGATATTCCATGGAAAGCAACGATTTCGCACAACGTTTCTTGGAACATCAACCAAAACAAAACAAGTGTAAATCGCGATAAGTCTAGCTTGGTTCAAACCATTCGCTTAGATGGCGACATTAGTTTCACAAAAAGATGGAAATTGGCGGGTAGCTCCTCTTTTGATTTTAAAACAGCGAAAGTCACCTACGTTCAAATGAACTTGGTGCGCAATATGCATTGCTGGCAATTAAGTTTCAACTGGACACCGGTTGCTGCCTACAAATCCTTCTCTTTTCAAATGAACGCCAAATCATCATTGTTCCAAGATGCCAAATTGCGCTTTCAAAAACCACCTTTCTTCCTATAAATCATCTCGAATCTTTTTTTTAACCTCATTGTGAACATATTAAGCACTTTGTGGTTTTATTAATAGAATTATTATTAACAAATATTGTACAAAATACAATAAGTTCGTATTTTGCACCATAATTGAACTTTTTATTAGCTGCAAATGGAAAAACAAATCATCTTACTTTTCTTGGCTTTTATGTCGCTAATGAACGGTAATTACTTTGGCCAAACATCTAAAGTTACGGTGCAAAAAATAAATGACCAATGGGAATTATTAGTTGATGGCAAACCATTTTACATCAAAGGTGCGGGTGGTGAAACACATTTGGACAAAGTTGTAGAATCAGGTGCAAATACCATTCGAACTTGGGGACTTGAAAATGCGCAAGAAGTTTTGGACGCCGCACAAGCCAAAGGATTAAAAGTGATGCTCGGAATGTGGGTTCAACACGAGCGTCACGGCTTCGATTACAATGACGAAGAAAAAATTAAAAATCAATTGAACAATTTCCGAGTAGCGGTGGAAAAATACAAAAATCACCCTGCGCTCTTACTTTGGGGAGTTGGAAATGAATATGAACTAGATTATAGCAATACCAAGGTTTGGAGCGCCGTCAACGATATCGCCAAAATGGTGAAAGAATTGGACCCTAATCACCCAACCTCGACGGTTACAGCAGGTACAAGTCCGAGTAAAGTGAAATTCATCAACGAAACCATGACAGCAATTGATATTTATGGTATCAACACCTATGGAGATATTGAAAATGTAAAAAAGGTTCTAAAGGATGGTAATTTCAATGGTCCGTACATGATTACCGAATGGGGACCAAACGGTCATTGGGAATCACCAAAAACACGCTGGGGCTCTTCTATCGAACAAACCAGTACGGAAAAAGCATTGACGTACAAAACACGTTACCAAGATTATATTTGGGGAGAAAGAAAACAATGTATTGGTTCATTTGCGTTCCTTTGGGGACAAAAGCAAGAATATACCAGTACTTGGTACGGCGTATTTGACGAAGAAGGAAGACCAACGGAAGCAATTGACGCGCTTGAGTATGATTGGTCGGGGAAATACCCAGTCAACCGCTCCCCTTCTATCGATTCTGTTCTCGTGGAAGGAGTCAGAAATTATCCGCGGAATTTAATTTTAACATCGGGTCAATCCATGCTTTGTCAAGTTTTTTCAATCGATTTGAACAAGGACAAGTTGAGTTATACGTGGGAATTGTATCCTGAAAGTACCGATTTGAAAACCGGAGGAGATCGAGAAGACAAACCCACGGCCATTTCAGGAAAATTGAAAAATCGGAATCAAGCTACGGTAAAAGTCAAAGCCCCCAATACAGAAGGTCGTTATCGTCTTTTTGTGACGGTTTCGGATGGAGAAAAAATAGCGTACATGAACATTCCTTTTTACGTTCAAGAAAATTTGGATGCCGATGGAAATTCCAAGAAAATAATATTCACCCCTCAAGATCTTAAGTCGTTTGAAGAAAAATAATAGACATATCCTTCTCTTTGCCGCCTTTGCTTTGATTGTTTCGAGTGTAAGTGCGCAACATAAAGATAGTAGCACATTGGATTTATTCAATTCCGGTTCTTTTCCGAAAAACATGAAGAACGGATTGAGCAATCTGTCCGTTTCTGGCTATTACCGATTTATTGGTAATTACACAGTGATGAAAGAACAATATCCTGAATTTGGGACAGTTAAAAATCGATTGTTTTTAGGGGATGACAGCAACATTCCTCAGTTGTATATGACCATTGGAGCGCGCCCTTCTGCGACCACTTCCTTTAGCACCGACCTCTTTTTGTGGACACCACTTTCGGGTAGCACAACGGATTATGCAAAAGGTTTGAATTTGGGAGTTAACTTAAACGGAAGCCATTCCACCAAATATGGAAATTTCTCCGTTCATACCGGCGGAATTCATTGGTATTCCTTGAGTCCATTCACGTTTGCGACCAATACCGGTTACAACCGTTACAGCCTTTTTGAAAGAAATCCGTGGGATCCCAATACAAAAGATGTGCAAGATCGATACCACCAATTCTACGAAAAAGGAGCGTTAAGTCAAGATGTTCGTTGGGGACAGCAAGCATTTCAAGGATTTATTTTTGATGGAAACAAACTACCAAAAGGATTTTCATTTGCCTACATGTACGGAAAATCGCAATACAACGGAGGTTCATTGCCGAAACCCAACAGTATGATGGGCGGAAAAATCAGAAAAGATTTCGGTCAGAGCTTTGTAAGTATCAATGGAATCTCCAACAAAACCTATGACGATAGTTTAGCACGAGAAGTGATTGGTTACGACCTAATCACATCAGAATTTAAATTGAAAATAAACGAAATCACCTTGGTGGGTGAACTGGGCGCAGGTAGTTATCATGCACCTAGTTTGAAAGGGAAATTGGGAGAAGCCATCGATTTAAGAGTTCAATTTTCCGAAGAATTAACGCACTTCCCAATTGAAGTTCGCTATTTCCAAATCAGTCCATACGTGATTAACAACAACGGTATTTTTTGGAATTCTTCCATCAGCGAATTTTCGGTAAACTCGGCAAATGCGGCGGATCCGGGAAGTCAAACTCCTCTTATTCCTTTTGCTAGTTCTTTGGTCAACATTGGCCAAATGACAAACAATCGAAAAGGAATTATTCTCAACACGGATTTACACATCAAAAAACAAAAACTAACGATTGGATACAGTGTGGCCAGCGAAATTATTGGATTGTCGGATAAAATCACGTACGGTCATCCAGCCAACAATTTGGCTCTATCTCGGTTCTGGCGTTGGGGATTCCCATCGAATGTTGGACCTTATCAAAATTTGAATAAAATTTACCGAGGTGTCTATGAAACAGTTCAAATTACGGACTCCATTTCGGCAAAAGGTTTCAATTCCATCGAAGTCAGTTACAAAGGTAAAATGAAGCTTTTCAAAAAAGACTTGTATGTATTCTATTTGGCTGGATTCCATTCCGTTCAGAGAGATTTTTCAATTCTACCCAACTATTCGAAAGCAGCCTATTTACAGAGTTACAACAACCAACTAGAATTCTACTATCCACTGACTTCAAAAATGGTCATATCCAATTACTTCGGTTGGGATCGCATCATAGCAAATGAACATACAACGTTAGATGTAGTATCTCAATCTGCTCGAAATCAAGTTGGAACCAGTTATTCCATTGGAATTGACTACGTTCTTTCTAAAAATGTTGGATTGTATGTTCGTCAGCGTTGGATGACATACAAAGACGCAAATTTTTCATTGGATCATTACAGAGGTCACGAAACGACCGTTGAATTAAAAATATATTTTTAAATATGAAAGGAATATTCATACTCATTTTCGCCTTTGCGCCCATGGCTATTTTTTCACAAGCTGGAAAAAAAGTACAATTTGTAGGGAGCGCTCGTTCCATTTTATCCAACAGCGGTTTTGAAACTCAACAGGAAGAAGATACGGTAACTTCGAGAAAATCTGCTGGCGGTTATGCTCTAATCGATTTGGGCTTTAAAATCAATCCGAATGCTTCGACGGAAATTTTGGGAATGATCCGTATCAAAAACAGTTTGGGTGGCTTTTGGGGCAGCAATGTAGCCTTTGACGTGCGCCAATTGTATGTTCGGGGTGTGGCGGGAAACGTTTTGCGATACCAATTCGGAAATATCGATTACAAGATGACACCTTACACATTTTACAACCACAATGCCGACATGCTTTTGGCCGGAACCGGTGTATTGAAAATGAAAGAAGATATCTTGAATTATGAATCTTTTTATTCTAAAAACAATACCTGGCGTCAACAAGGTGCTGCGATTGATTTTGGTCTGAATTTTCCAAAAGTGGTGAAAGACATCAAATTTAACGGCTTTATTACTCGATTGAATCCATCGAATTTAACGAACATCTTCGAGCGTTTTTATGGCGGAGGAAATATGATTGTTCACCAAAGTAAATACCTAACTTTTGGTCTAAATCAGGTAAGTGTTTTTGATTTAAAAGGAACAGCGTCTAGCGAAAATGCCTACAAGAATAGCGTGAGTTCCATTACCTATGACCTGAAACTAGACCAAGAAAAATGGAAAATTGGGGTAAAAGGCGAAAGTGGTATTTCCAAGGCAGGTTATGCTTTAGATACGAGCCAATTGGAAGACTTTTTCGCCAATACACAGTTGTACGTGAAATTAAAAAAATTGAATCTTGAAGTCGCAGCTGGCTATATGAACAATGGCGCTGATTTCAGAAGTGCTGGAGCTCAATCCAAACGCATTAATTACTCACAATCCAATAATTTCTTTGACCGTTACACCAACAATCAAATTCAAAGAGGTATTTCTATGTACGATTTATACAATGATCCTCTTCTCTACGCCTCTTCTATTTCAACGGGGATTATGACCTATGATCCATCGGTAAACAATGCTTTACCTTATGGAACGGCTACTTTCAATCGAAAAGGAGTTTATTCAACATTGCATTATGCCGATTCTGCTGAAAAATTAACGGCGAATGTTTCCTATTACAATTTGAGTGAGGTGCGCGGTCAAGGTACATTGAACTTGAAAAAATTCAATTACTTGAAATCGGATGTGAAAATTGATTTGGGTAAAACCTTTGCTATGAAACGGGATTTATCGATTGAAATCGGTGGATCCTATCAGCTCACAAAAAGAGAAAGTCAGATAGAATTTGAACAAGTTTCACTTACCGCTGGAGCTTTGAGTTTAGGCGGTCAATTTGAAATCGTTGACAAACTTTATCTCTTGGCAAACGTTTATCATTTTGAAAGCAAAGGGAATGATTTGCTACCGGTTCGGAATACCAAAGATGAAATCATCAATTTCAGCGTTTACAATACCAATCGATTTGAAAATTATTATGCAGGTGGTTTGAAATTCCAGTTTTCACCGGAAATTTACCTTTCTGCTTTTTATGAAACGAATTGGAACAACGGCAATGGATTCAATCCATACAAATTGAACCAGTTCATGATTATTTACAACATGAAATTTTAAGTTATGAAAAAGTCAATTCTCTATCTTTTAATTGCTATTCCGGTTCTTTTCTCTTGCAGAAAAAAGGAAGCAGATAAATTTGATGGTCCGGGATTAAACGATGTCTACGGGGCATTCTCTGTGATAACCCCGCTAGCTACAAATGTGGATTCAGTGGATTTTTCTATTGGTCAAACCGTTGTATTTACAGCTGAATTATCCAAAATAACCGATTGGGAAATTACAATCAAAGGTCAATCTTCAGGTGCCGTGAAACGAATCGAAGGCACAAGTTCAACGATCGACGCGAGCGTTGCCACATGGTCAGGCAACACAACCGATTTACCAATTTTCAAAGAAGAAATTTGTGATGTGAAAATTAGTTTTTCAGGAGAATCTGACACGTTGGAAACCACAATTAAAATAATTCATGCCAAACTAAATCCTGGATTTTTAGTGGCAGATTTTGAAAGTGGTTTAAATCCAGGTTGGAGTTCTTTTATTCAATCCGGAGCGGATATGGATTTCCAAATCAAGACAGATTCTTCAGCAGCGCAAGGAAATTCCTATTACAACATGGCGGGAACCGTTGATTGGGATTATTTGATTGGCTACCTCTATTTTCCAGCAAGTGCCTACGGAGCACCTCAATATCCATTGAATGCGAACCCGGATAACGTATATTTTAACTTAATGATTTACGGTGAACCTGGTTTGGTAAATACCATACTTCTATTTCAATTCCAAGAAGATGAAGATGCCAACGGAGGATTCAGCAATGCTAGCGAAGACATGTATTCCCTTCAGATACCCGTGAATTGGGCAGGTTGGAAAATGGTTTCTGTAAAGTATAGCGACATTCCTTGTTTGGTCAACGGATCACCTTCGTCACCCAATGGAAACGGACAACACAATCCTGATAAAATTCAACAAATCAACATGTTAGACTTAGCCAATCCTGTTACCGGGAATGCGAAAACGAAAGTTGATTACATCCTATTTACTGAAAATGCACCGTTGAATCCATGAGAATAGGTTATCGTTTCACACTATTATTGTCATTCATTGCGATCGGGAATTGTTTTGGACAAGATTCCTTGCGCATTCAGAATTTGAATGAAATTCAAGTCAATGAAAATCGTGTTTTCAAGCGAATGGGATTGTACGATTCGTATGACCTGAACGAAATGGCAAACATCAACGGTTTTACCCAATTGACCATTTTTGACAATACATTTTCGGATGAAGTTTGGACATCCAAAAATTCGACTTGTGTTACAATTGCCTTGAAAGAAGAAGCCGACAATGCCTTTTTAGATGTGAAATGGAACAAAGACCAAGAAGGTTGCGACTGGGTTGGAGTCGGTTTTGGTTGGGATTTTTGGAGTTCCAAGGATATGGGACAAATTATACATGTTGCCTCTATCGAAATTGAGGTTCGATCAAAAGGGAAAAACATTGGCAACCTGCCTTGGGCGCTTGGTTTTGAAGATTATGCCGGTGGGCAAGCCTGGACAGGATTTTCGAAAAATTTTATTCCCAATGGAGTCATTTCAAAAGATTGGACCAAAATTCAAATTCCATTGGCCCTTTTTCCCTTCGTTGATTTTGATTGTGACCCTAGCAACATCAAGCAATTGATTATTCAATTGTTCGCCCAAGATGAGGTAGAAATCAATGCCATTCGCATCGTACCTTTTACCGGGAAATTGAAAGAAGAAACTACCGCTACACCAGTTCAGAATTCAAGACCTAAGTTAGATGGGAAATTGGACGATTGGAAAAATTCAACCTTCACAAAAATTGGTGATGGTAGTGAGTTTTCGATTCAATACACACCGGATTCATTGTTTGTTGCCGTTCGCGTAGAAGACACCACACCCAATTTAAATAATAAGAAAAATGGTGATCTCTGGAATGGCGATGCGATCGAAATTGCGTTTGCAACCAATCCGAATGCAAATCCGAAGCGCAAACTTTTTTTGCTGAGCGATTATCACATCGGAATCAATTGTGGTCCTCTTCCCTACCTTTGGAACTTCTCCGAAGACAAACCTTTCGATAAAGCAAAATTTGCCATGAATCCCACTGAAACAGGTTATACGGTTGAAATTGGTATTGCCATCAAAGATTTGATGAAAAAAGAGTTAGCACCTGGAATGAATTTAGGGTTTGAAATTGCGATAGATCTCGGTGACGAATCGAATAAAAGAATGGAGCAACTTCGTTGGAACAGTTCAGGAAGTGAAGGATTTCATCAAAACCCGTCACTTTGGGGAACCGTTATTTTTGAATAAGAGCTGATTATTCTTTTATAAATTTCACTCGAGTTAATTGCCCTATTTTGTTGTTTACTTCTGCAAAATAAAGTCCAGCATTCAAATTTGAAATATGCACTTGATTGCATGATTCTGATTCAGTTTTTTTAGCAAATATTTTTCCGTCCATTCCAATCATCTGATTCAAAAAAGTTTGTTCTATAGGCCAGTTTTTATTTGAATAGTATAAACGGAACAAATGAATTTCATCAACCAGATTATCTGATATTAAATCCATTAGTCATTGGAGATTGGCTAGGACCCTAATTCACCAACAGTTTTTCCAGTGAATTTTATTGTTGATTCTGCAATGTTAATCGCTTGAAATATCGAGCCATCTATCAACTACTTGTGCGTTGAATCTCCTTCTATGGCATATACAATTCGGTTGGATTCCTATTTCTCCACAAGCAGGCCAGGAAACAGATGAAGTATTTGCAGATGTATCTGAATTTCTAAAAAAATTTCAACCAATACTCAAATTTTCAATTCTCCTACTAGACTGGAAATTCCGCTGAAAGTGAGCCACCCATTCCGCAGTAAAGTGAACCACCTATTCCGGAGCAAATTGAACATAGTATTCCGCTCCAAAGTGAACCACCTTTTTTACGTTTGATTTTTGAC